>JBHGAV010000039.1:0-39866 GCA_041946685.1 Bryobacteraceae bacterium | reverse complement strand
TGGCAGTTTTAGGTTTCCGATCGTTTTACGGGAGCTCGGAACCCGGCACGCCTCTTCACCGCAATTCAATCCCGTCGAATCCGTTACGCCCCCTTCCTCTTCCATTCTAGACCACGCGCGGGCTCTACCCAACCGGTTCGAATTCCGGTACGCTTGATGGATTGATGGCCAAGCCCGTTGCCAGCCCGGATAGTGAAGTACGAGAACAGGAGCAACTCGTACCCCTCTACCATGTCGTGCTGCTCGACGACGACGAGCACACCTACGATTACGTGATCGAGATGCTCCAGCGCCTCCTGATGATGTCGCGGGCGGAAGCTTTCCAGCACGCGGTGGAGGTCGACACCTCCGGACGGACCGTTGTCATCACCTGCGAGCTGCCCCAGGCCGAGTTCGCGCGCGACCAGATCCAAGCTTACGGACCGGACTGGCGCATGCCGAACTGCAAGGGTTCCATGTCGGCTGTAATTGAGCCCGCGTCCGGAGGCCCGACGGCCTAAGGCGCCGGAGCGGAGGATGACCGGCCGGGGAGGCGGATCAGGGGCGGCGGCGGCTCCTCGGCTGCGAGCTTCTTCACCCGGTCGAATTCGGCCCGGGCCTCGTCCTCGCGTCCCATAGAGCTCAGCAGTCTGCCAAGACGGTAGCGAGCATCGGGCTTCGACGGGTCGAGCCGAATCGCCTCCCGGAAATGACGGACTGCCTCGGCAGACTCGTTCTTGCGCGCAAGGAGAATACCGAGATCGAGGTGCGCCAGCCGGCTCTCAGGAGCCAGCTTCAACGCCTGCCGCAAGCGGCCTTCGGCCGACTCTTCTTTTCCCAGTCGCATTTCGGAGTCACCCAGGTAGGTCAAGGCCTGCGCATGCTGCGGTTGGCCGGCCAACTCGGCCTCGAATTCGCGGCTCGCTTCCTCGTAACGCTGCTGCTTCCAATACAGGTATCCCAATCCGAAATGCACGTCCGGGTGCCGGGGCGATGCTTTCACCGCCGCCTCGAACTCGGCGGTCGCAGCCGCAACTTGATTCGCCGCATCCAGAGCCTGTCCGAGGAGTATGTGAACGGGCGCCGAGTTGGGATTCTTGGTGAGCAGGAACCGGAATTCTTCCAGGGCCTCAGGATACTGCTCCGACCACATGTAGCTTTGCGCGAGGGTGTAACGGAGCTCCACGTTGCCGGGGTCGAGCCCGGCGGCGACTTTCAAGTGCCTGGCCGCGAGTGCGTACTTGGCCGATCCATAGTAGCTCATGCCGAGCAGCGTCCGGGCCTGAAAACTGGCGCTATCCTCCTTCACTGCGACTTCGAACGCCGCGGCCGCCTCGGGGAAACGCTTGGACTTGAAATAGGCGAGCCCGAGGTTCAGATGGACTCCTGGCAAGCGGGGATCCAGCTTGATGGCCGCCCGGTAGTGCTCGATCGCAAGGTCGTACTTGCCCTCCTGAGCGAGCGCCCGGCCCCGCGCCGCCTCCGCGGCCGCGCCGGACTGAGCCCACACGAAGCACGGCATCGCGAAAAAAAGGAGAACGCCAACGCACCCCGCACTCATGCCTTTGCCGTTTGTAGCAGAGCATCAAGGACTATGTCAAAGTTGCGGCCGCTCGCCTGCCTGGCGCGAAAGGCAGGCGAGCGGATCCGAGCAGAGAGGAGTCAGTTAGAACATGAGCTTCGCGCCGAACTGGAAGATGCGCGGGCTATAAGCACCGTTCAGTTGCCCAAAGTCGGTGCTAGTTACGGTCGTGCTGAGACTGGTGAGCTGCGTGTGGTTGAACGTGTTGAAGCTTTCCGCCCGGAACTCGAAGCGGACAGCTTCCGTGATCCGGAACGCCTTGAACATCGACATATTCCAGTTGTTGCGTCCCGGGGTGACAAGAGCGCCCCTTGCCGAGGTGCCCCACTGGAGCGGGCCCGGTTTCTGGAACGACGCCTTGCTGAACCACTCGGTCCGGGTCTTCGGATAGGTGACCGGCGCGACGATGTTCGCCCGGTTGCCGGTAGTGCCGCCCAACCCGAGGTTGTCGGGACCGGGGCCGACGGAAGCCGGGTTTCCGGACTGGAAGCTCGCGATGCCGGAGAGCTGCCATCCTCCGAGCAGCGTCTTGGCGGCCCGGCTACCCGAGTCCCGGAAGAGCGGGATGTCATAGATGAAGCTCGTGACGAAGATCTGTCTCCTGTCGAAATTGGCCGGACCGTAGTCCCAACGGGCATTGAACGGATTGTTGATGTTGGAGAAGATCTCGCCGGAGATAGTGTCGAAGGCGTGGGACCAGGTGTAGCTGCTGTTGACCGTCAGGTTCTTCCATGCCGTGGCGCGCAAGGTCACCTGCAACGAGTTGTAGTTGGAGTTCGCGGCCATCTCCATGGGGGCGATGGCTGCCCAGCCTCGATAGGGCCGGTAGAGGTTGGCAGTCAACGCGGTCCCGGTGTAGCCGCAAGTGCCGCCGCAAACGCCCAGCCGGTTTGGATCATTCTCCGCCAGGCTGTTGATGTTGCGGCCTCTCGACTGGTGATAGTTGGAGTTACCCACGTAGGTAACGGACATCACCGCGTTCTCCCGCAATTGCTGCTGGATTCCGAAGCTCCACTGAAGCGCGGTGGGTATCTTGTAGACACTATCCACCGTATATATGGTGGCAGGGAAGTACGGCGACGAAGCGGTCAGTCCGTTGGTCCAGCTCGTCGCAGGATTGTCAAAGTAGACGTTGGTCGGAGCGGACTGATAGGAGAACGGAACATTGTTCTGGCCTATGTTGTACATTTCGTTGCCCGCGAGGCGTTCATAGAAGATCCCCGCCCCGGAGCGCAGAACAGTCTTCTGGTTTCCAAACAAGTCGAACGCAAAGCCCACGCGGGGGGCGAACGTGTTCCAGTGGTTGTCCACCAAGCCCCTCGGAATTCCGTTCCGGCCGGCCAAGCCCACTCCGTTCAGGTAGAACTTCTGGTCCGAGAGGGTAATGCCGGAAACCGTTGTAAATCCGGGGCCGTTGGTGTCCAGGGCGTTGTTTGCCAGGAACGTCGCGGCCTGCTTGGGATCGTAGAGGCGCGGGTAGAAGTTCGACGCCATATCTTTCGAGTCGTAGGCATGAGGCAAGCCTTCCCAGCGCAGACCGAGGTTCAGCGTCAGCCGGTTGTTAACCCGCCAGTCATCCAAAGCGTACAGGATGTAGGTCTTGTTGGAGATGTTCACAAAATCTACGGCTGCCGGCTCGCTGTACTGGGAGGCATAGCCCAGCATGAAATCCGCGAAGGCGTTGCCGGTGGCCGACGAGTTGAACGTGAACTGCCCCCCCGCGTTCAACTGAAACTGCTGCCACTTATGGGTGTACATGTAGCTGCCGCCGAACTTCATGTTGTGCCGGCCGCGCACCCAGGAGAAGTCATCCTTCCACTGCCAACTTCGCCAAGTGTTGTACCAGGGCCACCACCCCGGGGTATAGCTGATGTTGTAAGGAGACTGGATGCTGATCCCCGGCAGCTTGTTGTCTTTGTTCGCCTTGAAGAAGTTCGCCACGTTGTATCCGGACGGCTTCTGGTAGAGGCCCTTGACGGTGATGTTGATGTCGTTGCCGTTGAAGTTGAACGACGCCTCGTTCAGCAGGGTCGGGCTGATGGTATGGGTGGCGCGTATGACTCCGGCCCACGAAGGGACCGACATGATCGAACCGGCCGTATCATACGTGCCGCCGGCCCACAGAGGGGGAATGTCGTGCTGAACGCCGTTGTCATAGATGAGCGAGCCCATAAGGGCCAGTTTCTCGCCGATCTGGTGATCGACCCTGACAGCTTCCTCGCGGTATCTGACCGGCGCGTCGTTTACCTTGTACCAGCGGCCGGTGGCGGTGTTTGGCCCCGGGAACAGGCCGGCCGCGAGGACCGCCTTGGCGGCGGGACTGAGAAGACTTGCCGGAATCTGGTTGCCGGGAAAGACCTGCCCGGGGGTGAGCCCGTTCGAGGAGAGCTTGGCGACATAGGCCGGATCTCCGGTAGCCGGCACTTTGATTGCCGACGACAGGGAGCTGAAATCGCCGGTGGTCATGGCACGGGGAACGGCCACCTGGTTAAGTTCGCCTCCGGTGATCCGCCTGCGCCACTCCATGTTGTAGAAGAAGAAGGTCTTCTTCTCGCGACCCACGGGAATCGGACCACCGATGTTGAACCCGAAGGCGTTGTAGCGAAGTTTCGGTTTGGGCTTGCCGTTGAAATTCGCGAAAAACGTGTTCGCGTCGAACTTGTCGTTGCGAAGGTACTCCCAGGCACCGCCGTGGTACTCTTTCGTGCCCCTCTTGGTGGCCATGGTGATCATGCCGCCCGAAGATTGACCCAAGTCGGCCCCGTAGTTACTCGTCATGACCTTGAATTCTTCGAGCGCGTCCTGAGACGGAGAGACAATGAGGATGCCACCGCCGCCACGGTCATAGGCTTCTCCGCCATTGATCATCCAGTTGTTATGGTCGGAACGCTGGCCGTTAAACGAAATGGACCGGTTCTGGGTCTGGGCCATTGGCGTATCGAAATCCGGAATAGACGCCGCCGCCCCGGGCACCAAAGCCGCAAGCTGTATGACATTGCGGCCGTTGGTGGCCAGGTTTGTGAGCATGGCCCCGGTGACAGTCTGACTGACTTCGCTTGAGTCGGACTGAACCTGAATGGCGTTGGCCTCGACCGTAATACTCTGGCTGGCTTCGCCGACTTGCAGCGCCGCGTCGGCGCGGACGGTGTCATTCACGTTGAGGGTAATGCCGGTCCGCTCGTAAGCCTTGAACCCCGGCGCCTCCACCCGGACGGTGTAGCGGCCGATGGCGAGGGTACGGGCGGCGAAGTTGCCAGTGACGTTGGTTGTGGTGGAACGGACAAGGCCGGTTTCCGTGTTCGTGACTGTAACCTTAGCGTTGGGCACGGCCGAGCCGGTCGGGTCCGTCACGGTTCCCACGATGTTGGCAGTCTCCTGCGCGTACACCGTGCCACTTAGCAGCGCCATGCCGAGAAGCAGCGCAAACAAAGCTTGTAGTGCTATCTTGCTCGATTCCTTCAGCATGTTCCTCCTCACCAACCCATTCGGAGGCTCCTCCGTGACGACGTAGGCAGACCACCTGCGGGCTGATCGGGGTGAGTTTACGCACTTCCGCTTGCGGCGTGAAGGATGATACGGCGCAATACGGCGTTGACCTTTTAGAATCAAACGGCTACCGGGCCTGGGCGGAGGGGCAGAAAAATATGTACAGTACATAACATTGCCCGTGATAGTATGGACTGGGGCTAACAAGCCATGTCTCGAAGGCCGGACGTTCGGGTGCCGCCAGACCGTCTATTGCCCGAGAAGTCCACCAAGGTCCTGGAAGAACTGGAACGGGTGCTCGCGAGCCCCCACTTCCGGACCAGCCGCCGCTGTCAGACTTTGCTGCGGCGCATCACCGAGCTGAGTCTGGCTGGCGATATGGAGGCCCTGAAGGAGAGGTCGCTCGGCATAGAGGTCTTCGGCCGTCCCGCCGACTACGACACCAGCCAGGATCCGGTAGTCCGAGCCACCGCCGCCGAGATACGGAAGAAGCTGGCACAGTACTATTTGGAGACGGGGAACCAGTCGGACACGCGCATCGAGCTGCCCTCGGGCGCCTATCACGTTGAGTTCCACTTCTACAGCGCCGAACAAGCCGCTACCTCCAAGAAGGCCCGGCCCGTGAGGGGGTTGCTGGTCGTCGCCGGGGCCGCCGTGGTTGTCCTGGCCGCAGCGGTGCTGTATTTCTCCACGCTCAAGGAGCCGACATCAGAGCTCGACGACCTATGGGGCCCAGTGTTGAGATCCCCGGGGATGGTTCTGGTTTGCGTCGGGTTGCAGGCTGCCTATAACCTGCGCTCGGCCCACGCCCAGGATGTCGTTCAGGGAGTAGTCCAACAGCCGGCTACCGTCGGACCCATCCGCGGCGAGGATCTGGTGCTGCTCCGTGACCGGTACGTTGCCCTGGACGACGCGCTCTGCCTGGTCCGTATGACCGCGTTACTGGAGCGATATCGCAAGCCATACCGCATACGAGCCGAGAAATCTACGTCGTTCGCGGACTTGCGGGACACTCCGGCGGTGCTGATTGGCGCCTTCGATAACCCCTGGACTCTCCGCACCACCGGCCAACTGCGCTTCACTTTCAGCAAGGACAGCGTGAATGACGTCGGGCTCGTGCATGACAGCCAGCACCCCGAGAACTCCGAATGGAGGCTTACGAACTACTGGCCGTTGTGGGACATCCCGGTCGATTACGCGATCGTCACCCGAGTGGTCGATACTACCACCGACCGCCCGGTGATCATCGCAGCCGGCCTAACGCAGTACGGCACGCTGGGGGCGGGCGAACTCCTCACCAACCCGGAGTATTTCTCCGAGGCGGCACGGAAGTTGCCCAAGAACTGGGAGCGGAAGAACCTTCAGATCGTGCTGAAGGTTCCGGTCGTGAATCGCACGTCGGGCCGCCCCCGGATTATAGCAACACACGTCTGGTGAGGAGAGGTCAACGGTTCGGTTCTTTGATTCTGACCACGCGGTCCGCGACTACGTCTCTCAATTCCTGCACGATGCCGGAAGGCCAACGGATCTCCACCAGCGAGGCGGAATCCGCCGAACCGAGACCAAAGTGAACCGGTCCGGCGCTGCTGGAGGCGTACCCTGAAGCGAAGGACACCTCGTGATACTGGGCCTTGCCCCCAGCCACGAGCTTGATCCGCGCTCCGATCGCGTCCCGGTTGCTGATCGTGCCCTCCAGCCGGAACTCAAGCCAGTGATTCGCGCCGGGGCTGTCATTCATCCAGATCTCGGCTGGGGCGCTGAGGGCGCTCACCACGATGTCCAGCCGGCCGTCACCGTTGAAGTCTCCGACAGCCGCGCCGCGATGGCGGGAAGGACGCGCAGCGGTGAAGCCGGCCTGCTCGGTGAGCGCTTCGAATCTTGCGTTCCCCCGATTGCGGAATACGGTGTTTGGCTGCTCGACATTGATCTGCGTGGCGTAGCCGAGCGACTGGACATGCCCCCTCGACACAAACAAGTCCTTCCAGCCATCGTTGTCGAAATCGGCCAGATTCGGGGAGTAGCCCGCCATGGGCATGCTCAGCGCGGTCATGCCGCTGGCGCCCGTGATGTCGGCGAACAAGCCTTTTCCCAGGTTGCGGAACATCGGAAAGGTCTCGTGATCGAGGGCGACAAAAGCGATGTCCGGATAGCCATCGTTGTCCAAGTCGCGGGCGTCCACTCCCATCCCCGAGATGAAATTGCCGTCCTCGGCGAGCGCCACCCCGGCGCGGAAGGCGATCTCTTCAAACCTGCCAGGGCCCGTAGCGCGAAACAGGAAGTTAACGACCTTGTCGTTGGACACGAAAACGTCCATCCGGCCGTCCAGGTCGAAGTCCGCGACTCCCAGGCCCATTCCTTTTCCGGGGTGGGCCCGGACGCCGGAATCGGCCGAAATGTCTCTGAAGGTGCCGTCGCCGTTGTTCAGGAACAGTTGGTTGGGAGTGGGCTTGTAGAACTTGGGATGGCAGTAGTCCAGCCGCCCCGGTCCTGCCTCGCAGGCCGGTTCGGTCTTAGGGTCCCAGGCCAGATAGTTCACCACGAACAGATCCAGACGCCCGTCCCCATTCACATCCAGCCACGCGCCTCCAACCGACCACAGGGGTCCGTACTGGGGGTCCGGCTGGGCGAGTCCCGCTTTCGCAGTGACATCGGTGAAGGTGCCGTCCCCGTTGTTGTGGTACAGGCGATTGGCGTGCACCCCGCCGACGAAAACGTCCGCGAAGCCGTCGTTATCGTAGTCGCCCACGGCCACACCCACGTCGTAGCCATCGCCGGCCATGCCTGCCCGCTCGGTAACGTCTTTGAAACTGCCTTTGCCGTCGTTCTGAAACAGCCGGTTGTGGTACTTCGGCGAAGTCTTCTTCAGGGTCCGGATGTCGGCCCCGTTGGCGAAGAAGATGTCCAGGTGGCCATCATTGTTGAAGTCGAAGACGGCCACACCGCCGGCCATCGTCTCCGGAGCGTAGCGACGGTCCGTCTCGCAGCTATCGAGCCGGAAGTCGATGGGCCGGTGAGCGAAGTGAATCGGGGCTGTCACGCTCTGGCCGACAGCGGCCAACAGGGCGGCCCCGAGGAGGGCTGGCACGGCGGTCTTGGTCACGGCCCTCATGAATAGCCTAGTGCGCCGGGGGCGAGAGACGCCCGCGCAGGGGTGTCCGGGCCTCGTAGAGCGCGATGCGGCTCTTCAGGGCTTCCGCCAGCGGCTGCTGCTTCAACTGGACGGCAATGGCCATCGCCGCGCGCACCGCTCTGACCGCCTCGGGGAAGCGGCCCGCTTCAGCGTAGGCGGCGCCCAGGGTATCCAGAACGGCCGGCTCTTTCCCGCCGGTCAGCTTGACAGCCCGCTCGGCGAGTGCGACGGCCTCGGCGCCGTTTCTGACTCCGACGCCGGGGTCGGCGGCCAGCACGCGCGCCACGAGATCCAGCACCTGCACCTGGTTCGGCTCCAGGCGCAACACTTCGCGCCATTCGGCCAGAGCCTCCCGAACTCTGCCCTGGGAGAAGTAGAGCGTGTTTCCAAGATGGTAGCGGGCCTCGGCGAACTTGGGATCAAGCGCCACAGCCTTCTGGAAGTTCACGATGGCCTCGGCAGGCTTTCCCGCCTCAGCCAGCGCGAGGCCGAGGTTGCTGCGAGCTTCGGCCGAGCCGGGCCTGAGTTCCACGACTTTCTGGAAATGCGAGATCGCACCCGGCAGGTTACCGGTTCCCGCCAGCGCGAGCGCCAGGTTTTCCTGCACATCGGCGGAGTCGGGATGGGCGGCCGCGAACTTCTCGAAGTGAGGGATTGCCTCGCTGAGCTTGCCCGAACGCGCCAGCGCGAGCCCCAGGTTGTTGTGGGCCTCGGGGTAGTCCGGATTTCGTTCGAGGGCCTTACGGTAGTGTGTGATGGCCTCGTCCAGGTTCCCGGACCCGGCCAGTGCAATGCCCAGGTTGTTGTGCACTTCGGGGTAATCCGGCCTGATTTCCAAGGCCTTCCGGTACTCGGCGACCGCCTCGGTCGCCTTTCCCGCCGCGAGCAGCGCGAGTCCAAGGCCGTTGCGGGCCTCGGCAAAACCGGGATTGATCCTAAGGGCCTCCCGGTACTGAGCGATGGCCTCGTTCAACCTGCCCGCATCGGCCAAGGCAATCCCGTAATTGTTGTGGGCCTCCGCGTAGTCCGGGTTCAGCTTGAGAGCCTTCTGGTATTCGGCGATCGCCTCCGGATTTCTTCCCGTGCGGCTGAGCGCAAAGCCGAGGTTCATGTATGCCCGGGCATCGTCGGAGGTGAGAGCAAGGGCCCGTTTCCATTCGGCGACAGCGGCCTCATACTGGCCCTTCCTGGCCAGTTCAATCGCCGAATCGAATATGGTGTAGTACTCGACCGCCGGCGTATCGATCTTCATCAGGCCGTCCGGGGGGATGTTCACAAACTCGGGGATGTTGACGGCCCGGTTCGACGCCGTGGAGTTCTCGATGAGGACCGCCGGACTGGAATTGCCCTGCTCGTCCAGGTGCGTCAGAAACATCTGCGTATAGGGCGACCGGCTCTTGGAGGAGAACACCATCCAGCGCCCGTTGGGCGAGAAGCTGTGCCAGGAGTTCATCAGCGGCGTGTTGGCGCGCATGCGGCGCGCTTCGCCGCCGCCCGAAGGAATGATGTAGAGTTGGCCGTCCGGTCGCATCAACAACCCGTTGCGGGCCTGGACAAATACGATCCATCGGCCGTCGGGAGAGACTTTCGGGAAGGAGTTGCTTCTGCCATTGGCGGAAGCGCCCTGGATCGGCTCGGCCTTCCCCCCTTTCCCTCCATTGAAGGGGATGCGGTAAAGGTCGTAGCGAATCTGGGTCTCATTGGGATCGTTGGCGTACTCGGCCATCTTCACGCCCGCCGGGTAGGGTGCCTTGGCTTCGGCCCGGGCGAAGACCAGGTACTTTCCGTCCGGGCTCCAGACGGCGTTGGTGTGCACGTAGCGGGGGTCGTCGGCGCCCGGGAGCGGCTGCAGCACGCCCGTCTCACGGCTGTACCAGGCCAGGATTCCGTATGTCGGATAGAAGACCTGAAGGAAACGGTAGTCCTTGAAGTTGGCGACGTAGTAGTTGCTGGCGGCGGCGGTGCGCGGACTCTGCTCCGGCTGCGGCCCCTTGATGGTGGTGACCACATACGCCCCATCGGGCGACACCTGGGACATGAACCCGATTCTCAGGTCGCCGGTCAGCTTGCCCCGGAACGAACTCCAGGCGATCATGTCCTGGTTGCCGATGGACATCTGCGGGCGAATGGAGGCCAGAGCATACAGCCCCTTGTCGTTCTGCGGGCCGTCCATGTCCATACCCAGGGTCTTGCCGTCCCTGGAGAAGGAGTGGCAGTTGGCGCAGGTGTGCAGCCCGGTCATCAGGAGCCGACTCTGTGTCTGGCCGACATTGCGCAAGCGCCATGCGATCAGAGGGACGGCGGCGGCGGCCAGCGGCTTGATGACGCCCTTCTCCAGTTCGGAGGGCATCAACGGAACGTCGCGGTAGAAGATCGGGGCGCCGACCGGATCCGTCGAGGTCTGAATCCGAACCGAACCTCGTGAGATGACCTGATTCGGATCTCCGCTGCGAAAGCCGGAAACGGTCACGGTCGCCGGACTAGTCACCGAGTGGCGCTTGATCTCGGCCCAGGTCCCCTCGCCGGGTGTCCAGGTCCGGGCTGCCGCCTGCTCCGGGGAGAGCTTTGGCAGCTCATTGGTGTCGGCGACAGCGCGCGGATCGATCTCCCCGATGCGGAGTCGCTCCCCCTGCGATTCCGCGAGAATCGCGGCGGAATTGTCACCGAAACGGACTTCGATCCGCCAGCGATCCGCCCCCTCTGAGGTGTCGCGCCATTGAAATGTGGGAGGAGGAAACTCGGGCGGGAAGATCGACCCATCTTCGGGGTAGTCGATGGCGATCGGTTGTGGCGGTTGTGCCGCTGAGAGCGCCAACAGCACAACGGCGCCCAGAGCGAGCAACCAAGCGCCCGGCCGCTTCACGATGCCTCCGATTCGACAGTCAAGAAAGCAAGCCCGCCTGCGAGATTGGAGTAGAACTTGTCTATCCAGTCTAGCAGACGCACCGAGCGACATTAGATCAAATGATCGAATTAGCAAAAGGCATCCACCCAAGTACCGCGACCTCCCGCCGCGCCTCCGATAAACGCTCCAGCGGATTGCCTCGACCGCGCGCCATCGTTCTGTGGCCCGACAAGCAAGGGGCCGGCTGTGTCTGTCTCCATCGGCAAGCAGGCACACAAGCGCAAGGGAATGCCACGGCATCGTGCCCCTGGCGCACTCGTGGACGGCAATATCCGAAGTCGGCGCCGTCACGAACAAGAGCGAAGTTGAGATCCATAGCAAGCACATTGGGATCCGCGCCCGAACGGTTGTGGACCAACTCCGGCACGAACTCCGCTCCGCCGGGCGCCTTCGGACTACGGACGGCTCTGCACCAGTAGAAGACGGCCGGCTCGCAGGGGCCGGGGTCGGGACAGTCGTCCAGGTGTGACCAGACCGGCTTGCCGAGGATGAAGCTCGCGATGCATTCGCCGTCAATGTCGGCAAAGGTGGAGCCGTGCGCGGCGGCAAGGCCATTCTCCTTGACGCATGGCAAGGCTCCCACGCCCGCCGTCCGACGCCGTAGAGATTGGCTTGCGAGAACAAGCTCCGCTCCCAAGCGTTGGTCATCGGCATCGTCGTCACGCCGACAAAGCTGCTGATCGGGCGGTCGAACACCTTCCCGGTGACGATATCCCGGACCAGGCTGCGCCGGCCATCGACGCGCATTTCGAAATCCAGGTTGTCCTTCCAACAGGGGACCTCGTTGACCAGGTGCCGGCCCTGGCCGTTGTACTCCTGGAAAATCTGGAGTTCGATGGCTTGATTGGTCTTCTCCAGACCGCTGAACAGCGCGAGGCAGGCTCCCTCACTCAGAAATCGATCAGCCCGTTCTTGATCTGGATCACCACGTTGTCGTCGAACCTGCCGTCGAGCGGATGAAAGTCGTCATAGGCAGCACGGGCGCGGTCGGCCTTCAGATCATTCCAGTCCAGGTAGTTGTCCTAGGCGAAGGCGCGATAGAGCAGCAGGCCGCCGTGCGGCTTGAGCGCGCGAGCCAGGGTGTTTCCGGCCTCCGCGATCGCGCGCTTGTACTTGGCGGGGCCGGTCCAACGCTCCGGGCAGCAGGCCGGCACATGAGTGCGCATGAGATCCGCAGCATCGTTCCTCCTGGGGCTGTATCGTGCTTCAATGTCCTAATTCGTGGCAGGCTCGAATAACACCCGAGCAGAGTGAAAAGGGCGCCGCGCGTTGGACAGCGCGCGGCGCCCCAGTGGAACTACGAGAAAAGGCGGCTCAGAATCTGAGTCGCAGCGCCATCTGAATCAGACGCGGATCGTTGATCTGCGTGGTGACTTGACCGAAGGTGTTGTTGGCCGCCGTGCTGGCAACCTGGTTCGGCCTGCCGAACTGCACCCGATTGAACAAATTGAAGAACTCCGCCCGGTATTCCAGGTTGAACCGCTCGGTGATCGACGTGCGCTTGAACAGAGCGAAGTTGAAGTTGTTGATCCCGTGCCCGCGCAACTCGGGGTCGGTGCGGCTCTCATCGCCCATCGTGTAGATGCTCGGAACTGTGAAGCATGACGTGTTGAACCACTTCATTAGCCGGGATTGCGCAGAGCCGCTGATCGATTTCTGGCAGCCGGGCACGACGTTCGGCCGCAGTCCCGTGTTGAACCCGGTATTGTTGGGGCTGGCCGTGAGTAGCAGCGGAAAGCCCATCTGGAAGGTGCTCAGGCCGTTCACGCCCCAGCCAGAGATCAGTTTGCCGGCTACGCCTTTGACATCCGGCAGGAGTCTCTTCCCTCGGCCGATGGGAAGGTCCACGACGTAGCTGACTGTCAGCCGCTGGCGCGAATCATAGCTGGAGAGAGCGCTTTCGGCCGCCAGGTTGTAGGCGTCCTGGATGACCGCAGTTCCTCCAAGGCTGCTATCCAACCACGTAGTGATCGATTCCACGTTGCCGGTCATCTTGGAGAACGTATAGGACGCCAGCAAGGTGCCGCCGGATTCGAACCGCTTTTCCGCCTTCACCTGCAACGCGTGATAGTCGCTGACGCCGATATAGGTAATGTCGCGAGCCGTCTGAAGCTGCGGGTAAGGCAGAAGCAGTTGCCCGCGCTGAACCGTGGCCGCTTTGAGCGTTCCAGTCTTCACCAAGCCATAGAACGGATTCGGCACTTGCGTCTTCAAGGCTGCCCCCATCGAGAAATACTTGGGGTCGAGCTGATTCCGCTGGTAATCGTAGAACGGAAGATGGATCCCCCGCAAAGCCGCGTAGGCAGCCTCGACGGCGATATTGCCGGGAAGCTGGTGCTGCAACGTGAAATTCCATTGCTCGGAATAGCCCCAGTCGATGTCCCGCGTGATCGTCCGGCCCGTGCCTCCGAGCAGCGCGCTTTGATAGCTTGGGTCGCGCCCCGGCGCGGGGAACAGGCCGGCCGGAATGGGATTGGACATGGTGTCCGCTGGCGTCACCATGCTGTCGATCGAGTTGACCATTTCGTGCAGCAGGTAGTTGGCCGGGTTTCCGTAAGGCGATTCCGCATGGCTCAGAGTCGACGGAATGTAGTAGAGGCCGGCGCCGGCCCGGACCACCGTGCTCCCGGACAACCGGTAGGCGATGCCCACCCGGGGTGCAAACAGGTTGAACTTCTCCGGTCTCAGCCCTCGCTCCGGCTGCTCCGGAGTGTTGACCAGCACGAACCTGCCGAGCACGGGCTTGCCGTCGATGGTGATCCCCGACAACAGAGGGTTCGGTAGAGAGCCGTTCCAAGTGGCCAGCCGGTCAAACCGCTCGGTGTACACTCCGGGAATATCCCATCGCACACCGAGGTTCAGGGTCAGCTTGCTGGTCGCGTTCCAGGTGTCGTTGGCGTAGTAGGCCTGGTAGCGTGAGCTTCCGGCCGTGAACGGCGAGGTCTGCACGCTCCCGGCCGAGGCGTACCCGAGCAGCAGTGAGGCGAAGCTGTTGCCCGTTGCGCCCGAGTTCAACGCGTTGCGCGAAGTGAAGATGTTGCTGAAGGAGAATGAACCAGAAGGGCTGTTGTTTTGGTAGTAGTTGACATCCGCCCTGCGCAATTCGGCGCCGAACTTCCAGGTGTGGCGCCCCATGATCTTGATCAGGCTGGGCGTGATCACATAAGTGTTATCGGCTGCGAACAGCAGCCCCGTGGCGATGGTGTTGTAGCCTGAAGCACCAATGCCGGGGATCGTGGTCCCCGGGGTGACGCCGTTGAGGGTGGGGATATTGTCGAAGTACGTGGGCAGGCCGAACGTCTTCGACGCGCTGATGCCCAGGTTCCCGGGGATGCGGGAGTAGAACCACCGCATGAAGCCCAGCCGGACGTCCAGGATGCTGGTGGGACTCAACGAGTATGTGTCCGCCACCACCGCGTGGTCCGTGATGAAGGCTTCCGGGGAGTACGGGTCGCCCGCGCGCTGCCCGTTGCCGTAGACGTCCACCGGCAGATTGACCGACTTCCAGCGGGTGTAGCGCATCAGCAGACGCTGCTTGTCGCTGATATTGAAGTCACCGCGGAAGTTGCCCTGGTCGTTGTCGCCGCCGACCGTGGCGTTCTTCGAGAAATTGAAGTTGTGTGTGTAGGCGTCGCCGCCGAAGGTGGGCTTTGCGTAAATTGGGAAATCTACGAACTTCTTCATCACCGGGTTGAACCGGTTGACTGGAATCTTGTTGCCCGGGAACACCGACCGCTGATCCGTAGCTGTCCCACAAGCCGGATTGCCGTACGCCCCGCACTGGGTCAACGGGTCATAGATCGGAATCAGGGCGCCGGAAGCGTTCCGATAGTCGGAGAAGTCACCCGCCGTCATCAGCTCTGTGGGCACCGTGTTCAGGAACAACACGGCCTGCCGCTGCCGGTACCCCTCGTAGCCCCCGAAGAAGAAGATCTTGTCCTTGATGACGGGACCCCCAATGCTGACGCCGAACTGGTTCTGGGTGAATCCGGGCTTGCCGGCTCCCGTCTTGTTGGCAAAGAACGTCCCCGCGTTCAACGCCCGGTTGCGCAAGAACTCGTAAGCGCTGCCGTGGAATTCGTTGGTGCCGGACTTGGACGCCAGGTTGACCACGCCACCCGTATAGCGGCCGTACTCGGCGCTGTTGGCATTAGTCTGCACGCGGAATTCGGACACCGCGTCCTGGCTCGGGATCAGGGCCACGATGTTCCCGTAGGGGTCGTTCACGGGGACGCCGTCATAATAGGACGCGCTCTGGTTCGCCGTCCCACCCCCGATCTGGTAGTTGCCACCAGCGAAGACGTTCTTGCCGGTCAGGCTCCCCTCGCTGCTGCCCTGCGGTACTACTCCGGGCACAAGTTGCACCAGGTTCAGGACGTTACGCCCGTTCAGGGGCAACTCCTCCACGGAGCGGGCCGCGACGATCTGACTCAGCGAGCCGCTCTCGGTCTGCAGCAGCGGCGCAGTCCCGAGCACTTCGACTGACTGCGTGACCTCGCCCAACTCCATGCGGACGTCCACACGAACGGCGGCGTCAACATTGACCTCGATCTTGTCGCGAGTATAGCGTTTGAAACCGGCCTGCTCGATATCTACCTTGTAGTTGCCTGGCACAAGATTCACCAGGCGGTAGCTGCCGTCGGATCCGGTGGTGACCGTGCGGCGATCGCCGGTTCCGTTGTTCGTCAGTGTGACGGTTACACCTGCCATCGTGGCGCCGGACGCGTCGTTCACATTGCCCACGATCGAACCGTAGAACGTTTGACTCCTCAGGGGCGCGGCCAGAAACGCCAGCCCGATGACGAGTCCGTATACTACCTGCGCAAGTGATTTGCCCCTTGGCATCAGATCTCCTCTCTTCTCCTAAAGTCGAAAAGTTGCGGAACCAAACTATTTATTCGCCTCGAACTGCGCGAGTGCTCTCCTCTTTCGACATGGCCATTGACCCCTGCTTCCGGGACCGGCCTGGAGTGGAGTATATAACACAACGCGGCTGAACAGGCAGGCGTCTCTTGTTAATCCGTTTGCTACTTCCCTACCTCCCTGGCCGCCTCGGGATGGCACCGGACGCAATTGGTTTTGGCCTCGAACGATCTGCCGCCGGCGTGGTGGCAGGTCCGGCAACCGGTGCTTCCCTTGAGAGGACTCCTCGACGATTGAGGCCATAGCTTGTCGTGACAAGCCGTGCAGTCGCCACTCTCACGCTTCACGTGGGCGGAGTGGAGGAAGATCACATCTCCGGCCTTGGAGGGAAAAGCAAGCCTCCCGGGCGGCCTCTTCTCGTCAGCCGAAAAGGCCGCGGCGCGCGGCCTGCCCCAGAAGATGATCGTGCCTCTGCTGGTCGAGGAGACGACGTCCACGGCGCCGTCCTTATTGAGATCGACAGCGAGCACATCGGACCCCGCGCCCGAGTGGTTGTGGATCAGTTCGGGTAAGAATTCGGCTCCTCCCGGCGCCTTCGGATTGCGGACTGTCCTGTACCAATAGAGGACGGCCGGCCCGTAAGGGTCCGGATCGTAGTAATCGTCCAGGTGTGACCAGACCCGCTTGCCGAGGACGAAATCCGCGATGCCATCGCCGTCTACGTCCGCGAAGGTGGAGCCGTGCGGCTGGGTGAACAGCACGCCACCCGCGTTCTTAGTTGTGAAATCGCCCATGACGAGGTGCTCGACGAAGGAGATCTTGCCGGCCGGGTCGCGCTTCTGCTCGAACCAGGCGAAGCCGAAACCGTGGGCCTGCAAACTGGTCACCACGTCGTTCAGCCCGTCGCCGTTGACGTCATAGACGGCGATCACGCTGCCGCCAGGCGAGGAGCGGGTCCACCGGCCGAACGCCACTGGATGGTATGGCCACGTCTCCGCCTGACTACCTGCGGGCGGTTGTTCCCACCACCCATAGGCGGTGACGATGTCCACGCGCTTGTCGCCGTTGATGTCTCCGGCGCCGACCCCGTGGGCAGTGGCAAGGCCCTTCTCGGAAACCGAACGGACAATCCACGGCTTGGTGGGATCGGCGGGATCGGGCTTGGCGTAGCGCACGAACTGGTCACCCTCGTAGACGAGCTCCGGCTTGCCATCCCCGTCGACATCACTGAGGACCGTGATCTCGGTCTGGATCGGATTCACCACGTTGTACCGGTCCCACCGGCGCTGTTCCCCTCTCGGGTTCACATAGAGAAATGCGCCGACGCCCGCCGAGTGGCTGGTGGTCAGCACATCGGGCCAGCCATCGCCCGTGAAGTCGGCGGCCAGTTGAACCCAGCAATCGGTCGCGTATTGGGTGGATGCGTTGTACGTCTGCGCCAGGTAGATCTCCCGATGGTTCGTATACTCGGGACCATAGTAGATGTACGGCCCGGCGACCAGGTCCAGCACTCCGTCCCGGTTGAAATCGGCGGCGGCGGCCGAATACGAGTAGAACAGATCGTTAACGCGCTGCATACGGAAGCGGCTGGAAACCTGCTCCGGAAGAGTCACCCTGATCCCGGCGTCCTTGTAGGCCAGGTCGCGAAACCGCACTTCGCCCGAGCCTCCGACGTAGAGGGCGAAAGGTCCGTAGCGCCCGGCGTCATCGTCGGCCGCTCCGCCTGCCACCTCGCCGGCGTCGTTGAGGAACGACCGGATGATGTTCGCGTCCAGGAAGACTTCAACCCGGTTCCAGTCCCTCGAGCGCAGGCCGGGCGCCGGCCGCGCGATGGGGATGCTGGGGTGTAGGGGCCCGACAACTCCGGCGCGCGGGCCGCCCTGGGCGCCGGCCGCCGGGTTGGGCGGAGGCGCTATTCGCACCTGTCCCCCTGCATACCGCAGGGGCTCCCGCTTGAGCTGCTGTCCTTGGGAGTCCAGGGCCACGCGGTAGGACGCCACGTCGTCTTCGTCCAGCGAAAGGAAGACCCCCTTCATCCCCTCCGGGGTCTTCTCGGCGCGAAACAGTATGCCCGTCTTGCAGCCCCCGCTGCAGCGAAATGATGTATACAGTGCGACATCCTGATAGGGACGATCGAGCACGAGCCAGCCGCCTCCGGCCTGCTTCGGGGTACCGATGATCTCACCGTTCTCTGCGCGCCAGGCAGCTTGCCCCAACACGTGCCATCCGGTGAGGCTTGATCCCTTGAAGGCCGACTCCGGCACGAAGGTCGGGCCGGGATTGAATACTTGCGCCAGAAGCGGCGCGGTAATTGCGACGATCAGTACAACCTGCCTTCGAGACATCGAAGACTCCCCCCTTTCTCCCAAACTCAAGCCATTGCCACGGGACTGGGCAAGCGGGTGTCCACCGCCGCCGTGTACCGCTGGCAGGCCCCCGCGTGACGGATTGGCCGCCCCGCGGTCTGCGCCGCCTGGAAGCCCCGATATTGCGTCCACTTTGTGCAAAAACCCGCCAATTTGAACTGGCTCCAAAAGACCGCCAGGGCCGACATCTTGAGGTCGGAGACCTCGTCGATCTCAACGTAGTGATCGGGGCAGAAGCCGGCCGCATCGTTGCGCGGGACCGTCGGCTCGAAGACGTAGCTGTACAGGTAGGCCCCTTTTCCGATCTCGTGATCGAAACCGGGGATGGCGGCCATGTCGGTTGCCGACAGGACCCCGTCCGATGTGACCTGATGATCCACGTCGAAGGGATCGCACTTCCAGTGCGTGAGGATGATATCGGGCTCCCTGGATGGGATCAGGCGCGCCATGGCCTCCAACCGCTCTCTGCCAAGGACCAGCGGATAGTCGCCGTAGTCCAGAGACTCGATGGGTACGCCGATAATCCTGGCGGCGTCCTCGGTCTCCGCGGCCCGAACGCGCTTTGCCTCCTCGATCGACTTCGGCCCGGGCCGTCTCCAATAATCCTCAGACTCACCTCTCTCCCCGAAGGTGACGTCAATCACGTGGGCCGACGCGCCGCGCCTCGCATAGAGTGCCAGCGTCGCTCCGCTGCGTGAACAGAGATCCGCCGTATGTGCGCTGAAGGCCGGGATGTTGGGTTCGGACATATGTTGGTTTTCCCAACAAAGCTGTGGCCGGGTCAAGTGCCGGTGTATATTGTCAAACGTGATTCAGAGAATGCTGGCAGCGCTGGTTCTGATGATTCCCGCCTGCAGCGCCCAGGTTGAGATCGCCGCCACCATGGTCTTCACGGAGGGTCCGACCATGGATGCCGGCGGAAACGTCTATTTCAGTGAGGCACGCGGCCAGCGCATCTACAAGCTCGCCCCAGGCGGCGCGCTTTCCGCGACCAGGGCAGGCGCGACACCAGCGCGACGCTGGGCACCAGGCCCGGCATCCACGTGATCTCGCCACACGGCCAGTTGCAGGAGTACATCCCCATCCCGGAAGATACAGTTACGAACTGTGCTTTCGGCGGCTCCGGCATGAAGACGCTGGTTGTGACCGCCGGCAAGACGCTCTTTCGCGTGCGGACCCGGATCACCGGAATTCGAAGGTAGATTTCAGGAGCTTATATGGGAATCGATAAAGACGTTGTCATCGGCATAGACAGCAGCACCACCGCCACTAAGGCGGTGGCATGGAGACGCGACGGCGGGCTCGCCGGAATCGGGCGCGGCCCGACTCCGCTTTCCAGCCCCGCCAGCGACCGCTACGAGCAGGACCCGGAAGACTGGTGGAGGTCCACCTGCGAGGCGCTGCGAGGCCTGTTCCAGCAGGTCGAGCCCGGCCGTGTCGCAGCCGTGGCGATCTCCAACCAGCGGGAGACCTTCGTGCCGCTGGACGGCAAGGGCGCCGCAGTTCGGCCGGCCATCGTGTGGCTGGACCAGCGCTGTGACAAGGAAGTGGCGTGGCTCACCGGCAAGGTCGGCGCGGAGAGGATTCACCGCATCTCCGGAAAGCCGCCCGACATGGCGCCGGTGGCGTACCGCATTGCGTGGATGCTGCGCTGGGAGCCGGAACTGTTCCGTGCCACCAGAATGTTCGCGGATGTCCATGCCTACCTGGCGTGGCGGTTCACCGGCGAGTTCCGCACGAGCTGGGCGAGCGCCGACCCGCTGGGCCTCTTCGACATGGAGCGCAAGGTCTGGTCCGGCGAAGTCATGGGCGCGCTGGACCTAAGCCCGGACCGCCTGCCGCAGACGGCGTCTCCAGGCAGCGTCATCGGCATGGTGAGCGATGCCGCCGCCGCTGCCACGGGACTCCTGCCGGGTACCCTGATTGTGGCCGGCGGCGGTGACGGGCAGGCGGCGGGCCTCGGCGTGAATGCCCTCACTCCCTGGCGCGCGTATCTGAACCTGGGGACCGCGGTCGTCTCGGGCACCTACTCCCCCGACTACCGCACCGACACGGCGTGGCGAACGATGGGGAGCTGCTCCGGCGAAGGCTACATCTACGAGACCAGCCTGCGGACGGGCACCTTCCTGGTGGACTGGCTGGCCCGCCAAGTGTGCCAGGCGCCGGCCGAGGACAAGGAGATCTACAGCCGCCTGGAAGCCGATGCCACCAAGGTGCCCATCGGCAGCCAGGGACTGCTCACCTTGCCCTATTGGGGTGCGGTCATGACACCGTACTGGGACCCGCAGGCCCGGGGATGCTTCGCGGGCCTGACGGCATCCCACCGCCTGGGACACATCTACCGGTCGATCCTCGAGGGCATCGCGCTCGAACAGGCCCTGGTGACCGGGATGATCGAGCAGCGCACCGGAGTTGAGGTCCGCGAATTCATCGCCATCGGAGGAGGCGCCGCAAGTGATCTGTGGTGTCAGATTGTCGCCGATGCCTGCGGCAAGGTCGTCCGGAGATCGACGACGGTCGAGGCTTCGAGCCTGGGCGCAGGCGTGTGTGCTGCAGTGGGCGCGGGATGGTTTCCGGGCGCGCCGGACGCTGCCGAGGCGATGAGCGGCGAGATCACCCGGGAGACGATACCTTCACCCGATAGCGCCGCCCGTTACTCGGAGTTGTTGGGAATCTACCGGGAGATCTACCCTCAGATGCGCAAGGTCTTCTCCAAGTTGTCGCAATTCGCCGAGCGGGGTTGACAAAGTACAGGAGCAGTGTGTCCACTCCCCTGTCGGTAGGGCAAGGCCACCGCATTCCGAGCGACCTTGCCTCCAGGAGGCAGGCCGGTGTCCCGGTGGTCCAGGCAGCCTTGCACCCATGCCCGCGCGCTGATCCATTGCTGGGGTGTGCAACCCGCCCGACTACCTCGTGAGCACCGCGCAGTCATTCCACAAGGCAAGGATGAGAATCTGGCGCCCAATCCGGCTGGCGAGCCACGGGGAGCCGCCACCGTGTCGTTGTCCCTTACCGTTTGCCGCACGACGACACGCGTTTCCTTACCTGCGCCTGCTCTCCCTTTGTGGAGCTCGACGGGGTCCGGCACCGGGCTGGCCGGCCGTTGGGCGGCATCGGGGCTGCATCAAGGGACCCCTGGGATTGGCGCCGCTCAGTCCACCGGATCGTAGAGCAGGGCCGTAAACTTGATCCCCTTAAGCGTCTCTTCCATGGCGCCCCATGCCTTCTGATGGAGCGGCGTGGCGACCCAGGTGAGCCTCTGCTCCTCGGTCTGGAAGCTGATCACGAGCCTGTAGGGGCAGCCTGCTGGCGCCTTACCCTGCTTCTCGGCTGTCAGCTTCAGCAGCCGCACGGACACAAAACCGGGCTGCTTGCTGATGGCCGGCTTGAAGACTTTGTGGTATGTCTCGAGCATCTGCTTCTCGCGGGCCGGAATCAGTTCGAGATCGCAATGAAGCTGTATGGGTGGTTTCTCGGCCGCCGGCAATGCAGCGGCGGGAAGCGCTACGGCCATGGCTCTGAGGTAGTTCCTACGATTCATCAGTGTCGTTCTCCTTGCTCTCGATGCCGGGTCCGAGAATCTCCGCCTCGGAGCCCACTTCATATTACATCGCGCGGGGGCTCCGGAGCGACCTTTCCAGGACCCGTGATCGCACGCGCCATTTGCGAACATTAACCCTCGACACCAGCGTTAATTAACAGCCTTAACCGTTATGTACTTGCTTGGGAGGGGGGAATCTGGTTCCATGACTACGTGCGCACATCGGGGGTGCGGGGTGTGCACGTGTTGAAGAACGCTTCTGGGGTAGTACGAGGTTGAAAGGGAGAGGAGAAAGGACCGAGATGAGAAGGCAGATGTGTGTGAAGCTGGTTCTCGCCCTGGCCATTGTGGGGCTGTTCGCGTTCAACCTGAGCGCTCAGGATTCTCGCGCGCGGGTACAGGGCCTGGTTGTGGACTCCAGCAACGCCGCCATTGTCGGCGCCAACGTAACTTTGCTCAACATCAACACCGGCGTGAAAACCGTCCGGCAGACCAACGACACCGGGCTCTACCGGTTCGATTACGTGGACCCGGGTGTCTACACGATCACAATTGAGGCGACCGGTTTCAGCCGTTTCACTCGGGAAAACATGGAGATCCGGGCACTGGGCGACATTACCGTGGACGCGACCCTGAAGCTTGGCGGAGTGCAGGAAAGCGTGACCGTGACCGGCAACGTCACGGAAGTCCAATTCAACACGGCCAACAATACGCTCACACTCGACACGGTATTGACAACCGAGTTGCCCCGTTTCGACCGGAACCCCTTCAAGCTCACGCTGCTGATGCCCTCGGCGACCGAGACCCGCCGCGGCGAAATGAACCCGTACAACAGCTACTCGGCCAACAGCGTCGAACTGGGCGGCAATACTAACCTGAAGAATAACCTTCTGGTGGACGGCAGCCCCATTGGGGTTGGCTACAAGGTCGCCTGGGTTCCCAACGCGGACGCTGTACAGGAAGCCAACGTGGAGAAGAACTCGGTGGATGCCAGCGTGGGGCACAGCGCGGGCGGCACCATCAGCATGGCTACCAAGGCAGGCACGAACGAATTCCACGGCAGCGTGTTCTGGCTCGGCCGCAACCCGGCATTCAACGCCGTCACCGACCGCACGACAGGCACCAAGTCCGCTCAGCGCAACAACATCTATGGTGTCGCCGTAGGCCACCCCGTCCTGAAGAACAAGATTTTCAACTTCTTCAGTTGGGAGGTGCAGAAGCCCCGGCAGCCCTCGGTCGGCCTGAAGACCGTGCCAACAGCCCTGGAGAAGACCGGTGATTTCTCGCAGTCACTGACCAGGACCGGCTCACTGCTCACAATCTACGATCCATACACTACGATCTTCGATCCCACGACCAGCGCCGTCACCCGCACGCCCTTCCCCGGAAACAAGATCCCGTCTACGAAGTTCGATTCTCTGGGCGCCCGGTGGCTGAGCGAGTTTCTTAGCCCCAATCGCACACCGGACGACATTACGGGCACCAACAATTTCAGCGCGATCACGAACACGATCACGAACTACTATGACATTTCGGACCGCGTGGACTGGTACGTCAACGACAAGTGGAGGGTCTTCGCGCGGCCCAGTCTTTACAGGACCAACATTGTCCAGCCTTCGCCCTTGCAGGAAGTCAGCCCGCTGTACGTGCAGGGCGGCAGCAAGCGCGATGGCTTCGTACTGGCGGGAGAGGCGATCTGGACGTTCAGCCAGTCCACAGTCATCAGTTTCCGTGGCGACCATCGCTACTTCATAGATGAGTTCAAGTCGAAGAACGCGAATGACAAGCCGCTCGAGAAGTACTGGCCGGGCAACGACTGGTTCGCGGCCTACCGGTATCCGCCCGATGTGTTCCCGACCTACCTGCCCAGCATCAATGTTACGGGCAAGAGCGGTGGGAATATGGGCCGGGGCGGCCCGAACATCTGGAGTCAGCACCCGAACGGCAGCAGCTTTTCGACCCAGATCCTGAACATGCGCAACAAGCACTATCTCAAGACCGGCTTCGAGTGGCGCAGGACGGGCGGGCATCTGCTGGCGGTGGCAGGGAATCAGTTCGTGTTCGACCCGGCAGTGACCGCCAACACGTTCCTCAATCCCAACACGGCCACCTCCGGTAATGCATTCGCGACATTGCTGCTCGGCGTGATCACCGATACCAGCCAGGCAGTCGCGGCGCCTTTGAATCAGAACCGGACCGAATACTACGCAACCTACATCCACGACGACTGGAAGCCGACCCGGAACATCACCTTGAATCTGGGCCTCCGGTATGAGTATGAGACCCCTTGGCACGATCCGCTCCACCAGTTGTCCATCGGACCGGACTTCTCGGTTCCGACACCCGCCATCTCATCGGCCCCGCCCGCGATGCCGTCAGCCGTCACGTCGATGCTCAGCACGCCCCATAGCTGGACCGGCGCATGGGTCTTCACCTCGAAAGACAGGCCTGGAATCTGGCCGTCGCAGAAGCTCGTGCTGATGCCGCGCGCGGGCATCGCCTACAGGCTTAACGACCGGACGTCGCTGCGCTTCGGCTATGCGCGCTACGTCACGCCGGCGGCGTTCAACTACACCGGCCCTCCCTACGGCAGCTTTGAGGCGGTCAACCTGATGCAGCCGATGTACGCCGGCTACGACAAGCAGCAGAATCCGCTGCCTTTGAACTCCGGCGTGCCCCAGGCTGTGGTTTCGAATCCCTTCCCGGCGGGCGTCAATCCATTGGTCGCTCCGGGCGGCAGAGATCAGGGCGCGGTGGTAGGCTTGGGCGTGCCGAACATTGGCTGGAACGGGATGAACTACTCCCGTCCGGTGAACGACCGCTTCAACCTCAACTTCTCCCGCGAATTGCCCAACCGCATCATCGTCGACCTGGGCATGTTCGCCACCTTCGGTCACAATCTGAACTACGCCTGGAACTACAACCAGGTCGACCCGAGAATCGGCTATACCTACAAGGGAGCGACCGCGGTCAACGTAGCCAATCCCTTCTACAACTACCTCACGCCGGCCCAGTTCCCGGGGCAATTCCGGAACCTGAAGACGGTCCCGATCACGCAACTCCTCGTGCAGCGGCCGCAGTACGGGAACCTATGGGAAGCGTTCAAGCCTGGCGCCAAGACCCAGTACTATTCCTGGGATCTCAAGGTCCAGCGGTCGTTTGCCAACGGGTTCAACTTCCTGGTGGGTTACTCCTACATCCGCGAGAAGACCCAAATCCTTGGATCGAACGCGGCCTCAACTGTGCAGATTACGGGGTTTGGGGCTTGGTACCTGGACCCGCTCGACGCCTACCTGGATCGCCTGACCTACCTGGATAGCCCGAATCCGCATCACCGGGTATCCATTGCGGGCACCTATCAGGTCCCGTTCGGCAAGGGACGGAGGTTCCTGGCGGATGCGCCGCGAGCCTTGGACATGGCCCTGGGCGGATGGCAGATCGTCTCGGCCTGGTATTTCAACTCGGGCCAGTACCTGCGGTTTGGCGCGGCGGAGGTTAGCGGGGACCCGACGATCGACAATCCGACACCCGACAAGTGGTTCGATACGTCGAAGTTCAAGGTGCTTCCTTCTTTCACACCGCGCACCAACCCGGATCACTATCCTGAAATCCGCGGACCGATCTACTGGGAGATGCAGAGCACTCTCTCCAAGCAATTCACGATCAGGGAGGGATGGAAGTTCGAGCTGAAAGGCTCGGCCTACAACCTGACCAACCGGCTCAACCGGGCCAATCCCGACTTGACGATCACCAGCGGAACGTTCGGGAAGGCGCTGCGCCAGTTGGGCAGTGTCACCGGCCGTCAGATCGAAATCGGCGCCAAGATCATCTTCTGATTTGTCCTGGAGGGCAGGCCCCGCGCCTGCCCTCCAATTCTTTCCCGCCTGGCGAGTATCCTCAAAGTTGAATCCTCTCAAAGGAGGCCCTGTGTCCGTTGCGATCCCGGCGCCGGTCCTGGTCTGGTTCCGGCAGGACCTGCGCCTATCGGACAATCCGGCCTTGGTAGCCGCGCTGGAACGGCGTGGTCCCGTGATCCCCGTATTCATCTGGGCCCCCGAAGACGAGGGCGAGTGGACTCCGGGTGCGTCATCGAGATGGTGGCTTGGCCGCTCCCTGGAGGCTCTTGGCATAGAACTGGCCAAGCGCGGCTCGCGCCTGATCATACGGCGAGGCCCCACAACGGAGGCGCTGGAGAGGCTCATTTCGGAGACAGGTGCGGCAGCCGTCCTGTGGAATCGCCGCTACGAGCCTGCCGCGGTGGCGCTGGAAGCCCGGCTGGAATCAAGCTTTCGCAAGCAGGGATTGCTCGCGAACGGCTTCAACGGTTCGCTGCTGGTGGATCCTGGTTCGGTCCGTAACCAGGCCGGGCAGCCGTTCCGTGTTTTCACCCCCTTCTGGCGCGCCTTTCAGGCCACCTTCGTGCCGGCGTCCGGGAAGGATGCGCCGAGACGCATAGCTTCGCCGGCGAGGTGGCCACCCTCGCTGGAGGTTCGGGAGCTTGGCTTTGACCGTGCATACGGTGGGGCGAACCAGCTCGGTGAGCATTGGCAACCCGGCGAACCGGGGGCGCGACGGCAGTTGGAGCGATTCCTCCGTGAGGCGCTTGCCTCATATCCCGCAAGCCGGGACCTACCTGGCATTGAGGGTACTTCTCGGCTGTCGCCGCACCTGCACTTTGGAGAGATCAGTCCCAGCCGGGTGTGGCTAGCAATGTTGGGGACAATGGGCACTAGCCGAGCGGGAGCCCAGGCCTTCCTCCGGCAACTCGGCTGGCGCGAGTTTGCGTATCACATCCTGCATTCCCATCCGGGCTCGCCGCGGGAGGCCCTTCGGCAAGAGTTCGCGTCCTTCCCGTGGCGGATGGATCGGCGGCTGCTGGAGGCGTGGACGGAAGGCAGGACCGGCTACCCGCTCGTGGACGCCGGAATGCGCGAGCTGCGACAAACGGGCTGGATGCACAACCGGGTGAGAATGGTGGCCGCCTCGTTCCTGGTCAAGCATCTACTAATCGCTTGGCACGAGGGCGCGGCCTGGTTCTGGGACGCCCTGCTGGACGCCGACTTGGCCAACAACACGTTCGGCTGGCAATGGGTCGCAGGCTGTGGCGCCGACGCCGCCCCCTATTTCCGGATCTTCAATCCAACCGTCCAGGCAGCGAAGTTCGATCCCGATGGCAGGTATGTTGAACGCTGGGTGCCGGAACTGAAGAAGGGAGAAAAGTACCCAGCTCCGATCGTCGAGCATGCCGCCGCCCGCCGGCGCGCGCTCCAGGCACTGGCGAGCTTCCGTGGAGGCAGCCGGCGACCTGCTTCCTGATCGCCATGCACGAATTTCGCTCCCCACGCGCCGCAGAGCGGTCAGGCCCTGGACGGCTACCGCACCGCGGAAGGAGGCTCAGGAGGTTTGTGGCAGGCGAGGCAGCGCGTGTTCGCGGCGAACGCCACCGGCAGACCGTCGCGCCGCTTTCGTCCGTTGTGGCACTGGGCACACCCACCCCTGTCGTGAGGGAGCTGCATGCCGCTCGAGCCCCTGGCGGCAAGGTCGAATGGCGCGGGGTGGCAATCGCCGCAGGAGAAGCCTGCCGGCTTCGAGAGCTTCTTGCCGGCAACGACCCCAAGGTGAGACACGTGCGAGAACGGAACCGGGTCCATGCGTTTCAGTGCTATGACCACATCGGCGGCGGGCATGTGACAGGTCTGGCAGTCCTCAACCGGCGCAGCCGCCGACCGTCCGCGCGGACCCTTGACTCGGCCGTCGTGGCAGGCGCCGCAGGCCCGGCCCTGCCGGATCTCGTCCATCGTCACCTTGATCGTGTCCACCGCGGCCGCGGCATGGCACGCCGCGCAGTCGTAGCCTGCCTTGCGGGCGCCGTGCGACAGGTGACTGAACACGACCGGGCCGGGTGATCCCGGCGCGCCCGGATACACGATAAAGCCGCCGTCCTTCTTCGCGGCATGGCCCCCCCACGGAAGGCAGATGGCAAGGCCCAGCATCAGCCGCAGTATATTCGTGAAACGCATGCGTGTGCCGCCGCCCGCCGTGCTCACCGGGTAGTCGGAGTCGCTCCGTGTCTTCGCTCGATCTGTCTTCTCGCGCCGAGAAGGGCGTCCTTGCGGGCCTGCCCAACCTCCAGGAATTTCCCGACCAGGACTGTGTGCGCATCGGCCGGGAGCCTCTTGTAGTCCACTTCCGTCAGAAAGCGGCCGACCGTGCTGCGCACGACCTGCTGTCTTCCCAGGTCTCCACCGTAGGAGACGACGGCGACGGGGGTGGATGCTGGATAGTGCCGCTTGAGCGAGTTGAACAGCCGGGGGTAGTCGAGATTCATAGTATAGATGATCATGCTCGACTGCGTCGCCATCAGCTTTTCATTAACGTCCTTGCGACCCGTCCAGTCGTCCATCGTCACGATGACGGAACTGGTGTCATAGCCGAACACCGGGCTCATCTTCACTGCGGCGGTGGTGGCCTGAAAGGCGCCGATGCCCGGAATGATCTCCGAAGGGAAGTCCTTCGGCAGCATCTCGAGGTAAAAGGTCGTGCCGTACATCATGGGATCCCCACCCTCCAGGGCGGCAACGATTTTCCCTTCCTCCACCGCCTGGCGGACCTTCTTCACGGTCTCCTGCCGATGGCTGGCGTTTCTCTCCACAATGGCCCTGATGTCCGGGTCCTGGACCTCCTTCGGCTCCAGGCCAAGGCCGACCCGGGCGCCATGGGGGCAGTATATGACCTCCTTGTCGCCGATGAATTCCTTCCAGTACTCTCTCTCGGACGGCTCCTCAAGGAGAATGATGTCCGCCTTTTTGATGACCTCCACTCCGCGCACGGTGATGAGGTCGGGAGCCGTGCCCATCCCAACGATGTAGAACTTGCCCGGCCCCGCGCCGGCAGCCGGAACAACCAGAAGAAGAATGGCCAGAAAAGCCGCGTGTTTCGTCCAGGTTTGCACTTATGCCTTCCTTGGAGAGCTTGATCGAAATGACGACACTGGTATCATATCAAAGACATCGTCTTGTAAAGAAGACTTCCATGCGCTTTTTTCTAAAAGAACAAGAGCTGGTGCTGCTCAAGAACTCCGGTGGCGCTGTCGCCGCGCGGCGTGCGCTCGCCGCGGCCGTCCTCCTGCTCCTCCATCCCTGTCTGCAAGCGCAGACCAAGCAGATGCTCCAGTGGTCGGCTGAGCTCGACTATCTCAGCAGCGCCCCCGCCGGCGAACTTCCGGCCCACAGGGCCGCCATCGTGCAGATTCGCAAGGGGGTCGAGCTCTGGCTGAAGATGCGCCCGGACACGCAGGTCGAATTGCGGCCGGCTCCGCCGGAGCCCTGGGACGCTGAGCAGCTCCGTGATCAGGTCGCCGCTCTCACCAAGGCCATGGCCGGGATCCTGGAAGCGGACCCCAATAGGCCATTTGAGATGGGGGTTACGATGGTCACGGTCACGGCGGAGGCGTCGCCTCTCTCGCCGGTCGCCGCCAGCGTTGACCCCAGCGAGATCATCAACCGCCAGGCCTTCAGCGTCGCCGCTGCGCTCGACTACGTGCCGGGAGTGGCCGTAGACCACGTCTCCGCAGGCAGAAATGAGGCTGCCGTTCGACTGCGGGGGTTCACTTCGAGAGGTCAGGTGCCGTTCTATATCGACGGCATCCAGGTCAGCATGCCCTACGACGGCACGATCGACTTCAACCGGTTTCTTTCGAGCGATGTCGCTGAGATCCAGGTATCCAAGGGCTATGCCTCGCCCTTGCTCGGCCCGAACGGCATGGGGGGCGCCATCAACCTGGTCACCAGGCAGCCGCAGGAGAAGCTTCAGGCGGACGTGATGATGGGGACCGGTTCGGCGGGGACGCTGCTGTCATCGGTCAACCTCGGCTCCCGATGGAGCAGATTTTACGTCCAGGGCACCTTCGACTGGCAGCAAACCGACTTTGTCCCGCTTTCCGGCAAGTTCACCCTGAACGCTTTCCAACCGACGTACAAGCGCCTCAATTCCGACAGCCGCGACGCGAAATACACCGGGCGCTTCGGATGGACGCCGAAGAGCGCGCATCAATACGTCTTCAGTTGGATCAACCAGAAGGCAGAGAAGGGTGTACCGCTGTATGCCGGCCCCAATTCCGCAGCGATCTTCAACGCCTACGCCTACCGGCGGTGGCCATATTGGAACAAGACCGCCTACTACCTCATCACGGGCACGCCTGTCGGGGAATCCGCCTCCATCAAGTTCCGCGCCTACTACGACCAGTTCAACAACCAGATGGCCTTCTACGACAGTGCGACCTTCTCGAGCATGAACAAGAGCACGTCGAACCACAGTTACTATGACGACCACAGCGCGGGCGGCTCCACGGAATTCACCACTCGGGCCTGGCCGCGGAACCTGGCCAGCGCGTCCTTCCACTTCCGGGACGACAACCACAAAGAGACGCTCGAATACCCGGCAAGGTCTCCCTACCCGTACTTCACGCCGACGTTGCTCAACAGGGCCCAGACGCTGTCGATGGGCTTCCAGGATCTGATCACCGTGTCATCGCGGACGCGCGCCTCCGTGGGCTTCAGCACGGACCACATGAAGGGACTGCGGATTCAGAAACTCAATGTGGCTGAGACCGCCCTCGTGCCCGTGACGTGCGCGGCCGACCCCGGAAACACGTCCTTCTCCGGCTGCACCGCTCATGTGTGGAGCTACAATCCACAGGCATCCGTGTCCTACGATCTCACAACGCTTGGCAGCCTCTTTCTTACAGTAGCCGACCGGAGCCGTTTCCCCCTGCTCAAGGAAAGCTACTCCTATAAGCTTGGCACCGGCATTCCAAATCCTGATCTGAAACCGGAACACAACACCAGCATCAACGCCGGCTATTCGCACGTCTTGCCGGCGCGGACGTTGGTGCAGGTGGAGTACTTCTATAACCGTTTGCGGGACGCGATCCAATCCGCCTACGTCAAGGACCCCGGATCCCTCTGTCCGAGCAGTACCGGCACTCAGACCGGATACTGTAGCCAGAACGTGAACATCGCCAGGCAGACACATCAGGGAGTTGAGGTCAGTGTCCGCACTTCCCCGGTCCCGCGCCTGACTTTGGACGCGAACTACTCCTATCTCAATCGCAAGATGCTGTATGAATTCGGCGGCAATATCGACGTCAGTCAGGTGCTCACTGCCGTCCAAATTCTACCCACGTATCCCAAGAACAAAGTGATCTCGAACGCGACATTCCGGCTGCCGCATGATGTACTGGCACTTGCCAGCTACCGATATGAGGGCGGCATTGTTCTGCAAGATACAACGTACAGGACCGCGCCCGGCAACTTGGCCTTCTCGACCTCGTACAGCACTGCGGATCTGGGAGTGGTTGTGCCCATCGCGGCGGGGTTCTCCATTCAGGCAGGCGTGCGGAATCTCTTTGACCGGAACTACTACTACACGGCCGGTTATCCCGAATCCGGCCGGAACTGGTTCTTCAGCACCCGCTACCGGTTCTGAAACGGGCATGAGCCGCGCAAGGCAAGGTCTGGTGGGCGGTACTGGACTTGAACCAGTGGCCTCCTGCTTGTAAGGCAGGCGCTCTGACCAACTGAGCTAACCGCCCGGCTTGGACCACAATAGCACCGGCGTTGCAGCGGCTTCAATCCGTGACAGCCTGAGGTGCCCAAACACGCAGATGCCGCCGGAGTGGTTCTCTCCGGCGGCAACGTGGACTTCGAGGCGCTTGCTTCTGTCCTTCCGCGAATTCCTAGGTGATCGGCTTGGATTTGCCGTTTTCGCCCCGGCCCATCTTGTCCATCTCGTTGAAGTAGACGCGGCGGCCCTCATCCATCGCCAGATTGGAGAGGATCACCATGGCGGCGTCCGCCAGCCCCACTTCCAGGTCGGCCAGCGGACGCTTGCCGGTGCGGCAGGCGTCGAAGAAGCTCTCCATCTGCACGTCCACCGGGTTGCGGTCTTCCTCCGGCAGCATGATGCCCTTGGAATACAGCCAGCGGCGGGCGAATTTCATTTCCTTCTCCAGGAACGATTCGTCGCCGCGCATCTGGTCCCTGTCGAGCAGGATGGGGAAGCCTCTTCCGCCGCGGCCGGTGCTAGCCATGCTCGCGCCAGCAACGGTCTCCTCCTTCTTCGCCGTGCTGGCCGGGGCCGCCTTGGCGGGCTTCGGCTCGTTGTACCACAGGGCGATGGCCGGCTCGGCGTCGGTGCCGACGGTGATCTCGATCGAGCCCTCGGTCCCGAGGATGGTCTCCCCGAACTCCGTGCGCGTCCCCTGGAACAGCGAGAGGTGCTTATTGGTGGTAATCGAGGTGTAGATGCACTTCTGGCCTTTCGGATACTGGAGAATCAGTTGGATGTTGTCGTAGATGTTCCGGCCGTCCTTGATGAAGTTCAGCCCGCCGACGCCCACGACGAATTCCGGCGTCGCTCCGAACATCCAGTCGGCGATGTCAATCTGATGGGATCCCAGTTCGGCGGTCAGGCCACCCGAAAGGTCACGGTACTTGCGCCAGTTCACCTCGCGGTCCGTACGGTCCTTCGGCAGGGGCTTGTTCCACGGATCGTTGGCGAAGGTGTTCCGGTGCCACTGCGCCGTCACGTGGGTCACGTTGCCGATGAGGCCCTTGGCCACCATCTGCTTGGCCGCCTGGTAGAACTTGCTGTAGCGCCTCTGCAAGCCGACCTGGAGGATCTGCTTTGACCTCTCATTGGCCAGGGCGCGCAATGCGTGAATCTCTTCCGGCTTGAAAACCAGGCTCTTCTCGCAGAAGACGTGTTTTCCCGCCAGCAGTGCGTCGCGCGTGACCGGGAAGTGGGCATACAGCGGGGTGGTGACGATGACTGCCTCCACTTCCTTGTCCGCAAGCAACTCCTCGTGCGTCTTGTAGGCCCGGGGATTGCCGCCAACCGTCTTCACTCCGTTGGCCAGGTTCGGCGCATATACATCGCAAAGCGCGACGCAGCGGCCGTTGGGAAGGCCGGCCATGTGCCGCAGTAGATAGCTGCCTCGGGCTCCTACGCCGACCAACCCGTAGGCCACCTGGTCCCCGGCCGCCCGGGCCCGCTGCACGGCTGGGGCTGAGACCACACTGGCTGCGGTGGCGGCTGTAACTGTACCGGCAGTCTTAACAAAATTACGACGCGTCAGATCCTGCTGCGTTGGCATATGGCTTTACCCTTCCATTATTTGCGGGATGATTACCAACTCCATCCACAGTGTATCGGGTTCGGGGGCCCGGCGCAATCGCTTCTTCCCGCTCAGGCTTCCGTGGCTTCCGAGGCGCCCCGGCGCGCCGACCACTCCGCTCCTCCCAGCACCAACAGAGCGGCAAAGAAGCTCCACAGGATGATGCTCACCGAGTAGACAAACGGGCCGTACTCCCGGGAGAGCTTGGCCTGCAGCAGGGGCCAAGTCAGCAGGTTGAAGTACTTCAACGCCTCCAGGCCAAACCCCACAACGATCGCCGGCAGAATCACCAGCCTGGGCGGCACCTTCCGGTTCGGCAGCAGCCAGTACACCAGAAAGAGCATGAACATGGACAACGGAACGGCAGCCATCTTGAAGAAGAGCAAGCCCACCGTTTCCACGACAGGGCTACTGGCGCCCAGCAACTTGGGCCACACCGAGTAGTTCAGCGCTGTAAATAGCGTCGAAGCCATGGCCAGGATGCCGCAGGCGAAGATCAGCCCCAGGCTGATGAGCTGATTCCGCCAGTAGCTGCGGTGCTTCGGCACCCCCCAGGCGCGATTGAGGGCCACCTCCAGCGGCTCGAACACCCCGTTGGCTACCAGCAGGAGCAGAACCAGCGAGGTAACCTGGAACGGCCCGCGCGCCACCGCGACATCCACGTTGCGTTGCACGAAGTCCGCCAGCGGTCCCGGAAAGTAGTCGGCCAGCGCGAGATGAATGGCGTCGACGGCGGCGCGCCACTTCAGAACGTGCCGGCACAGAGACAGGATCACGATAAGGAACGGCACGAAGGAGAGCAGCACGGAGGCGGCCACGGCGAAAGCGTACACATGGACTTCCGTCTCCATCCAGTAGCGCAACGTGGGCCGGAAGGATCGCCAGATGGAAGTCTCGGCTACGGGCTCGAACATGGCCAAACCATCAGCTTACGCCATGCGAAGTGTGATGTTGCCCCCCTTCCGGGTCCGTTTGACACCCCGGAATCCAGCCTTGTAAGCTAGGAATTCTTCCCTTAACCTCCAATGGCTGACCAGCCCAGACCGGAAGGAAAGACCCCGACTGCCCCTGCCGCTCCAGCCGCGCCCAAAGCGCCTCCCCTGGCGGCTTCATCGCCATGGGAAAGTGATCTGACCCGTACCCTTCAGGAGCGCTTCGGCGGGCAGATAATCGAATCTGCCACTCAGCTCGGCCAGGACTTCCTGGTGGTAGTGCCCGGTTCCGTCATCCCCATCCTGGAGTTTCTCAAGACGGAATCGGGTTTCGACTACCTGGTCGATATCACGGCGGTCGACTACCCCAAGCGCGCGGAGCGATTCGACCTCGTCTACGTCCTCTACAGCTTCTCGCGCAACCACCGCATCCGCGTGAAGACCAGGATCGCCGAGGGGTTTCAGCCGCCCACGGCCGTGGGGGTCCATCTGACCGCGAACTGGCTGGAACGCGAGGTGTTCGACATGTTCGGGATCGAGTTCGAGGGACACCCCTGCATGCGGCGAATTCTGTTGCCCGAGGAGTGGGAAGGGCACCCGTTGCGGAAGGACTACCCGATCGTGAAGCAGGATGAGGCCTGGGTAAGGCAGAATCTCGGAATCGAGAGCGCGCAATAAGATGGCGGAATCCACCTTTCTCGATGCCACCGAACTAGTCCTGAATATGGGCCCGCAGCACCCGTCCACCCACGGGGTGCTGCGCGTGATCTTGAAGCTGGACGGCGAGCGGGTCCGGGGCACGGAGTGCGTCATCGGGTACCTGCACCGCGGGCTCGAAAAGATCGGCGAGAACCGCACCTACGCGATGTACGTGCCTTACGTGGACCGGGCCGACTACGTCGCCTCCATCTCCAACGGCCTCGGCTATTGTCTGGCGGTCGAGAAGTTGCTGAGCGTGGAAGTCCCGGCGCGCGCCCAGGCGATCCGCGTCATCCTCACCGAACTGACCCGCATCTCCAGCCATTTGGTCTGGCTCGGCACGCACTGCCTCGATATCGGCGCCACCACCCCGCTCTTTTACACCTTCCGCGAGCGGGAGATGATCATGGACATCTTCGAGAAGTACTGCGGCGCCAGGCTGACCACTCACGCCTTCCGCATCGGCGGCTTGCAGTACGAGCTCTACGAGGGCTTCGAGGCCGAGTGCCGGAAGTTCTGCGACTGGCTTCCGCCCAGGCTCGCCGAGTACGATCAGCTTCTGACGGGCAACCGCATCCTGGTAGGGCGGATGAAGAGCGTGGGCGTTCTCAATGCCGAAGACTGCAAGGCGTACGGGGTCACCGGACCGATGCTGCGCGCCGCGGGCGTGAAGTGGGACCTGCGCAAAGCGCAGCCCTATAGCGGATACGAGCAGTACGAATTCGACATTCCAACCGGAGAAAGCGGCGACACGTTCGATCGGTACCTGGTCCGCATGGAGGAGATGCGGCAGGCGGTGCGGATCATCCGGCAGGCGCTGGACCGGCTTCCGGAAGGGCCGATCATGGCCAAGGTCCCCAAGGTGATCAAGCCCCCGGTGGGCGAGGTCTACGTCTCGGTGGAGGCTCCCAAGGGAGAACTGGGGTACTTCGTGGTGAGCGACGGAACGACACAGCCGTATCGGGTCCGCATACGTCCTCCCTCATTTGTGAACTTGCAGGCGCTCGACAAGATGGCTCGCGGGGCGCTGGTCGCGGATCTGGTGGCGATCATTGGTACGATCGATATTGTGCTGGGCGAGGTGGACCGCTAGTGCGTAAACTCCTGCGCACCATCTTCTTGGTGGACCTGCTGGAGGGCCTCCGCGTCACGTTCGGGTACCAGCCGACCAAGTTCGTCTGTACGGAGCAGTATCCGGCCGAAAGGCCGAAGATCGCCGAGCGCTTCCGGGGCGCGCCGCGGCTGAACACGAACCCCGAGACCGGCGAGACGCTGTGCATCGCCTGTAATCTGTGCGCCGTTGCCTGCCCGGAGAATTTGATCGTGGTCGGCAGCGAGCGAAATGAGCAGACCCGGCGGAAGGAACTGACGACGTTCACATACGACACCTCCCGCTGCATGTTCTGCGGTCTGTGCGAGGATGCCTGTCCGGTGGACGCCCTGGAGCTGACACAGGATTTCGAACTGGCGAATTATTCCCGGGAAGGCGCAATCTGGGACCGGCAGATGCTGGAAGAAGGGCCCAAGCCGACCCGGTACGAGTACTGAGCCGCGACCGCTAGGGAGCGGATGGGCGCGTTTCGATGATGGACACTGTTTTCTTTTATCTCTTCGCCCTGATGACGCTGGGCGGCGCGGTGCTGACCGTGACGCGGCGGAGCGCCGTGCACAGCGCCATCTGGCTCATCGTGTCGCTCGCCGGCGTGGGGGGACTGTACCTGTTGCAGCACGCGGAATTCCTGTTCGCGGTGCAGATCATCCTCTACGTCGGCGGCATCATGCTCCTGTTCCTCTTCGTGATCATGCTGGTGAACTTGGACGAGGCCGCCAGAGAGCGTCAGTTCAGCCGCCAATGGGCCGTGGCCCTGGTTTGCGCGCTGGCGGCCGGTGCGGTGGTGATCTACTTCATCCGCAAGGGCGCCGCCGCCTTCCAGTTCGCCAGGCCGGCCATGCCCGCGGCGGCAGCCGAGGGAAACACGGAGCGGCTCGCCGACGTACTGTTCTCGCAATACCTGGTTCCCTTCGAGGTTGCGTCGATCTTGTTGCTGGTGGCCATCGTCGGTAGCGTGGTGATGGCAAAGAAGAGGGTTTGATGCTGCATCCGATAACGACCGTTCACTACCTGATCCTGAGCGCAGCGCTGCTGCTCATCGGGACGATCGGGGTCCTGGCGCGCAGGAACATCGTGATCATCTTGATGTCGATCGAGCTGATCCTCAACGCGGTCAACATCAACCTGGTCGCCTTCTCCCGCCACTTCCAGCAGGTGCACGGGCAGATCTTCGCAATCTTCGTGATCACGGTGGCCGTGGCGGAAGCGGCCGTCGGCCTGGGGATTCTGATCGCGCTGTTCCGTAACAAGGAGACGGTGTTGGCCGACGAGGTGGACCTGCTGAAATGGTGAGGACGCGCCGATGAGTTTCCTCGATCTGATCTGGCTCATTCCGCTGTTCCCGCTGGCCGGCGCCGCCGCGATGCTGCTGGTGGGCAAGCAGGTAGACCGGCACGCCAAGGCCGTGATCAGCCTGCTGTGCCCGGGCACGGTGCTGGCCTCCTTCCTGCTGTCGGCGGCAGCGGTAGCGGAGCTGGCATCCAAGCCAGGGCACGTCCATCAGGTCATCCAGCACACCTGGGTGGCCGGCCTGCCGTTCCACCTGGCCGATGGGACGCTCGGGCGGTTCGCGGCGGACTGGGGCTTCCTGCTTGACCCGCTCAGTTCGGTGATGATCCTGGTGGTCACCTGCGTAGGGTTCCTTATCCATGTGTACTCGATCGGCTACATGGGGCACGAAGGCGGGTATTACCGGTTTTTCGGATACATGAACCTGTTCGTGTTCTTCATGCTGATGCTGGTGCTGGCCAACAACTACCTGCTGCTGTTCGTGGGCTGGGAGGGAGTGGGGCTGTGCAGCTACCTGCTGATCGGTTTCTATTTCCACAAGAAGTCGGCCAGTGACGCCGCCAATAAGGCATTCATCGTGAACCGCATCGGCGATGCGGGTTTCATCATCGGCATGTTGCTGATGTTCGGTCTGATCGGCTCGGTCCGCTTCCTGGACGTGAACCAGGCTCTCGGGAGCGGCAAGTTCGCCGCCGAGACCGCGGGCTTCGGCATTTTGAGCCTGATGGCGCTGATGCTGTTCGTCGGGGCCACGGGCAAGTCGGCCCAGTTCCCTTTGTACGTGTGGCTGCCGGATGCAATGGAAGGCCCCACGCCGGTCTCGGCGCTGATTCACGCCGCGACCATGGTCACCGCCGGGGTGTACATGGTGGCGCGCTCCAACGCGCTGTTCCGCCTGACCCCGGAGACTTCCACCATCGTCGCCGTGATCGGCGGCTTCACAGCCATCCTGGCCGCTTCGATCGCCCTGGTGCAGAACGATATCAAGCGGGTGTTGGCGTATTCGACCGTCAGTCAGCTCGGCTACATGTTCATGGCTTGCGGCGTGGGTGCTTACTGGGTGGCCATCTTTCACCTGTACACGCACGCTTTCTTCAAGGCCCTCCTCTTTCTCGGCTCCGGCAGCGTGATCCACGCCCTGTCCGGCGAGCAGGACATGCGGAAGATGGGCGGGTTGAAGGACAAGATTCCAGTTACGCACTGGACCATGTTCACGGCGTCCCTGGCCATCGCGGGGATACCGGGCCTGGCGGGCTTCTTTTCCAAGGACGAGGTCCTCTGGCAGGTTTTCAGTTCCCCCTGGGGCAGCAAAGCCTTGTTCGTCGTAGGGCTTGTCACGGCGGGAATGACGGCGTTCTACATGTGGCGGCTGATGAACATGACCTTCTACGGCACGCCGCGCATGGACCACCACACATCGGAGCACGTCCATGAGTCCCCGAGAACCATGACCGTGCCGCTCACCGTGCTGGCGGCGGGCAGCGCGCTGGCAGGCTGGATCGGCGTGCCGAAGCTGTGGAGCGCATTCCCGGAGGTGTTCCGAACCTTTGAGCACTGGCTGGAGCCGGCCGTGCCCTCGATCGTCGCGGAGGCGGCCGAGGGCGCACACCACTCGACAGCCGTCGAGTGGATGCTGATGCTGCTTTCGGTCGGCGTCGCCCTGGGCGGCATCTGGCTCGCGCGGCACCTCTACATCCACCGGCCGCAGCTTCCCGAATCCATCGCGCGCTCCTCCGGAGGTCTCTACACGACCCTTCTGAACAAGTGGTACGTGGACGAGGTCTACGGGTACCTCTTCGTTGACGGCCTAGCCAAGGGCGGCGGCAGCGCGCTGGCCAGGTTCGACAACCGGATCGTGGACGGCGGGGTGAACGGCGCCGGCTGGATGACCCGGTTCGGTTCCACGATTTCCATCTGGTGGGACACCTGGATCATCGATGGCTCGGTCCGCCTGCTGAGCTTTATGGTCAAACTGGCCTCCTATCCGATGCGCGTGCTCCAGACCGGCATGGTGCAGGCCTATGCCCTGGTGTTCGTCGCCGGCGTGCTGGCGCTGTTGGCCTACTTTCTGATGCACTGATATGAACGAGCACTTGCTGAGCATCGTCTTGTTCACGCCGCTGGCCGGCATGCTGGTCCTCCTTCTGCTTCCGGCGTCGAACAAGAACCTGATCCGGATCTGGGCGAACCTGGCCGCTCTTGCCGGTTTCCTGGTCTCGCTCCCGCTGGTCTGGCGCTATGACAAGAGCGCCGGCGGATTCCAGATGGTGGAGCGGGTGGACTGGATCCCGAGCCTGGGCGTGAAGTACATGCTCGGAATCGACGGCATCAGCCTGCTGCTGGTGATGCTGACGACGCTGGTCGGCTTCCTCGCCATCCTGTCGAGTTGGAGCGCCGTTCAGGACCGTCTGAAAGAGTACTACGCCATGTTCCTGCTCCAGCAAGTGGGCATGATCGGCGTGTTCCTGGCCCTGGACTTCTTCCTGTTCTATGTCTTCTGGGAGCTTGTGCTGGTGCCGATGTACTTCATCATCGGCGTGTGGGGCGGCCCCAGGAAGCTGTATGCGGCCATCAAGTTCTTCCTCTACACGCTGGCCGGCAGCGTGTTGATGCTGCTCGGAATTCTGACGCTCTATTTCCAGCACTTCCAGCAGTTCGGATACCACACTTTCGAGATTTCCGAGTTGATGAAACTGGACCTGCCGCTGGGGATGCAGCAGTGGGTCTTCTGGGCGTTTTTCCTCGGTTTCGCCATCAAGGTGCCGATGTTCCCGTTCCACACCTGGCTGCCGGACGCGCACGTCGA
>JBHGAV010000038.1:0-40074 GCA_041946685.1 Bryobacteraceae bacterium | reverse complement strand
TGGCGCAGGCCTGCGCCAGATGGTCGAGCGCCCCTTCGAAATCCTCCTTTGTAACTTCCCGGTAGTCGTTGCTCTCGAAGGCGTCCAAGCACTTCTCGATCAGGGCTTTGCCGCTGTTCAGCGGGTCCTCACGCTTGAAGAGCCGCACCCGTGCACCAGGGTTCGCTGGCCGATCCACGAGCGAGATCTCGTCAATTTCGATGTCCTTCAGTTGCTTTGCCATAGGTACTCCTTTCGATTAAACCCGGCGAGCCTTCCCATGAATCGAGAAGGAACGCAATTCACCCTTCTTGACCTTGGCCCAGACGTCGGGATCGGTCACCTTGAAACCCACCCACCATCCGGTCTTGCCCAGGTCGATGCCGAGGGCTTCCTGTTTCTGCTTGGTGAAGACAATGCTCTCCACCAGCTTGGCTACGCCCGTGGTGCGGTGCATCTCGCCTCCGACCCGGGACTCCAGCACATACGCATAGGCAGCCTTCTCCAGTTCGCTGGCGTCGATAACGTCACCCTGGCGGTCCACCACGGGGCCGTCCTGGTCAAAGACAACGCTGGCCCAACCGAAGACCAGTTGCTGCTCGGTGTCGATCTTCACGATGTTGTCTGTCATAGTTACGCCTCCCACTCGTAGATATGCTCCACAGTCGTCAAGAAGCCAGCGCCGTGGAGCTTGCCCAACGTAGTCAGCGCAATGTCATGCGCATCCACAAGGCTGCCCACCGCGTACTCCTTGCCCATACAGACGAAGGGCTTTCTGACCTTAAACTTCGCCGTTGGATCGAACGGTGCCTTGCGCATTCGGTCCTTCTCCGCCATAAGCACGCGGGCTTCGGCGTCCCGCTGGTACTGAATCAACGCTTCGTTTAGGTTGCGCAGTTCGCAGTGTTGGTCATGGAACTCTCTTGCCTCGGTGTCCGACGACCAGGCCTCATGCTCCGGCAAGCAATGGAGTGCGGGGATCGGCTCACCGAGCGCGGCTTCCAGCGCCGCGCCCCGGCGAAGAACCCGAGCGAAAGCCTCGGCCGCGGGCGTGTAGGTGTCGGTGAGGAAGCGCTGGATTGCTTCGGCGTTGTACTGTTGGCGAGCAGACTTGAGTTTCGCAGCGATGGTGAGCAACTGAGCGTCGCGGTCGGCAATGCGCTTACGAATGCCACCCTGTGCGGCGCGGCACTCTTCCAGACGCAAGGAGGCCGAGACGAACTCGGCGGAGGTTTCCATACCGTCCAGGTCGGCGTCGGGATCTTGGATAAGACGCTCGGCCTGGGCCGCAGCTAAGTTGCGGCGCGCTGTGTCCAGGTTCTTCTCGGCCTCGGCAACGCGCCGCTCGGCACTGTCGCGGGCTGTGTAGAGCGCCTTTTGCTCCGCGAGGAACTCACGGACTTCGTCGGCGGGCCGCTTGACTGGCTGCGATGTTGCTTTCTTTGATTGTTTCTTCATAGCTATCACCAATATCCTGGGGGATCGAGTCGTACAATTTCGTTAACGTGACGGCGAAGTTCCGCCGTACCAAGGTCACCGGAACCAAGGTTGCGAATTGGGATGACCTTTAACTCCGGGTGGGGAGTCTGAGGAGGAGCAGGCTCCCCACCCGGTCCGCTGCCGGTGGGAACGGGTGCTTCGGCTGCGGGAACGGGTGCCTCGATCTGTGGCGGGGGTTCGGGCTTCGATGTAGAACGTGGTGCGGGTAGCCGTAGGGGTGCGGGCGTGGGTGGGGGCAATGGGTTGTTCGGGTTCGCTCGCTGTACGATCTGGTGTAGCAGTTCCAGGTCCGCGTCGCTCAGTTTGGTCAGGTCGAGGGTATGTTGTGAGTCCTGCTGTCGCATGTCGATGTGGACCAGTGGCTCGCCTTGCGGTTTGCCCAACAGGTAAGCGAAGAGCAATTCAATGGCGCGTAGGTTTCCGTTCTCGGCCTTCTCGATGAGACTGCGGACAAGTCGCTTACGTGCGGGACCGGAGGCCGCGGCACGCAACTGGTCGGCGATGCTGTGCCCTTTACGTGGCCGTCCACGTGGATTTGACCTGGGGCAACCTTTCTTCCAACGCGTGTCTTTAATGACTTTCTTCATCGTCATTTGATCTCCTTACGTGGCTTCACAGCACGCAGGCGCAGTGCCTGGGAGCGGATATAACGAGCCGGGCCATGTGGGGGGTACCCAAGGTACCCCCGGAGGGTTCCGGCTCTTTATAGCCGCTCCCAGGCCTGGTTTTGGAGGTGTTTTGGGCCTGGTGGTGAGGGTACTTAGCACCCGGAACCGGGGTTGAACTTCAAAAAATGACTTCAAACTGGCAGTTCCAACCCTGTTCTGAGCCCTGTAAAACGGGATTCTGGTGCGTGTTTCAGCCGCATATTGGGAATATGGTTGTGGGTGTCGGCACCGCATTTTCACTGGGAAACGAACGGTTCGGGCTGTCGTCTTGTGGCCTCGACCTGCGGCAGTCCACGTGTTTCTACGCGTTCGGGGGTACACTCCCCACACAGCGGCTTTGTTACCGTTACCGTTGTTACCGAATTTCCCAAAACCCCTATAAGGAAAATGTATGCCCAAAATTCCCGGCTTTAAGGTAACAACGGTAACGGTAACAGACTCCATATCTCACCCCCGAAGCTTTACGCCAATATACTTAACAACCGGTTTTCCGTTGTTATCGCGAACACGACGGCGCTTTATACCCCGCTCCGTCAGACGCAATCCCAAGGCGCGATGGCTCAGACGCTCCTCGCCGTTATCCTTGCACCAGTCGCTGTATGCAAGGTAAACGTCACGAGCCGTGCCCTGCGCCTGGGGTTCCACCCTGGCACACTCTTGGAGAAAACGCCCGACCTGATCACTATCAGTGCGGTAGGCTTGGGTAGCCTCACGGACGGACGTGGATACCTTCAATCCCTCCTCTCGCCAGCGTAGGTGGCGCTTTACCAGAAGCCGCAAAATACCCTCGCCCTCAGCGCGTAGTTGTGTGCCAAGCTGACGATTCTCGCGTCCCTCAAAACTCACATCGAAGGGGATCAGACGGATTCGTCGCCAAATGGCGAGGTCGGTGCCCCGGACGGTCGGGCGATGGTTCACCGCCCACCAAATCTTCCAGGAGGGGGTGAACTCAACCAAGTTCTCGTACAGCCGCCGGGCGGTGATCTTGTCGCCGCCGGTGAGCCACTTCACTAAGCCCTCGGCCAGACGTGCGCCTTCATCCGCCTCCTGGATGGTAACCAGGCGCTTTCCACGCAACCCGGCCACGGAGTCACGAGGTTCGGAGTTGTAGCGGCGGACCAAGAGGGCCGCGGAATCGGCACAACCAGCGTAATCGCCGGCAACGTGCCGAACCAGTTCCAAGAGAGTGGACTTGCCGTTGGCTCCGGTTCCGTATGCTTCGAAGAGGCACTGCTCCGTGACATCCCCACAGAGGCTATAGCCGAGGGCACGAAGCACAAAATCAATCACATCGGGATGAGGCTCAAAAACCTCTTTGAGAAACTGGAGGAAGCGCGGGCAGCGTGCCTCTGTCGAGTAACTGGTACCCGCCAGCATCGTCAGCAAATCGTCAGCCGCGTGCGGACGGAGAATTCCTGTGCATAGATCGAGCGTGCCGTTCTGAACATTTAGCAGATTAGCGTCACGGTCAAACTCCGCTGGCGTCACCGGAAGCCACTTCTTCGCTTGGTCGACGATAGCCTTCTGTGCGCGATTGGACTTGGAGGCGTTGGTCCAAGCCAGTAGCCGCTTTGCCAAGTCCGCGTCGGTTGTCGCTGCCGCCTCCGTCGCCATTGCGCGTGTGACCTCAAACGCCTTGCGGTCGGTTATGCAGAGGTTGTCCCGCACCCATCGCTTCCCGTCAAAGTGAAACCAAGCGTTAAGGTCTGAGCACCAGCGTGACGTACCACCGTGGAGAAGTGCGAATCTCAGTCCATTGCCCACTTCATTCATTTCGAAGACTGGCGGTTGCGTTGCACACCAATCAACAATGGCACGGACCTCGGCGGGTTCGAGCGGGGGTTGACACGCTTGAAAGTTGCGTGCCGCGAGCGCCGTGAACAATTCCGCCCCGTTCAAACCATGAGCACGAAGTGTTGCACCAACACTCACAAGGTCGTTGTGGCGTAGACCCGGTGTCACCACCCCCACGGTCGCTTTGCCCACGGTCTTCGACTCCCTGGCTAGGAGCTTGTCAACTGCCGCCTGACAGTTGATGATCTTTGACGGGGAACCATTGAAAGATACACCCGTTACCGTGAAGTAACGCCCTCGGTCATACAACTCGACGTGCCCGTCGTTCAACACAATTTGGCGACCCCTGCCGCCGGGCAGTTGCCCCTCGCAGATTATGTGTACGCCGCGACCCGAGGGCGACGTCTCCATATAGGTGCCGTCGAAGTCCTTGACCACGCCACGTGCCCACGGCTTCAACGCCCCGTCATCGTCAAGGCAGCCGTCCAGGTCTATACCTACGAAGGGATCGGTAGCGGTAAAGACAAAACCGACACCGTCGTATTTCGACTTCAGGCTGTCCACCTCCTGAAAGGTGGCCCACGTCTTCGGGTCCTGCGAACTGGCGCGGCACCCGGCCGTCGAGTATGGCACTTTGGTGGGCTTGTCACCATTCCGTCGCTCGCAGCACCAAAGCACCCACTGACGCCGCTTACGCAGGGACAGGGGGACGGGTGACGCGGCAGATTCACCCTTTGACGTGTTGAGGGCGTAGTTTTGCATATCACGCCCTCTTCGTTAGCCTGCGCCAACCTCCGTCAAAACCTCGACCGCCATTGGCCAGGAATTCCTCCAACGTCGAGCGGACGATGCGAATATGTCGCCCTAAACGTACCGCAGGCAGGATACCCATGCGCACTAGGTTATAAACCCTCTCAACCCCGACTTTGAGAATCCGCGCGGTTTCTTGTGCCGTGAGCAGTTCCACCTTCCACCTCCTTTCAATTGGGATGGTAAAAGGGGTGCAGGCCCGAAAACAATAAGTCGTTGCGGCCAAATTTTGAGGCGAACCACTTATACTTTTCGAGGACGGCCGGTTGTACCAGGACGACGACTGATGCCAATGAGGGTAAGAACGTGATCGATGCCCTGGTTGACCAGGGCCACATCCGCTATACACGTAGGATCCCTGGCCAGGATCTCGCGGACGCTAAGGCCTTCCACCTGGAACTGTATACTCCACCGGAACTGGTGCTCAGGGGGTAGGTGCTTTCGTGTCTTCTGTCCCCGAATGTACTCACCCGTACGCGACCAGACGAGGGGTGGACAGGAACACAAGCTCCAGTCCAAGAGGGTGCTTTCCACGGTGTCAAGTACCCAGTCGGGCACCTCATCCTTCCAGAGCAGGCCATAGCGCTTTGCCCAGTCTTTGACGTGCCGATAGAAATACGACGGTTGTTCTCGCACTGGCTCAATTACGTGGCGCATTGGTATGCAATGATGGGCCTTCGCATACCGTCGGTATATCGGTAGGACCTCCCGTTGTAGCGCTTCCAGCATCTCGTGGCTCTTGCCCGTCTTGGCCAGCTCCAACCAGAACTTCTTACGGGCCTCGTTGCGGAGCGTGTCTTCGCCTGGGGGGCCTGCCATGATTGTGCCTGGTGGGGATAGGAGACAGATCTTTAGGCGCTTCTTAGGATCGGGTTCCCATGGCACCACGCGTTCCCGGTAGCCTGGGGGTGGTTTGAATTCTTCACGCTGCCCCACGGGGACGGGGGTGGGGGGATCGGGCTGATTTTGAAATCGTTTTGAAGAACTCGTTCCCGCTTCCTTCATCTCGCTACAATTCATTATACGTGTTCTGCTCGCTAACTTCAACCTAACACAGGGTTATGTGGACTAACTCCAACTTGTTTGGATGGCCCATGGTATTCTCGAAGTATGAGCTTCCGGCTGGCTTCCGACTATTGCCCGCGCGGCGATCAGCAGCAGGCCATCGAGCAGCTCACGCGCGGCCTAGCCGACGGCGAGAAGCACCAGGTGCTGCTCGGCGTCACCGGCTCCGGCAAGACCTTCACCATGGCGAAGGTGATCGAGGCCGCCGGCCGCCCTTCCCTGGTCCTGGCGCACAACAAGACTCTGGCCGCGCAGCTCTACCACGAGTTCCGAACCTTCTTCCCAACCAACGCCGTGGAATACTTCGTCAGTTACTACGACTACTACCAGCCGGAAGCCTACATCCCCAACAGCGACGTCTACATCGAGAAGGAAGCCACCATCAACGATGAGCTGGACAAGCTGCGTTTGTCTGCGACCAGGTCCCTGTTCGAGCGCCGCGATTGCGTCATCGTCGCCAGCGTGAGCTGCATCTACGGGCTGGGCTCGCCCGAAGCCTACTACGGCATGCTCCTCATGCTAGAGAAGGGCCAGAAAATCTCCCGCGACCAGATCCTCAGGCGCCTAGTGGAAATCCTTTACGAGCGCAACGACGCCGACTTCCGGCGCGGAACGTTCCGCGTCCGCGGCGACGTGATCGAACTCTACCCCACCTACGACGACTACGCCTACCGCATCGAGCTGTGGGGCGACGAGATCGAGAGCCTCTCGCAGATCGATCCGCTTCTCGGACAGGTGCGCCAGACCTACCTGCGGCTGCCGATCTATCCCAAGACGCACTACGTCATGAGCGAGGAGACACGCGAAAAGGCCGTGGCCGGCATCGAACAGGAGCTGGCCTGGTGGAAGACGGAACTCGAAAAGCAGGGAAAGATGGTGGAGGCGCAACGCCTCCACCAGCGCACCATGTTCGACCTGGAGATGATTCGGGAGATCGGCTACTGCCACGGCATCGAGAATTACTCCCGGCACTTCTCGGGCCGTCTCCCCGGCGAGGCGCCGCCCACCCTGCTCGATTACCTGCCCCATGACTCGCTGCTGTTCATCGACGAGAGCCACCAGACCGTTCCGCAGCTTCATGCCATGTATCACGGGGACCGCTCGCGCAAGCAGACCCTGGTCGAGTTCGGCTTCCGTCTGCCAAGCGCGCTCGACAACCGCCCGCTCACCTTCGAGGAGTTCGAGCACAGGGTCAATCAGGTGATCTATGTTTCGGCCACCCCGGGACCCTACGAGCTCACCAAGTCGGCGGGAGTGGTGGTGGAGCAGATCATCCGGCCGACCGGCTTGATCGATCCCGAGGTCGAAGTACGGCCCATCCGGGGGCAGGTGGACGATCTGCTGCGCGAGATCCGCCGCCGCGCCGAGAGGGACGAGCGCGTCCTGGTGACAACCCTGACTAAGCGCATGGCGGAGGATCTGGCCGAGTACTATTCCGAAGCCGGCGTGCGCTGCCGCTATCTGCACTCGGAGGTCTCGACGCTGGATCGAGTGGAGATCCTCCGGGACCTGCGCAAGGGCGAGTTCGACGTCTTGATCGGCGTGAATCTGCTGCGCGAGGGCCTGGATCTGCCGGAGGTCTCCCTGGTGGCGATCCTGGACGCCGACAAGGAGGGCTTCCTGAGGTCCGGCGGCTCGCTGATCCAGACCATCGGCCGCGCCGCCCGGCATCTCAATGGCAAGGCCATCCTCTACGCCGATGTGGTGACCGACAGCATGCGCCATGCCATAGACGAGACCAACCGCCGCCGCCGGTTGCAGTCCGACTACAACCGCGAGAACAACATCACGCCGCAGTCCATCATCAAGCCGATCGACATGAGCCTGGTGGCCATCGCCGAGGGCGACTACGTCACCGTGCCGATAGAAGCGGAAGACGCTGAGGTCGAGTCGATGTCCTCCGAGGAGCGCGAGAAGTTCATGGCGGAACTCGAGGAGCGCATGCGCGAAGCCGCCCGCCAGTTCGAGTTCGAGAAAGCCGCCGCCCTGAGGGACAGGTTGAAGGCGCTCAAGTCGCGCGAGTGTCTGTCACAATGATTTCATGCCCGGCAAGCGGCTGGCGGAGAATCCCGACTTCGAGAAGCTGATTCAGGACCAGGTCACCTACCTTTCCCAGAAGGGCTGGTTTCACAGCATCGAACTCGCCGACGGCAGCGTGGTCAAAGGCTTTCAATCGATCGAAAGCCTACGCGAGCGGATCCGGTCCTTCCCGATCCCGGAGGACCTTCGCGGCAAGCGCGTCCTCGACGTCGGCGCGTGGACCGGTTGGTGCAGCTTCGAGATGGAGCGGCGGGGAGCGGAGGTAGTCGCCGTGGATTGCGTGGAGTTGGAAGAGTTCCGTTTGGCCCAGCGCCTCCTCGGCTCCAAAGTGGAACTCCGCGTTCTCGACGTGGACGAGATGTCGCCGGAGTCGCTCGGCACATTCGATTACGTGCTCTTCCTCGGCGTGCTCTATCATTTGCGCCACCCGCTTCTGGGACTGGAGAGGGTCTGCGCGCTCACCCGGGAGGCGGCCTTCGTCGAGTCCTACGTCACCGATGGCGAAGCGCCCACGGATGACTCCAGCCCCGTGCCCAATTTGCTGGAGTTCTACGAGACTACCGAACTCGGCGGGCAGGTCGACAACTGGTGCGGCCCCAACACCAAGTGCCTGCTGGCCATGTGCCGTTCGGCGGGGTTTGCCAGGACACGGCTGGAAGGTGTTGTGGCTGGGCGCGCGCGCGTCACCTGCTGGCGCCACTGGGAGCCTCCCGACCCAAACCCGTCGCAGCCCGCGCCTTACATCCACGCGGCAATAAACAACCGCACCAACGACATCTACTTCCACCACGGCAAGGACGAATACGTCTGCCTGTATTTCAAGAGTCCCGAGCGGGACCTGAAGCTCGGCCACATTCGCGCCGAGGTGGACGGCTACGGCGTTCCGTCGCTGGTGCTGGCGGACCTCGGCCGCAACGGGTGGCAGGTGAACTTCCGCATTCCGCCATGGCTCGAAGCGGGCCCGCACGAGGTCCGCGTGCGGACTGTATCAAGCCCCTACAGTGAGCCCTTCCGTATCGAGAAGCGGTTGGTGGCCGCCCCCGTCTCGCTCGTGCGCCGGGGCGAGGTCTCGCCGGACAGCGCCACGGCCGAGGCGCCCGTACTGACCCACATCGAGAACAGCGTCACCGAGACGCGGGTCTTTCACGGGTATCGCAACGAGTACCTGATCTGCTGGTTCACGACCCCGGAGACGGGTCTGGCGCGGGAAGACATTATCCTCGAGATCGATGGAGTCGAGGAACCGATGCTCTTCCTTACGGACCTGCGCGGCGGCGCTTGGCAGACCAACTCGCGACTGCCGGCCAACCTTGCGCCCGGCGCTCACCGCGTGCGGGTGCGGACCGCCCGCAGCCGGTGGAGCAACGCGGAAGAGTTTCAGCTTATCTCACCACCAGATTGACCAGCTTGTCGGGAACCAGGACAGCCTTGACGACCTGCTTGCCCGCCAACGCCGCCTGGACTTTCTCGTCCGCGAGAGCGGTCTTCTCCAGTTCCTCCTTGGGCGTCCCGAAAGGCACGTGAATGCGGCTGCGCAGCTTGCCGTTGATCTGCACCACCACCTCGGCCAGCTCTTCGCGCGCCAGTTCGGGATCGAATTCCGGCCACGACTGCTTGAACACGGGCCCTGCTTTGCCCAGTTCCTCCCACATCTCCTCGGCGACGTAGGGTGCGAAGGGACCCAACAGCAGCACCAGCTTCTCCAGTACTTCTCGCATCACCGCGGCGGAGAGAGACGTCTCGGCGGCATAAAGCTGGTTGACCAGTTCCATGATGGCTGCCAGCGACGTGTTGAAGTGCCAGCGCGAATCGAAATCCTCGGTCACCTTGCGGATGACCTGGTGGAGCTTGCGCAGAATCCGGGCATCCGCCGATCCGTCGCCGCCGCCTGCGTCCGCATTCCGGGTCACGAACCGGTACACCCGTCCCAGGAAGCGCACCATCCCTTCGACGCCCGCATCCTGCCAGTCGACGTCCTTCTCGGGCGGCGCGGCAAACAGCACGAACAGCCGGGCCGTGTCCGAGCCGTAGCGCTCGGCGGCCTCGTCGGCGCTGACCACGTTTCCCTTCGACTTGGACATCTTGGCGCCGTCTTTGATAACCATCCCTTGCGTGAACAGGCGCGTCGCCGGCTCGTCGTTCGTGATCAGGCCCAGGTCGCGCATCACCTTGGTGAAGAACCGCGAGTAGATCAGGTGCAGGATGGCGTGCTCCACGCCGCCGATGTACTGGTCGATGGGGAACCAGTAGCCGATCTTGGCCGGATCGAATGGCGCCTTGTCGTTGCGCGCGTCGCAGTAACGGTAGAAATACCAGGACGAGTCGATGAACGTATCCATCGTGTCCGTCTCGCGCCTGGCATCGCCCCCGCACTTCGGGCACTTCACGTTGACGAACTCGGGCACTCCGGCTAGCGGGCTCCTGCCGGCGCCCGTGATCTCGACGTTGAGCGGCAGCACCACCGGAAGGTCGCTCTCCGGCACCGGCACGATGCCGCAGGCGGCGCAGTGAATCACCGGGATCGGCGTTCCCCAGTATCTCTGGCGGGAAATCCCCCAGTCCCGAATGCGATACGTGACGCTTCCCTTCCCGAAGCCTTCCTTCTCCGCCTGGGCGGTCATTGCGCGCCGCGCTTCGGCGCTCGCGAGGCCCGAAAACTCGCCCGTGTTCTCACAGACGCCGTCGTCGACAAACGCCTGCTGCATGGTCGCTTCTTCGGCCAGAGCCCCGCCCAAAGGGCGGATCACGGGCCGTATGGGGATGCCGTAGCGCTTGCAGAACTCGAAGTCGCGCTCGTCGTGGGCGGGCACGGCCATGATGGCGCCGGTCCCGTAGCCCATCAGCACGAAGTTGCCGACCCAGATCGGGATCTTCTCGCCGTTGTATGGATTGATGGCGTAGTGGCCCGTGAAGAGTCCCTCTTTCACCAGGTCGCCGGGATCACGCCGCGCGCGTTCGTCGACCATCTGTTTCACCTTGGCCTTGCCGTCTCCGGTGACCAGCCGGGCCACCAGTGGATGCTCCGGCGCCAGGATCATGCAGGTCGCGCCGAAGATGGTGTCCACGCGCGTGGTGAACACGCGGATGGGTTCGCCCGTGTCCTCCAGCCGGAAATCGACCTCGGTGCCTTCGCTGCGACCGATCCAGTTGCGCTGCATGATGAGCACGCGCTCGGGCCAGCCGCCTTCCAGCTTGCTGATGCCGCTCAGAAGCTCCTCCGCGTAGGCGGTGATCTTCAGAAACCACTGCTCCAGTTCCCGCTGCTCGACAGAGGTGTCCTCGTGCCGCCAGCAGCAGCCATCCACGACTTGCTCATTCGCCAGCACGGTGGCGCACTTGGGGCACCAGTTGACCAGCGCCTTGGCCCGGTAGGCCAGGCCGCGCTCCAGCATCTTGAGGAAGAACCACTGGTTCCAGCGGTAGTATTCCGGCTCGCAGGTGGACACTTCGCGGCTCCAGTCGTAGCTGAAGCCGTAGCGCCGGTGCTGCTCCTTCATGTAGGCGATGTTGGAAAGAGTCCACTCGCGCGGGTGCCGCCGGTTGGAGATGGCGGCGTTTTCGGCCGGAAGGCCGAAGGCGTCCCATCCCATCGGGTGCAGCACGTTGAACCCGCGCATCCACTTGTAGCGCGCCAGCGTGTCGCCGATGGTGTAGTTGCGGACGTGCCCGACGTGCAGGGTGCCGCTCGGATAGGGCAGCATCTCCAGCAGGTAGTACTTGGGGCGCGAGGCGAGGTCCTCGGCCCTGAAGAAATCGGCGTCCTGCCAGCGGGCGAGCCATTTCAGCTCGATTTGCTTGTGGTCGTACGGCTTTTCCGGCATAGTCGTTTCAAAGTCTGGAGGTTTCGGCGATCGTCGCCTTCCCGGTCGATGGGAGTCTCGAGGATGAAGGCCTTGTCCCGCAGCCTGGGATGCTGAAGGATGCGGCGAAACCCTTGCATCCCAATATAGCCCCTACCGATGTGCTCGTGCCGGTCCACGCGCGAGCCGGGGGGCGCCTTGGAGTCGTTCGTGTGAATCACCGGAACTTGGTCGAGCCCCAAAATCCGGTCCGCTTCGCGCAGCGTCTTCTCCAGCCCGGCGGCGCTGGCGACGTCGCAGCCCGCGGCCAAAAGGTGCGCCGTGTCGAGGCAGAAGCCGATTCGGAACGCTATCCTCCCCGCCACCGCCCGGCGGATCTCGGCCAACTCCTCGAACCTGCTGCCGATGGCCGAACCGGAGCCCGCCGTGTTCTCAAGCAGCAACGTCAGCCGCCTGCTGCGCAGCCCACTTGCGGCCTCGGCCAGTGAATCGGCCAGCGTTCCAATTCCGGCTTCGAGGGTCTGCCCCTTGTAGCTGCCGGGATGCAGCACCAGGTACTCGGCGCCGATCGCCAGGCAACGCTCGATCTCGCCGCGGAAAGCTTCCACGGACCGCTTTCGTAGTGACGAATCCACTGCGGCGAGATTGATCAGGTAGTTATCATGCACCACCAGCGGCGCGAGGTCCAGCCCTCTTCTGGCGCCGGCCAGGCGCCTCACTTCGGCCGAATCGGGCGCCCGGCCACGCCACATCCTCGGGCTGGCCGAGAAGATCTGGAATGTGTTGGCGCCGAGCTGGGCAGCCCTCAGGGCCGCCTTCTCAAGCGACCCTGCTATGGAGGTGTGTATTCCGATCCGCAGAGGACACCATCGTAGCAGAGACGCCGCGCGTTTCTCGCGTCAGTGGACGTGCCGGATCTCGAACCCAGCCGATGCCTTGAAAGGCTGCTGTCCCGAGGTGGTGATCCAGCCCGTCGCGATGTATTTACCCTCCGGCAATGGCTGCCCCTGCTTGTCCGCCAGCCGCGCCACGACCACGTAGTTCCGCTCGCCGGGTCCTGCCAGCTTCTCCTCGCCCAGCGCCAGAGTGAAGGCCCGGCCGTCGCTCCAGCGGTACACCACGTTTCCGCGCTCGTCCCGCAGTTCGAGATCGTATCTCTGCCCGCTCCCGAAGCTGAGAGTGACGGGGTCGCTGGTCGTATTGCGGAGACTCAACCGGGCGGTCATCTGCGGGACGCTGAAGTTGGGATCGACCGGCGGCATCAGGTTGGCCGTGTAGACGCTCTTGTCCAGCACGATCGAGAATTGCAGCTCCGGCTGCGAAATCACGGTTACCCCGCCGGTGCGGGCGTAGATCAGGTCCCAGGTGCGAGGACCGGCAATCGTTGTCTCGGTTCGGCGCAACAAACCCGTCCAGGGAAAAAAGATCTCCTCCGCCAGGCCGGCGTCCATGCACACTCCCGGTGGATAAACGATGCGCAACGTCCACGGGAAAATCCCCGCCGGCCCCTCGTACCGGTGCTCCCTGGCCGCCACCGTGGCCCGCCGTGAACAGGGATCGACCGACGTATCGTAGCTCTCGCCTTCCGCGCCGCCGAAAGCGTACCAGCGGGACTCTACGCCAGTGGCGGTATCCAGAGCCCATAGCGTCCCCGACTCGTCCTGCCGCAGCCAGGTCTGGCGGCCCCCGAACCCCTCAACCAGCGAATACCACCTGCCCGCCAGGTAGTCCATGCGGGAGACGCCGACCACCGCCGACGGCTCCGGACAGAAACCTGTGCACCGGTACACCCATTGATTGCCCGGATGCAGCGGAAAATAGTCGGGCGTGGCCGCCAGCGCGGAGAGGCACACCAGCATCGCAACCGCGAAAATGCGCAAACCAAGCACAACCCTCTCCTGACCATGATTCTACAGCAAGGGCGGTAAGATGGGCTTATGGGCGCCATCCTGCGGCTGACGGCATTCCTCTGTCTTGCCGTTTTGACGGCCGTGGCGGCCAATGTGCGGCTCTACCTAAAAGACGGCAGCTACCACGTTGTTCGTGAATACGAGGTCCAGCAGGACAGGGTGCGCTTCTACAGCGTCGAGCGCAGCGAGTGGGAGGAGATACCGCTCTCCCTGGTCGACCTGGTGAAGACAAGAGCCGAAGCCGGCGAGCGGCAGGCCGCGCTCGAGAAGGAGGCTGGCATTCTGACCGCCGAGGACGAAGCCGAGCGCGCCCAGCGGGAAGAGGTTGCGCGCGTGCCGGTTGAGCCGGGCGTCTACCTGGTGGAGGGCAAGGAGCTGAAGCCCATCAAGCAAGCCGAGGCGAAAGCCGTTACCAGCAAGGGGCGCAGCATACTGAAAGCCATCTCTCCGGTGCCGATCGTGGCCGGCAAGGCGACAGTGGAACTCGAAGGCGAGAGCTCGGTTACAGCCATCTACGAAGCGCAACCGGAGTTCTACTTTCGCCTGGCGCTTCGGGAGCGCTTCGCGCTACTGAGGCTCACCCCCAAGAAAGGGGCACGCGTCGTGCAGACCTGGCAGATCGTGCCGGTCACCAATGAGGTCGTCGAGGAGCAGGAGATCGTCCCGACCCTGAATCGGCAGCTCGACGACAACCTCTACAAGATCTGGCCTGCCGATCCGCTCAAGCCCGGCGAATACGCCCTGGCCGAGTACTCGGCGGGCGAACGCAACATCCAGATCTGGGATTTTGCCGTCCGCCCGGCGGGTAAGTAGGCGTCACTTTCAGGTAGGCCGGTTCTCGTTCCACTCCTCCAGCCAGGCCATCTGGATCGCTTCCAGCTTGCCTTCGGAGGAGGCCTTCGGGTCGTCGCGGAAATCCGCGAGCCCAATCACCCAGCGGTGCAGGTCGGTGAAGCGAACCTTCAGGGGATCGACGTCGGGATACTTCTCGCAGAGGGCCAGAGCGATTCCCTCGGCATCATCCCAGGTCATCAGAGCTTCGTCCCCCGCAACGCCGCGTTCACGGCCGTGTCCATCATCTTCTCGGCCAGGGTCATGGTCGCGCGGTCCAGCGCTTCGATCTGCGCGCGGATCAACAGATGGTCGTCGGAGTGGTAGGCCAGAAGGAGCCGGTTCCGCGCCGCCTCGATCCGTTGCCGCTGCTCGTCGTCCAGTGCGGCGTACGCCTCACCCAGTTTCGCCTTCTCCACGGCGGCAAGGATCCGGTCCGCCTCGACCCGCGCGTCGCGGACCTGGCGCTCCTTGAAGTCGGCCTCGGCCATCTCCATGGATTCCTGGATCATAGCCTCCACCTGCTGGTCTGTCAGCCCGTAGGAGGGCTTCACCTCGACGTTCTGCTCCTTGCCGGTCCGCATGTCGCGCGCGGTGACGTGGAGGATACCGCTGGCGTCGATCAGAAAACGGACCTCAATGCGGGCCATGCCGGCCGGCATCGGCTCGATGTCCTTCAGGTCGAACCGCGCCAGGCTGCGGCAGTCCTTGGCTAGCTCGCGTTCACCCTGAAGCACATGGATGAGCACGTTCTTCTGCCCCTCCACCGCCGTGGTGAACACCTCGGTGGCGCTGGCGGGGATCGTCGAATTGCGGTGGATGAGCTTGGAGACGGTCCCGCCCATGGTCTCTATTCCGAGCGAAAGCGGGGTCACGTCCAGCAGCAGTTGGTTCTCGACCTTCCCCGAGAGGATCCCCGCCTGTACGGCCGCGCCAAGGGCGACCACCTCCTCGGGGTTCAACTCGGTGTGCGGCTTGGCCCGGAACAGCGCCTCGACCGCGCGGCGCACCAGAGGGATACGCGTCGAGCCGCCCACCAGGACCACTTCGTCGATCTGCTCCACCGTCAGCCCCGCATCCTTCAGGCAGCTCCGGCAGGGGCCGAGGGTCCTGTCAACGATGGGAGTTATCAAGTCCTCCAGGATCTCGCGCGAGAACTCACGCGCGTACTTATTGCCCCGGAAATCCAGCCTGACGCACGTCCAAGGCGCCGTGGACAGCTCTTCCTTGGCGCGGATCACTTCCCGCCTCAGGACCTGCAACACGTCCGGGTAGGCCGAGATGTCATCACCCCACTCGGACTCGATGTCCTGAAGCGCCACGGCCAACAGGAGGTTGTCGATGTCGTCGCCACCCAGGTGCGTGTCGCCGTTGGTCGCCAGGACCTCGAAGATCCCGTCGTGCAGCCGCAGGATGGAGATGTCGAAGGTGCCGCCGCCAAAGTCGTAGACGGCGACGATGCCCTCCTTGCGTTTGTCCAGGCCGTAGGCCAGGGCGGCCGCGGTGGGCTCGTTCACCAGGCGGACCACATCCAGGCCCGCGATCCGTCCCGCGTCCCTGGTGGCCTGGCGCTGCGCGTCGTTGAAGTAGGCCGGCACCGTGATCACGGCGCGAGAGACGGATTCGCCCAGGTGCGCCTCCGCATTCTGTTTTAGTTGCCTCAGGATGAAAGCGGAGATCTCGGGAGGAGTGAACGTCTTGCCGCCCAGTTCCAGGCGGATCACCGATTCGCTGGAGTCGGCGACACGGAAGGGGAACAGCCGCGCCTCTTCCTGGATGTCCGCGACACCCCGGCCCATCAGGCGCTTCACCGAATAGACGGTGCGCCCGGGCTGCTTAAGCAGCAGGTCGCGGGCCGGGTTGCCAACCACGATCTCGCCGCTCTCGGTGCGCGACACGACGCTGGGCACGAGGTTGCCGCCGTCGGCCCCGGGGATGATGCGGGGGCCGGTCAGGTCCATGAAGGCGGCCAGGCTGTTGGTCGTCCCGAGATCGATACCGATGATGCGAGGCTCCTGAATGGCGCTGAAGTCGATTTGCAGCAGGTCGGACATGGCTATGTGGAAAGGCCTTCCTCAATCTCGTCGATAAGATTGGAGATGTAGCTGCGCCGGTCGAGTACGTTGCGGACGCGCAGCAGCACGTCGCGGTCCCGGGAGCGGTCGTACTCGGCGAACAGGACTTCCAGCTCGCTGTCCGCCTCGTCGCGGAGAGTGCGAAATCGCCCCAGCGCCGATTCCAGCGCGGGGCGGACGGAGCGGTCGCCGCCGCGCCACTCCTCCAGCGACATGCTCACTTCGAAAACCTCTTCGATCAACTCGGGCGGGACGCGCTTGGACTTGCGTTCGGCGGCCTCGATCCCCTCTTCCTTGAGAAAGTACTCGGCGCGGGCCACCGGATCGCGGAGGGTCCGGTACGCGTCGTTGAGGATGGCCGTGGCGTCCAGCCAGAAGCGTTTCTCGTTCGGCGTGCCGTTCTGAAACCGGTCCGGATGGACCAGCCGGCTCAGGCTGTAATAGCGCTTCTGCAACCCGCCGGCGTCGATGCTCAAACGCCGGTCGAGGCCGAAGAAACGAAAGTAGTCCGGCGCAGGAGGCTGAAGAGTGTTGCAGAACTTGCAGAACAGAGAGTCGTGCGGCTCCTGGCCGCATTTCCAGCAACCGGAAGCGTTCATCAGGCGGTAAAGGAGGTGCCGCAGCCGCAGCTCTTCTGAGCGTTGGGGTTGTCGAAGACGAAGCCGGATTGCATGAGAGACTCCTTATAGTCCAGGGTCATCCCATCCAGGTAGATCATGCTCTTGGGATCGACGAACACCTTCACGCCGTCGAAGTCGAACACCTGGTCGGTGGGGCGATTCTGCGGCTCGAACCGGATCAAGTAGCTGAGCCCGGAGCAGCCGCCGCCCTGCACGCCAAGCCTTAGACCTCCGGTCTGGACTCCCTGACGGGCGAAGACCTGCCGGATTCTCTCAACCGCCTTGGGTGTAACCTGAATCATTGTGCGCCTCCCGCAGGCTTGGAATTGGCCTGCTTCTTGCGATAGTCCTCGATGGCCGCCTTGATCGCGTCCTCGGCGAGGACAGAGCAGTGTATCTTCACGGGCGGCAGGCTCAGCTCGTGTACGATCTCTACGTTCTTGATCTTGAGAGCCTGATCCACGGTCCGCCCCTTCACCCACTCGGTGGCAAGGGAAGAACTCGCGATGGCGCTGCCGCAGCCGAAGGTCTTGAACTTGGCGTCCTCGATGACGCCGGTCTCAGGATTGACCTTGAGTTGGAGCTTCATCACGTCGCCGCATTCGGGCGCGCCCACCATGCCCGTCCCCACAGTCGGGTCGTTCTTATCCAGAGCCCCGACGTTGCGGGGGTTGTTGTAGTGATCCAGAACTTTTTCCGAGTAAGACATCTAACGCTCCACCGGCCATGCGACCGACTTCAAATCCACTCCTTCGCGCGCCATCTCGTATAGCGGCGAGAGCTCGCGGAGCTTCTTCACTGTCTCCGTGACGCGCTCGGCGACGTAATCCACTTCCTCTTCGGTGTTGAAGCGGCCCAACCCGAAGCGGATCGAGGTGTGCGCCAGATCGTCGCCGATGCCGAGGGCCTTCAAGACGTAGCTCGGCTCCAGTGTGGCCGAGGTGCAGGCCGAGCCGCTCGATACTGCTACGTCCTTGATCCCCATCAGCAACGACTCGCCTTCTACGTAGGCGAAGCTCATGTTCAGGTTGTTCGGCAGCCGGTGCTCCATCGAGCCGTTGACATAGACTTCGTCCAGAGAGGCCTCCAGCCGGGCCTTCAGCCTGTCGCGAAGCGCCGCCAAACGCACCGATTCGGCGGCCATCTCCCGGCCGCAGATGGCGCAGGCTTCGCCGAGTCCCACGATGCCCGTCACGTTCAGGGTTCCGGACCGCATCCCGCGCTCATGTCCCCCCCCGTCCATTTGCGCGGTGAGTTGCACCCGCGGATTCTTACGGCGAACGTACAGCGCGCCCACTCCCTTGGGACCGTACATCTTATGCGCACTGATCGACATCAGGTCGATGTTGTCCTCGATCACGTTCACCGGCACCTTCCCGACGGCCTGCGTGGCGTCGGTGTGAAACAGCACGCCGCGCTCTTTGGCGATGCGGCCGATCTCGCGGACCGGCTGGAGCACGCCGATCTCGTTGTTGGCCAGCATGATGCTGATGAGAATCGTCCTGTCAGTGAGGGCCGCGCGCAGCGCGTCCAGATCGATCAGCCCGTCCTTGCCGACGGGCAGGATCGTGATCCGGCAGCCGCGTTTCTCCAACCGCTTGCAGGTGTCCAGCACCGCTTTGTGCTCAGTGGCCGCGGTGATGATGTGGTCGCCCTTCTCGGCGTACATCTCTGCCACGCCCTTGATGGCCAGGTTATTGGACTCGGTGGCGCCGCTGGTGAAGACAATCTCCTTGGAAGAAGCTCCGATGAGGTCCGCAACCTGCTGGCGAGCCTTGTCGACAGCCCTCTCGGCTTCCCAGCCGTAGCTGTGGTTGCGGCTGGCGGCATTGCCGAACTGCTCTGTGAAGAAAGGGAGCATCGCCTGAAGCACGCGCGGGTCCACCGGCGTGGTGGCGTGGTAGTCCATGTAAATTGGGATCTTCATGCTCTGGTCCTCATGGAGGTCAAGGTCACCAGGGGCGACTCCTTCGGGCTGGCGGCGGACATCTCCAGGATACTGATGCCGTCGAGCAGCCTGAGGATGTCCTGGCGAATCCGCTCCAGTGGTCCCCTCGCCGTGCAGCGGGAGGTCTGGCTGCAATCGTGTTCTTGGGCGGAACAGGAGGTGAGGAAGACCGGCCCGTCGATGGCCCGAATCACTTCCAGCGCGCTGATCCGGTCCGCGTTGCGGGCGAGTCTGTAGCCTCCATTGGTCCCGTATACGGACGCCAGAAATCCTGTTTTTGCCAGTCTTTGCAACACTTTGGCCAGCAGCGGAAGGGGGATGTGATAAGATTCTGCGATCTCCTTGGCGCTGGCGCTTTGCCCGGTTTCCTTGGCGGCAAGATGCATGAGAGCTATCAGCCCGTAATCCGCTTTCTTGGTGAGCCGGAGCATCGCGGAGATATAGGACCCTTCTAGTCCTAGATACAACTGTAACGCCGGGCTCCGGGGAAGTCAAGCAACTGGGGTGGCCGGCTAACTCACTGCCCGAGTGGGCGAGGATCCGGCGGGCCGCTGGGTGTACAATCAATGGTTCCTAGGGAGGGAGTGTTCTCATGTTCTGTAGACCACGAGTGATGATCCTGTCCGCCGTCCTGGCGTTGACGATTTTTCCCGTCCTCCGGGCCAATCCGACGTTCGTCCCGGACTCGGTGTTCAAGGGTACGAGCCTGACCGGGTGGAGCGTTCTGGGCCAGGCGAAATGGCAGGCGCAGAACGGCGAACTGGTGGGGACCGCCAAGGAAGGCGGCGGCTGGTTGGTGCTGGATCGCTCCTATCAGGATGTCGCGCTGCACGTGTATTTCAGGTGCAGCGGGAACTGCAAGACCGGCGTGCTGCTACGGGCCGAGAAGACGGCTGACGGCATGAAGGGCGTATTCGTCTCCATCGCCGACGGGCAACTCGCCCTGTTTGCCGTGACGCTGGATGCGCAAGGGAAGGAACTGACACGGCAGCCGTTGCGGTTCGCCTCGGGTTGGGTGCGCGTGATGCCGCCAGCCGATCCGGCAGCAGCCGCACGCCGGGGCGGCGGAGGCCCGCCGCGTGCCCGCGGTCCCGCTGTGACGCTGCCCATTACGGCGCCCGATGCCTCGTTCCGTCCCAACGACTGGAACGAACTGGAAATCATCCTGGATGCCGGGATTATCCGCTCCTACCTGAACATGGGCCGCGAGACGGGCGGAGTGGCGGAAGACGAGTCCGGAAGCTTTGGTCCGGTGGCCCTGTATGCGGGCGGCGAGGGAGAGGTCCGATTCAAGGAAGTTGCATACAAGGACCTGGCGATTCGAGTGATTCCCCAGGAGAAGGTGTCACCCCGGTTCCGGGTGCAGGCCCTCAACAACTTTTATTATTCCTGGACAGCCCAGGCCGGGGATTTCAACCGAGACGGCATCCTGGATCTGGCGGCGGGTCCCTACATTTACTACGGCCCGGATTTCACCAAGTCGCGCGAACTGTTCACCGTGACGACGCTGAAACCGTCCACCGAATTCGCCTATGCGCAAGGCGGCGGCACCTTCGATTTCAACGGCGACGGCTGGACCGACATCCTGAACACCTCACCCGGCGGGACGCTGCTCATAAATCCGAAGGGGGAATCGCGGCGCTGGCAGAGGTATCAGGTCGTACCAAACTTCCAGAGCGAAGAGTCCATTCTAGAGGACGTGGATGGCGACGGCAGGCCGGAGCTGGCCGTCTCGGCCAACGGCGCGGTGGGGTACTACAAGTATGATCCCGCCGACCCGACTAAGCCCTGGACCTTCCACGCCGTCTCGGAGAACGGCTACGGCCAGGCGCACGGCATCGGAGTCGGCGACGTGAATGGCGATGGGCGGAAGGACCTTCTGAGCAGCTATGGGTGGTGGGAACAGCCGGCCCAGGGCGGCAGCCAGGGAACCTGGACCTATCACCCGGAGGCGTTCGGATGGTACAGCCGGGGCAGTTTCGGCGGCACCCAGATGTACTCGTATGACGTGAACGGCGACGGCCTGAACGACGTCCTGGCGGTCATGAGCGCTCACGGGTTCGGGCTCGCCTGGTTCGAACAGAAACGCGATGCGGCCGGGAAGATCTCCTTCGTCCAGCATCCGATTATGGGGGGAGAGGGCTACGGCGCGAAGGCCGCGGGAGGGGTGATCTTCTCTCAAGCGCACGCGATCACCCTCGGGGATGTGGATGGAGACGGCGTCACCGACTTCATCGTGGGCAAGCGCTACTTCACGCACCTGGACTCCTACCTTGACCCGGATCCGTACGGCGCGCCGGTTGTTTACTGGTACCGGACAGTCCGGAATCCGAAAGCCCCAGGCGGAGCCGAGTTTGTCCCGGAATTGATACACAACCGTGCCGGCGTCGGCAATGACATTCTCGCGGTTGACCTCAACAAGGACGGTGCCCTTGATATTGCCGTCTCCACAAATACGGGCACGTTCATCTTCTGGCAACGGCCCCGCGCCGCACAGGCAAAGCCGCCGGCCGCCGCGCGCGCCAAGTAGGTCCGCCGGTTCGCCGCGCTAGTTAAGGACGATGAAGACGCCTCTTATCTCTCCCCGGCGGCTCATGGCCGCCCTGATTGGGACGGCGGCGTGGGCTGCGATCGCCTGCGGCCTCGGCTGGTGTCAGTCCCCCGCCGACTCGGCGCCGGCCGTCACCAACGTGCCGGGCGCCGAGTACCCACGCGTTCACTCCGACCACAGCGTCACTTTCCGGATCCAGGCGCCCGAAGCGAGGAAGATCCAGGTGCGGCTCGGAAAGGACTACGACATGGTTCGTGCCGAAGACGGCTCCTGGAGCGTCAGGATCCCGCCGCAGGTCCCCGGGTTCCACTACTACTACCTCGTCGTTGACGGCGTGCAGGTGAGCGATCCGGCCAGCAGGAGCTTCTTCGGAGTCAGCCGGGACTCCAGCGGCATCGAGATCCCGGAGAAGGGCGTCGATTACTACCAGGTCAAGGACGTTCCGCACGGGGAGATCCGCCAGTTCCGCTACTACTCAGGGGTGACGGGGTCGTGGCGGCGCGCCTACGTTTACACGCCGCCCGACTATGACGCTAACCTCAAAGCCCGCTATCCCGTGCTCCTGCTGCTGCACGGCGGCGGGGAAGATGAGACCGGCTGGGTCGTGCAGGGCAAGACCGATATCATCCTGGACAACCTGATCGCGGAGAAGAAGGCCGCCCCCATGATCGTCGTCATGGACAACACGGGGGCGCGCAAGCCCGGCGAGCCCCCTCAGCAGGGCCCTCCGGTTTCACCCTCGGGCGCGCTGCTGAGCACCACCTTCCGCGTCACGCTCTCGACGACCTTCAGCGAGGTGGTGATCAAGGACATGCTCCCCGCGCTCGACAAACGCTACCGCACGCTGGCGGACCGGGAACATCGCGCCATTGCGGGACTTTCCATGGGCGCGGCCTACGCCATGCAGGTCGGCCTGGGTAATCTGGACACTTTCAGCCATTTCGGATCGTTCAGCGGCACGGTCATGCGCGACCTGGACGCCAAGACATCTTACGGGGGAGTGCTCAGCGACGGAGCGCGGTTCAATCAGAAATGTCGCTTGATGTTTATCTCCGCCGGAACGGCGGAACAGTCGCGGCTGGATGCCGCAAGGCACGCCCGAAGGGAACTCGACAAGGTGGGCGTCAAGTACGTGGCGTACGATTCACCCGGAACCGACCACGAGTGGCTGACCTGGCGGCGGGCGCTTCACCAGTTCGCCCAATTGCTGTTCAGGTAGCCGCCGCCCCGGCTCCAGCCGGACGGCGGATCGCCTCTTGACTTTCTCTTTTTATTCGCCAAAAATAGAGGCATGGCGCTGACGCGTAAGCAGAAGCTCGTGCTGGATTTCATTGCCCGGTTCGTGGAGGAGCACGGTTACAGCCCCAGCTACCAGGAGATCGCCTCCGGGTTGGGCCTGGCCTCCCTGGCGACGGTGCACAAGCACATACAGGCCCTCCAGTCCAAGCATTATCTCAAGCGGGGCTTCAACCAGAGCCGCAGCATCGATCTGGCCGCCAAGTACTTCCAGGAAGAACGCAGGCGGCGCGACGCCGTGGGCGAGATTCCGCTGGCGGGGAGGATCGCCGCCGGCATGCCGGTGGAGGCGATTCCCGGCAGGGACACGCTGCATTTGGGGGAACTGCTCGAGGACGAGGATCTCTATGCCCTCGAGGTGCGCGGGGACTCGATGATCGAGGACCACATCTGCGACGGCGACGTGGTGCTGGTGGAACGCTCCGCCCGGGTCAAGGACGGCGACATCGTGGTGGCGCTCATCGAAGGCGAGCAAGCCACCTTGAAGCGGTTCTATCGCGAGTCGGAGACGACGGCCAGATTGCAGCCCGCCAACGCATCCATGCCGCCAATCCAGGTGCCCATGGAGAGCCTTCAACTTCAGGGGCGGGTGCTGGCGGTGCTTAGGAAATACCGGTAGGGGCCGGGCATGCCCGGCCCCTACGCGACTGGTTCAAGAGCTTTCTTGAACTTGCACTCGGCGTTGGGGCAGGCCAGGGTCGGGCCGGCCTTCAGCCACTTCTCCACCAGATAGGGACTTCCGCACTTCGGGCAAGGTTCGGCCACGGGCTTGGCCCAGGCAACAAAGTTGCATTCCGGATAGCGGTTGCAGCCGTAGAAGGTCTTGCCACGCTTGGAGCGGCGCTCGGTGACCTCACCCGTCCGGCAGGTAGGGCAGGCGACTCCTATGGTCTTCTGCTTGACGTACTTGCACTTGGGGTAGTCGCCGCAAGCGGTGAACTCGCCGAACCGGCCGTGCTTCATCACCAGGTTATGCCCGCATTGCGGGCATTTTTCGTCGAGCGGCACGTCGGGCTGCCGCTGCTGGCCGCCGATGGGCTTGGTGGTCTTGCAGTCGGGGTAGCCGCTGCACGCGTAAAACTGGCCGAATCGCCCCTTCTTCAGGACCATGGGGCGGCCGCAGTTCTGGCAATACTCCTCATCTCCCTGTTCGGAAAGGTCGGCGGAATCCACTTCCGTCAGGTCAACCTTGAGCTCCCTCGTGTTGGTGCATTCGGGGTAGCCTGAGCAGGCGATGAAGCTGCCGTGCCGGCCCCACTTGATGACCATGGGCTTGCCGCACTTGTCGCAGGTCAAGTCGGTGGGTTTCTCCATCCGCTTGATGTCGGTCATGTGCTCTTCGGCGCGGCTGAGGTCGGAGGAGAATTTCGCGTAGAACTCGGCCATGGCTTCCCGCCAGTTCAGGCGGCCCTCTTCGATCTCGTCGAGGGCTTCCTCCATGCGGGCGGTGTAGGTGACGTCGAAGATGTCGTCGAAGCTCTCGATGAGCAGGTCGGTGACCACCATGCCCAGCTCCGTGGGCACGAAGCGGCCGCCTTCCTTCTTAACGTACTCGCGCTCCTGAATGGTGGAGAGGATGGAAGCATAGGTGGAGGGCCGTCCGACGCCGTCGGCCTCCAGTTCCTTGACCAAGGTCGCCTCGGTGAACCGCGGCGGGGGCTCGGTAAAGTGCTGCTCGGGGGTGATGGACTTGAACTTCAGCCTGTCTCCCTCGGCGACCGTGGGCAGGCGGTGCTTCAGTTCCTCGTCCTCGTCGTCCTTCTGGTCCTTGCCTTCTTCGTATACGGCAAGGAAACCGTCGAACTTGGGAACGCTGCCGGTCTCGCGCAACAGATACAGGTGGCCGTCCTTGCCCCGGGCCGTGATGTCCAGGGTGGTCTGGTCGAACACGGCGGGCATCATTTGCGAAGCGACAAAGCGCATCCAGATGAGGCGGTACAGCTTCAACTCGTCTTCGCTGAGGTACTTGGCCACGCTCTCGGGCGTGTGAAGCGCCGACGTAGGCCGGATGGCTTCATGGGCGTCCTGCGCGTCCTTCTTGCTGCGGTAGAAATTCGGAGAGGGCGGAAGGTACTGCGGACCGAAGCGGTCGTGAATGAGTTGGCGCACTTCGCCGAGGGCCTCGGAGGCCACTCGCGTGGAGTCGGTGCGCATGTAAGTGATGAGACCGACGGAGCCCTCTTTGCCAAGCTCCACGCCTTCGTAGAGGCGCTGAGCCAGCATCATGGTGCGTTTGACGCTGAAACGGAGCTTGCGGCTAGCCTCCTGCTGGAGCGTCGAGGTGATGAAGGGCGGCACGGGGTTACGCTTCTTCTCACGGGTCTCGACGGACTTGACAATGTACTCGACGCCGGTGAGGGCTGCGATCAAAGCGTCGGCCGCGCCCTGGTCCGGGATTTCCAGCGCCTCGTCGTCCTTCCGAAGGAGACGCGCCACAATGACCGGAGGCTTCTTGGCGCCCAGGTGCGCATCGATCGTCCAGTACTCGCGCTTCTGAAAGGCGCGGATTTCTTTCTCGCGCTCGACGATGAGCCGCAGGGCGACGGTCTGCACGCGGCCGGCCGAGAGGCCTCGCCTCACCTTGTCCCACAGGAGCGGGGAGATCTTGTAGCCCACCAGGCGGTCCAGTACGCGGCGCGCCTGCTGCGCATCGACCAGGTTCTGGTTTACATCGAGAGGATTCTCGAACGCCTTCAGGATCGCGTTCCGCGTAATCTCGTTGAACATCACGCGGTAGATCCGCGGCTTTCCGTTCTTCTTCGCGCGCAGTTCTTCGGCCAGGTGGGCGCAAATCGCTTCGCCTTCCCGGTCCGGGTCGGCCGCGAGATAGACGGCTTCGGCTTCCTTGGATGCCTGCCGGAGCTCCTGGATCAGCTTCGTCTTCCCCTCGATGAGCTGGTAGGTTGGCTCGAACCCATGTTCGACGTTGACGGCGAGGTCCTTCTTGGGGAGGTCCTTGACGTGGCCGAGAGAGGCCTTGACCAGGAACTGTTTGCCCAAATACTTGCCGATCGTTTTCGCCTTTGCGGGCGACTCGACGATCACGAGTGACTTACTCATAATGACGTTTCCGGCGGCGGGCCGCGACGGGCTCCGTCACCACACTTTCATGAAATTCCTGCCCGGCAACTGCCGGACGAGCCCGAGCATTTCCAGCTCGAACAAGGCAGCGATGATCTCGGAAGAGGAAGACTCCTCCACCCTCTCCAACAGCTCGTCGATGTGCGTGCTCGCATCGGGCTTCAGGTGCTCCAGTACGCGCCGCCCGACCGCGGCCGAAGGACCAAGAGGCAGAGACGGTTGCACGGCATTTCCGGTTGCATCGCCGGCCTCCGCCTGCAAGCCACCGTTCTTCCTTTTCAAGTCGAGCAGCCGTCGCCGGTCTTCCGGGGCGAGTTCGCTCACTACATCGTTCCATTCCTGCACCAACTTCGCACCCTGCTTGATCAGCAGGTTCGGGCCCCAGCTCATCTTGGAGGTGATGTTGCCGGGAACGGCAAACACCTCCCGCTCCTGATCCATCGCCAGCTTTGCCGTGATGGCCGAGCCGCTGTACTCGGCGCCCTCAACCACCAGGACACCCGCGCTCATACCACTGATGATGCGGTTGCGGATCGGAAAATTCTGGGGGTAGGCGGGCGCCCCCATGGGAAACTCCGACACGAGGAGACCCTTTTCCGCTAGTTCCGCTGCCAGTCTCCTGTTTTCCGCAGGATACACCAAATCGACGCCGCAGCCAAGCACGGCTACCGTATCGGCGCCGGCGGCCAGCGCCCCGCTGTGGGCCGCCGTGTCGATTCCACGCGCCATTCCGCTCACGATCGTCAACCCCGCCCGCGCCAGATCGCCTGCCAGCCGCTCGGCCACCGACATGCCGTATGGAGTCGGCCGGCGGGTCCCAACAATGCCGAGCATCAGGGAATTCAGCAGTTCCACCCGGCCGCGGACAAACAGCACCACCGGCGGGTCGAAGATCTCGCGAAGCGCCGGAGGATAGCGCGGATCCGAGAGAGCGATCAGCTCAGCGCCGGCCCCCAGCATCTTCTCGTGCTGCGTGGCAGCCTCTTCAAACGAGCAGCCGCTGGCCACGCTCCGGGCCACGCCCGAGGCCAGTCCGGCCGCCTCCAACTCGGAGGAGGAAGCCCGGAAGACCGCCTGCGGCGATCGGAATCTTTCAATCAGCAGTCCCGCCTTCCTGCTACCCAGGCCCGGGACCAGTCTAAGAGCAAGCCAGTGAAGCGCCTCTTCCTGGCTCAGAATTGTGGCAGTCATGAGCCTCCGGGGTGCGTGCCTGGCAAATTCGGACACAGCTCACCCAAGATCTAGTTGTGGTCAAGGGCGGCGCGGGTTCTCAGGAGAAGTTCACGAGGACCGGGGCTGGACTAAATACGCCTCAAGCATGGCGACCAGTTCGGCAGCAAAGGCTTCGCGGTCGATATGTTGCTCCCCCGGATGGGCAGCGAAATAGTGGGTCAGACTCTCGGCAGCATGCACAACGAAGTAGCCCGCGTGCCGAAGGTTGGCGTGACGAACCTCGGGGTAGAGTCCAAGCAGCCCCGCCATTGTCTTTGCAGCTTCGCGTTCCGCCTCAAGCAACGCCACGTGAACGCGATTGGGTAGCGGCGTCTCTTCCAGCAGGATGTGCAGCAGACGGGGCCGGCCGGCGTGCGTTTCCATCAATCCGTCCACGTACTCCGATAAGGCGCTATGCAAGGAGTGCCTCTCGGCGACGGTATGGCCTACCCACTCGTTTAGGTTTCGAGATGTTTGTTCAAGGTGCCGCTCCAGCAAGACCACGGCGGCGGCCTCCTTGTTGGGAAAGTATTGGTAGAACGTCCCGATGGAGACTCCGTCCCGTTCCGCGATGTGGTTGGTGGTGCAAGCTGCGTAGCCCCGCTCCTCAAAAACTTGAGCAGCGGTCTCGAGCAGGCTCTCAACGGTGGCCATGGAACGTTTCTGCACGGGCTGCTTTCTTGGGTCCAAACGTCTCCTGCGCGCGGCAGGCCGCATGGACGAAACGCGAGTTGTCACAACCTGAGCAATAGCTCACGATAGATTCTAATGTCAACCGACGTCCGCCCCCCGGCCGCGTACACCGGTCTGAGCCAGGAGGAAGCGCGCGCGCGCCTGCGGCGCGACGGCCCGAATGAGCTCCCGGCTCAGGAGAAGCGTGGGCTCCTGGCAATCGCGGTGGATGTGGTGAGGGAACCCATGTTCCTGCTGCTGGTTGCCGCGGGCACCCTCTACTTGTTGACGGGGGAACCGGCCGACGCGCTCATGCTGCTTGGCTTCGTGTTCGTGGTTCTGACCATCACCATCGTGCAGGAGCGCAGGACGGAGCGTGCGCTGGACGCTTTGCGTGATCTGTCGAGTCCACGCGCGCTGGTGATCCGTGACGGAGAAGCCCGGCGAATTGCCGGCCGGGAGGTAGTGCGCGGGGACGTCCTTGTTCTGGCCGAGGGCGACCGCGTTCCAGCGGACGCAATTCTGCGGCAGGGAACGAACCTTACCGTGGACGAGTCGCTGCTCACGGGCGAAGCCGTGCCGGTCCGGAAGGTCGCCTCGGTGGATGCCGCGGAATTGGACCACCCCGGAGGCGACAACACATTCTCGGCATTCTCGGGCACTTTGGTGACAGCCGGCCAGGGAGTTGCCGAAGTCATTCGAACCGGCTTCGACACGGAGCTAGGGCGGATCGGCAAGGTACTGGCACAGGTTGAACCGGAGGACACCCTCCTTCAGAAGGAGACCGGGCGCCTGGTGCGAGTCTGCGCCATAGCGGGCTTGTCCGCCTGCGCGCTCGTGGTTGTGATGTACAGCTTGACGCGCGGGGGAAGCGCGGACACATGGAAGGAAGGCCTCCTGGCAGGCATTGCGATGGCCATGGCCACGCTGCCGGAAGAGTTTCCGGTCGTTCTGACCGTCTTTCTGGCACTGGGCGCCTGGCGCATCTCCCGAAACCATGTGCTGACGCGGCGCATGCCCGCAATCGAGACGCTGGGCGCGGCAACGGTCCTGTGCGTAGACAAGACGGGGACGTTGACGCTGAACCAGATGAGCGTCAAGCGCCTGTCGATTTCGGGGCGGGTCGTAGACCCATCCGAGGCCCGCGGAGCGCTCGCGCAGGAGTTCCTCGCCCTGCTCGACTGCGCCGTCATGGCCAGCAAGCCCGACCCGTTCGATCCGATGGAGCGCGCGATCCACGCCGCCGGAGGGAAGGCGGCCCCAGGATGGATTATGGTGAGGGAATACCCCTTGACCCCTGGCCTGCTCGCTGTCAGCCAGATGTGGAAGCAGCCGGGAAGCAACGAGTTGGTGGCCGCCGCCAAGGGCGCTCCCGAAGCGATCGCGAAGCTGTGCCGCATGCCGGAAGACCGGAAAGAGGCTCTGTCGGCGGAGGTGGCGGTAATGGCCTCGAAAGGACTGCGGGTTCTGGGAGTCGCCCGGGGGCAGATGCGCGAAGAGGAACTGCCTGAAGAGCATCACGGCCTGGAACTGGAGTTCGTCGGACTCATCGGCCTGGAGGACCCGCTGCGGCCCACAGTGCCTTCTGCCGTTGCGGAATGCCGCTCCGCGGGCATCCGGGTGGTGATGATCACGGGCGATTACCCCTTGACGGCGCGCAGCATCGCGCGGCAAGCCGGGCTGGGCGGGTGTGAGACCGTGATCACCGGACCCGAACTGGAGCAGATGCCCGGCGAGGAACTCACGCGTCGAATAGAGAACGTAAACATCTTCGCCCGCGTGGTGCCGGAGCAGAAACTGCTGATCGTCAACGCGCTCAAGGCCAACGGCGAGATCGTGGCAATGACGGGAGACGGCGTTAACGACGCGCCGGCATTGAAGACGGCGCATATCGGCATCGCCATGGGGGGGCGCGGCACGGACGTGGCCCGCGAAGCGGCGTCCCTGGTGCTGTTGGACGACGACTTCTCGTCCATCGTCGCCGCGGTGAGACTGGGCCGCCGCATCTTCGACAACATCAAGAAGGCGGTCAGTTTCATTCTGGCGGTCCACGTGCCCATCGCAGGGCTGTCCATGCTGCCGGTCTTCTTCCCGGCGTGGCCTCTGTTGCTGCTGCCCGTGCACATCGTATTCCTGGAGCTGATCATCGACCCGTCCTGCACCCTGATCTTCGAAGCGGAGGAGGTGGAGGCCGACGCGATGAAGAGGCCGCCCCGCCAGCCCGCCGAGCGCCTGTTCTCCATGAAAACCATCGGCCTCGCTGTGGCCCAGGGCCTCAGTGTTCTCGCCGTTTGCGTGGGGGTATTCCTCCTGCTGCGCGGCGGCCACGGGGTGGATGCGGCGCGAGCGGTGACGTTTACTACGCTCGTGGTCGCCTTCCTCGCGATCATACTGATGAACCGCTCCTGGAGCCGCAGCATGCTACGTTCACTGGGCGTGCCGAACGGCGCCCTTTGGTGGGTGCTAGGCGGGACAGCGGTGCTGCTGGCCGCCGTACTGGGCTTCCCGCTTGGCCAGCGCTTGTTTCACTTTGCGCCGCTCCACGCCAGCGACCTGGGGATCAGCATCGGGGCTGGGGTGGCGTGCGTACTATGGTTCGACTTGCTGAAGATCGGCGGGCGCTTCGCGCCGGCCCATCCATCCCATCCCATAAAGGAGAATAGCCTGTGAAGTGTCCCTCTTGCACAAGCGTGGACTTAGTGATGTCGGAAAGATCGGGTGTCGAGATCGACTACTGCCCGCAATGCCGAGGTGTCTGGCTGGACCGTGGGGAGCTTGACAAGATCATCGAGCGATCGCTCGCGCCGTCGCCGCAGAGTCCGCCCGCCGGCCGTTACGAGGATCCTCGGAGCTACCACGACGACCGCCATCACGACGACCACGGACATTACGGCCGTCATGGCAAACGGCGAGGATGGCTGGGGGATCTGTTCGATTAGAAGACCGCTGGCTGGGCGCGACGTGGCCGAACACCTAGCTGCCGGTACGCGGGTTGTCTCACTCTGCTTGGTGTCACTGTTCGCGGCAGTGGCACCGCCAAGCCCCCTCGGAGCCGCTGACGTCCGCGAGGCGGCCGTTCACCGCCTCACGGGCGAGATCCAGATCGACGGCAACCTTAACGAGTCGGTGTGGCGGGACAATCCCGACATAGGCACATTCGTTCAGAACGTGCCCCATAGCGGCGAGCCTCCGTCCGAGCCCACCCAAGTCTGGCTGGCCTACAGCAAGGACGCTCTGTACATTGCCGTTCGCTGCCACGATCGGAGCCCGGGGCGGATTGTCGCCACTGAGATGCGGCGGGACGCGGAACTACAAGACAACGACAGCATCGAGATTGTCCTCGACACCTATCACGATCACCGCAACGCGTACTACTTCGCAACAAACCCAGCGGGAGCGCTCGTGGACGGCCGGATCACCGAGAACAAGAATCCGAAAATGGAGTGGGACGGCATCTGGAACGTTCGCACGCGCATCGACGGCCAGGGGTGGACAGCCGAGTTTGAGATTCCGTTCAAGACCATCGGCTTCAGCCCGGGGCTGCAAAGTTGGGGATTCAACATTTCCCGCCGCGTCGCGCGGTTACTTGAGGTATCCCGGTGGGCCTCGCCTTCCTTTGACGTGCAGTTGTATCACGCGGCCAGAGCGGGCGAGATAACCGGATTGGATGGCCTCTCCCAGGGCATCGGCCTGGACGTGAAACCGTACGGCATCGCAGGATTCAGCCGGGACATCGAGGCTGCCAAGAGGGCCGAGGCGACCGGCGACGGCGGCGTGGACTTCTTCTACCGGATCACCCCAAATCTGATCTCCAGCACCACGGTCAACACGGACTTCGCCGAGACGGAGGTCGATACGCGGCAGGTCAACCTGACGCGGTTTCCTCTGTTCTTCCCCGAGAAGCGTTCCTTCTTCCTGGAGGACGCCGGCGTTTTCGACTTCGCCCAGTCAGGTTCGGGGGGGCCTCACGAGAGTCGCGATCTTCTGCCGTTCTTCTCTCGGACGATCGGGTTGGTCGGCGGCCGAGAAGTGCCGATTCGAATCGGCGAGAAACTGACGGGAAAAGTCGGGCGCTTCGACCTGGGTCTGATGGACGTCCAGACGGGAGACCTCAAAGAGCAAGGCTACAGGATCGTACCGGGAACCAACCTGGCCGTGGGCCGGGCAAAAGCCAATTTCCTCAGCCAGTCCTACATCGGAGCGATGTTTACCAACGGCGATCCCGCCGGCGTGGTCGACAACTCCCTGGGAGGCGTGGATCTCAAGCTGTCCACCGCGAACTTCCTAAAGACCGAGAAGAACATGAGCCTGACGCTGTTCGGCTCGAAGACACGAACAACCGGAGTACAGGGGAAGGACGCCGCATTCGGAGGCGTTGTCTCCTATCCGAACGATCTCATCCAGGCCGAGTACAAATGGATGAAGATCGAGGAGAACTTCAACGCCGCTCTGGGCTTTGTTCCCCGGGTGGGTGTTCGAATTTCCTCGGGCAGGCTGGAGGCCGCCCCGCGGCCCGATTTCTGGAACATCCGCCAAGCCCGGTTCAGCGTGGGCTACTCCGACTTCTACAATCTGCGGCAGGGGGCCTCCGAGACCAGCGAAGTCCAGGTGAGTCCGCTGTCCCTGGAGTTCAATGGCGGCGAGGAACTCAGCTACGAGTGGCGCCGGAACACGGAGCGGCTTTTCGAGCCTTGGGAGATCCATCCCGGGATAGTCGTCCCGGTGGGCAGGCAGACGTTCAACTCGCACACCGTCCGCGCCTCCAGTCCCCAGACTAAGCCACTCTCCGTCGGAGCCGACTACGGTTGGGGTTCCTTCTACACGGGGACTCGCAAAGAGTTGGGGGTTGAACTTACCTGGAGGAGGAACCGTCATCTTACGACTGCGGCGGAGTTCGAACAGAACTGGATACGGCTGAGCCAGGGCAGCTTCAAGGCGACCCTGTTCATGTACCGCTTGGACTATGCCTTCACTCCCTTTGTCTCCCTGACGAATTTCGTGCAGTACGACACGGATTCGCGCAATATCGGTTTGCAGAGCCGTTTGCGCTGGATCCTGACGCCGGGCAACGAGTTCTTCATCGTATTCAACCAGGGCTGGCAGCAGGACCAGTTGGATCGTTTTCAGAACGCTCAAAGCCGGTTTCGCTTCAAGCTGAGCTACACGTTTCGCTTCTGAGCCCTGGCCGCGGCGCATTCGACGGGCAGGCCGCCGCCCGTCTAAACGACCTTCTTGACAATCTCAGAGAACTCGCTCTCGGTGAATGCCCTCATGGTCAGGGTCTTCGCGTTACCCTTCGCGGAGATGGACAGGGCAACCGCGGCCGCCACCTCGTCACTGGGACCCTCTGTCACCGCGACGACGTCGTACTCGCCCATCGTGACGTACAGGCCAAGGACTTTCCCGCCCATTGATTCCGTGAGCTTCTTTGACGCCTGGAACCGCGCAGGAGCGTTCTTGGCATCCTTGACGCCCTGCTCGGTCCACTTGAAGAGAGTCACGTAGGTTGGCATCGAGCACCTTCCTTTCCAGCGTAGGTTGCGGGGGTCCGGGATTCTGAACGCTTTCCCAGAGCGCTCCCAGCCTAAGGTAAGTGTACACCTGGTGCCATGAGAAGCGCTCGCCACCGGCAAGAGCGGCGATATAATACGGACGTAATGCGGGGGACTGTTCTCACTGCTGTGGCGGCGATCCTGGCGTGCCCGTCTCTACAGGGCGCCGAGAGGCGGCCGGCTGAGGGGACAGCATCCAACGACGAAGTCGCCATCACGGCGCGGGCGTACCTGGAAAAGGACGCTATACAGCGGTTGCTGGGTTCGGAGTTGGAGGAGTCCATCGCGGTGGTCGAAGTGCGGCTGGTTCCCAAAGCCGGGACGAAGCTGGCTGTCTTGCGCGACGACTTCGAGCTGCGCTCCTACAAGAACGGCCAGCGCTCGACGCCATTTGCACCGAGCCAGATTGCCGGCCCAAGCGTGCTGACGATCTCCTCGAGAGGCGGAGGCGGGGGCATGTCCAGCCAGGGCAACGGTCCCGTGTGGGGACCGCCCATGGGGGGCCGCCCCAAGCGGCTCGGAGGCGAGGGGGGAGGGGTCGGAAACACGGATTCCACCAGTCGGGCGGTCGCGGAGACCGGGAAAGCCAGCAGTGGGAATCCACTGTTGGACACGCTGGAAGAGAAGGTGCTCCCCGAAGGGGAGATCTCGGAGCCGACCGGCGGCCTGCTCTACTTCTTCCTGGGTTCAAGGCATAAACCAAAGGACGTCGAGTTGTTCTATCGAGGACCGGCGGGTAAGCTTTCCCTTCGCTTCAAGGACTAGAGCGTGAGGCTCTCCGATCTCGAGACGCCGGCTCTGGTCGTCGACCTGGAGGTGATGGGGCGAAACCTCCAGCGCGCCGCGGACTATGCGGCGGCGCACGGCCTGCGGTTGAGGCCCCATACCAAGACCCACAAGATCCCGGACCTGGCGAAGCGACAACTGTCGCTCGGCGCAGCCGGCCTGACGGTCGCCAAGGTGGGTGAGGCCGAGGTGATGGTCGAGGCGCGTCCGCCGGATCTGCTGGTGGCCTATCCGGTAATTGGGCCCGGCAAGCTGCACAGGCTGGTCGAGGTGGCGCGGAGGGCCAGGGTCAGCGTGGCGCTGGACAGCCTGGAGGCAGCCCGGCCGCTCTCGGAAGCGGCTGCAAGCGGCGGCGTGAAAGTTGGCGTGTTGGCCGAAGCGGACGTAGGAGCGGGCCGGGTAGGAGTTGCGCCGGGAGACGAGATCATCAGTCTCGCGCGCGAACTGGCGAAGCTGCCCGGGCTGGAGTTCGATGGATTGGCTTTCTACCCGGGGCACATCAAGCGGCCGGACGAATCCGAGCTGAGGAGCTTGGGAGATCTGGTCCAGACAATGGTGGATGACCTGGGGCGCCACGGTCTGAAACCGCGCGTCGTGAGCGGAGGATCTACTCCGACGCTCCTTCAATCTCACCTGGTGGGTGCAATGAACGAGATCCGGCCGGGCACGTACATCTTCAACGACCGCAACACGGTGGCCTCAGGCGCGTGCGGATACCAGGATTGCGCTGCGTTTGTGCTGGCGACGGTTGTTTCCACGGCGCGACCAGGACAGGTCATCATCGACGGCGGCTCTAAGACCTTTTCGTCGGACCGGCTGGCGGGCGCCGGAGAGGAAGCCGGGTTTGGCCGCATCGTAGAGGAGCCGGGCGCTGTGCTGGCGAAGATGAACGAGGAGCACGGCTTTATCGACATTCGCGCCTGCGGACGCTCTTTTCAGGTCGGGGAGCGCGTGCGTGTGATCCCCAACCACATCTGCGTGGTGGTGAACCTTCACAATACGGTGTACGGGATTCGCGGCGAGACGGTCGAACAGGTGTGGCCGGTCGCGGGACGCGGGAAGTTGCAGTAGCGAGCTCAGATCTCCAGAATCACAGGCATGATCAGGGGGCGGCGGGACGTCTGCTTGGTCAGGTAGCGGCGCAGGTCGGTGCGGATCTTCTCTTTCATGAGCCCCCAGTCGGCGCGCTGCTCATCTGTGGAAGATTCCAGCGTGCGGGCGACCACCTTGCGAGCCTCTTGCAAGATCCCGGCTTCGCCGTCGGCCGAGATGAAGCCGCGGCTGACAACCTCGGGCAATCCCTCGCACTGCCCCGTGTGCTTGTTGATGGCGATGATGGGAAGAACGAAGCCGTCCTCAGATAGGTGCCGGCGGTCGCGAATGACAAGGTCCTCGACGACCTCATCCAGCGTGCCGCTGTCGATGCACACGCGGCCCACCGTGATGCGTCCACCCTTGCGGGCGCCGCGACTGTCGAGCTCGAGAATCTCGCCCGTTTCGAGCACGAATGTCTCCTCCAACCCCGCGAAACGCAGGTGCCCCGCCAGCGAGGCATGCTTGGCAAGCTGCCGGTACTCGCCGTGGATGGGCATGAAGTACCTCGGGCGGACCAGGTTCAGAACCAATTTCAACTCCTCGGCGCTGCCGTGGCCCGACACGTGAACCGGGGGATTCATGGAGCCATAGATGATGTCGGCGCCGCGCCGGGAGAGGTGGTTGATCATGCGGTAGATGGCCTTCTCATTGCCGGGAATGATTCGCGAACTCAGGACGACCGTGTCGCCGGGAGCCACGGAGAGGTGCTTGTGGTCGTCCACCGCCACGCGTGAAAGGGCCGACATCGGTTCGCCCTGCGTGCCCGAGATCACCACCAGCACCTTGTCGCGCGGCGCGGTCTCCAGGTCTTGGGGGCGCAGCAGGATGCGGTCGGGAACGCTGAGCAGTCCAAGTGAATGAGCGATCTCGGTGACCGTCACCATGCTGCGTCCAAGGAAACAGACCTTGCGGCCGGAGTCCTGAGCCAGGTCCAGAAGCTGCTGGAGGCGGTGGACGGAGGAGCTGAAGCAGGCCACGATGACGCGGTTATCGGCGCGGTTGAGGATGTCCTCCAGGCGGGGCCGCACGGCGCGCTCGCTCTCGGTGTAGCCGGGCCGGTCCACGTTGGTGGAGTCGGAAAGCAGCAGCAGAACGCCCCTCTTGCCGTATTCGGCCAGGGTGTGCAGGTCGAAGAGCAAGTTGTCGGTGGGGGTGGGATCCACCTTGAAATCCCCGCTGTGGATTACGACGCCGAGCGGCGTCGTGATGGCGAGGGCCAGGGCGCTCACGATGGAATGGGTGACGTGAATGAATTCGATCTGGAAGGGTCCGATCTGGACCTTATCACCGGCGCGGACGACGTTGAGACGGGTCTTGTCCTTGAGATCGTGTTCGTCGAGCCGGCGCTCCACCAGTGCCAGCGTGAACTCGGTACCGTAGACGGGGACATCCAGCTCCGAAACCAGGAAAGGGGTGGCCCCGACGTGGTCCTCGTGTCCGTGAGTGAGCAGGAGGGCGCGTACGTGGGCGCGGTTCTCCTCGAGGTAAGTGAAGTCCGGGATGACGACGTCGACGCCGAGCAGCTCTTCTTCGGGGAACATCATGCCGCAGTCAATGACGATGATGTCGTCCCCATAGCGGAGAGCGAGGCAATTCATCCCGAACTCGCCCAGCCCGCCGAGCGGGATTACTTGCAGTTTAGATTCCAGCATAGAAAGACCAGGGTAACACACGAAGAGCCTTTTCTATCAATCACTTAAGGAGATAAGCCGATGTCCCCACGCGAAAATGCCCACCCTTCGGGGGGGTGGGCATTCTCTCATTCCCTGTCTTACCAGGGCGATGTTCAATGGGAGAATCAGGTCCGACGGCAACGCAACCATCAGAACCCGTGTGCTTGGATCTTATTTCGTAGAGCGCTTCAAGTCAAGAAAAAAAGCCCGGCGCGCGGGGCAGCTTCCAAGCCCATCAGGGCAAACGGCTTAGACTGACAGCGCGCAAGGCCTTTGGGAGGCACTGATCCGAAAACACCCGGTTTCCAGCCTCAATTTTTGCTTGTAAGTAATACAAAAACAACGCCTTATCTATCTTCCAGATGGAGCGAGATCATGCTTTCGTCGTCCACCCAACCCTTGAAGTACTTTCGGGCGAGCAGGCGAAAACCTCCGAAAGCCATCCCCGCCGCCGCACAGAAAAGGATCAGCAGGCCGCACAACGTGAAGATGGTCAGGATGAGGTTGGCAACATTGTCGCGCGCCGTCGGGACATGCTCGCTCCAGGTGATGGTGGCCTGGTATTGGACCTTCGCCAGGAGACGCTCGGCCTCGTTCGGATCGGCGGGCGACAGAATCACGGCTACCAGCGGGCCGCTACGCTTGACAACGGCACCGGGGAGCTTGGAGAACTGGTCTGCGCGCTCCCGGGCGAAGTTCGGCGTGGGATAGGAGAAGATCCCCAAGCCGAGGTTGCCCGCAGGGCTCTTGAACTGGGCGAACTGCGCCTCGGTCCCAAGGTGAAAGGCCGCCACCGACGGCGGGATACGGGGCTCGAAAAGCGCCAGAGAGGCCGGCCCGAGCACATACCGCTCGGAGTTGGGGACTCTGCCTGGAACCGGCAGGTAGCCGGGTAGCGTGGGCAGGGAGCCCTGATCCAATTGCGGGAGCACCTCAAGAAGCGGAGCGAGATCGGCACCTTCGGGCTTCCAGCCGTCCAGGCGAAGAACGTAGTTGTGAAAGGCCAGGATAACCGTGCCGGGCGTTTCCGCCGCCAGCTCGCCGAGCTTGGAAGGAGTGGCCCCGGAGGGTCTCTGCCACTGGAAAGCGGCCATGGCTCCGGTGGGATCGCGGAAGCGCCAGGCGGCGGCCGAGAACTTCCGGGGACCGTCGGCGTAGTCGGCCGCTTCGCTCTGAACCAGCCCAAACTCTTCCCACACGGCCGCATCTGTCTGGGGAGCTGGCTTGAGGGAGCCACGCGTGAAAGGTCCGAGTTGTTCCGGCCAGATCGCGGCGCCCAGAAGCGGACCGAAAACCAGCATCAGGAGGGGAAGGATTACTGTGCTCCGCAGCATCTCTTGTATTTCTTGCCGCTTCCACAAGGGCAAGGATCGTTGCGTCCGACCTTCTGACCCTTGACGACGGGTTGTTTGGCGGTGGCGGTGCCCCCGCCCACGAACTGCAACTCGGCCATCTCGCGGTCCTTTTTGCGTTGGATACTCCGAGTGAAATCCAGCATGCTGCCCTGGGCGGCGGCGCGCTGGGCCCCGTTATTGTCCGGGAGCTCGGCGGGCTCCTCCTCTTCATAGTCCTCCTCCGGCTGCAGGGGCAGGGGCAGCCGGTCGGCGGACACGGGCTGGAGGAAGAACAGGTAGCGGAGTGTCTCGTCCTCGATTCGGTCCATCATCTGCTGGAACAGGAGGAAGGATTCCTTCTTGTATTCGACGAGCGGGTCCTTCTGGCCGTATCCCCTGAGGCCGATACCCTCCTTGAGGTGGTCCATCGACAGGAGGTGGTCCTTCCACTGGTCGTCGATGACGTGCAGCATGACCATGCGCTCGGTCTCCCGCATCGCCGGCGCAGTGACCATAGCCTCTTTCTCGTCATACTTGCGCATCAGCAACTCGAAGATGGTCTCCTCGATTTCGGCGGCCTTCTGGCCGGCGAACTCCTGCGTGTCCACCTTGACGCCGAACTGGCTCAGAAGATCGGTACGCAGCCCGTCGAGGTCCCACTCGGTGGGGTGGACGTTTTCACCGCAGCGCAGGTCCACGTAGGAGCGCACGATTCCCCGCACCATCTCCTCGATGCGCTCCTTCTGGTCCTTCCCCTCCAGCAGGTCGCGCCGCATCCCGTAGACGGCCTGGCGCTGCTTGTTCATCACGTCGTCGTACTCGAGAAGGTGCTTGCGGGCGGCGAAGTTCTGCGCCTCCACGGCCTCCTGGGCCTTGGCGATGCGGCGCGTGATGAGTTTGGACTCGATGGGCACGTCTTCCTCCATGCCCAGGCGCAGCATCAGGTTCTGCATGCGCTCCCCGCCGAAGATGCGCAGTAGGTCGTCCTGGAGCGACAGGAAGAAGCGCGAACTGCCGGGATCGCCCTGGCGGCCGGCGCGGCCCCGCAACTGGTTATCGATGCGCCGCGACTCGTGGCGCTCGGTTCCGGTGATGTGGAGGCCTCCCAGCGCGACCACCTCGTCGTGTTCCTTGTCGGTCTGCGCCTTGTAGCGCGCGAAGACCTCGTCCCACTTGGGCCGCGCCACGCGGTAGAAGGCGCCCAGATGGTAGAAGTAGTAGAACTGCTGGTCGCCGATGAAGGCTTCCTGGCCCTTGGGCAACTGCTCGGCGAGCTTCTCCTTCAGGCAGGCGTCCTTGGCCATGAACTCAGGATTGCCGCCCAGCAAGATGTCCGTGCCGCGGCCCGCCATGTTCGTGGAGACGGTCACGATACCCTTGCGCCCCGCCTGCGCGACGATGTAAGCTTCCCGCTCATGGTTCTTGGCGTTGAGAATCTCGTGCTTGACCCCCATCCGCTTCAGGATGCCCGAGAGTTTCTCTGACTTCTCCACGGAAATGGTGCCGACCAGCACCGGCTGGCCCTTCTCCTGGCATTCCTTGATTTCTTTGGCGGCGTTGCGGAACTTCTCCTCCTCGGTCCGGTAGACGACGTCACGGTTCTCGATCCGGATCAAGGGACGATTCGTGGGAATGACCGTCACATCCAGGTTGTAAATCTTCTGGAATTCGGCCGCCTCGGTGTCCGCCGTGCCGGTCATGCCGGCCAGCTTCTTGTACATCCGGAAGTAGTTCTGGAAGGTGATGGTGGCGAGCGTCTGGTTCTCGCGCTCGATCTTGACG
>JBHGAV010000037.1:0-40774 GCA_041946685.1 Bryobacteraceae bacterium | reverse complement strand
GGCACGCATAACAGTCAGGGGTCCCGGACTCAAGTCATTCTATGTCCATGGCGTCAGGGACGAAGAAGGGCCTCAACGAACGAGCAGACACTCCGATCCCCGCCGCTCCGACCCTGTGCTAGACTGTGCCCTTGGCCGGCCATATGAAGCCGCTCCTTCGCGACGGCCGACTCGTCCGTCTGGCGGCCGCAGCGCTCCTGGCGCAGTTGCTGGCGGCGGTGGGTGGGCTCCTCGGGACGCTGGCGACGTTGGGGGAACAAGCAGGAGCGCTCTCCGACACGGGCCTGTACTACCGGTATGCCAGCGAGGTGTTGAGCGGGGCCTGGCCCTATCGCGATTTCCGAATCGAGTATCCACCTCTGGCCCTTCCATTCTTCCTTCTGCCTCGACTCTTCACTGCAGACCGGCTGCTGTACGCTCTGATCTTCGGTTTTCTGATGTTCCTCCTTCACGGAGCGACCGTGGTGCTGGTGGCGGGGGCGGTGCGCTCGTCTGTGGGCGCCGAGGCGACGATGCGGCGGTTGGTTTGGTACACCGTGTGCTTCTGCCTGCTGTGCCCGCTGCCGGTGGCAAGGTATGACGTTCTGCCCGCGCTGCTGTGCACGGCGTCCGTTCTCGCCTGGCGCGACGGGTGGGGGGTGAAGGGCAGCGTGCTGGCGGGGATCGGCGCCCTGGTGAAGGTCTTCCCTGCCGTGGTGGAAGCGCTGGGTGTGCTGGGGGAACTGCAACAGCGGCGCCGCATGCTTCTGCGAAGCGCCGGCGCCTTCACCGCGACGCTGGCGGCGGGAATCCTGTTCTGGCTCGCGCTTGGAGGCCAGGAGGGCGTGATGGGGTCCGTACGGTTTCAGACCGGCCGCGGGCTGGAGGTGGGATCGCTCTACGCCGGCGCTTTCCTGCTGGCCTCGAAAACGGGCGTGACGGAGACGTCACTAACCTACAACGGGTCCGCGTGGCACGTTGGGTCGGCTTGGTCGGGATGGATCGGGGATGCAACGGTGCTGATGCAGGTGGCCGCGCTAGCCATGGTGTGCCGGCGCTACTGGACGACGGGGGGTGCCGGATTTGTGCGGTGGGCCGCTGCCGCGGTGGTCGCCGTTGTTGTCACCAGCAAGGTTCTGTCCCCGCAGTTCTTGCTTTGGATTCTCCCGCTCGTTGCGCTCATAGAGGGCAAACCGGGTGATGCGGCACGAAAGGTCTTTCTCCTTTGCTGTGGGGTGACCACTCTGGTGTTTCCCTGGCTGTTTACCGGCCTGGTGCGCCGCGAGTTCCTTCCGATCGTCTTGCTGAATCTTAGGAATGCCCTCTTGCTTGGGCTGTTGCTCCTGCTTCTGGTCTATCCGCGTCTTGCACCATCGGCCACTTCCGCCTCGCGCCGAGGCTCGGCATGACCCGGAGGGGGAGACTTGAACGGCGCGGGCGGCGGTGCGTATAATGCCGTCGCGGGAGCGGACCCTGGACGCTACAGTGACGCAACGGCCGGGAGTGGCAAGCAGTAAGGCGGCGGCCATCTGCTGCTTTGCGCTGCTCGCAATCGCGGCGCTAGCCATCCCATATGCGCGGGACGGCCGCTCGGATTTTCTGAGTTTCTATGCGGGCGCACGGCTGGCTGGAACGGCCGACCTTTACTCTGTGTCCCGGGTCTACGAGATTCAGCAGAAATACGGCACACCAGGAGAAGTCATCGCTTTCACGAGGCTGCCGCACCAGGCAGCGCTGCTGTGGCCGTTAGGGCTGCTCCCTTATGAGATAGCACAGTATGCCTGGCAGGCGCTCAACCTCCTGGCCCTGCTGGGCTTCGTCTGGCTCTGGGCGGAACGTGCGGTCTTCCTGCCCCTGTGCTGCTTCTACTTCCCCGTTTGGATCAGCTTCTACTCCAGCCAGGACGTCCCGCTGGTGCTATTGGGCGTGGGGATGGCTGCTTTCCTGCTGCGCAGAAACAGGCACTTCGCTGGAGGCCTTGTTTTAGCGCTGTGCGCCATCAAGTTCCACTTGTTTCTCCTGCTTCCACTGCTGGTGGCGGGCAAGCGGCTATGGCGATTCGGGGGTGGATTCCTTGCGGGAGCCCTGACGGAGGTTGCCATTTCCTTCTGGGCGGGCGGTGGGTGGGACTGGCCCCTCCGGTACGCGGCCCTGCTCAGAATGAACGAGGCTGCGGAAGGGTCGGTGGGACGAATGATCAACCTCAACGGTCTGCTTCATGGCATACCGCACTCCGGCGTGTGGCTGGCCCTGGCATCTGCGGCGGTGGCGTGGGGTACGTGGCGGGTGATCCGGAGGTCGCCAATGGAAGTTGCGGTCGGCGCCATGCTTTGCGGAGGAGTACTGGTGGGGATGCACGCCTACATGGTGGACGCCTGCTTTCTGCTGCCGTTGTTCATCAGCCTGGCGGACGGGCTGGGCCTGGAGAAAGTGTTCCTGCTATCGGGAGCTGCCGGACTCGCGGCGGCGGCAGCGGGTGGAGCCTCGACGGCATTCATTGCCCAGCTTGCGCTGGCGGCGCTCTTCGTGTGGCTGGTCCTAGTCGCTCCGACTGACGAGCGCCGGCCGGAGACTGCCTTCGGGACAGGCTGAGACTCCTGAACTCGGGCAGCAACTAGAAGGACTTGCGCCCGGAGCTGGACGGCTCACGGCTGGAAGAAGACGGCGTGAGGGACTAGCCGGTCTCCATCCAACTCGCACGGCCCACACCAGTCGACGTACCCGCTGTGTGCGCGCCGAACCAGGCCTGGCAGCACGGTCATGTCGTCCGGTCGGTGGTAGGCATCAAGCATGAGGCGGGGCCCGAACTTCCGGAGGGTCTCTCGCGCGCCCCGTAGGGCTTCACGCTCGGCTCCCTCGATATCCATCTTGACGTAGTCGACCCGCGGGAGACGCAGCTCGGAGACGAGGAGGTCGATCGTAGTGACCTCGATTTCAATAGCCTGCCCGTGTTCCTCGCCGACGAGGGAATTGCTGCCCGAATTGCCAGTGGACTCTCTCAGGACCAGTCTCCCCGGAGCATTCCAAACGCCCTTCTCGACAAGCGCCACCCGTCCCGACACCAGCTCAGCGGCAAAGTTGCGCCGAAAGCACTCCAGGTTGGTCGGGTCGGGCTCAACCGCAACCACCTTGGAGGCGCCACGCTTCAAAGCGAAGTGCGTGAAGACGCCGATGTGCGCGCCACAGTCGATGACAGTGTCGCCGGGGCGAACCATCTGGTCGGGATTGGTCTCGCCGAGGAGGCCATGTTCGGCCAGAAGATAGGCAAGCAGAGACTGTCCGTCCCTCTGTTCGTGCTTGCCTTCTTTGATCCAGAAAGCTCTCTCAGGAGAGCGTATGAGCTCGAGTTGGAGAGTTGGGTCGTGTTGTTCGACGTGCAGGCCAGCCCCAACGGTGTGTAAGCCTACATAGAAGGCCTTGTTATCGCGATAGGCGCGCAACGTATTGGTCCAAGGGCAGTCTGGTGCATTGCCCCGAAGTTTGTTTCTGAGCGCGGGCCAATTGCCAGCCAACCAGAAGATGCCCCAGCCCAGCAGCAGCCCTCCCACGACAACCGTTGCCGACTTCGCGGTGCTTGTCCGACCCATTCCCGTGCACTTTCCTACAAACGCAATGATTGGAACTCCGGCAGCAGATCGAACGGCGTGCGAACGCTGCGGATCGGCTCACCTATCTGGCGCACGTTGGCTTCGAGGGTCTGGCCGAGGGTCTCCGCCATCTTCAGGTAGCCGATCCGGGCCGGGTCGATGCCCATGATCCGGCAGCAGGTCGCGTCCACGGCCACCCGGTCCTCGCCGGCGACAATTACCCCCGCCCTCTTGCGCCGCCCCTGAATGGGGCCGTTTCCTTCCATTCCCTCGATCCCGTCCACGATGGTGAACATGCGCGGGATGGCCGAGTTGATGGAAACGATGCTCTCGTCGATCCCCGCCCAGTGCAGCACGTTCTTGGGCCAGCCGTAGACAGCTCCGGGAACCAGCCCGAACAGGTTCTTCATGCCCAGCGTGGCGCCAACCCAGTGGTGGGTCTTCATCTTGGGCATCGAGACCAGAAGGTCGCAGCCAAGTACGGTCTTCGGAAGATACAGCGAGCGAAGGCCACGGGCCCCGCGCGGCAACTCGACACGGCTTACATCGTCCAGGTTCAGATCCGTGAAAAGCTTCTCGAAGTCCGGGATCGTCTGGAAGTAGCCGGCGGCGTCAGCCAGATCCAGCGTCGCGCGACGGTGGCCGGGCCCCTCCGCGATCCTCACGCCCGCGGCTCCCATCGACCGGAAGGCTTCCAGTGCCGCGAGCACTACGAGCGGATGGGTGTTGATGCAGGCGCCCGGATCGTATTCCACCAGATTGGGCTTGAGCACGACGCGCCGGCCCTTAACATTCAGATTGTGCTCTCCCAGCAGCCGGCGAACGCTTTCGGCCAGCCCCTGGTCGTAGCCGGCGCGAAGTACAAAGACGCGCGGCTCGGAGCCTGGCGCGGGCGAACGGGAGCATCCCACCGCGCCGGAGGCGAGGGCCGCCGACGCGGCCAGAATCTGGCGGCGACTGGGGTGCGGATTCAAGCGTCTCCTCGAAACACGTCGGCTCCACCGCTCGCCCTCTCGGCGAGGAGCCAGAGAGCCGTGTCCATGGCTCCGCGGTGGGGCAAGTCGTCAGTGGCGGCAGACTGTGAGTGCGCAAGTAATCCCAAGCGGAGCCAACTCATGGCGCTGGAGCTTCGGCAAGCGCGAAGATGGCGCCGGGCCGCCTCGATCGACTGGGGGAGCTTGGGATGGCTCTGGCCGCGCATAGCCAAGAGCGCCTGCCCCGTGGTTTCTGGGTACGAAGGGGCCTCGTAGCCGAGAGCGCGGGTGGAGCCGTGATTCCAGCCGCCGTCCTGGCACATCCTCGACCAGAGGAAACGGCGCGCGGCGCTCACCCGGCCTGCCGCCGTCTCGACACGGAACTGTTCCAAGGCGATGATCGTGAGAGCGGTGGGCGACACCCAAGCGGCGGTATCTGGGAACCAGGGCCACCCTTCGCCCTCCCTCCGGCCGCCGCCGACGCCAAGCAAGGTCATGCGCAGCCGGTGCAAGAAACGGGTCTCTTCCCCGCTCTGCCTCAGAAGCCAGGCAACGGCGCGCTCCCGCGAGGCCTGATCCAAGCGGCCCGCCAGAGCCAGCAGAGCCAGGGAGGTGACCCACGTACTTTGATCCACGGACGGGTGAGGCGACCATCCTCCGTCAGCCCGCTGCAAAGAGGCAAGGTACGCTACGCCCCGCTCCAGGCGAGATGCAGTCTCCAGCTCGTGGCGCAGTGCTAGCACCACCAGCGCCGTCGGCTCGGTCCAGGAGACGCCGCCCCGGTAGCCCCAACCTCCATCGGGATTCTGAGCTACCAGAAGCGAGGAGAGAGCGCGTGCACGAAGACTCTCCATGTTTCCTCGGGGTACGGCCGCCAGGCTGGCGCCCAGCGTGGCGGCCGGACCTCAACGGGGATGAAGCTGACTCACTTGCCGAGCGCGTTGCGCTTGCGGCGCCGCAGCAGGTAGAGGCCGAGAATTCCGCCGGCCGCTATCCAGAGTATCGCCGACAATGTGGTTTGATCCATCGCAAGATTCTCCTTCCAAAGTGATTTGCACTACTGTCCGTAACTCTTCATCATTGGGAACAGGTACTTAAACACCTGCAACAAACCCGGTCCCGCCGCCACCACCAGCATGGACGGCAGAATAAAAAAGAAAATCGGGAAAACGAGCTTGACGCCGACCTTCCCAGCCCGCTCCTCGGCCTCCTGGCGGCGGCGCACCCTCATAAAGTCCGAGTGAGTCCGCAGCGACTCGGCGATACTGGTGCCGAAGCGATCCGCCTGAATCAGAATAGCCACCAGCTTGCGGATCTCGGCCTCGCCGGTCCGGTCCGCGAGGTTCTTGAGAGCCTCGGCCCGGCGCTTTCCGGCCCTCATCTCCAGCGTCACCAGTCCGAGTTCCTCGCTGATCTCCTTGTGCGTCAATTTGAGTTCTTCGCTGACACTGCGGATCGCCTGGTCCAGACCCAGCCCGGCCTCCACGCACACCACCATAAGGTCGAGCGCGTCCGGCAAGGACAACTTGAGCCGTTCCTGTCTCACTTTGACCAGATGCTCCAGAAACAGCGAAGGGCCGAAATAGCCGACCAGCCCGCCAGCCACAACGACCACGATGCGCAAGATCGGGTTGGAGGTGATGACGTCTCGAAGGAAGAAAGTGCCTACCAGCAGACCCACGCAAAGCAGAACCTTGACGCCATAATAGATCCGCACTGCGGTTTCCGAACGGTAACCGGCGGCTACCAGGTAGCGCCGGGCCGTGGAGGCGTCTTGGGGGGACACAGGCACCTTTTCGCCGATCTGCTTGGTGATCTTGACGAAGATTCCCTGCTCGGCCGGCGCATCAAGCAACGCGGCCCCTACGACCGGCGAAGGACTGCCGAGTCGGTCATAGACGCGGGCAGGCTTGGCGTACCTGCGGTAGCCGAAAATCGTGATCGTGCCCATCAGGAAGACGAACAAGACGATCGAAATGAGAGCAGCCATAGCTTGACTCCGGAAACCTATACCTTGATGTTGATAATCCGCCGGATAAAGAAGTACCCAAGGAACTGCCCGCAAATCGCCCCCACGATGAGCCACTTGCCGTCGGAGTCCTTGGCCATACTCTGGAGGTAACCCGGCGCCACGGCCAGCAATGCGAACATCAGCACGATGGGCATGATGGTCAGAATCAGTCCGGTGATTCGTCCGTGCGCGCTCGCTGCCTTCACCTGGCCTTTCAGCTTGAACCTTTCCCGGATGACATAGGAAAGCTTGGTCAGGATCTCGCTCAAGTTTCCGCCGGTCTCCTTCTGCAGCATCACCGCGGACACAAAGAAGCTCACGTCAAGCAAGGGGACTCGCCTGGCCAGATTCTGGAGCGCCACGTCGACCGGCGCGCCCAGGTTCTGCTCGTTGAACACCTGGCGGATCTCCCGGCTGAGAGGCTCCGGCGACTCGTCCGCCAGCATCTCCAGGCTGACCGCGAACGCGTGGCCGGCGCGCATGGCGCGCGCCACGAAATCGAGCGCTTCGGGAAACTGCTCTTCGAACAGGCCAAGACGCTTGCTTCGCTTTTGCAGCACCCAAAGGTAGGGCAGGCTGCCGCAGACCAGGGCCAACGCGGCGGAACTGAGAAATGGCATGATGAGAACCTTTACACGGAGCCCCAGCAAAGCGCCCACGACGGCCCCAACACCCATGGCCAAGAGAAGCTTGCCGACGGTCCAGTCCAGTCCGGCCTGCTGAATCTGGGCCTGGAGTTTGACGTTCAGGTTCAGGGCCGCTGCCAGCCGCGTCAACACGTCCTCGCGGATCCCGTGCGCGTCCTTCAGAATCGTCGTCTCAACCGTGGCGGTCTTGCCGGCCACGGTTTCGAGCATCCCCACGACTTTCTTCTTCCGCTGCGCCTCCACGGCGGTCAGCCCCAGGCTCACCGCGATGAGCACGACGGCGAAGATTCCAAAGAAGCTGACAATGACAATCGTCATAGGGCACTCCTAACGCAACTCGACCACCGTCTGGAAGAGCGAGGCCGGCAACTGGATGCCGGAGGCGGCCAGACGCTCGTAGAACTTCGGCCGGATGCCGGTCGCCCGGAAGCGGCCTTTCACCCGGCCGTTCTCGCCGATGCCGGTCTTCTCAAACAGGAAGATCTCCTGGGTGGTGACCTGGTCGCCTTCCATGCCGGTGCACTCGGTCATATGCGTGATACGGCGGCTCCCGTCGCTCAGCCTGGCGATCTGGACGAACAGATCGATCGCCGAAGCCACCTGCTGGCGAATGGCGCGCACGCCCATGTTGGCGTTGGCCATGCCGACCATCACCTCGAGGCGGCCGATGGCGTCGCGCGGGCTGTTGGCATGGATGGTGGTCAGCGAGCCGTCATGGCCGGTGTTCATAGCCTGAAGCATGTCCAGCGCCTCCTCGCCGCGCACCTCGCCGACGATGATTCTGTCGGGCCGCATACGCAAAGCATTGATGACCAATTGCCGGATCCGGATGGCGCCCTGCCCTTCAATATTGGGTGGGCGCGTTTCCATCCGGGCGACATGAACCTGGCGAAGCTGCAGCTCCGCCGCGTCCTCAATGGTCACGATGCGCTCATCCTCGGGTATGTAGCTGGAGAGCACGTTCAGCAGGGTGGTCTTGCCGGCACCTGTCCCGCCGGTGATGATGATGTTCATCCGCGCCTTTACGCAGGCCTGAAACAGTTGCAGCATGCCCTCCGTGAAGGTGAGGTTCTTGACCAGGTCCTCCGCCTGGAGAGGGTCCTTGCCGAACCGCCGGATGGAGAGCAGCGGGCCGTCGACGGCGACCGGCGGAATCACTGCGTTGACACGGGAGCCGTCGGGAAGCCGGGCGTCCACCATCGGCGAGGACTCGTCGATGCGGCGCCCGACCCGCGAGACGATGCGCTCGATGATGCGGACCAGGTGCGCATTGTCCTTGAACTCGACGGGCGTGCGGTAGAGCTTGCCGGCCCGCTCCACGTGCACCAGCCGGGGAGTGGTCACCAGAATGTCGTTGACGGTAGGATCCTGAAGCAGCGGTTCAAGGGGGCCCAGTCCGAAGACCTCGTGGAGGACCTCGTCGATCACCCGCTCCTTTTCCGAAAGGCTCAGAGGCGTCTTCTCTTCGTCAATCAGGCGCGCCAGCGCTCCCCGGATCTCGCTGCGCACCCGCTCGCCAGCCATGGAGGAAAGGGTTTCCAGGTTGATCCGGTCGAGCAGTTTCCGGTGGAGCGTGAACTTCAGCTCCTGGTATTCCGGGGAATAGGCGTTTCGGCCGCTTTGCCGGCCGGCCGGTTGCCCATCTCTGCCCAAGATCGCTTTCGCTGCCGCACCAATTGCCGTAGCCATGGTATGTTCCTTTAACCGCCAAATAGGGAGAACTTCTTCTTGCCGGACTGCTCCTGCAGGCCCGCAATGGAGGCCGCCATCCGCGCAAACTGCCTGCCAAGACCGGTGTTGGATGGCACCAAATGCCCCTCCGCATAGGCCTCATAGATCGAGCCGTAATCATCGGGCAACATCGAGTAGACAGGAATGCCCAACAGGCCTTCCAGTTCGTTGGGCATGACGTCCGGGGACTTCGGTACTCGGTTCAAAACCAGCCGCAGACGCTCCTGGGCGTAGCCGATGTCCAGCAAGTTGCGCACGATCTGCTGCACCTGGTGGAGAGCGGGGACATCGAGAGTCGTGACCAGGAACGCCTCGTCCACTTCGTCCAGCGCGTTGGACACCAGAGGATTCAACCCGCGGCCCAGGTCGACCAGCGTCCAATCGTACTGAAACCGCACGAAGCGGAGAACGGTGTGCACGTCTTCCTTCTTGGGGTCGTCGCGCTGCGGAATGGCGCCGGGAGCCCGGATGACCTGAAGCCTGGGCATTCCGTTGGAGATCAGGGCCCTCCAGTAGCTCGCATCGAGGCGGTGGGTATTGCCCATCGCGTCCAGGATTGAATACCGGGATTTCGACTTCATCAGGAAACCCACCAGTCCCGCGTCGAGGTCGAAATCGGCGAGCAGGACCTCCTGGCTGGTCTGCCGTGAAAGCTCCACCGCGGTGTGACAGGCGATGGTTGTCGCGCCGCATCCACCTTTGGCCGAGAAGAAGCCCAGGATCTTGCCGGCGGTGGAGTTTACGTTCTGCTTCTGCTGGGTGCGGGTACTGATTCGCTCAAGTGCCCTTCCCAGGTTCGTGGAGAAAGGTGGGTACAGGTACTCGTCCGCGCCGGCATGGATGATCGAGAGAATGGTCTCCGGATCAGCCGCCTTATGCAAGGCGACGATCAAGGGAGAGGCCGACGTCGCCTTGAGTTGGGAGATGAGGTCGTCGTACGGCTCCTTGAGGCGCGTGAAATCAATGAGCACCGCGTCGGGCCGGATTCTCTCCAGCCTCTCGAGGAATGCCGGCATCTCCCCGAAATCCGGCTCGTCGACCACGATACGCACCGACGCATTGTCCAGGCAGGCCTGCAATTCCTGCCTCCACTCCTTGGTGGCGATGATCAACCCGAGCGTGATCTGGTAGGGCAACAGTCTTCTCCTGAGACCGAACGCTTCCTCTACCCGGCCGCGGGCGCTCGGGCAGGGGCTGGCTGAGCCGGAGCGGCCGCTGGCGCCGGCTGGGCGGCTGGCTGACTGGGTGCCGCGGGAGCCTGGTTGAACGCTGGCGCTGCTGCGGCTTCGGCCGGCTGCAGGCTCCGCATCAACTCCTCGAACGGGATGGTCTCCTTCGCGGGCTTTACCGGGACGGGGCCCGTCACATCCATCCCCGGCGTCCGGGGGGCCTTCGCGGACGTTCCGTCCAGGAACGGCACCGGCATCTTGGGCTCCGGTGCCGGCTGCCCGGCAGGAATCGGCCGGACGATCTCCGGTGTGACCAGCACCAGCAGCTCCGTGTTGTTCTTGCTGCGGCTCTTGGACTGGAACAGTTTTCCGAAGAAGGGGATGTCCCCCAAACCGGGGATCTTGTTCCAGACCTCGACGACCCTGTTGTCCAGCAGGCCGGCTACGCCGAAGCTCTGTCCGCTCTCCAGTTCAATTTCAGTCTGCACCTTGCGGGTGGAGATCGCCGGGATGTTGAAGCCCTGAAATACAAGGCCGTTGGAGAAATCCAGGGAGCTGACTTCCGGCGCCACCTGCAACCGCAGCGTGCCCCGGGGCGTCATGCGAGGCGTGAAGGTGATCCTGACACCGAATTCCCGCCACTGGATGGTCACGGCTCCAACGGCGGATCCCCCCTGGATTACAGGGAACGGGAACTCTCCGCCGGCCAGAAAACTGGCCTGCTTGCCGTCGATGGCGGGTACGCTGGGCTCGGCCAGCGTCTCCAACATCCGCTTGTTCTCCAGCGCCTTGATTGTCGTCGCCAGGTTGAGGTCCGGACGGAACAGGAAGACGTTGAGTGCGTCGGCCAGAGTGAATGTGGTCCCGCCAGCTCCAATACTAGAGGTTCCGGGAGCGGAGAATTGGCCCGTTTGAACCGAACCGATCGTCCCTCCGGCCCCGGTGCTGACAATGTTGGCGCCAAGCTCAAGGGAGGCAGCGCGATCCACGTTTGCAAAACGCACCTTGAGGAGCACCTGCGGATCGGTGGGGGGAACGGCCACCTGAAGCAGGTTCACCGTCTTGCCCAACGTGCCGCAGATGTTCACAGCCCGCTCCGCCGAGACCAGGTCCCTCACGGTTCCGCGCAGGAAGACCGTATTGTTCTCCAGGCTGATGGAGACGTCCTGGCCAGCCAGTTCCCTGGCCAACTCGCGGCGCACTGCCTCGACAGCCGTCGTGTTGGGCCGCACGTTCAGGTCGAAGATGAGGCGGTTTCCGCCCTGCTGCCAGATGATGAGGCTGGTTTCGCCCGGCGCGAGTCCGTTGACAAGCACCTCGCGAGGGGTGACTGCCAACGCCTCGGCCAACGCGCCGTTGGCCACGGCGACCCGCTGGATGACGACCGGGCTGTCAACGACGAGCGACTTGCCGGCGGTGACGAACAGGTCTCTTGCGGCAGCGGTGGGCTCCTGGGCTTGGACGAAGAGGCCACTCAAAATGGCCAGTACAAGAACCCACGCGCGCATAGGTGATTTGGTCGGCTTCACTGGCGTTCCTCCGCGCTCCGAGACTGTTCCTTCTGCTCCTGGAACTTGACCTCACTCTTCCTGCTCCCCTGGATGATCTCCACGACCAGCGGAGGCGCGGGGCGCTCCGGCGCCGCCGCGACGACGACGGGTTTTGGCCTCGGGGCGGCCCGCACCGGCGCAGGGGCTTCGGTCGGAGCCGGACCCTTGTAAGCTACGCCGGAGAAGATGCTGGAGGCCGCTGTCCCCGGCGTCTTTGTTTCCTTGGTGTCGAGTGGATTGCGGAGGATCAACTGAATCCGCATATCGTTGCTGATCAGGCTCAACACCTCAGCCTGCTCGGGAGTCACCAGAACGTTGACCACCTGCACGGTGACGGGCTTGCCCTCGTTGTCCTTCTGGATGTTTTGTCCAGCGCTGAGCACCTCGATGTTCTGGAGAATCGTCTTGGTGATGGTGCCCATGGCACTGGAACCGCCGGGCGGCGTCCCCAGGACAAGGACGTCGACGCGCTGCCCCGGAACTACGAAGCCGGCAACGCCGACAACCTCGTTGACGCGGATGGCTACTGCGCGCATCCCGGGAGGGATCGTCGCGGAGAGCCCCGCTCCGGCACCCTTAGCCGCTAGGCGGGCGTCCAGCAACGGCTCGCCCTCATAGATGCTGGCCACCACCCCGCGTCCCACCGCATCCTCTTTCTTCAGCAGGGCGCTTGTGGGGATCGGTCCACTCCAGTCGGCGTTTCTGAGGTCTCCCTCGCTAATCAACGTGCCGACGGGCAGATTGCGCGCCGCCACCAGCACCTGGGTGGTCGCGGGCCTGGCGCTCTTGCTCATCTGAGAGGAGACAAGCCGGTAGATCAGGAAGCTCGCGCCCAGGGAGACCACCAGCGCAAATGCCAATACAGACAAAAGTCGTTTGCTCATACTTGCCTCTCCACGGTCTCGGCCGAAGACGTTTCTCCAGCCCGCCGGGACCTGCCATTCAATCAGGGCGCCGTCTCGGCTTTCAGTGTTCCCGTCTGCACCGCCGCGGGCCCTGCTGCTTCATCCTGCCCAGCACGACAAAGAACGGGGGCGCATTGCCGCCGCGCCCCCGGAAAACGGGCTCTAGGACGACGCGGAGTTGGCGGCCGTGCTCAACCGGCTGTTGGCCACGCTCCAGATTCCACTGACACTGCCGCCGGCGGCGATGAACAGAGCCGCCGAGGCCAGAGCCACGAATGCCAGCAGCAGCGTGTATTCGATCAGGTCCTGGCCTTGTTCGTCTCGCAGGAAATTCCACATCATAGGGATTCACTCCTCGTCTTGCTATCTGTGGTCCGGGGACCACTTGGGTTAACCCTCGTGATCACACGATCACGAACATTCCTGCCGGGTAGTCCGGCGGGATTCTGGTTCTCCTCCGGCTGGGCGCGGACGGCGAGCGCGGCTTGGGACCGGAACACGATCGCCATACCGTCGTCGAAGATCGGATGCCAGCGCCGGGACTCCTTCAGAGCGCCGGCCAGAGGGGTGTCGACGCGCAGCAGAATCGTGTCCACGCTGTACTTCTTGAGGGTGTCCTCCCACCCGTACTTGGCGTTGAGGACATCGAGGTACTTCTTGGTGAACTCCTCGCCGTACAAGTCGAATCTGCCGTCGACAAAGACCTTGGTTTGCGGATAGAGGCGGTAGATGAGGTAGTCGCCCCACTCATCATCCGCGAAGATGCTTCGGGCGGTCTCCGGTCCGCGGAGAACTTCCAGGGCCGCGGCGGGGTACTGCTTCACGTCGTACTCGGCCCTGAAATTGGCGGGTGGCGCCGGAGCGTAGAACAGGGATGCCATCGCCACGAATCCGGCGGCGCTGGCCAGGTGGAGGCGGGGAATGCGGTCGTTTGCACCGAACTCCTCCGCAAAGCGGTCAAAGGCCCGGAGGGACTTGCCCACCCACGAAGCGAGCGGGGCAACCGACACCCGCTTGAGCAGATCGTAGAGCATGCCCGCCACGCACGGCGCGGCGACAATCAGGTAGATGGGCAGGTTCCGCACCGAAAAGAGAGCAAGGTGCAGCCAGCCGGCCGCCATGATCGCATGGGCGAACCGCCGGTGATAGACGCTCCAGGCTACAGCCGCCACACCCAGCAACACCAGCGGCTCGTACCACAGCGCCAGGCCATTCTGAAATTGGGTCGGCTGGTACTCGTTGATGTACCTCAGGTGAAAGGAGCCGGTCAGGAACTTCCACATGTGCACGTGCAAGCCGTAGGAGTACGGGTTGACCAGGGTGACTGCCGCCGAAACCAGCCCTGTCAACAGGAACGGCCTGCTGCGCAATAGGGCCCCACGCGCCTTTTCCGGATCCGGCTCCAACAGCCACTGGACCAGCTCACCGGCGACATAGCAGCCGATCAGGATGATGCCGACGAAGAAGCCGCCGTGGATGTTCGTCCAAATCACCATCAAGGGCGGCAGCAAGAGAAGCAGCCGGGTTCGCCCCTGGCGGGCCCGCTCCAGCAAGGCATAAAAGACCGCCACAAAAAGCAGCGTGAACAGGTGAGGGCGGGCCAGCCAATGCATGGTGGAGCCGGCCGTCGCCGCGAAGGTGACCGCGAAGGCAATCAGGACATTCGGGCACTCCCGAAGGACGAGCCGGTATAGCAGCGCAAAGGTGAACGACAGCACCAGGATGCTGGCCAGAACCACCGCCGCCATTCCAGCCTGCCGGTGCAGCCAGGCAAACGCCACATCCCACAGCCACTCCCACGCGTACCAGGGCTCACCGGCCTTGGTGAAGGAAAACATGTCCGTCCGCGGCACACCACCGTGCTGAAGGATCCACTCTCCTGCGCGGATGTGCCACCCCGTGTCGCCATCGCCGAGCATGCGCTTTGCGCCTTCCATGCGCAGGAACAGCAAGACCACCGGCATGAGGAACACCACGTCGGTCAGAGACGGAAGGAACCGGGCGGCGGGATTGGGCTTCGCTGAGTTCATCGGGTGCAGTCCGAGCGCCGGGAATCCGTTTCCACCTCCGGCCGGCATTTGCGTCTTCCACCCATGGCCAGGCTCACATCAGCAGGTGCCGCGGTTCGCCATCGCACCCCTCGGCGGGAACCGCGGCCTGAGCACAGCTCTGAAATCTCATCTTGTGAATCCGCATGATCAAGCGCGTCCCGCCGGGCTCAGAACCGGAGACCCGCACGACCGTCGTCTGGCATTGCATGCACTTGCGGCCGAAGGCGTGATTAGCGGGAAGATCGATCTCGACGATCAGCGGATCGCCCACGCACGGTGTATCCTCTGAGGGCAGGTCCGCGGCGAGCCTCACCAGAACCTCGCCGCGGCTCATGTTTTCGGTGACGCCGCTCAGGGGTTGGCTTCCGAGGCGAAGTGACGTCAGCCGGCAGTTCAGGTTGATCTCCAATCTGGCATTCCTTCGCCGTTCCATCAGATGAGCCAATGTATGATCTTGCGGCGGGTGGATCAAGACCGTAAATAGGTAGCATCTATCTGTTTACTAAGGTTAGTGCGGAGCTATTTCTTTAGAATGTGGAGAATGTGGAGGTTGGTTAGCATCACCCTGCCGGGTAGTACTTTGAGGTCGATAGTCCTATTCGCCATAAGCGAAAATCCGGAGTTTCGGCAAGAAAATTCTGGAATTATTCCACAAATCCGTGCTATATTTGATTCCCCATGCGCCTGATGCTCGCTCGTGATGCCGCAATGCGTTGCCTTGCGGCCGGGGGCGAAGCTTCGGGTGCGACGGCAGGATAACGCGCACCGGGAAGCGGGGGTAGCCCGCTGCCCGAAGAAGGGAGTGCTATGACTCGCCTTTTGCTGTACACGGACGAGCCGATCTTGGCGAGTGGTCTGGAGACGGTTCTGGCCGGCTCGGAAGAGTACCGGCTTGTGGGGGTCTCTCGAACGCCCACCGCCCTGATCGAACGGGCCAGAATGGACCGGCCGGATATCCTCTTGCTGGATCTTACTCCGGATCTGACGTTCGGAGTCTTATTGGACATGCAGCGACAGTTGCCCGCCTCCAAAGTCGTGCTGTGGGTCCGCAGCATTTCTACCGAGCTCGCTTATCAGGCCATTGAGCATGGCGTGCGCGGGATCCTGAGGAAGACTCACCCGCCCGAAGTGCTGCTCAAGTGCTTTCAGATGGTCGCAGACGGCGGCCTGTGGTTCGAAGAGACTCTCAAGGCCAGCTTCACGACCATGCGGACGATTTCGCTGACCCGCCGCGAGAGTCAACTGGTGAGCCTGTTAAGCCAGGGACTCAAGAACAAGGAGATCGCCGCCACGCTGTTCATCTCCGAAGGCACTGTGAAGGTCTACCTATCCCGGCTCTTCCAGAAACTGGGAGTCAAGGACCGGTTTGAACTTGCCTTGTTCGGCCTGAAGAACATGCCGTCGGGGGAAGCCCTGGTGGAAATGCCCCAGCCAAGGCCGGCCTATCCCCAGCGGAAGGACGCGGGGCAATCCCAGTGGTTGCGTTCACTGGTGCTGGAGAAGCCCCAGGCGAGGGCTCGCGGTGCGGGAGGGCTGATCGACTAGGGACCGGCGGCGGCCGATCCGCAGGCCGCGGCGAGTCCGGGAGGGTGGGATGCAACTGGCACAACTGCTGGAAATGGAGGAAGAGAGACTCCTCGCATCCAGGGCCGAGGCGCCGTACCCCGAGTTGAAGCTCTACTGGCCGGCGCTGCTTCCCAAGAGGCGCTATTTTCCCTGCTTTCTGGCATCGGTGTTCCTCCACTGCCTCCTCGTTTTCGTGCTGCCGCCGTTGATCGATCTGCTGCCGGAGAGCGACGCAGAGACAAGCAAGCGCCTGATGAGGGCGATGCGGAGCCTGGAGATACGGGTGCCAGACCGTCTCTATCTCCCTCCGCTGCCGCTCAAGGAGAAGGAGCCGCCCGCTGCGCGCCCAAGCCCGAAGCTCGAACGGACGCCCACGGAAGTCGCAAAGGCGGATGTCCCGCCTCGCCCCAAGCCCGAGACAGCGCCGCTGCATAGACCCCCGAAGCTGTTTCAGCCGCCGCGCAACGTCCGCCGAGTCGATTCGGACCAGACTCTGATTCAACCGCACCTGCCGCCGGACATGCCCTTGACGGCCCAGGTGAAGCTCCCGCAGCTGGTGTTGCTGTCGGGTCCCGCTCTGCCCAGGCCGACGCCCAGGAGGTTCGTCGAGCCCGGCAAGAGCGCCGATCCCGCCGTGGCGCCAAGGCTGGATGCGCCGCCGCAACTAGCTGCGCCGAACAACGCCAACCCGGACCTCAAGATCGACAGCATGCTGGCCGGGCCGGCGACAGCGCTTCTGCGGCTGCCGCGGCCGAATGTGCCGGCCAGGAAGTTCCAGGCGCCGTCTCCGATCCCCTCCGGCCGTGGCGCCTCTGTCAGCCCGACGCTGGGCGAGCCAATTAGCATCCTGGCCATCTCACCTGATCCCGCGCCGCTGGAAGAAAGGGTCAGGATTCCGCTGGGGAACCAGCTCGGGCGTCTGCCCAACCTGCCGGCCTTCCACGAGGCCGCCGGGGACTCGGCTGGCGGCGGGGCCGGCAGCGGGGGGAAGGGGGGCGCCGCAGGCACCGGCTCAGGATCCGGCTCCTCCACGGGTGGAGAAGGCGAGCTGGCCGAGTTCGCGCGGGCCCTAGCCGCCCTGCCGCAACGCTACGCTACACCGATCAAGATCGAGCACCCGGCCAACGCGGTCTTCGACGTGGTGGTGATGCAGTCCGCCGCGGACCCTTCCTTTTCGGAGAGCGCCGGAGTGCTGAGCGGCCAGCCGGTCTACACCGTGTACCTCCAGGTCGGGGCGCCCAAGGCGTGGCTCTTGCAGTACTGCATCCCCAAGGAAGCGGCTGTCGCGCCGCGGATTGTCGGTGGCGCAGTCAACATCGGGGCTCCCTCTGCCCTCAAGGCTCCCTTCCCACTGGTGACCCTGCTGCCGCCGGTCACGATGCTGCCCCGGACAGGCTATATCCTTGTGCATGGCTCGGTGGACACGCAGGGCCAGTTTCGGGATCTGAATGTAATCCGGGCGCCCAACGCGAAGATGAAGGACCTGATCAAGGCGGAACTGGCCAAGTGGCATTTCCGCCCCGCAGTCCGGGACGGCGCTCCCGTAGTCGTCGAGATACTGCTCGCCATCCCCCCGCAGGACGTGTAGGGGGAGGGCATGCCCGGCCCCTACTGTGAGGGCGTCTCTTCTATCTCCGAGATCCCGCCGTCGACCTCCTCAACCCGGATCGTGAGTTTCTTACGCGCCTGCAAGTCACGCTCGGGAATCTCGAATCGCGCGGCGATCATGCGGTCGATCGTCTGATGAGGCTGGATCCGGGTGCGCGGGGTTAGAGAGCTGTTGAACTTCTGGCCGAGCAAGGGGTAGTAGTCGAACAGGCGGGCTGAGTCCACGTCAGAGATGGTACTGCCCTGGACCAGGTAGCCCTGGCCGTCGATCACCGACACCTCCACGGACCGCACCATCCAGACGTAGTCGGCGAGGTTGGTCACGCGGAAGTCGATGAGGGCCACGGAGCTGTTCTCGTCCGTGGCGAGAGAACGGACCTTGAGTACGGCTCCCTCCAGTCGCATGTGTGCGCCACGCTGGATGTAGAACATCCAGGCCACAGCCGCCGCCACCAGCGCGATGCCGCCGAGAAGGTAAACAAAGAAACGGATTCTCACCGGCGCTCCCGCATCAGTCTCCGAGCAGCCGCCCGTAGGGCTGCAAGCTACTCACGTTATCACAGACCGCTTTGAAAGCAGCCGTCAGTGGGATCGCCAGGACCAGTCCGACCGCCCCCCACAGCACTCCCCACAGCATCAACGCCACCGTCACCACCAGCGGATTCAAGTGCACCCTGGAACCCACGATCTTGGGGTAGAGCAGGTTCAGGGCAACCAGGTGCAACACCGCCACCGCGCTGCCTATGAGCAGGTAGGGGGGCATGGTCTTGTAGAGAGGAAGCGCGGTAAACAGGGGCGGGATGACGGCCAGGGGCAAGCCGATGTAAGGGATCAGGCTCAGGAAGCCGCTGAGCGGCCCGATCAGAAGCGGATAGGGAAGCCGGCAAAGCCAGAACAGCAGGGAGCTGACGCCTGCCAGCAGAAGGCCCAGCGCGAAGTTGCCGACCACAAATCCGCGCACCATAACAGCAATGCCTTCCAAGCTGTTGCCCGCGACCAGGCGGGCCTGCCCCTCGAAAAGCTGAAGGAAGGCCTTGTGGAGGTGGTCCCGCCAGCTCAGCATGAAATAAACAAGAAAGGGAACGAAGGATGCCATCAGCAGGACTTGGTACACCGATCCGAGATGGGCATAAAGGTAGCCGACCAAGGCCGACCTTTCCTGAAGAATGCGCACCTCCTGGACGGGAGGCGGTGAGATGGGCGCGGGAGGCTCTGCGGAACGTCTCCGCGGCGTCACCCGCGTTACCGGCGGTTCCTGGACAGCGGACTGCGCCTGCTTCTGCCTGTCCTGTGCCCGCTTCGGCACAAGCAGCCGGAAAGTGGCCTGTTCCATCTCCTCCACGCGAACGACAACGGAGTCAACCAGTTCGGTGATCCTGGTGCTGTAGGACGGAAGCTCACGGTAGAGGCTCAGCACCTGAGCGTACACGCCAAGTCCCACCAGATACAGCACCAGAAGCGCCGCCACGCAGACGAGGAAGCTGGCCACGGCTCTCGGAAGGTGCGCGCGCATGAGAAGGCCGACAAACGGTTCCAAGATGAAGGCGATGATCAGCGCGGTGATGAGGGTCACAAAGAAAAGCTGCCCGTAGTAGAGGAGGGCGCTTGCGACACCCAGGGCCAGAACCACTGCCGTGAGGCTTTTGGGCCTGAGCGTTCGCGACGATTCCACCACCAAAGGCACGGGAGGCTCACTCGACTGGCTGACTAAGTGCTACTCTAACATGACCGGTCCTATAATGAAATCGAAGCCGTGAGCCAACCGATCCAGGGGAGAATTCTAGCGCTTGATCTGGGGCGGCGACGCATCGGTCTGGCGATAAGCGACGAGCTCGGACTAACGGCTCAGGGCCTTCCCACTCTTGAACGGACCAACATCCGCGAGGATCTGGCCAGGCTGACCCGGCTGGCCGCCGAGCGAGGGGTTGGGTCGATCCTGATCGGCAATCCCGTCCGCATGAATGGCTCCGAAGGAGCCGGGTCGGCTTGGGTGCGGGAATTCGCCGGGAAGCTGGAGAAGCGCTCCGGGTATCCGGTAACGCTTTGGGATGAGAGGCTTACAACGGTGGAAGCCGGCCGGGTGTTGCGGGAAAGCGGGATTAGCCGTGAGAAGCGTGGGCGGGCGGTGGACCGTCTGGCCGCAGTGATCCTACTGCAAAGTTACCTGGAGTCTTGCCCGGCCGCTGCGTCTGGAGACGTGGCCGGATGAAGCCGGTCCGGCTGCTGGTCCTGGCGGGGGCGGCTCTGCTGGCGGGAGGCGTTGCGTCGCTGTGGACACCATACCGGGGCAAGGGGGCAGGGGTGTTTGTGGATATCCCGAGAGGCAGCTCCAGCATGGCAGTGGCTCGTCTGCTGTCCGACGCCGGCGTGGTTCGTTCCCGGTGGCAGTATCTAACTGTGCGCCTGCTGCGCCCGCGCGCCCGAATACAGGCCGGCGAGTACCAGTTCCACGAGCCCTTGAGCCCTTGGGGCGTGGTCGGCCGTCTGGTCAAGGGCGACGTGTTCTTCTACGAACTGACCGTGCCGGAGGGACAGAACATCTTCGACATCGCGGCGTCCCTGGACAAGCTGGGGGCGATCGGCGGAGAGCGGTTTCTTGCCGCGGCCCGGGACCCGGCGCCGATTCGCGATCTGGCGGCGGACGCCCGCACGCTGGAAGGCTACCTGTTTCCGGACACCTACCGCATCACCCGCCAAACAACGGCCGCCCAGCTCTGCGTCCAGATGACCGATCGTTTCCGGAAGGCCTGGGCCCAGACCGGCGCAGCCGGACCGGTGCACGCCGTGGTGACTCTGGCATCCCTGATCGAGAAGGAGACGGCGCGAGCCGAAGAGCGCCCGCTGGTGGCTTCGGTCTTTCACAACCGTCTCCGCCTGGGAATGCCGCTCGACTGCGATCCTACGGCGATCTACGCGGCGCTGCTCGACGGACGCTACCGGGGCGAGATCTACCGGTCGGATTTGGAGAGCAGGAACCGGTACAACACCTATCAATACGCCGGGCTTCCGCCGGGCCCCATCGCCAACCCGGGACTGGAGTCTCTGAAGGCGGCGCTGCACCCGGCCGAGAGCCGCTTTCTCTACTTTGTCGCCCGTCCGGACGGAAACGGCGCCCACGAGTTCTCAGAGAAACTGGAGGCGCACCAGCGCGCCGTCAGCAAGTATCGCCGTGCGAACCACAAAGCAGACCAAGCGCGCGCTGCTGGACCGGTATCTCGCTGAAGCGCGGCTGGACCGGATCACGGAGACCGACCTCGATCTGATCCGGCAGAGGCTGTCCCCTGTGTCTGAGGCTTATCTGCGTGAGCTGGTGCGGTCCTCGGGCGTAAAGCTGGACCCCGTGGTGGAGGGCGTCCGGCAAGGGTCCTTCGAGGAACTGGGACGCACGCTGGACGCTCTGGCTCGCGAGTTTCAGGCTGCCGTGGCCGCCGGGGACCGGCGGCGCGCCGAGCGGTGCCGGGGAGCGGTGCTCACGGGGAAAGAACACGCCCGGTTGGCTTTGCGGCGGGTTGGCTCGCCGCCGGAAACCGGCACTCGGAAGCAGGAGATGATCTCCTGGATGCTGGTTTGGCTGGAGAATCCGGAGATCTTCCCCGCCTGGCTGGCGCTTCGCCGGAAGGCGGGCGGGACTCCCCCGTAAGGCGCACTTGCCGACCCTGGCCCGCCCGTCTATACTACGTGTTTTCAGGGGCTCTATGACGAGAGGGGTTACGGCCGGGCAGCCGGGCGAGCCGGATCTGGCTACGCCGCAGCGCGAAGCAGCCATGTTCTATGGGCTATTCCTGCGCGGCCATCCGGTGGAGCGGCTGCGGCGGGACATCGACGTGCCGCGGCCCGTCCTAGAGAAGTGGATGCAGGCCCGACGCTATGAGCCCTCGTTCCGCGAGGCCCTGCGCCGGGTTTACTGCTACCGCAAGACCGTCCTGGCGATATTCGACGAACTGGTATTGCACGAGCGCGGCCATTTGCGGCTTCAGTAGCTTCGGACCACCTCAACGCTTCTTCAGGGTGATTCCAAAGTCCTCGCCGTCGCCGGCAAAGACGGTCTCCAGCTCGGGATTCGACGTGACCGCCCTCAGGTAATCGGGGGCCGATTGCACGTTGTGGGCGAGAACCAGTCCGCCGGGGCGCACCAGCGGAAGCAGCTTGTTCAAGTAATCGAGGTAGCCTTCCTTGTCGGCGTCGATGAAAACGATGTCGATAGGATCTTTCAGACGGGTCACGTTCCGGTGTGCGTCGCCCTCAATCTGGGTCACCAGGTGGTCGACCCCGGCCTTCTTGAAGTTGGCCCGGGCCGTGGCCGCCCGCCGGCTGTCGATCTCGAAGGTGGTAAGCCTGCCGGCGGTGTCAAGCAGCGCCAGACTGAGCCAGAGGCCGGACAGGCCGGTGGAGGTGCCGATCTCGATGACGTTCTTTGCGCCTGCGGCTTCGACCAGCACCCGCAGCAGCCTGCCGTCGCCGTTGGAGACGTTCTGGAAGACGTCCCCGCCGCGCTGCGCCTGTTCGAGCGTGTCCAGCACTCTCTTCTCCGCCTGGTTCTTGGCCAGCGACGCGTTCTCGACGCCGCGGCTAGGCCAACGGAATCCGCGCCGCTGGCCCCAGCCGGCGCCGGCCAGGCAAAGCAAGAGGCCGACAATGGCGATCTGTTTCCCTCGCATACAGGAAAGACGCCCCGCGGCCCGGTTAGGTTATGACGGGAAGTTGGCCCATATTTATGGTAAAATGGGTTTCCGTATGAAGACCACGGTGGAGATTCCCGACGCGCTGTTCATCGCCGCCAAGAAGCGGGCCGCCGAAGAAAGAACCACGCTGCGGGAGATCCTGGAGCGCGGCCTCCGGAGGGAACTGGGCCGGCGCCGGCAGCGGAGCGCTCGTCCCGTTCCACGACCGATCCGGTGGGTAACGGCCGACGGCGGGCTGCCCGAAGGACTGAACATCGCCGACCGGACGGCGATGCACGAGTGGCTGCGCGGGAGCCGATGATTGCCCTCGACACGAACCTGCTGGTCTACTCCCACCGCGCTGGGCTGCCCGAGCATCGCGCAGCCCAGCAGGCTTTGGAGAGAGCTTGTCGGGATCCCCGTGGCTGGGGAATCCCCTTCCTCTGCCTCGCGGAGTTCTGGAGTGTCGTAACTCACCCGGAGAGCCAGGGGGGAGGATCGTCGCCCGCCAAGGCGGCGGAGTTCCTGAGGGCGCTGGTTCTGGAGGCTGGCGCAGCAGTCTGGACTCCCCAGGAAGGCTCCTGGGAGAGGGTTGCCAAGCTGGCTGAGGATCTCAACGTGCGCGGCCCGCGAATCTTCGACTTGCAGATCGCGATGAGCGCTTTTGAAAACGGCGCCACCGAGATCTGGACGCACGACCGGGGTTTTCTGGCCTTCCCGGGGCTTGCGGTTCTCGATCCGCTGTAGGGAGGCGTGCCTCGCCCCTACACGTTCACGTGCATCACCTGGGCGGGGGGGAAGCCGTTGAACCAGGTGGCGCTGGCGCTCGAGTAGGCGCCGATGTTCTCGGCGTAGACCAGGTCCTCGATTTCCAGGTCGGGCAACTGCTCGGAATGCGAGATCGCGTCCAGCCCGTCGCAGGTCTGGCCGAACACCGAGCAGATCTCCGTAGGCCCCTTCTTGAACGCCTTCAGGTGGTACTGGCAGTGGTCGAAGATGATCCCGCTGAAAGTGTGATAGACGCTGTCGTCGATGTAGTAGCAGGTCTTGCCATCGCGCACGGCCTTGCCGATGATCCGGGCCACCGAGGTCGCCGCCGTGGCCACCAGGAAACGGCCCGGCTCGGCCAGGATCTCGATGTCCGGCGGGAACAGCCGCGCGATCTCGGCGTTGATCCGCCGGGCCAGAGCGCTGAACGGTTTCACGTGCCGGTCGTAGGGCACGGGAAAGCCGCCGCCGATGTCCAGGATCTTGATCTCGCGCCCCCGCGAGGCGGCCTCGCGCATCACCGCCGCCGCCATGTTCAGCGCCTGCACGAAGTTTTCGAAGTTGGTGCACTGGCTGCCCACGTGGAAACTGACGGCCTCGACCACGAGGCCGGCTCGGAAGGCCTCCTCGATCAGGTCCGCGGCCTCACCAGGGTCGCACCCGAACTTGCTCGACAGCTCCACCATCGAACCCGTGTTGGGAACGCGCAGGCGCAGGGCCAGCCCGGCGTGCGGGGCGTATTGCCTGATCTTGGCCAGCTCGGTTCGGTTGTCGAAAGTGACCAGCGGCTTATACTGGTCCAGCTTCCGCAGGGTCTCCTTGGGCTTGATCGGGTTGGCATAGACGATCTTGTCCCAGATGAAGTCCTGCCGCTGCTTGGAGGGCAACCGCTCGATGTTGGCGTGGACCAGCATGAACTCGGGCAGGGAGGCGACGTCGAAACTGGCGCCCTCCCGGTAGAGCGTGCGGATGATCTCCGGCGCCGGATTGGCCTTGACCGCATAGTAAGCCTGAACCTTGGGCAAGTGCTTGCGGAAGGAGGCATAGTTGCGGCGGATAACGCCGTGGTCGATCACCACCACGGGGGTGCCGTGCTGGCGGGCGATGCGCTCGAGTAGCCGGGCGGTCATGTGCCTAGTATGCCGCATCCCCCCAAGTGTGTAAGAATCCTCTCCATGCGGGTTCTCGCTCTCAACTGTGGAAGTTCGTCGGTCCGGTGTCAATTGTTTGAGACCAGCCTGGAGACGGCCGAGACGAATCGGGACCGCCAGGTCGGGCGCGTGATGGTGGAGCGCATCGGGACGCCCGAGGCCAGCGTCCACTCAGAAGCGGGCGAGTTCGAGCGTCCGGTCGCCGACCACCGGGAGGCGATCGAGATCTCGGTGGGTCTTCTCGGGGCGAGGCAGGAAATCGAAGCCGTAGGCCACCGGGTCGTGCACGGAGGCGAACGATTCTCCGCGCCGGTGGAGATGGACGATGGGATTGCGCGCGAGATCGAAGCGCTGAACGAACTGGCGCCCCTGCACAATCCCGAGAACCTGAAGGGTTACTTCGCCGCCCGGGCGGTGCTGCCGGAGGCCCGCCACGTGGCCGTCTTCGACACTGCCTTCCACCAGACGCTTCCACCCAAAGCTTATGTCTACGGCCTGCCGGACGCGGTCTGGCGCCGGCACAAGGTGCGCCGGTACGGATTCCACGGCTCTTCGCACCGCTACGTGGCGTATCGCTACGCACAGCTTCACGGCTTCGCGCGCGCCGGCTACAAGTTGATTACGTGCCACCTTGGTAACGGGTGCTCCATTTCGGCCGTCGAGGGCGGAAGGAGCGTGGACACATCCATGGGCTTCACGCCGCTGGAGGGACTGCTCATGGGGACGCGCTCGGGCGACATCGATGCGGGCGCGGTTCTTCACCTGATGGCGAAGGAACAGCTCACCCCGGCAGAGATGGACATTCTACTGAACCGCCGAAGCGGCCTGTACGGTCTGTCGATGGCATCCAACGACATGCGCACGCTGCTGGATCTGGTCGGGCGCGGCCACGCCGCGGCCCGCCTGGCCGTGGATGCGTTCTGCTATCGCGCCAAGAAGTACCTGGGGGCCTACGCAGCGGTGCTCAACGGCTGCGACGCGGTCATCTTTACGGGGGGCATCGGCGAGAACGCACCCGCCATCCGGGCAGGCATCTGCGAGTCGCTTGATTCGTTGGGAATCCGCCTGGACAGCGTCAAGAACGACGCAGCCATCGGGGTGGAGGCCGGCATCGGCGCCGAGGGCGCCAGGAGCGAAGTCTGGGTTATCCCCACCGACGAGGGGCTGGTGATAGCCCGCGACACACTACGGTGCCTTTGCGGAGGCGCCACGGAACGCCAGTGCGACCAGGACTAGTGAAGCGGCGAGCAAGGCCCCGTCCCGCAGCAGCGTGCGGAGCGAAATGATGTCTCCCGAGCCGAAGCAGCCGCAGTTGATCTGCATGTCTTTCAGGTAGGCGCGCACCAGGAGCACAAAGAACGAACTGAGCAGTAGGGACGCTCCCAACGCCGGCATCCGCAGCCACTTCCCGCTGATCAGCCACAATCCCAACAGCAACTCGCCCCAGGGCAGGGTCCGCGCGACAAACACGACACCCCAGTGCGGCAGCACCTGGTAGGCGTCGATATCCATGGCGAACAGCAGCCAGGACTGGGTGAGCTTCGGCCAGGCGGCATAGAGAAACACGACCCCCAGCGCAAGCCGCAGCGCAATCGCGGCGTAGTCCGGAATTCTATTTCGCGAGAAGTTCATCCAGAAAACGGCGCAGCAACTCGTAGTTCACGGCCCCGCTGAGGGGGTACTGCTTCAGCCTATGGGTGATGATCATGGTAGGCGTCTGCTGAATGCGCGCCCTGTTGGCCATTTCCATGTCGGTGCGGACTTCGGCGGCTACGGCGGCGTCTTTCACCAGGGCCCGGACCTTGGCAGCCTCCGCGGGGGTGAGCGCACTGCACGCCGCTTCATCCACCTTGCCGTCGACTGACCAGGTGTCCTGCCTGGCAAACAGCGCACCGGCCACCTGCTCGTACTTGCCAATGCGTCCGGCGGCGCACGCGTAAGCTGCCGCCTGCGCCGCATATTGGTGCATGGCGAGCGGGAATTCACGGTGGATCAGGTAAACCTTGCCGCCTTGGACGTAGTCATTCAACAGCGGCCGCAGGGTCTGCTCGTGCAGCAGCTTGCAGGCGGGGCATTGGTAGTCGCTGAAAACCTCGATCAGGATTGGGGCGGACGGCGCGCCAGCGGCCTTGCCAGAGGCCGCAGCCACAGGCAGCGTCTGGAGGAAGAATGCAGACAGCCCAAGGAGGAGTGCGACGGACTTCATACAACTCCAGGATAGTACGCCGCCAGCCCGGCTAGGCGCCCTTGGAGAACAGACCGAGAAACCCCTTGGAAGAGGACGGTCTGGCTCGGGGGGGATCCTGATCAAACAGCCGGGCCTCCAACTCGGTAAGACTCTTGCCGAACGGACTGCCCGAGGCCACGGGTCGCCCTTGCAGCAGCGCCTCCTCGACCGCTTGCGGGTCGTTGGGAAGAACCTGATAAACGGGAAGCCCGAGGGCGGTTTCGATGTCGGCCTGCTCAAAACCCAACTCCCGGCGCCAGCGGCTAAGCACCAGCCTGACCTGAGCGGCGGCTAGGCCGTTCTCGGCCAAGTAAGAAAGCACTCGCTTGGCCCCGTAGATGGAGCCGGGCTCGGTCGTCGTGACCAGCAGAATCTCGTCACTGAGCTTCAGGAGTTGCAGTCCCAGCGCGCTGAACGGTCCTCCCGTGTCCAGCACGACCAAGTCGTACGCGCGCCGGGCGTAGGCGACCAGACTCGCCACGGCGGCGGCTTCGGATTCGCATTCGAGCGGGTTCTCAGGCGAAAGCAGGACATCCAGCCCTCGATAGGGGCAAACCAGTCCCCTCCAGATATCCCCATCCAGGTTTTCGGCGTGCGCCAGAGCATCCGCGAAGCTGAACGCGGACTTCAACTTCAGCATGAAGTCCAAGGTGCCGGCCACAGGGTCCATGTCGGCCAGCAACACCTTCCGCAAACCGTCGCGGCTTGCCTGGCAGGCGAGGTTGCATGCCAGAGTCGAGGCTCCGCTTGAACCCTTGGCCGGGGCTACGGCAATGACTCCCTGGCGATGTCCCGGCTGGGGCGCGGCGTCCAGGTATCCGATCCGGGAGAGCACGGGATGGAGCTGTTCGGAATCGAATGGGTGAATCAGGCAGCCGGCAGCGCCTATGCGGAGGCAACGCAGCGCCAGATCGGGGTCGTCCTCGAAGAGAAGCCCCACCACTGGGACCTGGTGCGGCGGCTCCGCCAGGCGGGGGAGCAAGGCGAGCGCCCGGTCCCTGCTCGTGCAGACATCGAGGAAGCAGATCCGTGGAAGCGCCCCACCCGCGGGGGGAAAGACAGACTCCAGCTCCTGGTAGCCTGGCACCTGGACCACGTGCAGCGAGCGGGCTTCCGACGCCAGCAAGTTCTTCAGCTCTGCCACCATACGGCGATCCGGGGACACCAGCCAGGCATCCCAGCCAGAGGGAGATCCGGCCAAGCGGGCAGGTGTCGGTGGGGAGGGGTGGCGCAAGTCTTAGCTTCCTTGGAACTTGATCGGCAGCCAACCCAGAAAGTGTGAGAACTACCTATGCCCTCCCGGACTACATTTCTTGACCAAACACATCGAGGCGGCGGACTTGCGGCTCTTCTTGAGGGAATTGAATGGCTGAACAGTGCACGAACACGACCGTTGGCGTCTGCGATACCCAGCCTGTCACGGCTGCCGGGGTTCGGGCGGTGCTTGGGTCCTGCCCTGATTTCGAGTTTCTCTGGGCTGTGAACAGTCTGGACGAGGGCGTGCGGATGGCCCGCCAGATTCCCCCGCGCGTCGTGCTGGCGGATAAGGGGTTAGGCGTGAACGGGCTCATTCACTGGATCCTCAACCTGAGATCCGCTCCTGTCACGCCGGTGATCGTCATCTGGGGGGCTTCCCTGACCGAAGGCGAGGCTCTCCGATTCGTGCAGGCAGGGGCCAAGGGGGTGATTCGCAAAGCCACGTCGCCCGAGGCGCTAGTGGCCTGTTTGCGAACGGCGAGCACGGGCACCGCCTGGATGGAAGACGTCATCTTCCGGAGCGGCCCGAAGGTCGTGCGGGGTGGCCGCTCGGACCTTACCCCCAGGGAGTCACAGGTTTTCGGCTTGGTGGAACAGGGACTGACCAATAACGAGATCGCTCGTGAGCTCGGCATCCGGCCCGGCACGGTCAAGATCCACTTGAAACACCTGTACGAGAAGACGGGAATCCGAAGCCGCTACCACCTGGCCTTGTCCGGGTTGAAGGAAAAGGGCATCCTGTCGATGACCGCCTGAGCGGCCCTGCCGAGGGTGCATGTTATCCTGGGTTCGTGAATCGGACTGCGCGCTTGTGTGCGCTCGGCCTCCTGGGGTTCCTGTCTTTCGGCCAGAATGCTCGGTTGACCGAGATCCTGTCACAGGAGCTGGCTCGCAACTACGATGCACTGCGGGACAAAGGCGACCCGGCGCCCTACTACCTTGCCTATGAAGTCGTTGATCGGGAGGGCTGTAGCGTCGCAGCGTCCGTGGGGGCTCTCCAGGGAAGCAGTTGCGGGCGGGCCCGCATTCTGGATGCAACGATCCGGGTGGGCAGCCCCAAATTTGACAACTACCGGCGGGTGCAGGGCGACCGGCCGGTGTTCGCCGCAGCCGTAGCTCTGCCGATCGAGGATGGCGCCCTGGCCATCCGGCAGCGCCTGTGGATGGAAACCGACCGGATCTACCGCCTGGCCTCCGAGCGGTTGATTAAGCTCGGCACCAGCACGCAGGTGCGCATCGACCGCCAGGACGATGTTCCCGGCTTTGCCGAGGAGCCGCCCGCCACCCATAGTGAATCGCTCAAGAAGCTCGACTTCTCCCTGGCAGACTGGGAAGGCCGGGCACGCAAGTGGTCGGCCGTGTTCCACGACCGGCCCGAAATCCTCACTTCCCAGGTCTCGGTGTCAGCCAGGCGCGAAACGCGGTACCTTGTGACCACCGAGGGCACGCGGCTGGTGCACGGGCTCGGTTTCGCCAGGATCACCATTTCGGCGCGGGCAAGGGCGCTCGACGGGATGAACCTCTCCGTCGGTGAAACCTTCGATGCCGAAGAAGCCTCCGGTTTGCCCTCCGACAATACGATTCTAGAAACGGCGGAGCGGCTGGCGGCAAGGCTGGAGGCTTTGCGGCAGGCTCCGGTCGCGGATCCTTACGTGGGTCCCGCGATCCTCTCCGGCAAGGCCGCGGGGGTCTTCTTCCACGAGATTTTCGGGCACCGCGTGGAGGGCCACAGGCAGAGGGACGAGGCCGAAGGGCAGACGTACGCCAAGCGCCTCGGGACCAAGGTTCTGCCGGAGTTCGTTTCGGTGGTGTTCGATCCGACTCGCCGGAAGGTCAACGGCGTGGATCTGAACGGCTACTACCTGTACGACGACGAGGGTGTGCCGGCGCGGCGCGTGGATCTGGTCGAATCCGGGGTCCTCAAGACGTTTCTTCTGTCCCGAACGCCGGTTGCCGCCACCGACAGGTCCAACGGGCACGGCCGCAGGAGTCCGGGCTACGAGGTCGTGGCACGGCAGTCAAACCTGATCGTGGAGTCCTCCAAGAAGGTTTCTGACTCCAGGCTGCGAGAGATGCTCCGGGAGGAAGTGAGGCGACAGGCGAAGCCGTATGGTCTGTACTTCGAGGAAGTAACCGGAGGCTACACGCAGACACGAAGCTCGGGCTTGCAGGGCTTCACCGTCATCCCCATCATTGTCTATAGGGTGTACGCCGACGGCCGCCCGGATGAGCTGGTCCGCGGTGTGGACATAGTCGGCACTCCGCTGGCCAGCTTCGAGAAGATCCTGGCCACCTCCGACCGCACGGAGGTTTTTAACGGGTACTGTGGCGCCGAGTCGGGGAGCGTCCCGGTCGCGGCCGTCGCACCGGCGTTACTGGTCTCGGAGATTGAGACCCAGAGGAGGGCGAAGTCTTCGGACCGTCCGCCGCTGCTGCCAAGACCCTCCTCGGAGAAGCCATGACCCGCCTCCTCCTGATCGTCTCTTTGGGCTGCTGGGTTTCGGTTCTGGCGCAGGACGCCGCACCGGGCTCGGACGTGGTTCTGCGCGCGCTGACCGACGAACTCGAGCGCAGCAGGGAGTTGCGGGTGGTGAGCCTGGAACAGCCCTACTACATCGAGTACGGCATCCACGAAACGGAGACCTTCTCTGCCAGTGCCACGCTGGGAGCGCTGAACATGGCGCAGGCAGGCCGCGTGCGTCTGCCGCGCGTCCAGGTACGGGTCGGCGACTACGCCTACGATAACGGCAACTACGTGCTGTCCGACTACGCCTTCAGCAGCCGCTACGACTTGGGCGGTTGTCCGATCGACGACAACTACGCGGCCATCCGCCAGTACTTCTGGCTGGCGACCGACAGCGCCTACAAGTCGGCGCTCGAGGCCATTGCCCGCAAGCGCGCCTCGCAGAAGAACGTCACCATCACCGACCCGTTGCCGGATTTCAGCAAGGTCGAGCCGGTCACTCTGTCGCTTTCCGTTCCCAGACGCAAGGTGGACGAAGAAGCATGGAAGAGCAGGGTACGGGCGTTGTCGGCGCTGTTCGCTTCGCAACAGGGGATCATCGGCTCGAGCGTGGAGTATTACTCAGGACAGGGCTTCTATTACCTGGTGACATCGGAGGGGACCCGCCTCAGGGTGCCCGAAAGTTCGCAGTATCTCCAGGCGCGGGCCACGGCATTGGCCCCGGATGGCATGACGCTGCGGGACTCGACGGGCTTCTACGCCGTGGATGCGAACAGCCTGCCAGCGGAGGGCGATCTCCGGCGCGGGATAGAGGCAGTGATCGGGAATCTTGGCGCGCTGTTACGCGCGCCGGTCGCCGAGCCGTACACAGGGCCGGTGTTGTTCGAACCGGCGGCCGCCGCGCAACTGATGGCCGAGGTGCTGGGCAGGAGCTTCGCGCTCCGCCGCCGCCCGGTCTCCGAGCCCGGGCGCACCCTGTCCTTTGTGGCGAGCGAACTGGAGGGGCGGCTCGGCTCGCGTATCCTTCCCGAGTGGATGGAAGTGGTGGACGATCCGACTGCGGCCGACTGGCGCGGCCAGCGGCTCCTCGGACAGTATCCCGTCGATCTGGAGGGTGTCATCCCCAAGCCGCTCACCCTGGTGGACAAAGGTCTGCTGAGGAATTACCTTTCCACGCGCCAGCCCGTCAAAGGCGCGCTCGAATCCAACGGACGCGCCAGACTCCTTGGCGGATTCGGCGCGAACGCCGCCTCGTTCAGCAACCTGTTCGTGCGAGCGTCCGAAACCAGCACGCTCGACGATCTGAAGAAGAAGCTGATCGAGATCGCCGTACACCGCGAGAAGCCGTACGGCTTGTTGGTCCGCAAGATGGACTTCCCATCCGCGGCCTCCGTGCCGGAGGCCCAACGCCTGCTCGCCGCCGTGGCGCAGGACGGCGCCTCGGCCCGCGCCGTGAGCCTGCCGGTCCTCGTCTACCGTGTCTACCCCGACGGCCGTGAAGAGCTGGTCCGGGGACTGCGGTTCAAGGAACTCACGCTGCGTTCGCTCCGGGACATCCTGGCGGCCGGCGGGGAACCCGCGGTTTTCAACTACCTGGAGAACGGGGCGCCATTCGCCCTCCTGGGGGCGGCCTCCTACGTGGCGGAGAGCTCGGTCGTGTCGCCGGGCTTGCTGTTTGAGGAGTTGCAGTTGGTCAAGGCGCATGAGGACATGCCCAGGCTTCCGATTGTTCCACCGCCGGCCAATCCTGCTCACTGAGTATGGGCCTGTTGAGCCGGAACATCTTCCGCGAAGCGGCTTCCGCCACAATCCTGGGTACGGTCCTCTTCACTTTCGTTCTGTTCCTGAGGAGTATAGGCCAGTTGTTTGAGCTGCTGGTACGCAGCTCAGCGCCGGTCTCTACAGTGGCGTACCTGTCCGCGCTGGTGTTGCCGCCCGCGCTGATCTTCACGGTGCCCATCGGCGTGCTGGTGGGATGTCTGCTGGCTTTCAGCCGCATGTCGAGCGACGGCGAGATCACCGCCATGCGCGCCGCCGGACTCCCGGGCCTGCGCGTGGTGTGGCCGGTAGCGGTTCTGGCCATGGCTGCGGTCCTGGTGACCGCAGCTTCCTCGCTTTGGCTGACGCCCTGGTCCATTCGCGAGACCTATCGCATTGTCAACCAACTCGCCGCCGAGCAACTAACCGCCGAAATCCAGCCCCGCGTATTTCAGGAGCAGTTCCCCAGCGCGATCCTGTTTGTGGCGGACGTGGTGCCGGGGCCGGTAGTGCACTGGAAGAAAGTGTTCCTCGCCGAGCTGAATCCGTCCGCGCAGAAGCGCGGCGGGGCGCGGGAGGAAGCCGCAGGACCCCTGATCACCGTGGCGCGCGAGGCGGTCGCGATCCCCGACGCAGCCCACAACCGGATTCAGCTCTCCCTCATCGACGCCAGCTCGCACCAGGCGGGCGGGGACCCTTCCGAGTACATCACGATGATGTTCCCGAAGGGCGACCAGGTGCTGGCGGCCGACCCGCCTGGCCAGCGGCGCGCGCGGCCGTTCCGCGAGACCGACACCCTGCCGCTCATGAAGTCCGCGCGTGATTCGCTGGACGCCCGAATCGAGCTGCAGCAACGTCTGGCGCTGCCGCCCGCGTGCGTGCTGCTGGCCCTGGTGGGGATCCCCCTGGGGGTCTCATCCAGGAAGGCGGGCAAATCCGCGGCGATCGTGAGCGGCGTGTTTCTCGCCTTCCTGTACTACATGGGGTTGATCAGCCTGATCGGTCTGGCCAAGCAGGCGACCCTCCCCGTCGAGCTTGCCGTATGGGCCCCAAATGCCGCTTTCGCCGCCGCCGGCATCTTCCTGCTGGCACGGCTGGAGAGGCCCGGTGACCGGGATCTGGTCGGCGGATGGATGAAGGGGCTGTCCGGTCTCTGGCGGCGGCAGCGGCGATGGTGGAGCCGGAAGCCGGTCAATGACGGGTCGGCCCGGCGGCCGTCGCGGCTGCCTCTTCTACCGCAGATTCTCGACAACTACATCCTCTCGTCCTACCTCCTGTATTTCACGGTGTTCCTGGCCGGCTTCGTCATGATGACGGAGGTGTTCACCTTTTTTGAGCTACTCAGCGACATCATCAAGAACCAGATCCCGATGCCGCGCGTGATCACCTACCTGTACTACCTAGCTCCGATGCTCATCTATGATTCCGCTCCGTTGAGCGCGATGGTGGCGGTGCTGGTGACCTTCGGGGTCCTGGCGAAGCACAACGAGGTGATCGCCTTCAAGGGTTGCGGGGTGAGCCTGCACCGGCTGTCGCTGCCGGTGCTGTTCATGAGCCTGTGCCTGAGCGCCCTGCTGTTCGCGTTCGACTACTATTACGTGCCCGAGGCCAACCGCAGGCAGGATGCCATCCGTGCGGAGATCAAGGGGAGCCCTGTTCAGACGTACCTCCGTCCGGACCGAAAGTGGATCTTCGGCCAGCAATCGCGGATCTACTACTACCGCTACTTTGACCCCTCGGCCGGGATCATGGGGGGAGTCAGCGTGTACGAGCTGGACCCCGCCACCTTCCGCCTGCGCCGCCACATCTCGGCCGAAAGGGCATACTGGTCCGCCTCGCTGAAGACGTGGGTATTCGAGAACGGCTGGCGTCGCGACCTGAGCGGCGCCACAGGGCAAAGCTACGAGGCCTTCCGGGCTACGACTTTCTCGGAGCTGGACGAGCCCCCCAGCTACTTCCTCAAGGAAGTCAAGCAGGACAAGCAGATGAACTACCGCGAGCTCGACGGCTACATCGCGGAGCTTCAGCAGGGCGGATTCGATACGATCCAGCTCCGGATCCAGTACTACAAGAAGTTCTCCGTGCCGCTGTTCGCCTTGATCCTGGCGATGATTGCCGTGCCCTTCGCCTTCCTCACCGGAAGCCGGGGAGCGCTGGCGGGAGTAGGGGTGAGCTTGGGGATCGCGATCGCCTACTGGAGCGTGAACCAGCTCTTCGAGCAGGTGGGCAACATCAATCAGCTCCCCGCCGTGGCGGCCGCCTGGGCCCCGAACACCGTCTTCTTTCTGGCGGCGGCGTACCTGATGACCCGCATGCGGACCTGAACCCGGGTGGATTTGACCGCTTGACCGGACGGCGGGGTTCTGAGACAATTTCCGACGCGGTATTCAAGTTTCAGGAGAGAAGGCAGTGAAAGAAAGAGGTGTCGTGAAGTGGTTCAACTCCGCCAAGGGCTACGGGTTCATCCAGCGGGCCAGCGGAGAGGACGTCTTTGTGCATCACAGCTCGATCGTGATGGAAGGATATCGAAGCCTCGACAACGGCGTGGAGGTTGAGTTCGAGGTGAAGCAGGGGCCCAAGGGCCTCCAAGCCGAGAACGTGCAGAAAGTGTGAGCCCCGCCGTCAGTTGGTGACCTGCTGGATCCGGCTTTCCTCAATTACAGGCAGGTATGCCTTCGTCCAGGCCTCGCGCGCGGGATGGCGGGCGAAGCGCTCCGCGGCGGCCTGGTCCTCGAATTCGATGGCGTAGGCGGTCATGAAGTCCCGCGGCTGGACGCGGACGGTGCGCAGCCAGACGTTTCTGACGCCGGGGATTTCCGCCGCCATCGATTCAACGCCCTCGAGCGCCGCCCGGCGGATCTCGGGAGCCGCCTCCGCCGACCACTTCAGCGAGACGACCTCGATCACCGTCTTCGGCTTCTGATATGCCGCCGCGCCGGCGAGCACGCCCGCGCCAAACAGGGCAAGTCCCGCGGCGGCAATCCCCAGCGGGTTCCACTTCGGCATTGTCGCGCCCATAAGACTACAGCAGATTCCTTTCTTCTCCCCGGCCTGCGGGCGGCGGAACCGCGCGCAGGCCGGACCAATCCTCGGCAACCACGATGGAGTCGGCAGGGTTGGACGGCCGGTACTTCACGGTGGCGGCGCCGACCAGGGCGCTCGGGTCTGTGGGTAGCCGGTCGCGGAGGGTGGAGATGTCCTGCGCGGCCGTGTACTCGACCCCTCGGACGGTGTAGCAGAAGTACAACTGGTCGCCGCGGAGATCGAGGACCCTCGCCGCCGTCGTCCTGCCCTTGGCGTTGACCGCCGAGCGCCGTCTGCGTTCGCGCGCCTCCGCCGAAGGTCTTCGCCGTATCACCAGGTAGATCATCCCGGCTGCGGCGCCGGCCGCCAGGCCGAGCACCATGGGGAGAGGGGCCAATCCGAGCGATATCACCTTGAAGTCCTGTCCGGGAGCCGCAACCTGCGCGCTCAGGATTATGGTATCAACGTGGGGTGGCGCGCGGCGGCGCGCCGGTCCCCTGGATCTTGAAGCCCGCGGTCTCATGCGGAGGTGACACCATGAAATTCCGGAATGCGCTGAGCTGCAGCGTGCTGCTCGCGATCTTCTGCCTGGCCGGCGTACAGGCGCAGAACCAGCCGATTCCACGCCTCGAGAAGCGGGGTGCGGTGACGCAGTTGATCGTGGACGACAAGCCATGGCTGAGCCTGGCGGGAGAGCTCGGCAACAACACCACCTCAACCGTCGAGAACATGAAGCCCTACTGGGGCAGTCTGCTCAAGAGCAACCTGAACACGGTCCTTGCAGCGGTGGGCTGGTCGTGGGTCGAGCCCGAGGAGGGCAAGTTCGTCTTCTCGGTCGTGGACGGCATCTTGCGGGACGCCCGCGCCCACAATCTGCGCCTCGTGTTTCTTTGGTTCGGGAGCTGGAAGAATGGCACTTCGAGCTACACTCCGGCTTGGGTCAAGCGGAATTGGCAGAAGTACCCTATCGCCCGCGACAAGGACGGCCAGGGCCGCGAGATCCTGTCCACCCTGAGCGACACCAACCGGGACGCCGACACCAGGGCCTACGTGGCCTTCCTGCGGCACCTGCGGGAGGTGGATACGGCGCGCACCGCGATCATGATTCAGCTCGAGAATGAGGTCGGCCTGCTCGGCGACTCCCGGGATCGGTCGAGAGAAGCCAACGAAGCCTTCGCCCGCCCGGTGCCCAAGGAGCTGATGGACTATCTCCAGAGGAACCGTGCCAGCTTGTTGCCAGAGACCAGAGAGTTGTGGGAGGCGGCGGGCGGCAAGACGTCGGGGACCTGGGAGGAGGTGTTCGGCAGGGGCACCGGGGCGGACGAGGCTTTCATGGCCTGGCACTACGCCCGTTACATGAACCACATGGCGGAACTGGGCAAGAGGGAGTATCCGTTGCCCGTCTTCGCCAATGCCTGGCTTGCACCGCTCAAGGACCGGCGACCCGGCGTCTATCCGAGCGGCGGGCCCCAAGCACACAACCACGATTTCTGGCGGGCCGGCGCGCCGCAAATCGACCTGCTGGCGCCGGACATCTATTCGCCGAATTTCGCCGAGATTGCCGCCCAGTACAGCCGGAACGGCAACCCTCTGTTCATCCCGGAGACACGCGCAGACGCCGCCAATGCCTTCTTGGCCGTCGGCCAGCTCAATGCACAGATGTTCTCGCCCTTCGCCATTGAAAGACAGGCCGGTGCGGACACCCCGCTAGCCAGGGCCTACGGCGTGCTCGGCCAATTGAGCCCATTGATCCTGGAACACCAGGCCGGAGGCACCTTGAGAGCCGTGGCTGTCGAGGCAGGGGCGGCCCCGCAGAAGGTCCAGCTTGGCAACTACGTGTTCGACTTCGCCATGGGGAGAGGCTGGGGGGCGCCTCGGGCTCCGCTGGGTGGCGTCGGCGGACAGGCGCCCGCGCCGGGCTACGCCCTGGTGATCCAGGTTGGGCCGGATGAATATTGGGTGGCGGGGGTCAGCCTGAACGTCAGGGTTGCCTCGACCCAGGACGAAACGCCTTTGGCCAGCCTGGCCGCGGTGGAAGAGGGCAGGTTCGAGAACGGCCGATGGGTGATCGTCCGGCACCTGGCAGGAGACGACACCGGCCAGGGCGGCGATGATCGCGCCAGCCTGAGGCTGCCGGCATATCCGGGAATCCTGCGGGTCCGGCTTTACAGCTACCGTTAGAAATGGGAAGGGGGCCAGGCGGTACCCGGCCCCCTTCGCCGCGTCGAACAGGTTTGACCCTAGGGATTTGTCTTCTTGGTCCCCTTCTCATCGGGGCAATCTCATCTTAGCACGGCGCCCGCCCCCGCCAGGAGCCGTTCCATTGCGCTCGGCGGAGCAGGCTCACCCAGGAAGAAGCCCTGGAAGAGGTCACAGCCTGCGTCACGCAGCACCTCCAATTGCTGCGGCGTTTCGATGCCCTCGGCTACAACCCTGAGTCCGAGGCCATGGGCCAGCGCCACGATCGCACGCACCAGGGGGATGGTGTTTGCGTCCTTGTCGATCTCCTTCAAGAAAGACCGGTCGATCTTAAGCGTGTCGATCGGGAGACGCCACAGATAGCTGAGGGAGCTATACCCCGTGCCGAAATCATCGATCGATATGCCGACGCCGAGCGCGCGCAGCCGGTCCATCTGCCGGGCGGACTCATCCAGGTCGCGCATCACCATGCTCTCAGTCAGCTCCAACTCGAGAAGCGCCGGGGGCAGCCCGCTTTCGGCCAGCGCCAGGGCGACAGTCTCGACAAAGTCCGGCCGCGCGAACTGCGTTGCGGAAACGTTGACCGCCACCCTGAGGTTCTCGATCCCCGCTCTCTGCCATGCCGCGTTCTGCCGGCAGGCTTGGGACAAAACCCACGAGCCGATGGAAACGATCATGCCGCTTTCCTCGGCCACGGGTATGAAACGCTGCGGGGGTGTGGGGCCGAGCTTGGGATGATTCCAAACCAGCAGCGCCTCCAGCCCAACCACGCCGCCGCCGGCCTTCACCTCGGGCTGGTAGTAGAGCTCGAACTCTCCCCCGTCCAAGGCGCGGCGCAGCGCGTTCTCGATCTCCCTGCGCTCCAGAGCCGCCAGTCCCAGGCCGGCGGTGAAGAACTCGGCCCGATTCCTGCCCCCGCCCTTGGCGCGGTACATCGCCACATCCGACTTTCTTTCCAGGGTCTCGGCGTCCTGCCCGTCCCGGGGGAACAGGCTGATGCCAACGCTCGCCGTCAGGAAGATCTCGTGCGAGTCGATAGTAAACGGCGTCTCCAGAGCCTCCAGCAGCTTCCGCGCCACCCGCAATGCGTCCTGCGCTTCGCCGAGCTCGGTGAGAACGAGTCCGAATTCGTCGCCTCCCAGCCGCGCCAGGCTGTCGGTCTTCCGGAGAGTGGCTTCGAGGCGCCGGGCGACCTGGCAGAGAGCGCGGTCTCCCGTTGGATGTCCCAGCGTGTCGTTGATCTCTTTGAACCGGTCCAGGTCGAGGAAGAGCACTGCCACGAGCCAGGTGTTACGGCGCGCTTGGTCGAGCGCCTGCTCCAGCCTCTCGTTGAACAGACACCTGTTTGGCAGGCCGGTCAGCAAATCGTGCCTGGCCTGATAGGACAGTTGGTCGTTGAGATGGACGTGTTCAATGGCGACGGTCGCCAGCCGCCCGGCGGCTTGTAGGACCTGTGCATAACACCCGCCGGGCGCCCAATCCTCGCAGGTGTACAGGAGAATCGCCCCCAGCGGCCTTCTCTCTCCGGAGAGGACCGGGACTACCCAGCAGGCCTTCAGGTCAAGAGCGGAAACGACTTCGTAGTGGGCGCGCAGGGCTGGCTCCAGATCCAGGGCGATCCTCGACGGGCCATCTTCCGTCATCCGAGCGGCATAGGCTTCTGCCGTCTCCCCAGCCTCAGGCTGTCTCCACGACTCCGCGTACCGCGCCGGCAGGCTCGGCGCCGATACCAGGCGCAGGCGGCCTTCCCTCCATACCGCAACCGCGCAGCGCACTTCGGCGCACTGTCCCTCAATGAGACCGCACAGGCTGGCAAGGATGCGATCCAGCGGCACGTTGCCGGCGGTCAACTCCAACACTCGGTTGCGGTCCCGCTCGAGACTCTCAAAGCGCTTCCTCTCGGTGATGTCGCGTGCGATTCCCTGCACACCCACCGGAATCCCCTCCCGGAACACCAGCCGCGTTCCCACCTCCAGGGCAACGCTGCGCCCCTCCCTGGTAACCAAGGAGACCTCGATGATCGACCCGTGGCCGCTGCCCAAGTCCCGGCGGATGGTCTCCATGACCAATTCTCCTGACTCCGGCGCCAGAAAATCCTGGATCCGCGTTCCCAGAGCTTCCTCCCTGGCAATGCCGGTCAGCCTCTCCCAAGCCCTATTCAGCGCAGTGAGATTGCCGTCAAGGTCGTGTGCGTAAATGACGTCCGCGGCGTTCTCGAACAGGTCGCGCAGTTGCCCCTCGTCTACCACCATTCTTACTATAACCTGACGGTGCGCCTGTCAGGCAAGTTTCTCGGCAATGGATTTCGCCTGTAAGAACTGCATCAGGTAGTCCGGGCCGCCGGCCTTGGAATCCGTGCCCGACATGTTGAAACCGCCGAAGGGATGCGCGCCGACCATGGCCCCGGTGCATTTACGGTTGATATACAGGTTTCCCACGAAGAATCGCTCGCGGGCCGCGGCGATCTTGCTAGGGTTTTTCGTGTAGACGGCGCCGGTCAGCCCGTATTCACTGTCGTTGGCCAGATCCAGGGCGTGATTGAAGTCGCGGGCGGGGGTTACGGCGAGCACGGGGCCGAAGACCTCCTCACGGAACAACCTCGCTCGGGGCTCCACATCGGCAATAATAACGGGTCTTACAAAGTAACCGTCTTCAGAGACAACACCGCATCCGGTAACTAGTCGCCCCTCTTTCCTGCCGATGTCTATGTATTCATTTATGGTCTTCAGAGCCTTCTCGTTGATGACCGGGCCCATGTAGTTATCGGGATCTTCCGCCGGGCCGATTCTTAAGGTCTCTACCTTAGCGCGCAGGCGAGCGAGAAACTCGTCGTAGAGGGCGCTATCGACGATGGCGCGCGAGCAGGCCGAGCACTTCTGGCCCTGGTAGCCGTAAGCGGACACGAGCACGCCCATGACGGCCTGGTCCAGGTCCGCTTCCGAGTCCACGATGATGGCGTCCTTGCCGCCCATCTCGGCGATGACGCGCTTGATCCAGATCTGTCCCGGCTGGGGCTTGGCCGCGAGCTCCACGATCCGCAGGCCGACGTCGCGCGAGCCGGTGAAGGAAATGAACCGGGTCTTGGGATGCTGAACCAGCGCGTCCCCGACTCTGGATCCGGAGCCCGTGACGAGCGAGAAGCTCCGGGGAGGGAAGCCCGCTTCGAGCAGCACCTCGGCGAACTTGGCGGCGATGGTGGGCGTGTCGCTGGAAGGCTTGATAACCGCGGTGTTCCCGGTGACCAGGGCCGCCGTGGTCATGCCGGCGAGAATCGCGAGAGGAAAATTCCAGGGCGCGATGACCACGCCCACGCCCAGGGGCAGATAAACGAGCTCATCCCTCTCGCCCGGCAGGTGCAGCATAGGATGAGGGCCGGCCAGGCGCAGCATCTCGCGGGCGTAATACTCGCAGAAATCGATCGCCTCGGAGACGTCGGCCTCGGCTTCGGGCCAGGTCTTGCCGGCTTCCAGCACCAGCCAGGCGTCGA
>JBHGAV010000036.1:0-43465 GCA_041946685.1 Bryobacteraceae bacterium | reverse complement strand
CCGGTCTTACCGTCCCAGGTCGCCACTTCGGGATTGTGAACCCATACCACCCGGCCGGGATAGATTCCCTTCCCCTCACCCATTGGCTTATTGGCGCCTTCAGGCTCAAACAAAGGCGTCTTCTCCAGCGGCACACCCTGCTGGGGCCTCGGCATGCCGCCCATGTTTCCTCCCGGTCCTCCCGGTCCCCCCGGCCCGCCCGGTCCGCGCCCGGGAGCGCCCTGCGGCGGCTGTTGCTGGGGCGGAGCTTGCGCCATCGCCTCGCTCGCCACTCCCACCGGCAAAAGTGCAGCTCCGGATGCGACCAGCGCCTCCCGTCGCGACATCTGCTTCTTAGAATCACTCATATCCATTCCTCCATCATCGGCCGACAACGATGTGCGCGCCCCCTTCCTCCATGCCGGAAAACGGAGCCGCAATGTCAGGCTATCACAATCGCCTGCCGGGTGACGCACAATCCGAATTGAGCTATTCTTGTTCTTAGGATCCCCGAAGGGTTTCACATGGCCGTCCATCGCAGCGGGGACGGCAATCGGAGCGTAAAATGAAACGGCTTATTTATTTCCTACTGGCAGCGTGCGCGGCCTTTGCCGCCGACGGATACCAGGTCAAACAGAAGATCAAGATCGGTGGGAGCGGCGTTTGGGGCTACCTTACGATGGACGAGTCGGCGCGAAGGCTGTACATCGCCAACGAATCGCGTGCGGTGGTGGTGGATGTCGATTCCGGCAAAGTGGTCGGCGAGATTCCCGACACCCCCGGCATCCACGGCATCGCTGTGGCGCCGGCCCTGGGGAAGGGCTTCACCAGCAACGGCAAGGGTAACAACGTCACCATCTTCGACCTGAAGACGCTGAAGCCGCTGGGGGAGGCGCGGACGGGCAAAGATCCCGACACGATTCTGTTCGAGTCCAAGACCGGCCGTGTGTTTTCGTTCAACAACGCCAGCTTCGACGTCACCGCGATTGACGCCAACACCGGCGATGTTGTCGGCACCACGAAATTGGGCGGCAAGCCTACCGGCGCGGTCACGGACGGAAGCGGGAAGATCTGGTTCAGTCTCCAGACCACCACGGAAGATTGGTCGGTCGTGAGCGAGCTCGGCATGCTCGACGCGGCGAGCCTCAAGGTGGCGCAGCAGAATCCCACGGCGCCCTGCGACGCCCCCATGGGACTTGCCATGGACGTCAAGAACCGCCGCTTGTTCGCTGCGTGCGGGAATAAGCAGATGGCAGTGATCGACGCCGATTCCGGCAGCGTGATTGGGTCGGTGCCGACGGGAGCGGGGTCGGCCGGAGCGGGCTTCGATCCCAACTCCGGCGTGGCGTTCGCGGCCAACGGCGGCGAGGGAACGCTCACCGTGATCACGGAGAGCGGCGGCAAGTACGAGGCGGCTCAGAAGGTGCAGACGGCGCGCGGCGCGCGCACCATGGCTGTCGACCCGAAGACCGGCAACGTGTACCTGCCCGCGGTGGAATACGAGTCCACGCCGGCGGCGCCGGTGGTCCCCGACAGCTTCATGCTGCTCGTGGTGGGCAAGTAGCGGCGTCCGGCCGCCCGGTTCGGTTTGACCTCGCGGCGCGGGGTAGGTTATTCTTTGGTTTAGAACGACTTCCGAGGAGTGGATTGCGAGTAGATGGCTAATACCTTTTCTGCGATTAAACGGGACCGTCAGGCCAAGCGCCGTACGGCGACCAACGTGATGCGCAAGTCGCGCCTTCGGCACCAGATTCGATCCGTTCGCCGCCTGCTCGAGAAGAAGGACGTCGCGGGAGTCCAGGCTGCCATGCCGAAGACGTTTTCGATCATCGACCGCGCGGCGCGCTGGGGGATCATCAAGAAGAACACCGCCGCCCGTTACAAGTCCCGGCTCACCCTCCGGCTGAAGTCGTTGGCCGCTGCGTAACGGCTCACCCCGCCAGCGCCAGGATGAACCTCTCCATCACGATGCGGTCGCTGGGACGCGCGTCGCGCAGGCCCCGATCGGCGGCGTAAATCTCGCCAAGCCCCTTCGCCAATTGGGCAGGAGTGAAGGTGGCGGCCACCTGGCAAATCTGCTCCGCCTTCGACCGCCACACCGGCCGTCCCGGCCTGGATAGAGCCTGCTGGACCTGCTGTGCGTTGCGCAGGCCCCTCTCCCTGGCGGCGAGCGCCAGCCGGAACAGAGACGCCAGGAAGTTCAGCGCCAGCGGCATATATTCGCCCTGCCGCACCAGCGTGTCCACCAAGGCCAGCGCCAGCAGCCTGTCGCGGCGCCCCAGCGCGTCCACCAGTGCGAAGATCGTCGAGACGCTCGAGTCGGGAACCAGCGCCGCCAATTCCCGGCCGTCGATCTTCCCTCCGGAGCCGGCGTACACGCTGAGTTTCTCGATTTCCGTCGCGATGTGCATGGCGTCCGCCCCCAGAGCATCCACCATGTCCTCGATCGCGTCACGGTCCATGTCCAGCCCCGCCGACCGGGCCAGACCCTGCGCCAGTTGCCGCGCCTCGTTGACCGTGTAGCGCGGGAACTCGACCACGGAAGGGATCGCGCCATAGAACTTGCGGACGCGATCCAGCCTTGCCTTGTCCTCTCCTTCCAGGTCATAGCGGCTGACGTCCAGCACCACCACGACACCGGGCGAAGGGCGCTGAACATACCCGGCCAGCAGCGCCAGCGGACCTCCTGCGCTCGTTTCCTCCTCGCCGGCCGCGGCCGCGGACCTCCCCCGCGGGAGAGCGGCCTCGGCGCCCGAGACCCAGATCACCCGGCGCGGCGCGAACAGCGACAGCGAACGGGCGTCGTCCACCACCTCGCTCAAGCTCCAGTCCTGGAGATCGCACACGGTGAGCGCCTGTTCCCGGTCGTCGCCGCCGATCACCCGCTCGATGAGGGCCGCCCGGCAAGCCCGGCGCCGGTACGGCTCGGGCCCTAGGAACAGGTAGACCGGAGCCGGTTCCTGGCGCCGGATTTGGGAAAGAAACTGTTCCGGAGTCACGCGCTCAAAACCTCTCCAGTACAGCGCTAACCACGGCGCGCGCGACGTCGCGGCTTAGGCGGGCCAGGGCCGCGTCGCTCTCTTCGAAATACGCCGACGGATCGACGCTGATCTCGTAACGTTCGCGGTACTCCATCCGCTCCCTCGCGAACAGCACCTTGCCCGTCGCCCGCTCCCGCAAGCTGAGGTTGAGCACCACGCTCAGGTTCACGGCGCTGGCGCGGCCCGTCGCCGGATCGTACGTGGTGGGAGCCGAGGTGTACGCCACTACGGCGCCCGTGAGAACGGCGTCGCCGTCTTCCTCGTCCGGCACGACCCGGTACCGCGTGCGCGTGATGAACTCGCGCGTGATGGCGGCCGGCAGTTGCTCGGTGAGTTTGTACCTCGTGGTCAGGTTAGAAAACGCCGGGATCGCGATCGTGCGGATGGAGGTCGGAAGCGTGTCCGCCCGGCCGGAGACATGGTATCCGCATCCCCCGCAGGCGATGAGCAAGGCCAACAGGCAGGACCCCAGCCGCTTCATGAGAGTAACGAGCGAACCACGGCCAGGGCATTTTCCGCCATGAGCCGGTAATTGTCCGCGACAATCCAGAACCAGCAGGCGTTCGAGTCGTTGCGGTCGGGGAGGATGGACCCCACGGCGATTCCGTTCTGCCCCGCAATGCCTACGTTGTTCGGGGGCTCGATGTCACCGATCCGCACGTCCACTTCAGGTGAACTGAGGGCTTCAGCCAGGCGGAGTGTATCCGGCTTCTCTTCAAACTCCGCATGCACCGAAATGCTGTAGCCGTGAAAGACCGGGGCCTGCACCAGGCGAATGGACGGCATTGGCGCCGTGGGGCAGGCGCCAAGCAGACTCGCCAGGTGCCGCTCGATCCGCAGTTCGATCGACTCCAGGGCCTCGGGCGCGTCGTCGCCATACCGCGCAAGCATATTGAAGCCCACCTGGGCGTCAAAGACTTCTTTGGGTAGTGACTGAAATGACAACAAACCGACCGTCTGCTTTCTAAGCTCGTCCAGGCCCCTCTGCCCGCGCTCGCTGGCGGGCTCGAAGATCTCGGCGGTCCAACGGCGGATTCTTTGCGCCGAGGTCAGCCGCTGCGCGAACAGCGCCAGGGCCACGGCGGCCGGATGGGCGATCACATGTACCGCGCCTCCGGGCGCCGCAAACCCAGGTGGTTCGACCAGGGGCGCCCTGAGCCGGGCCGCCGGATCGTCCTCCGCCACATACGTCATGTCCACTAGCACCGGCTGCGGCGAGCTCGTGGCCGCCAGCGACAGGGCCTTGCGGCTGCTCGCCGCGGAGCCTGCCAGCACCGCCACCGCCGATCCTGTCAGGTTTTCCTCATCCAGGGGCGTCATGATGGCCGGCTCTCCGTCCTGCTCGGTAAGAGTGACCGAACTCTCGTCGACTCCGAGCAACCGGACCTGGACCGGAACACGCTCCGAAAAGATCAGGTCGCGGAGTTCCCGTCCCAGCAACGATTCGCCCCCGACCACGGAGACCGCCGTGCGGTTCTTCATCCGCTCAGCCCGCCTGCCCCTGCGGCTGCGGGTGGAGGTGACGCAGCCGGCGCTTGAGCGCGCCGCCCAGCCGCACGACGATGCCGCTGCCCACGTAAAAGCAGGCGATGCCCAACAGCACCGGCTGCGAGAAATTCCAGATGAGGTAGCACAAAGCGCCCCAGAGGATAACGGTGAGCGGCGACATGGGTCTCAGCAGCTGAACATCTTTCAGGCTCCGGTACCGCCATCTGCTGACCATCAGGAAAGAGAGCAGCGCCATGAGAGCCAGCCACGCCGCCGAGAACGGCCAGTACTCCAGCGGCACGCAGTCGCAGGCGTAGACGGTGGCCGCCACCATGCCGGCTGCGGCCGGCGTCGGCAGTCCCACGAAGTACTTGTGGTCGCTCCGCCCAGGGTTCTTCGGCACGGCGTGCTTCTGAACGTTGAACCGCGCCAGGCGCACGGCCGCGCATAGCAGAAAGAGAAAACCGATGAAGTAGGCCCCCCGCTCCAAGTACTCCCGCAGCGCCGGGTTCAGGGACCCATCCACGAACTGCGCCCCCCAGGCGAGGCCCAGCACCGCGGGCGCCACGCCGAAACTGATCACATCGGCGAGCGAGTCCATCTCGCGGCCGAAGTCGCTGGTGGTCCCCGTGAGCCGGGCAATCCTGCCGTCCAACCCGTCGACCAGCACGGCCACTCCGATCGCCTTGGCGGCGATCTCGAAATCGGGACTGCTCCCCAACTGGCCCGCCCCGGCGGCCAGCGCGCCCTGGAAGGACTTCATCACGGCCAGAAAACCGAGGAAGACGTTGCCCGCGGTGAACAGCATCGGCAGGGCGTACGCGGCCCGGCGCGGGCGGCGGTCCGGGGAGTTCTGGTCGATCAGGCGTTCCGGCAGGTTGATCGGCATCGCGTCACGCTTCCCCGCCCGCTTGGCGCAGGCGCGCCAGCACGCTTGATCCTGCTTTAACTCTATCTCCTGTCCTAACCTTCAACTCCCATTCAGGGCCGAGAAACACGTCCACCCGGGAGCCGAACTTGATAAGGCCGACACGCTCTCCCGCCGCCACCGCATCGCCCTGCTTCTTGCTGAACACGATCCGGCGCGCAATCAGCCCGGCAATCTGCCGGAACATAACCCTCGTACCGTTGCCCTCAACGGTCACCGAGTTCTGCTCGTTCTGCAAGGACGCCGCTTCCCTGCTCGCCACCAAAAACCGGCCCTTGTGGTAATCGACCGAGGCGATGGTGCCGGCGATCGGAGACCGGTTCACGTGCACGTCGAAGATATTCAGAAAGATGCTGATGCGTGTCAGGCCGGCACCCTCCGCGCGGATCGCGACGACCTTGCCGTCGGCGGGCGACACCGCCACTGCTCCCGAGGGCACAGCCCGCTCCGGGTCGCGGAAGAAGTAGAGGCAGAAGACGGCCAGCAGAAACAGCGGCAGACTGTAGATCGGCCCTGCCAGCAACGCCACCAGAGCGCCGCCGGCAGCCAGGGCACCACCGTAATAGAGGCCATCCCGTACCATCTGCCAAGCATTATTCTCGCACAGCCCCCCTAGAAGCGTCGCTGCTATAATGGCCTCTTCCCATGCCGATTCTTGACATTGAAGAGATCCGCAAGATCCTGCCGCATCGTTATCCGATGCTGCTGGTGGACCGCATCCTCGAACTGGAGCCCGAACGCATCGTCGGGATCAAGAACGTCACCGTCAATGAGCCCTTCTTCCAGGGCCATTTCCCTGAGTTCCCCGTCATGCCCGGCGTCTTGATCGTCGAGGCCATGGCCCAGGTGGCGGGCGTTCTGGTCCTCAAGGAGATCCCGGACCGCGCGAACAAGCTGGTCTTGCTGGCCGGGGTGGACAACGCCAAGTTCCGCCGCCCTGTGTTGCCCGGCGACCAGCTTCGCATCGAGATGAAGGTTGTGAAGAAGAAGGCCAGCGTGGCGAAGATGCTCGGAACCGCCACGGTGGATGGGGCTGTGGTCGCGGAAGTCGAAGTGCTCTGCAAGCTGGCCGACCGCGAACAGAAGCCCTCGGAATGACAACCGATGGCGATTCATCCGACTGCCATCGTTGATCCTTCAGCGCGCATTTCGGAGACAGCCGAGATCGGACCCTATTCGATTGTGGGCGCGGAGGTGGAAATCGGCGCGCGCACGCGGCTCATGGCGCATGTGTACCTGGAAGGCCCCACCTGGATCGGCGAGGACAACATCTTTTTCCCGTATTCGACCGTCGGCGTCGCCTCGCAGGACCTGAAGTACAGGGGAGAGCGGGCCGAGACCAGGATCGGCAGCCGCAACCGTATCCGCGAGTTCGTAACGATCCACCGCGGTACGGCGGGCGGGGGCGGGGTCACCTCCCTCGGCGACGACAACCTGGTGATGGCGTATGCTCACCTGGCGCACGACGCGCGCGTCGGGAACCACACCATCCTGGCCAACGGCGCGACCATCGGCGGCCACGTGACCGTCGGCGACTGGGTGGTGGTGGGAGCCCTCAGCGGGATCCATCAGTTCTGCCGCATCGGCCGCCATGCCATGATCGGGGGGGGCAGCGTGGTCACGCAGGATGTGCTCCCCTTTTCGATGACGGTCGGCGAGCGCCCGATACACGTGTTCGGCGCAAACAAGACGGGGCTGGAGAGGCGCGGGTTTCCCGGCGCCGCCGTCGAGAGTTTGCAGAAAGCCTTCCGGTTGCTGACCCGCGCGGGGTTGAACACCTCCCAGGCCGTCGAAAGGATTCGCGCGGAAATCCCTCCGTGCGCCGAGGTCGACGAGGTCCTCGCTTTCATTCAGGCCTCCGAACGTGGCGTAATAAAGTAGGGGCCAGGCACAACCGGCCCTTCCGGCCACATGAAATACGCACTCATCGCCGGCAACGGCCGCTTTCCGATCCTGGCCCTGGAGTCGGCCCGCAAACTCGGCCACGAGGTGGTCGCCGTAGGGATCAAGGAAGAGGCTTCCGCCGAGATCGAGGCTCTCGCCTCGCGCTGCTACTGGATCTCGCTGGGCGAGCTGAGCCGCCTCATCGAAATTCTGAAGCAGGAAGAGATCGAAGAGGTGATCATGGCCGGCCAGGTCAAGCACGCCCAGATCTTCTCTTCGATCCGGCCGGACTGGCGCCTCATCAAGCTGCTTGCCTCGCTCACCACGAAGAATACGGACTCGCTCATCGGCGGCGTGGCCAAGATTCTGGCGGGCGAGGGCATACGGCTGGGCGATTCCACCGCCCTGCTGAAGCCTCTGGTGGCCGAAGAGGGCCCTCTGACCAGGCGCAAGCCTTCCTCCGCGGAGGAGGCCGACATCGAGTACGGCCGCCAGGTCGCCGGCGCCCTCTCCGGCTTCGACATCGGGCAGAGCGTGGCCATCTGCGAACGGGCCTGCGTCGCCGTGGAGGCCATGGAGGGAACCGACGCCATGCTGCGCCGCGCGGCGGGTTTGGTCAACGGCCGGCCGCTGAGCCTGGTGAAGGCCGGCCGCCGCCGCAGGCATCTGCTGTTCGACGTACCCGTGGCCGGCCCCGCGACGATCGCCGTCATGCGCGAGACCGGGACCACGGTTCTGGCGGTGGACGCTGGGCGGACGTTGCTGCTGGACCGCGCCGAAATGCTGGCCGCGGCGGAATCGGCGGGCATCGCCGTGGTCGGCTGCCGGCCGGAGGAAGGATAGGAGATCTCATGCAGAAAGTCCGCATGGCCGTAGTCGGCGCGGGGGAGTTCGGAAGACGCCACATGCGCGTGATCCGCGAGTTGGCCGGAGCCGAACTGGCGGCCGTGGTGGATATCGACGACAGCCGCGCCCGGAGCGCCGCCGCGGAATACGACTGCCAGGCCCTTCCCGACCTCGCCGCGCTCGGCGGCCGCGTGGATGCCGCCGTTGTCGCCGTCCCCACCACGGCGCATGTGGACGTCGGCTGCGCTTTGATAGAGGCCGGCATCGACGTGCTCGTCGAGAAGCCGATCGCGCGTGATCTGGCCTCCGCAAGTAGGCTGGTGGAGGCAGCCGAGCAGCGCGGCCGGGTGCTTCAAGTCGGCCACTTAGAACGCTTCAATCCGGCAGTCAAAGCCCTGGCCGGCGTTGTCTCGCTGCCACTGTTTTTCGAGGTGCACCGGCTGAGCACCTTCTCACCGCGCAGCCTGGATGTGGATGTCGTCCTCGACCTGATGATCCACGATATCGACGTCATCCTCTCGTTGACCGGCATGATGCCCGAAGAGATCCGGGCCGCGGGGATCTCCATCCTCAGCCGCAAGGTGGACATTGCCAACGTGCGCCTGGCATTTTCCAACGGTTGCATCGCCAACCTGACCGCCAGCCGCGTATCCACCGAGCGCGTCCGCAAATTGCGGTTGTTTCAGCCGCACCAGTACCTCTCCGTTGACTATTCCAGGCAGGAGCTGTTCACTGTCGCGGTAACAGAGGATCACCGCATTTCGTCCAACCCAGTGCCGGTGGTGAAAGGGGAACCGTTGCGCCTGGAGTTGAAATCGTTCCTGGAGTCGGTGGCAAACCGGCGCGAGCCTGATGTGAGCGGCCGCGATGCCTGCCGCGCCCTGGAGGTCGCGCTAGCAATCGACGCGCGGATTGAGGAGCACTCGCGAGTCGTGGCTGGGTCGTTGGCCTCGCTAAAGAAGGGATAGGGGCGGGCGATGGGAGAAGAGCTGGATCTCTTCCCGCAATGGAGCAGCCCGGAGGCGGCAAGGCGCGCCTGGTGGAGCCGGCTGGCGTCGGCCGGCATTCACCTGCTGGCGGCCGCCCTGCTCTTCTTCACCCCGTTAGGGAGAGGCCCCGTGCACGATGTCCAGCGGGTCCTGGGTCAGTTCAAGGAGCCGATCGTGCTCGTCGCGCCGCCGCGCGAACTGACGCAGACGGCTCCCAACCGTGGACGAGTTGGAAAGGAGTTCGACCTGGGAAGCCTCCTGCCCCGGCCCAAAGTCTTCGCTCCGCCGTCCGTGCCGGTGGGTGCGCCTCCTGCCGGGCGTCCGGTTCCGCTTCCGTTGCCCGAACCGCCGAAGATCGAGATCGCCCAGGGCGAGGTCCCGCCACTCGGCCAGTCGCCAACCGGACTGCCTCTGCCGCCTCCGCAGATTCCATCTCCGGAGAAGCCGAAGCTGGCGCTGGAATCGCTCGGCACTCCGCGGGCCGCTCCGTCGCTCAAGCCCCCGAGTTCCTCCATCGCTGAGATGGGGCGCGAGCTGGCGCGTGGACGCGGCGGCGGTCTGGTCGTGGAGGATTTCAGCCCGGCCCCCGGCGGCTTGGAGGGCGGCCTTCCTATTGAGCCATCGCCCGGCAGGACCGGCAGCAGCCTCGAGCTGCTCAGCGACCCGAAAGGAGTTGACTTCCGGCCCTACCTGATCCGGATTCTGGCTTCCGTAAAGCGCAACTGGCTGGCCGTCATTCCCGAAAGCGCCAGGCTGGGCAGGCGCGGCAGGGTGGCCATTCAGTTCGTGATCGCCAAGGACGGCAGCGTTCCCAGGCTGGTGATCTCATCCGCCTCGGGAACGGAGGCGTTGGATCGCGCCGCCGTGGCCGGCATCAGCGCCTCGAACCCCTTCCCTCCTCTGCCCGCAGAGTTCCAGGGAGCCGACATCCGGCTGCAATTCGTGTTTCTCTACAACGTGCAACCGTCCCTACGCTGACGAATCAAGGGATGGTGAAGCCGAGGTTGGCTCTGTTCGCGGCCCACCAGGATTTCCAGTAGGCCGCGTATTCTTGCGCCGTCTTGGGCGAGTCCCGGCTCGGCGAGTACTCCAGCGCGGCGTCCGTCCGCCAGGGGCCGAACTTGCGGCCTTCCCCGGGCTTGAGCACGGGGATGTTTCCCTCGGCGTCAGCGAACATCGCGTATTCGCTCAGGAAGCGCGCCGCGTGGAGCTGAGCGGTAGGATCTTGGCTGTCCAGAAATTCAACCATCGCCGGCACGATAGCCTTCGTCCCTATCTTGCGCAGCGCAGACGCCACCGCCGCGTCGAAGTCGGCGCTTCCGAGGTGCAGCGAGGCAAGTTGCCGCAACGGGCCGATGGATGCCTCGCCGTTTGGCATGTATTGGGTCGAAAGAACAAATCCAAGGAAGGAAAACATTCGGTGCGACTGAAGCGCGGGAGCCTTCTCGGCGAGCAATGCGAGTGCGTCATCGGCTCCCAACCGGAGCATCGTCCACAGACCGAGAATTTGGTGGTCGGCCGCGCTGGAAGCGATGAGGACTCTAGCCGCCGCAAGCGAGTCTTGAAGGTCTTCACCATCCAAGCTTGCCGCCATGATGTCTCTTAGGGAGCCAGCCGGGCTCGGGGTTGACAGGTACGAGTCCATCAGCGCCGCCAGTAGTCGCTGATGGATGCGGTCTCCAGATTCGGCCAGGCCTGGGATCACAGCGTCGGGCGGCGGAACTTCAGTCGACCGAAGCTGCAGGAACATCTCGTTCCCGGTGAAGTCGCCGGTTGCGAGCGGCAGAACCTGGAAGGTGCCGTCCCTTTCTTTGAGAAACCATATGCCTGTCGCCCCGATGATGCTCCTCGGGACCAGGTCCTGTGGGCTGAGGGCGTACCGTGACATCATAGGCGAAGGTGTCAACTCCGCCGTCAGGACCAATGGTGCCGTCTCACCTCTGATCACGCTGGCAATTCGCAAACGAATTCGGACGGTTGCCTTGGTTTCAGCGGCCACGTCCTCGATCGTGGCGACCGCGACCACATCCGCCTGCCGTTCCACCGTCCTGACTGACAAAGGCCCAGAGAGGCCAGCCCACAGCGACGGTAGCAGGATCGCGTACAGGCTTACAGCGGAACTCGAAAATATCTTCGCGCGCGTCATGGCTCTCACCGTCCTATTCAGTCGTGCCGTGATCCTGGTAGAACTTGATCGTGCCTGAATACACTTCAGTCCCCCCCGAACCGAGCGTGGCCGTGCCCACCCTATAGCTTTGAGGGGCCCACTTTAACACGGTCTCATACTGCCACGGCGGATTGGCTGACGTGTAAACAGGAGCAGGAATCCAATTGCCCCATGCTCCTATGCCGTCTCGGAATATGTACATGTTCGAAGGGTAGTTGAAAGTTGCCGCTCCCTCCGCCTGTGGATCGGGCCAACCCAATGTTACGCTCGGATGCTCCTGAAAGTCGCCGAATGTCTCATGAAAGGGCAGGCCTATCATGGCTTGTGCCGGACTGCACGAATCGGCGACCGCCCAATACACCCAACTCCGGTAGCCACCGTTCCACTGCTCCGTGCTATCCAATCCTTCCTGGTGAACGACGTAAGCCGGCGAATTCACAGCGATGGGCTGCTCGTCCGACTGAAAGCCCCCTATGCTCACCTTCAGCGTCGTGCTCCATTGGCAGTTGCCGACAGCTCTGGAATAGATCTTGGTAGTGGTACCAGAGTACCCAGTCAGTTGCACTTGCTGGTTGGTGTTGAGCGTCCATTGCGGAGTCTCGGGACAGGCGCTTGCGGGATCGCAGTTCTTGTTGGCCGTCAGGTTATACTCCTGGTAGTAGTAGTTGCCATCCTGGGCCAAGACCTTCGCAGCAGTCCCGGAGCCCAAATACCACATAGCGCCTCCGGAACCAACACCGGAAATCGTCGGTCGTTGAACCTCCAGCGAGTCCGAGTCATAGCCATCCCAGTCATCTTCGTAAGGCGGGGCGTACCGTCCATTTGGCTGGCAGTACTGAGGAGGACAATAGGCGCGGAAGTAGCCGCGCGTGGTATAGAGTCCCGGCCCGCGTTGCTGTAGCGAGAGACTGGGAAACTGGTAATACACCGCGCCTCCCAGGTTCCCCCACCGCTCTGCGCCGCTATTCTGAATCTCCTCACCCCCCTTGTCAACCCAACCGGTTACGCCAGGCTGCCAACTATCCTTGCACGAGCCGCCAAGATAGCTTTCCACATATCCGGCGACCCCACCCCCACTCAACCTATCCATGCTGGTGTAGTAGTAAACTGTCACACAAGAGGCCGTCGCCGAAGGTGCCACGACTACGCTCAACAGACATGCCACTGCCGCCATCATCACCGCCGCGCGGTTTGGTTCTTGAATTCCTCCGATCACTGTAGTGCCCTCTTCTTGATGCGCATTCGAAAGTCACCCTCGAAGAACTGTTCACACCGGCGCCAAGCCGCGTTTCCCAATGCTGCACGTAATTGGTCCCGGGCTTGTTTGATGGACTGGATGCGGCGTTCGTAGAAACGTTCCAGGGTGCTCATCTCGGGTTTCCGCTGCTGCGCCGCCGCTGCCTCAACGTAGGCCTTGCCCTCTGCGTCGATCGACTGCAAGGATAGCTCCAGACTCCGGTAGACAGCGTCAATGATGGGGAGATCGTCGGCGCGGACGCCGAGCCGCGCAGCGGCGCTCTCGGCCCTTGCCTCGAGCGATGTCGTTGCGCCGCTGGGGTCCTGCTGCTTCAGTGCCTCGACGGCTCGATGGACTTGCCGAAGGTAAATGTGAAACACTTCGGGCTCGCCAGGAGCTGGTGTTGTGGCGGCGTACGGCAGTGCCGGCAGCGTGAAAGCCCAAACCAGTGCCGTCAATACCAAGGGGATTAACACGCATTCACGTGTGACATATGACTGCTGGACCATGGGAACCTCACCAAGTTATCGATTCTTCCGCTAATTCCCACAACGGTGTCTAAGAAGGCGTGTTCATAAGTTAAGTTGTCTCACTCGGTGATAAGTATGTAGCACGAGCCGGCGTCAGTCAATAGTACTCTTCAGCGCAAAATGTCGGTTTCTTGCTACTGAGACGCCGGATGCGCTCCTATTGTTCCCCACTGTGCATGCTGCGCGGTCATCCTGCCTGAACAGCCGCGGTGTGACTCCAAACTCGCGCCGGAATTGATGGACGAAGTGACTGGTGCTCCGGAAGCCAGCGGCAAGAGCGATCTCCTTGACGCTGAGCGTGCTCAGTAGTAGCGTCTCTGCCGCCCATTTGAGGCGCTTGCCACGAACGTATGCGGCCAGGCTGGTCCCGGTCTCGCCCTTGAACAGGTGGGACAGTCGGGATACGGAAACGCCCATCTTCTCAGAGAGTCCGGCAAGGCGTTGGGGGGGGGGGGCCGTCAAGTAGAACCAGCAGATCCTGGATTCTCCCGTCCATCGCGCTCCAAAGGAAGGATGTATTCCCGCTCAACACAATATTGCAGCGCTTGGATGGGAAAGTCAAATGTGAGGCGGATCCGTTAGGCCGTCCTACACATTCACCCATCCCGGCGCCCGCTCCGACTGGAACACAGCCTCAATCACGGTCATGTTCCGAAGCGAGTCCTCGAGCGGCGTGGGGACTTCCCCGCCCTCGCGGATCGCCTTGGAGAACAGGTCGCCCTGAATGCCGTACTGGTCGCACGTCGGGAACTCCTCCACCCGCCTGCCGCCGCCAAACAGGTCCGCGCCGCTGTCGATGAAGATGCGCGTCGGCCTGTCCGGGGGCGCGTTGAAGGGAATCTCCACCTCGATACGCCCCTTCGTCCCCAGCGCCTGTACCCGCTGGTAGGGAACGAGCTGCGTGCTGCACGTGAAGATCGAGTGCCCCGACGGAAATTCGAGCAGCGCCGAGGTCAGCCGGTCGGTGCGCATCTCAGGGTCGCGCTCCATCAGGCTTGTGACCCGGCGAGGCTCCTCCCCAAACAGGAACCGCGAGATCTGGATCGGGTAGCAGCCGATGTCCATGAGCCCGCCCCCGCCCATATCCAGAATGTTGCGGATGTTGCCGGGATCGCGGTTGAAGTAGCAGAACGCCGAGACGATCGCGCGCAGCTCACCGATGGCGCCATTCCGGACAAGTTCCCGCGCCCGAAGCCACTGCGGGTGCGTCCGCACCATGAACGCCTCCCCAATCTTGACGCCGGAGCGGTCCCTGGCCTTGATGAGGGCGCGGCACTCGTCCACGGTCAGCGTGATCGGCTTCTCGCAGAGCACGTGCTTTCCGGCCTCGGCGGCCCGGACCGACCAGGGCAAGTGCAGGAGGTTGGGCAGAGGGTTGTAGATCGCCTCGACCTCAGGGTCGGCGATCAACTCCTCATAGGAGCCGTAAGCCTTCGGAATCCCCAGGCTTCTCGCCGCGCCCCTGGCTTTCTCCAAGTCGCGGGAGGCGATTGCGATCACCTCCGTCCGTTCCCCGCGCTGCATAGCCGGAATGACCTTTTCGGTGGCGATCCTGGCCACCCCGATCACACCCCACCGCACTTTCTGGCGCATGGATACAGTGTCTCACGCAGCGAGCGGAGCCGCGACCGTCAGGGAGCGGTCATCGAGCGTGTAGCGCTAGAAGGAGAACGAGATCATGATGTCGAGCTGGTGCACCCGGGACTTCATTCCGAGGGAATCGAAGGTGCGTCCGAACCACTTCGTGTACCGTACTTCCGGGATGACCCGGACACCGATGGGGTCGATGAACTGGCCGCCGATCCCGGCGGTGACGCCGAGCACGTTCTTCTTGTGCGGCGTGGGAGCGGAGTCGGTCTCAGTGTCCTTGCCCGGCAACGTGGTTTCGCGCTTGGTGCGGATCTTGCTGACCTGCCGCAGAGATGGACCCCCTTCGATGAACCACCGGTGCCCGTACTCGTGGCGGCCGATGTTGTATCTGCGAATCAGCAGCGGAAAGTCGAAGAGACGGGCCTTGGTCGCATCCTTGATTGTCGTGGTCGAGCGCTCGTCCTTAATCGTGTTCGGATTATCGACACCCGAAAGGATGGTCCTTGTCCACTCAAACTCCGCCGTGCGGTAAAGAACGCCGGCGTTCACAGTCCAGTTCTCCAGTATCGCGAATTGGAGCAGCCCTCCCCCGAAGACGTAGTGGTCCTTGGGAACAGTTTCACCAGTGGTGTCAAGCGCCGGGCTGGTGGTGACCGAGTTCATCTTGCCGCCGCCAATCAGGTACCAGGGGTTACCGCCTCCGCTGATCCCCACCGAGATCCGCCTCACGTAAGCCGGTTCCCTCTCCGGCTCTTCCTCGTCCGGCGCGCTCTGCGCGGCGGGCTGAGTCTGCGCGGAAAGTGAGGCCGTCATGCAGAGCGTCACAGCAAGTAACCACCAACGGTTCACCGGGGTCTCCTCACGGCAGGACGCCGTACTTCGGGTGCAAGCCTCATTATAACGGACCGCAGCCCCCGCCCCGCGTGCGACAATTGTGGGTCCACGATGAAACCACGATTCCTGTTGGCCATGGCCTGCTATGGCGTGCTGGCGCTGCTGGCGGTCACCACGCTTGACCGCCTTCCACGCACCATCGTGCTGCTATTCCTGGCAGCCCTCGCCGTCAAGACCTGGATCGCGGTCAAGCGGTCGCCATAGCCGGATTCTGAGAACGCCGCGGGGCAGGCCGGAGACCTGCCCCACGAGACACCGGACCACCCACAAGTCGGTTTCGTGAGTCTATTCGAAGACGACTCTGGACTTGCTTCCCGCCAGATCGATCGACTGGATCCGGCTTGTACCGTCCGCCCTGGAGATGGTGACGGCAGTCCGGTCAAACTTCCGCTCGACCGTCTCCACCTTCGCAGCGACTTCCATCCGGCGGCCGGTCCTGTCAACCAGAACAACCTTCGAACCGTCCAACTTCACCGTGTATTCGCCGGGCTTGAGCTGTGCGGTGCCGGCCAGGCAGGTATCGGAAAGGGTGATCGAGTAGTTCTTCGCGCCGGCGAGTGAAACACTCAGCAGCGCGGCTAAGACAACACGTGTAAGCATCTCATCCTCCTTTGCAGGGAATCCCGTTGCTCGCAGGCGGGGCCGGCACGAGCGCATGGTGGCACCCCACAGCCCGGACCGTGCGGCTTCGGACCGCGTGGCCAGTCCTCGCGCCGGCCAGTCCGCCCCTACTCCACCTTGACTTCAATCGCTTTGGTCTTGGCCTTCTCCGTCTTCGGAAGGTGTACCAGCAGCATGCCGTCCTTGAACTCCGCCCTCAACTTCTCCTCGTCCACGCCGTCCGGCATGTCGAACGTCCGCAGGAAGGTTCCGTAGGCACGCTCCACCCTGTGGAACCTCTTGCCCTTCTCCTCTTTCTCCTGCTTGCGCTCGCCCTGGATCGTCAGAAGACCGTCCTGGACTGTCACTTTGACGTCCTTCCTGTCCACTTCCGGGATCTCGGCCTTCACCAGGTATTCATCGTCGGTCTCGGAGATGTCCACTGTGGGTGACCAGTCGGCAACCATGAGTGCTTCTCGTGTGCCACTGCTTCGTGATGGCCAGCGAGAAAGCATGCGGCTGAAACGGTCGGTAAGATCTTGCATCTCCTTCTCCATCTCTTTGAAGGGGTCCCAACCCCAGCGAATCAAGCCTGCCATCTGTGTGTTACCTCCTTGTGATCTGCGCGAGGACTGCGGGGCTTCCAGTGAGAGGCACTCCATGCACATGCTGGAATTCCCACAATCCGCACGGCTGGAATCTTGTTTGGCTCGGGCTTCGCGGGCTTGGCAATCCTGGCTCGGCCCCGAAACCGAACCAAGTTCAGATTACCACAACGCAGCGCAAATGTCAATATGGCTAAAGCATATTATCTGCGCGCTATGCACTAAGATCTAGGGCGATTTCCAGACACCAGCTGTGGCTACCCGGCGGCAGCCTGTCAGGGCTGTTTGTTCACCACTGGGAGTGGAACCCTGTACTGGCCCTTGAAGACCTCGCCGAAAAGCTGCAAGACTTCCCCGTGGACCAGGCCGTTGTCGGCCAACACATGCGGGCTGCGGAGCTTGTGCTTCTCGCCGTGCATGTCGGTGAGCGAGCCGCCCGCTTCGGTAACCAACAGGACGCCGGCCGAAACGTCCCACGGGTTCAGCCCGAACTCCCAGAACAGGTCAAAGCGCCCGCAAGCCACGTACGCGATGTCGAGGGCCGCCGAGCCGGCGCGGCGCACGCCGTGCGTCGCCATGGCCACCTGGTGGAAGAAGTGAACGTTGATGCTCTCGTGCCGTTTCCAACTTGGAAAGCCCGTGGCCGCCAGGCAGTCGGCCAGAGTGGCCGCTTGTGAAACGCTCACGCGCCGGTTGTTCAGCCACGCGCCCGCCCCCCGCTCGGCCACGAACATCTCATCGCGCATCGGGTCGTAGATGACGCCGGCGATCATCTCGCCGGCCTGCTCCAGGCCCATCGAAACGCAGAACATGGGGAAGCCGTGCGCGAAGTTGGTGGTGCCATCCAGCGGGTCGAGGTACCAGCAGAACTCGGACTCGGCCCGGTGCCCTCCGCTCTCCTCGGCTACGATCGCATGCGAGGGAAACCGCGTGCGCAGCCTTTCCAGCAGCAGTCTCTCGGAGGCGAGGTCGGCTTCGGTCACCAGATCGAACTCGCCCTTCAGTTTGAAATTGACGCGCCGCTGGAAATACCCGGCCAGCAGGGCTCCGGCCTCGCGCGCGATCTCCTGGGCTACTTCGGCATAGGAATTCATAGGCGGCAATCCAGTCTATTCCGGCTCTTCGTACAAGTACTTGATGTCGTGTTTGTAAACGAAGAGATTCGGCCCGTCTGTGCGGGTTAGGCGGATGAAACTGGAGTCGTAGAACTCGATGATCCCGGCAAACTCCTCGTTGTTTCTCATGCGCACGCGCACCGGGATCTCCTGGTCGATCAGGTACCGTAGGTACTTGACCTCCTCGAAGGTCTGCTCTGGCGGCTTGCTCTTGACTTTGCTCTTGCTCTTGTCCATCGGAGGTTGGGTTTGTCAGCGGTTTCCAGGAGTGGCTTTCTTGACCACCGGTCCTCTGTCTGGCCCGCTCACGGGCGTATGCGCCTCGACCTCCCCATAATAGCCGCTGCGCGCAACGACCCGCAAACCGAGCTTGGCGACCCTGACCTCCAACCTGTGAAATCGGTCGACGCCGGTGGGCGCTCCGCGCGGGTAGTAGCCGAGGAAATACTGCGTCCGCAGTTCTTGTAGGATGTCGGAAAACGCCTTGTCCAGGTCCGGGCCGACGCTCGGGGTGAAGACCCGGCCTGCCGTGCCCGAGGCCAGAGAGGCCAGGGCGTTCTCCCCGCCCAGGTTCCGTCCGGCTTCGTTGGTGATCGGTACCACGAGGATCGCATAGAGCACCGCGTCCGCCAGTTGAACCGCTTCCAGCGCGTCACGGAACCTCTTGGCGCTCGTCGTGTCCCCTCCGTCGGTCACCAGCACCACCACCCGGCGTCCTTCCCGGAGCTCCAAGTCCTTGGAGGACAGGTAAATAGCATCATAAAGGGAAGTCCCGCTTGACGCTTTCAAGCCCTTCATCGCCTCTTCGAGCCGCTCGCGCCGGCGAGTAAAGCTCGAATGCAGTGTCACCTCATAGCTGAAGGTGTAAAGGGCAACGGTGTCCAAAGGATTACCCTCCGAGAAGACCGCCTTGAGGAAGCGGGAGACGGACTCGGTTGTGTAGCGAATCTCCTTGGCAGTGGACAAGCTGGTGTCCACCAGCAGGGCGATGGAGAGCGGTTGTTCGGTTTGGCGCTCGAAGACCGCGATTTCCTGCTTCGCGCCGTTGTCGAAGATGCTGAAGTCGTCCCTGGACAGGCTGCCTACCAGCTCTCCGGCGGGGTCCCTCACCGTCGCCAGAACGCGAACTAGCCGGACGTCCACGCGGAAGAGCGGCGGTTCCTGCGCCGCGGCCGAGGTCGCCAGCAGCCACAACACAATCCCGGAGATGACGGACGCGGGCCGGGGCATCTCTGACCGCTATCCTAGCAGACGGAAAGCCGGCTCTCGCGGTTCCTGCCCGCGATGAGAGAATGTCCCCATGAGCCGAGTACACCACCGGGCGCGCATTCGTGTGCGCTACGCCGAGACCGATCAGATGGGCGTCGCCTACTATGCCAACTACCTGGTCTGGATGGAGGTGGGAAGGGTGGAGTACTGCCGCGCCTTGGGTTTTCACTATCGGGACATGGAAGCCGAGGACGGGGTACTCCTCGCGGTGGTTGAAGCGCGCTGCCGCTACCACTCCCCGGCCCGCTATGACGACGAGGTGGTCATCACCACCTGGATCGAAAAGGCCTCAAGGCGCCTGGTGGAGTTCGGCTACGAGATGGCGAAGGCCGACGGCGGCCACGTGCTGGCAACCGGCGGGACCAAACACGTCTTCTGCTCTCGCGACATGAAGCCCGCGCGCCTGCCGGACAAGTACCGCTCCCTGTTCGGAATCTAGGCGAAAGGGCCGCTCAGGGGTGGCACTCTTTGCACGACTTGAGGTCCTTCTGGTGGTGGCACTGGTCGTAGCACCACTTGATGCCCAACTTAGACCGGTCGATCGATCCCTTCGCGGGCGGAGGATCGAGAGGATGCGCCGTGTGGCAGTGGCTGCATTCCGCTATCTCGTCCTCCTTCTTCGAGTCGTGCGGCACGTACTTGTGAGGGCTGGTCTTCTCTCCGCTGGGCGCCACGTAGTTCGCGGTGGCCTCGACGATCTTGTCGTAGGGGCTGTGGCAGCCGAGGCAGTCCTTTGCTGAGTTCTTTGCGCCATAGACCAGGGCGCCGGTCAGGACGATAATCGCGATGACAAAAAGTTGAATCCTCATACTTAATCCCACTCAAAGAGCGCGCACAACTCAGCCGCAGTCGAGATAGTATTAGAGCTTAGCACGCGATGCACTTCAACAAGGAGCGAATTGTGGCAATCAAGAAGGATGAATCCGTGAATCGTCGCCAGTTCTTCAAGGGATCGGTGGCCGCGGGCGCGGTTGCAGCCAGTGGATTGACGCCGGAGACGGCAAAGGCGGAGGGCGTCCCCTCAAAGTGGAACAAGGAAGTCGACGTCGTGATCGTGGGAACAGGGCACGCCGGGCTTGCGGCCGCCATCACCGCGGCCGATGCCGGCGCCAAGGTTGTGATCCTCGAGAAGATGAAGAAGGAGCTGGAGGGAGGAAACAGCATCGTCTCGGGCAACATGTGGTGGACTCCCACGGACCTTCCGCAGGCGCTCCAGTACATCGAGGCCCTCAGTTACGGCCTTACCGACAAGGCGTCGATCCAGGCGCTCGCCGAAGAGATGATGAAGCTGAACGACTGGCTCGACAAGCTGGGCATCCAGCATTCCCCGCTCGGCATTTTTCAGCCCGAGCATCCCCAACTCCCCGGAGCCAAGTGCGTGCGCACCTGGAGCAATGGCCGGAGCGGGGAGGGGCGGCTTTGGATTCCGCTGCGGGAGCAGGTCGAGAAACGGAAGGTGGAGGTGATGTACGAAGCGCCGGCCAAGGTGCTGATCCAGACGGCTTCCAGGGAGATTGCAGGCGTGCGGGCCGAGGTCGCGGGCAAGCCTTACTACATCAAAGCCAGGAAAGCCGTGATCCTCTGCTGCGGCGGGTTTGAATTCGACTTCGAGATGCAGAAACAGTTCCTTCCCGGCTGGCCGATCTACTGCCAGGGTTCGCCCGGCAACACCGGAGACGGCATTCGCATGGCCCAGCAGGTGGGAGCGGCTCTCTGGCACATGAACAACCCGCTTGCCGGCCTGGGCGGCTTGGTGGTGCCGGAGTTCGCGCCGGTCATCATCCCGATCGGGATTCCCGCGTCGAGATACATCCTGGTCGATAAGTCCGGAAAGCGCTTCATGAACGAGAACCGGCCGAGCCGCCACGGTTTCGGCGTCAAGGAATACACCCTCTACTTCGACGGCGTGGCCGGCGACTTCACCCGGCTTCCCTGCTTCACCATCTTCGATGAAACCGCGCGCCTGAGAGGACCGATTGCCTCAGCCCGGAAGTTCGGCTGGTGGGGCTGGTTCTCGGGCTACGAGTGGAGCAAGGACAACAGCAAGGAAATCGAGAAGGGGTGGATCTTGAAGGGCGAGAATGCGGCCGAACTTGCCGGCAAACTCGGGATGAAGACCGAAGACCTGGAGGCTACCATCGCCAGGTACAACGAGCACTGCGCCAAGCAGGTGGACCCCGACTTCGGAAGGCCGAAGGGAAGCCTGGTGGCGCTTGACAAGCCTCCCTACTACGCCGTCAAGCTCTATCCGACCATGTACAACACCCAGGGCGGTCCGAAGCGAAATGCGAAGTGCCAGATCGTGGACCCGTTCGACCAGCCCATTCCGCGGCTCTACAGCGCGGGCGAGATGGGCTCGTTCTGGGGCTGGATGTACAACGGCGGCGGCAACAACGCGGAATGTCTTTGCACGGGCCAAATCGCCGCGCGCAACGCCGTGGCCCTGAAGCCGCTCGCGTAGACCCGGCAGGCTGCTGAAGAAGTCCAACGGTGGCTCACCGTTGGCAAGCCGGAGGCATACCCTACACGCTCGGTCACCGACATACGCCGCACGTAGGGCAGGTCGCCGTGGCAATACTCCAGCGAGGCCTTCGCGCAATCCTGCCCACGGGGGCACTGCACATCCATCCCTGCTCGTTCGAGTGCCGCTAGTCCCGGATTCGGCTTGGGGGCAAACGGCGGTGGAGGCGGCTCATGCCGGTCCGGCGTATTGAATCAGAAGTCCGCTCGCGCCAGGGCGTGAACCTGCTTGCTCCCCTGCCCCCGGCGGAAACCTATGAACCCGGTGTGCGTCTGACTTCGCAGGGAGAGATGGCGGGCTGCGTCTATCTCGTGACGCAAGGCATGGTGAAGCTCTTTCACAGATACCCGGATGGCCGCGAGTGGATCGTGGAGCTGGCGGCCGGCGGCGATCTGGTGGGCGCACAGCCTGCCGTCCTTGGAGAGCCGTGCCTGGAAACAGCCGTCACCTTGACTGAGTGCAGGCTGGCGCGCTGGCGGGCACCGGAGTTCCTGGCGCGGCTCAACCGTGACGCCGGCCTAGCCATCCAGGTTTGCCGCATGATCTCGCGGCACGTCCGGGCCCTGCAATGCCGCCTTCTCGAATCCGGCGTCCAGCCGGCCCGGTGGAAGTTTGAGGGGCTGCTTCGATGGTGGGCCGACGCTGCGACTGCCCGGCCGGGGAGGCCGGCCGGTGAATTCGACCTCCCCTTGAGCAGGGACGAACTCGGGCAATTCCTCTTCATCGCTCCGTGCCAGGTGTCGAGGCTTTTGAGCGCCGCGGAAAAGGATGGCCTCATTGCCCGCCAAGGCAGGCGCATCCGTGTTCTGCCGAATGCATTGCGACCGGCGGCAGCGCTACCGGCCTGAGCCCCGGAGTTTGCGGTATGTCAAGGAAATCTTGCACTATGTCAAGATTCGCTTGCGGTAGTTGCTTGCGGGGAGTGCTATCTCGTGCCACATTATTCCGGAGGAGGTTGCGGAGTGGACACACGAAGGCTGTTGAGGCTGTTTGCCGCAGTGCAGTTGGCTGTAGGTGGCGCTTCGCTCATGAGGTCCGACTCGTGCAGCGAGTGGGAGAGTATGGAGTTCTGTGAAGGTGGTTCTACCACGTGCCGAGCGTGCATCATCGGCGGCCAGTACACCATTGAGTGCAACAACTGGAACCAGACGTGCGAATGGTGTATGTGGTCGGGCCCTTACTGCTCATGATGCGTTGGGGGAAGCAGCCTCCAACCCATTGAGCCAACGCGAAGGCCGCTGGCGCGGCCGGGTGATGATTCGCTGAGTCGGAGATCGGTCACAATGCTGAGGAGCAGCATAGGGTATGTAGCGGACGCCCTAATCATAGTTGTGGCTGTAGTCTTTCTTTGGACCCAGTATTCACAGCATCAGGCTCGCCAGCAGGCCTCCGCACTCGGGCCCCGCGTTGGTTCGTCAATAGGAGAGATCGGGCTGAGGTGGACCGGCACCGGAGCGAATCTAGTGCTCCTCCTCAGCAACAAGTGTCACTTCTGCTCCGAGAGCGCGCCCTTCTATCGGCGGCTGATTGACAGCCTTGGCGACCGAGGATACATCGCTGCCATATTTCCTCATGATACGGAGGCTGGCGTGGCTTTTCTCAACCAACTCGGACTGAAGGTGTCGGTGGTCAGGGGCAACGTCTTTCTTCCTTGGCCGGTTCGCACCCCGACTGTGCTTCTTTGTGACTCACGGGGAACCATAGTCAACGTGTGGCCGGGCAAACTGAGCCCGGCGCAGGAGACACAGGTAACCATGGCGGCCGTAGGAGCCAACGCACTCTCAACTAAGCCGTAGTGTTATGACCGTTATGAGAAAACGCGCCCGGACTTGTTCTCGAGAGCGGCTTTGGCTTGCTGCCATTGGTTTCGCTGTGTGCTCAGCCGTGCCCCCATTCGTCACCCTGAACGGCCAGGCACTTTCCCCACAACCGACCGGAACGCCTGTGCACTCCGGTGTCGCCCAAACAGCAGGCATATCAGGCAGAGTGCTTCGGGTGGGGTCCCGCGCACCGATCACGGACGCCGCGGTCCAGCTCGCCTCGACGGAACCCGGAGGGCTGGCCCTCCAGACTCTCACAGACAGAAACGGCGCCTTCGCGTTCAGCGACTTGGCGCCAGGGCGCTACTTGGTCTCCGCCTCGAAGCCCGGCTACCCGGCTGGCGGCACAATCGTGGGCAGGCGCATGAACGCGAGAACTGTCGTACTGATCCCGAGCGTCAGTCTCGACAGAGTCGAGTTGCAGCTCAGTCCGGGATCTGCCATCTCGGGTCGTGTTCTCGACAATGAGGGGGCACCCGTGGTCCGGGCGACCGTTGAGGCAGTGCGCCGTCTACGGGCCAACGGGCGGCCGCTATTGTGGCCCGTGGGCGCGAGTGTGAAGACTGACGATCAGGGGCGGTACCGGTTGTCGGACATTCCATCTGGCCGCTATCTGGTCAGGGTTACTCCGCAGCGACTGATTCTGCCTGGGTTGCCTGTGGCTGAAAAGGCCGGAGTACGTTCTCGACCTGCGATCCAGGTGGTAACGTACTACCCTGCTGAAACCTCTTTCGACCGCGCACAGCCTGTCGCACTTGCTTCTGATTACGAGGCGGCGGGTTGCGATGTGGTTGTCCAGACCAGCCAAACATTCGCCATCCGCGGTGTTTTAGCGGGTCTCGCGGAGTCGCAGACAGCCCAGGGGCCCGTCGTGAGTCTCGAGTCCGTCGAGGGAAGCGGCGTAGGCAGAATGGCCGCCACGGTCAGCCGCGACGGCAAATTCGAGCTGGTCGGCGTCCCCGCCGGGCGTTACACCCTGCGTGCGTCCGTGCGTGATGCGGCTGGGAAAGAGGGCACCTGGTTCGCCACGGCAGAGGTGTTGGACCAGGATCTCGCCGATTTCATCCTGCCACCTCTCCCGGAGGCCGACGTGCCCGGCCGGGTGTTCATCGATTCATCTGCGCCGGAAACGCTCGACGAGGCCTTGTTGCGGGACCTCAAGGTCCACCTCCGCCCCGTGACCAATCCATTCGCTCCGGGCCATGAGGCCACTTGGACCGTGCGGAACGAGTTTGTGGTCAGCTCCGTGTTCGCTGGCGCCTGGTACTCGGTAACGGTTCAAGGGCTCCCGAGTGAGTACTACATCGCTGGAATCTCCTACGGACAAAAGGATGCCTTGAGGGATACCATCACGATCACACCCGGCGTGACACTCGACGTACGGCTGGGAAGCGGGGCAGCCACTCTCACGGTGCGGGCCAAGGATGCCGAGGCAAAGAGCTTTGCCGACGCCTACGTGCTGTTGGTTCAGGACAGCGATGCCACGGATGGTGTAGAGCGCTGGCAAGAGGGGAGCACTGCTGACCAGCACGGGGAAGCGACGTTCGCCAGCCTCAGGCCCGGCCGGTACCGGTTGTACGCATTCGACGGGTTTGACACATCTCTCCTGGAGCTACCCGGTGCCTTACAGCGATTCGATGTAAGAGCTTTGAAGGTGGAACTGGGGGAGGGCAAAGCCCATCAACTTGAACTCACGGTGATTGCATTCGACCAGTGACAGTCCTGGCCGCCTGAAGCTGCAGGCAGTCTTGAGCAAGCGGCGTAGGCGCCGCGAGATGCCACATGACGGATACCGAACTACCCCGTCCCATCTTGGACATGGAAGAATATCGTTGCCACCCTGCGACGCGGTTCCCGATGGGTAGTTCCGCGGAACTGCTCTCTCTGTCACTGACGAAGAGAGCGCGAATGCTCGACCTGGTCCAGGCCAGATTGCTGGGCATGTGCTCCCGCTTCGCTCCTCTCGAAGCGCACGCGGAGCGCCTCGCCAAGAGCACGCCGCCTGGCACGGCCGATGCCCCAGCTATTCTCGACGCTCTCCGCACTTTGGCAGCGAAGGGCCTGATGCTGTCACGTTCGGCGTTCATGAACCGGGTGGCTTCGGTGACCAGTTCCGACTAAGGCTGGATGTACAACGGCGGCGGCAACAACTCGGAGTGCCTCTCGACGGGCCAGATCGCCGCGCGCAACGCCGTGGCCCTGAAGCCGCTCGCGTAGGGCAGGCCTCCTGGCCTGCCCAAAGACTCATTCAGTAGCCTGCCGGATTTGACTTGGGCGGAGGCCGTCCGGTATTCTGAAAACTCCTCTTGGTAGAGGCGCGGGGGCCATCAGTAGCAGGATTTGAAGTTCCGGGAGGCTCCGGAAGTCCTGGCGAAAGGGGCTAAGGCAGCACCCGCCGAAGTCGCCGCTGGAAGTCCTTCTTCGGGGCGATTGGGGGGTAAGGTTAACACCTGCCCACTGTCATCCGTTGGTAGCAGCGGGTGGAGCGCTATCGAGAAGTGAAGAAACGCCGGCCTCGCCTACGCGGTTTTTCCCTTCCAGCGCCTCCCACCCCACGAGTCGACAGGTATGGACCTATTCGAGCTGACGCGCAGGCTGATCGACATCGAGTCGATCACACGGAACGAGCAGCAGGCCGGCGAATTCCTGTTCGCTCTGCTGTCGGATCTGGCTGCGCGTCACCAGGGTGCCGTCGAGAGGATGGATGTCGAGCCCGGCCGCTTCAACGTGCTTGCGCACTGGGGCGAACCCGTCGTGACCCTCTCCACCCATATGGATACGGTGCCGCCGCACATCCCTTCAAGGGAAGACGAGGACCGCATCTGGGGACGCGGCGCCTGCGACGCCAAGGGAATCATCGCGAGCATGATCCACGCCGCCGAGGGATTGCTTCAGTCGGGTGTGCGCAATTTCGCGCTTCTGTTCGTCGTGGGCGAGGAAAAAAACAGCGCGGGCGCCCAGGCCGCGGCGCGCAGTCCCCGCGGCTCGCGCTATCTGATCAACGGGGAGCCGAGCAACAACCAGCTCGCGCTGGCCTCCAAGGGCGCGCTGCGATTCGAGATCACCGCCAGCGGAAAGATGGCTCACTCGGCCTACCCCGAGCTGGGCGAGTCGGCGATCGAGAAGCTGCTGGACGTTCTCCAGCGGGTGCGGGCGATCCCGATGCCCGTGGACCCGCTGCTGGGACCCGGCACGTTGAACATCGGGACCATTGCGGGCGGGCGGGCGCCGAACGTCGTCCCCGATTCCGCCTGCGCCGAGGTCATGATCCGGCTGGTCTCCGACCCCGAACCGGTCCGCCGCGCCTTGCTGAATGCGGTTGGCGCGCAGGCGCAGGCTCGCGAGGTCGTGTGCATTCCGGTCGTCAAGCTCGGCCGGCTCAAAGGCTTTGATACGGCCGTGGTCGCCTACACGACGGACATTCCCGAGTTCGGCGGAGCGTGGGGCAAGCCGTTCCTGCTCGGTCCGGGATCGATCCACGTGGCGCACACGCTGGACGAGCACGTGCCCAAGCGGCAGCTCGTAGATGCGGTCGAAATCTATCAGAAGATGGTGAAGCAGCTTCTCACCGCGTAGTGAAGGGAGCAATATGGAACGCAGAATTGACGTGGGCATTCTAGGCGGCACCGGGATGGTGGGCCAGCATTTCATCAAGTTCTTGCAGGGCCACCCCTGGTTCAACCTGACCTGGCTGGGGGCGAGCGACCGCTCGGCCGGCAAGAAGTATAGGGACGCTGCGCAGTGGCACCTCGGCGGGGAGACGCCGGCTTCCGTCGCCGACATCGTCGTCGACGAGTGCAAGCCGGGCAACGCGCCCAAGCTGGTCTTCTCGGCCACCGACGCCAGCGTGGCCACCGAGATTGAGCAGGCCTTCGCGAAGGCGGGCCACGTGGTGGTCTCCAATTCCAGGAACCATCGCATGGAGGCGGACGTCCCGCTGCTGGTGCCCGAGATCAACCCGGACCACCTCAAGCTGGTGCCGATCCAGAAAAAGCAGCGCGGCTGGAGCGGGCAGATCGTGACGAACCCGAACTGCTCGACCGTCGTGCTGACCATGGGACTAGCCGCGCTGAAGCCGTTCGGCATCACGCGCGTGGTCGCCACCACGCTTCAGGCCATCTCCGGCGCGGGCTATCCTGGCGTCGCCTCCATGGACATCGTTGGCAACGTGATTCCTTTTATTGGCGGCGAAGAGGAGAAGATGCAGCAGGAGACGCAGAAGATCCTCGGCGACTTCGACGGCAGCCGCGTGCGCGACCTGGCGGCCAAAGTCAGCGCGCACTGCAACCGGGTGCCGGTCGTCGACGGGCACACGGTGACGGTCTCGGTGGAGCTTTCCTCAAAACCGTCGGAAGCGGATCTGCTCCAGGCTTTCCGGAGCTTCACCAGCGTTCCCCAGGAGCGGCGACTGCCCAGCGCTCCGCCGGCTCCCGTGATCTACATGACCCAGCCCAACCGGCCACAGCCCCGCAAGGACGTGGAGCGGGAGCGCGGCCAGGCGGTCTTTGTCGGACGCCTGCGGCCGTGTCCCGTTTTCGACTACAAGTTCGTGTGCATGGGCCACAACACCGTGCGGGGCGCGGCCGGCGCGGCCGTGCTAAACGCGGAGCTGATGGCGACCGAAGGATTGCTCGACTGACGGCGGGAGGCACAACATGATCGTGATGAAGTTCGGCGGCACGTCGGTGGAATCGGCAGCCGCCATCGAGCGGGTCGCTTCCATCGTTAAGGCTCGGCTCGACCGCAAACCCGTGGTCGTGGTTTCGGCCATGGGCAAGACGACCAACAAGCTGCTGGCCATCGCGGGCGACTCCGCTGCCGGCCGGCGCGAGGACGCCCTGAGACAACTCGACGAGTTGCGGGCGTTCCACCTGGGCGAGGCACGGGCCGCGGTGCGGGAATCGGACTGGCCGGAGGCGGAGCGGATCATTGGCGAGCATTTCGCGGAACTGGATGAGCTGGTCCGGGGTTTCGCCGTGCTGGGCGAGCTGTCGCCGCGCTCAGTGGACGCCATCTCTTCTTACGGCGAGCGGCTTTCGAGCGCCATCGTGGCGCTGGCTTTCCGCAAGGCCGGAATGCGCACCGTCCACATGGACTCGCGCAAGGTCATCCTGACCGATGCGCGGCACACCCAGGCGGCGCCCCTGTTTCCGGAGACCTACGCGCGGCTGGCGGGAACCGTGAAGCCGCTGGCGGCCGAACAGGTGGTCGTGATGGGCGGCTTCATAGCATCCACGCGGGAGGGAGTGACCACCACGCTGGGCCGGGGTGGCTCCGACTTCAGCGCCTCCATCGTGGGTGCGGGCATCGGGGCCGAGGAGATCCAGATCTGGACCGACGTGGACGGCATGCTCACCGCCGATCCCACGATCCTGAAGGGAGGCCGCCGGGTCAAAACGATCTCTTTCGTGGAGGCGGCCGAACTCGCATATTTCGGCGCCAAGGTACTGCATCCGGCTACGGTGCTCCCCGCCATCGAAAAAAGCATTCCGGTGCTGATCCTGAACTCGCGGCGGCCCGAGGTGCCGGGTACTCGCATTATCGCCGAATCGGTCCATTGCACCAACGTGATCAAATCGATCGCCTGCAAACGCAAGATCACGGTGGTCAACATCCACTCGACGCGCATGTTGATGGCCCACGGCTTTCTGCGCCGCATCTTTGAAGTGTTCGACCGCTTCGAGACTCCGGTGGATGTGGTGTCCACCAGCGAGGTGAGCGTTTCGCTGACCATTGACAACACGCGGCGGTTGACGGACATTTGCCGGGAACTGCGGGAATTCGCCGAAGTCGATTTCGAGGAGAACCAGGCGATCGTCTGTATCGTGGGCGAGAACATACGCCACACGCCGGGCGTGGCCGGCCGGGCGTTCGCGGCCACGGGTGGAGCGAATATCCGGATGATCTCGCAGGGCGCGTCGCGGCTGAACCTGACATTCGTGGTCGCCGAGCAGGACGTGGCCCGCGTGGTGAAGTCGCTGCACGAGGAATTCTTCCGGGAACTGGATCCCACGGTTTTTGACTGAAAGGGAGCGTCATGAACCTCGCGATTGTCGGCTACGGCAAGATGGGGCGGATGATCGAACAGCTTGCGCCGGAGTACGGATTCACCGTCCGGCTCAAGCTCGATGAATTCAATAACACGAGCTTCGAGGGAGTCACCCCGGAGAATTTCCAGGGTGTGGACGTCGCCATCGATTTCTCGATTCCGTCGGCGGTGGCCGAAAACGTCGAACGCATTTCCGCTCTGGGCGTGAACATGGTGCTCGGCACCACGGGGTGGGCAGAGCAGGCCGAACGGGTGAAGGCGGCCGTGGCGAGGTCCGGCATCGGGCTGGTGTGGAGCCCCAACTATTCCATCGGGGTGAACGTGTTCTTCCGGCTGGTGAGCGAGGCGGCCCGTCTTCTCGGCAAAGAAGACGCCTATGGGGCCTGGGCCTGGGAAATTCATCACTCGACCAAGAAGGACGCCCCCTCGGGCACTCTGCTGAAGCTGGTGGACGAGATGCGGCGTTCCGGCTACGATCGTCCCGTCAGCGTGTCTTCCAACCGCGCCGGAGCGCACCCGGGCACCCACGAGATCGGCTTCGACTCGGCCACCGACACCATCACCCTGCGCCACGCGACGCGCAGCCGCGAGGGCTTGGCGCGCGGCGCTCTCAAGGCGGCACAATGGGTGGTGGGCAGGAAGGGTTTCTTCGAATTCAGTGAAGTGTTGTTTGGGGGTGGCACATGTTCATAGGATGCGGAACGGCGCTGGTGACTCCTTTCAAGGGCGATACGTCGCTGGATGAGGCGACGCTGCGGCGGCTGGTGCGCAGGCAGATCGACGCCGGGATCAACTTCCTCGTCCCGTGCGGGACTACGGGCGAGAGTCCCACGCTGTCCCACGGCGAGCACCTCCGCGTGGTCGAGATCACGCTTGAGGAGGCGAAGGGCAAGGTCCCCGTGGTCGCCGGCGCGGGCGGGTACAACACCGCCGAAGTGATCGCTCTCGCCAGGGAACTGCAAGCCATGGGCGCCGACGGCATCCTCTCGGTGACGCCGTACTACAACAAGCCCACGCAGGAGGGTCTTTACCAGCACTACAAGGCCATCGCCTCCGCCATCCGCATCCCGATCATCGTCTACAGCGTGCAGGGCCGTACCGGCGTGAATGTCGAGCCGGCAACGCTCAAGCGCCTCGCCGAGATCGACAACATTGCGGGCGTCAAGGAGGCATCGGGCAACATCGGGCAAATCTCCGCCATCCTCAACCAGGTTCCGGAGCGCTTCTCGGTTCTTTCGGGCGACGACGCCGTGACTCTGCCCTTGATGGCTCTGGGCGGCAAGGGCGTGATCACCACCGCGGGGAACGAGATCCCGGCCCAGATGACCGAGATCGCGCGCCTGTGCCTGGCGGGCGACTTCGCCGCGGCCCGGCAAGTCCATCGCAAGTTCCTGCCGCTGATGGAAGTGAATTTCGTCGAGACCAACCCAATCCCGGTGAAGGCCGCCATGGCTTTGATGGGATTGCTCGAGCCGGTGTGGCGCCTGCCGCTGGTGCCGCCGTCGGCGGCCAGCCTCGCCCGCATCGAGAAGGTCCTGCGCGACCTCGCCCTGGTTGCGACTGCCCAAGCGGCAAACTGAGGAGGAGCAGTTTCTATGACGCACAAGACGTCACAGAGGATCCCGTTCTTCAAGATGACCGGGACCGGCAACGATTTCATCGTGATCGACAACCGGGAAGGCCTTGTGGACGCGGATCACTGCCACGACTTCGTGCGCCAGGCCTGCCGCCGCAAACTCTCCGTCGGCGCCGACGGGGTGATTCTGATCGAACGCGATGCCGAAGTGGATTTCAAGTGGCGCTTCTTCAATGCCGACGCCAGCGAGGCGGAAATGTGCGGCAACGGCGCCCGATGCGCGGCGCGATTCGCCTTGCTCAAGGGAATTGTCTCCCAGCCCCGGATGGCGTTCCGCACTTTGGCCGGGATCATCAAGGCCGAGGTTTCCGGCCGCAGGGTCAAGGTCCAGATGACCCGGCCCCACAGCCTGCGGAAGAATATTCACCTCGAAGCGAGCGGCAAGTCCTTCGATCTGGATTTCATCAACACGGGAGTGCCTCACGCCGTCTGGTTCGCGGCTGACGTGCAGGCGCTGGAATCCGCCGATGTTACGGGCTGGGGGCGGGCGCTGAGGTTCCATCCTCATTTCCAGCCTGCGGGCACAAACGTCAACTTTGTCTTCGTGCGGGACGAGCACCATATTGTCGTTCGCACCTACGAGCGCGGGGTTGAGGGGGAGACTCTCGCCTGCGGGACGGGGGCCATCGCGTCCTCGCTCATCTCCGCCGCGAGGGACCGGGTCGTTTCTCCTGTGGAGGTGCTTACCCGGAGCGGGGAAACCCTGACGATCCATTTCGACTCGGGGGGCGAGGTCTATTTGGAGGGAGAGGCCAGGGTCGCCTATGAAGCGGAGCTTTGGGACGAGACGCTGTAGCGGTTTTTTCGGAGGACTACGGAATGATTGACCGGGCGGAGAGGCTGAAGCGGCTTCCCCCTTATCTTTTTCAAGAAATAGACCGGCTGAAGGCCGATTTGATGGCCAAAGGCGTGGACGTCATCAATCTGGGTGTCGGCGACCCCGACCTGCCGACCCCGAAGCACATCATTGAAGAACTGAACCGGGCGGCGCACGATCCCGCAAACCATCAGTACCCGTCCTACTCGGGCATGCATGAGTTCAACGGATGCGTCGCCCGCTGGTACCGCCGCCGGTTTGGCGTGGACCTGGATGCGGCGAGCGAGGTGCTCACCCTGATCGGTTCCAAGGAGGGAATCGCCCACCTGCCGCTCGCCTTCATCAATCCGGGCGACCTGGCGCTGGTGCCGAGCCCCGCCTATCCGGTCTACCACGTCACGACCATGTTCGCCGGCGGCGAATCCTACTTCATGCCGCTCACCCGCGAGAACGGTTTCCTTCCCGACCTGGCGGCGATTCCGGCGGACGTCGCCCGGCGCGCCAAGCTGCTCTACATCAACTACCCCAACAACCCCACGGGAGCGACGGCGGAACGGGACTTCTATCAGAAGGTGATCGACTTCGCCAGAGAGTACGACCTGATGGTCTGCCACGACGCCGCGTACTCCGAGATGGCGTTTGACGGCTACCGTCCCATGAGCTTCATGGAGCTTCCCGGCGCCAGGGATGTCGGCATCGAGTTCCACTCCCTGTCGAAGACCTACAACATGACCGGCTGGCGCCTGGGTTTTGCCGTCGGCAACGCCCAGATGATCAAGGGCCTGGGACAGATCAAGAGCAACATCGATTCCGGGGCTTTCAACGCGGTGCAGTATGCCGGCATGGCCGCCCTGGAGGGAGATCAGAGCTGTGTCGCCGAGATGCAGAGCATCTACCGCGACAGGCGCGATGCCCTCATAGGCGGCCTGCGAAAGATCGGCCTCGACCCAGAGGTGCCGAAGGCCACCTTCTATGTCTGGTGCCCGGTGCCGCCCAAGTACAAGTCCAAGGATTTTACGACTCTGCTTCTTCGCGAGGCGGGAATTGTGACGACTCCGGGCAGCGGATTCGGCGAGCCGGGCGAAGGCTACATCAGGCTGGCCCTCACGGTGTGCAAGCAGCGCATCGAGGAAGCCGTCAGCCGGATTGCGAAGATCGCGCTCTGATTTCACCACACGGCCGGTTGCGTCGCTGAATGAGGACACCAGCGTAATAATCCGGTAACATCGGCTCTGTACAGTCATCTCAGGAGGTTTGAGATGCAGACATACCGGATGATTCTGGTTGTATTGACAGTGCTCGCTGTCGCGCCCGCGCTCGTTGCTCAAACGGCTTCCGATCTGCTCCAGAAGGGCATCTACACCCAGGAGACCGTGGGCGACATCGACGGCGCCATCAAGATCTATAGGCAGGTCCTCTCCGCGGCGAAGGAGAACAGGGAATACGCGGCCCAGGCGCAGTACCGGCTCGGCTTGTGCCTTCTGTCGAAAGGGGACACGGTGGGAGCCGGGGAGGCCTTTCGGACGCTGATTGCGGACTACCCCGAGCAGAAGGAACTGGTCGCCCAGGCCCAGACGCGGCTGCCCGGGGACCTGAAGCTGCTGCCCGCGCCTTGGGCCGAAGGCGAGACGCACAAACTGGCGCTGAAGATGCCCGGCGGCGCTCAGGTCGGATGGATTGTCTACGCCGTGGGGGCCGATCCGGCCGATCCGGCGCGCCGATTTCTGGTGCAGACCCGGACCTATGTGAGCGTGAACAACACCCTGAACTCCAGCCGCGTTGCCGTCGACCGGCAGACCATGTTCCCCGCCGTGAGCGACTGGACCATACCGCCACTCGGCGAGTTCCATGCGGAGTACGGTAAAGGGCAGGCCGTCATCCGCGCCAAGGGACAGTCGGACTCTTACACGCTCCACTTGGATCGTCCCGCTTTTGACAATGAGGAGTGGATGTTCGTCCTGCGGCGGCTGCCTTTGGCTCCGGGTTACCGGGTGACTCTACCCATCGCAACCTCCGCCGGGCGCGCGATCCTCAACTTCGAATTCGAGACCTTGGGAATCGAAGGCGTGGAGGTTCCGGCGGGCAAGTTCCAGTGCTACAAGGTCCAAATCACCCCGCTCAAGCAGACGTTCTGGATATCGGTGGACGGGCCGCGCTACCTGGTCAAGTTTGACGGGAACTCGGTTGTCGCGGAACTGATCTCCGTCACCCACCCGAATGCTGGTTCTCAGGTTTCCTTCAAGGATGAGACGCTGGGTTTCTCGGTATCGGCGCCCGGCGAGTGGTTGATTGAACGATCGGGCTCGTCGCCCGGTCCGGACGGTCGAGTCGCCGTCAGTTTCCTGGACCCGCAAGTGGCCGGCCATGCTTTTCTCCGTGTGGACAAGAAACCTGTAAGCGAAACCCTGAAGGACGCGGCCGATGACTACGTCAAGACGCGGTCCGGTGTCCTGAAGGACTACCAGATTCGCCCTGCAAGCTGGAGCAACCGGCAGATCGGCGGACGTGTGGCCCTCAGTTACGTCGCCGACTGCGGGGACGTCACCGGCGCGTCGCGCAAAATGGCGGAGTACGTGATCGTCGTGGATGGCGCCGCTCTCCGCGCGATATTCATCGCGTACCTTGAGGCCGGCGGTTTGGAGGCGTTTCAGAAGCGCTTCGACCCGATTGCCGAAACCCTTCAGTTGAAATAGCAGATGCTGAACCGAGGCGTCATGTCGGGCGAGATGGGCCACACCTGGCGGGTGTGGCCCGTTCTGCTATTGCTGCTTCTGGCGGTGCTGCTTCCCACGCTGGGCCTGCTTTGGTTCATGAATGAAGCCATCAACAGCCAGCGCCGCGCGGCCGAACAGGAGATCGCCGAAGCATACCGGGGGCAGATGTCCCTGGCGCGGGATGGCCTGAAGGGTGTCTGGGAACAGAGCGGAATCGCCCTGGACCAGGCGGCGCGCGAGCGATCCGGGGCGGCCTTGTTCGAACATTGTGTGCGGTCGGGCCTGGCCGATGCCGTTATCTGCTTCGGCGAGAAAGGCGAGTTGACCTATCCAGCCGCGCCCGCCGTGCCGGTGGCCAGGGACAAGCCGCGGCCGCCCGAATGGAGGGAGGCAGAGCGTTCCGAGGAGCGAGGCCGCTCCGCCGAGGCCGCCCGGATCTACGAGGAGATCGCGAGGTCGGCAGTAGATCCGGATCTCAGGGCGCGCGCATGGCAGGCCCAGGCGCGCTCGCTGGTCCGTGCGGGCGACGGCGAAGCGGCCGTCCAACTGATCGTGGAGCGGCTGGAAACGCCGGGTTACCGTGCCGCCAGGGACTGGCAGGGCCGCCTCATTTCCGCCGATGCCGCGCTCCTGGCCCTTCAACTCATGAAGAACCCATCGGACCGTCGCCGGCTGCCGGTTGCCCGCCATCTTTTCCGTTCGCTGACGGACTACCGGGCGGGTTCCCTCCCCGCAGGACAACGCTTGTTCCTGATGCGGGAGGTGCGTGCGCTTGGCGTCCCGCCGGAGTTTGCCGGGTTTCCGACGTATGAGGCCGAGCAACTGGCCGCCCGCTTCATGGAGGCGGAATCGAAGCCCGTTCTCGATCCCGATCTGCGCCGGACGTCGCTGCCGGACGTATGGTCGCAGGCGTCGCCGAACGGCCGCGTGCTGGCCCTGCTTCGTACCCAGACTGTAGTCTCCAGGAGCCAGATGTTTCTCGACCGGCAGATGCTTTCCTCGGGCTTGCGCATTCTCATCAGCCCGCCCGGCGGCCAAGTCGCCACGGCGAATGCCCTTCTTTCCGCCGCGCTGGCGTCGCCGCTTTCCGGCTTTTCTCTGGCGCTTGTGACGGAGAACCAGCGGAGCCCGGGCGAGCTCTCCCGGCGTCGTACGCAGGTCTACGTTTGGGTCGGATTCTTGATGATTGTTGCCATGTCCGTCGCGGCGCTCGTCGCCGCCGGGCTCTTGCAGCGCCGCCTGCGCCTCGCGCAGTTGAGAACAGACCTGGTGGCTTCGGTCTCCCATGAGCTGCGGACCCCGCTGGCGTCCGTCCGGGTGCTGGTGGACACTCTGCTGTCGGACACCGCCCTGGACCCGGGAAAGACTCGCGAATACCTAGCCTTGATCGCCGCCGAGAACGCCCGGCTTGGGCGCCTCATCGAGAACTTCCTCGCATTCTCCCGCATCGAGCGGCGCAAATACTCCCTGGAATTGGCGTCCGTGGAGCCCGGCGCGATTGTCGCGGATGCCGTCGAAGCGGCGGGCGAGCGATTTCGCGCTCCGGACTGCGTGCTGGAGGTCGCGGCGGACCCTCACCTTCCCCGGATTTGGGCCGATTCGGGGGCGATGGTGACCGTGCTGGTGAATCTCTTGGACAACGCCTACAAGTACTCGCCAGGGGAGAAGCGAATCGCCCTGCGGGCATGCAGCCGGAACGGCGCGGTGTGCTTCGAGGTGGAGGACCACGGCGTTGGCATCGCGCCGCGCGAGCGCCGGCGGATCTTCCGGAAGTTCTACCAGGCGGACAACCGGCTCTCCCGCTCCGGTGGAGGCTGTGGGCTGGGCCTGAGCATCGTGGAGCACATCGTCAGGGGTCACGGCGGCCGGACGGAAGTCAGAGGCGAGTTGGGAAAGGGCAGCGTGTTCACCGTCACGGTGCCGGCGGAGTCTTGATGCGGCCGGCGATCCTCATCGTGGAAGATGACCCGGCCCTCTTGCGCGGCCTCAAGGACAATTTCGCCGCGCGCGGGTACGCGGTGGAAAACGCGGCCGACGGCGAGACGGGCCTTGCCGCCGCCCTGCGCGGGACGCATCAGCTTATCGTGCTGGACATCATGCTCCCCAGGGTGAACGGCTACGAAATCTGCCGCGCGGCGCGCGAGCGGGGGCTGGCCGTCCCCATCATCATGCTCAGCGCCAAGGGGCAGGAGGAGGACATCATCCTGGGACTGAATCTCGGCGCGGACGACTACGTGACCAAGCCCTTCCGCATCGGCGAACTCATGGCCCGCGTCAGCGCGCTGCTGCGCCGCAACCGCAGGGAAGATGATCGGGTCTTCCGCTTTGGGGACATCGAGTTCCATGCGGCCGCGCGCAAGGTCTTCCGCTCTGGCCGCGAGTTGACGCTCACGGCCAAGGAACTCAGGCTTCTCGCATACCTGGTCGAGAAGCAGGGGCGCGCACTCACCCGCGAACAGATCCTGGACGCCGTCTGGGGCAACTCGATTATTGTGACCACTCGCAGCGTGGACCGCTGCGTAACCACCCTGAGAGCGAAGATCGAGCCCGACCCCCACCATCCGTCCTACATCCGTACTTTGCGGGAAATCGGCTATCGGTTCGAGACCGATTACTGAATGGTACGATCTTAGGTCGATGTCAGAACCCCTCGAACTCTGGATCATTCGGCACGGCGAGACCGAATGGTCGCTGTCCGGGCAGTTCAGCGGACGCGTGGATCTGCCCCTCACCGCCCACGGGGAGGAGGAGGCCCGCGCGACAGCCCGTGCGCTTGACGGCGTCTCCCTTGACCTGGTCCTGTGCAGCCCCTTGCAGCGCGCCCGGCGGACGTGCGAGATCGCCGGCTACCTCTCCCAAGCCCGGATCGAGCCGGCCGTCGCGGAGTGGGACTATGGCGATTGCACCGGCTTCACCGAGGCCCAGATGCGCGAGCGATTTCCCGGCTGGACGGTCTGGGACGGTCCCATTCCCGGCGGGGAATCGATCGAGGACGTCGCCGCGCGAGCCCGCGGCGTGATCTCTTCCCTGCCCCCTCACGGCCGCGTCGCGGTGTTTTCGCACGGGCACTTCCTGCGAGTGCTAACGACGCAGTTTCTACGAATCGAGCCCCAGCACGGCCGCCATCTTGCCCTGGAGACCGGGACCCTGTCCATCCTCGGCCTTTCCGATTCTTTCCCGGCCGTTCTCCGCTGGAACCAGCGCTGAGAATCTGCGAGAATCGGTGAATTCTCCGGTTGACGTGAGATTCTAGGAAGCTACACACATGCCCAAGATCAAAGGACTACGGTGGCTGATGATCGGCCTGATCATGTGCGGCTCGATCCTCAACTACCTTACGCGCAGCACGCTGGCGGTGGCGGCGCCGACGGTGCTCAAGGACTTGAACATCACCACGCAGCAGTATTCGTGGATTCTGGGCGCCTTTCAGGCGATGATCATGGCGCAACCGGTCGTCGGGTACGTGCTGGACGTGCTCGGCCTCAAGATCGGCTTCGCGATCTTTGCCGCCAGTTGGTCTGTGGTCAACATGGCGCACGGGCTGGCAAGCAACTGGCAGACGCTGGCGTTCCTGCGAGGGCTGCTCGGCTTTGCCGAGGGGTCGGCCAATCCGGGGGGTATGAAAGCCACGGCGGAATGGTTCCCCGCGAAAGAGCGCGGCCTGGCCGGGGGAGTGTTCAACATCGGCGCATCGGTGGGCTCGATGCTTGCCCCGCCGCTGGTCGTCTGGGCCATCCTGACCTACAACTGGCGTGCAGCTTTTGTGATCACAGGCGGGATGGGCCTGATCTGGGTGGCGCTCTGGCTGTGGCTCTACCATCCGCCCGAGAGACACCCCGCTCTAACGGAAGCGGAGCGCATCCACATCACTTCGGGCCAGGAGAGCCACCTGCAAAGCACGAGCGCACGCCCGAAGATCGGCTCGCTGCTGCGCCAGCGCAACTTCTGGGGAATCGCCCTGCCGCGGTTTCTGGCCGATCCGACCTGGGGAACGCTCACCTTCTGGCTGCCGTTGTACCTGACCACCGTCCGAAATTTCGACCTCAAGCAGATCGCGATGTTCGCCTGGATGCCGTTTCTTGCCGCCGATTTCGGCTGCATGTTCGGCGGCATGATCAGCATGGCGCTTCAGAAATACTTCCGAGTAGGCCTGATCAACGCCCGGCGCGGAGCCTTCACGGTGGGCGCCTGCCTGATGATGGGCGTGGGGTTCGTCGGGTACGTGGAGAGCCCCTACACGGCGGTGGCCCTGCTGAGCCTGGCCGGATTCGCTCACCAGACGCTCTCGGTGACGGTGATCACGATGTCCTCGGATCTGTTCCGCAAGAGCGAGGTTGCCACCGTGGCGGGCATGGCCGGCACATGTGGCAACGGAGGGCTGCTGATCTTCTCACTATTGATTGGAGCGCTGGTGACGACAATCGGATATGGGCCGTTCTTCATTGGCCTGGGCGTGCTGGACCTGGTGGGCGCGGTGGTTCTTTGGACACTGGTCCGCGAACGTAAGGAGGTGCAAAATGCCTGAGACTCGCTTGATGATCCGTAATCCGATCCTGCCGGGCTTCAACCCGGACCCCTCGATTTTGCGCGTGGGGGACGACTACTACATCGCCACATCCACCTTCGAGTGGTTTCCGGGCGTGCAGATCCACCATTCGCGGGACCTTGTTCATTGGCGGCTTCTGACGAGGCCGCTCACGAGGCCGAGCCAACTGAACATGCTCGGCGACCCGGATTCCTGCGGCATATGGGCGCCGTGCCTCAGCTACTCCGACGGCCTGTTCTACCTGGTCTACACCGATGTCAAGCGGTACGGCCGCACCACGGTAGGTGGAAGCGGCGGCGTGTCGCTTAGGGACTTTCACAACTACGTGGTGACCAGCCCGCGCATCGATGGGGAATGGTCGGATCCGGTCTACCTGAACAGCAGCGGCTTCGATCCCTCCCTGTTCCACGATGACGACGGCCGCAAGTACGTCGTCAACATGCTATGGGACCACCGGCCGGGGCAGAACCGGTTCGCGGGGATCGTGCTCCAGGAGTACTCCACAGAGCAAGGCAGGCTGGTGGGGCCGACGCACCTGATCTTCAAGGGCACGCCACTGGGATTCACCGAGGGCCCTCACCTGTACAAGCGCAACGGCTATTACTACCTGTTGACCGCCGAGGGGGGCACCGGGTGGGGGCACGCCGTCACTCTGGCAAGGTCCCGCACACTGACGGGGCCGTACGAGCTTCACCCGGACGGGCCGCTGCTGACCGCGCGCCACCGTCCTGACGTGGAATTGCAGCGCGCCGGCCACGCCGATCTGGTGGAAACGCAGAGCGGGGAGACGTACCTGGTGCATCTGTGCGGGCGGCCCATCCGCAACCGCGGGCGTTGCACGCTGGGGCGGGAGACGGCGATCCAGCGGATGGCGTGGTGCGAGGACGGCTGGCTGCGAACCGCCGACGGAACCGGGCTTCCGCGAGTGGAAGTGGCGGCGCCCGGATTACCTGCCCACGCATTCCCGAAGCCTCCGGCGCGCGAGGACTTCGACGCAGCGGGACTGCCCATCGACTTTCAGTGGCTGCGCTCGCCGTGGCCGGAGGAACTCTTCAGCTTGACGGAGCGTCCCGGCCACCTCCGCCTCTACGGCCGTGAGACGCTGGGGAGCCTGTTCCGGCAGTCGCTGGTTGCGCGGAGGCAGCAGGCGCACTGCTACAGCGCCGCGACGGTGGTGGAGTTCGAACCGGAGCATTTCCAGCAGATGGCCGGCTTGGTCTGCTACTACAACAGTTCCAAGCTCCACTGCCTGTACGTGTCGCGCGACGATGTGGTGGGCAAGCACATCCGGGTCCTCTCGTTCGTCCCCGACCAGATCGTGACGGACATTTCCACGGCGCCGATCGCCATTCCCGACGGCAAGCCGGTTCACCTGCGGGTGGAGGTCGACTACGAGCGGCTGAGGTTTGCGTTTCGCATCGAAGGTGGCGACTGGCAGTGGCTGCCCGAGCAGTTCGACGCCAGCGCTTTATCGGACGAGGCGGCACAGCCGGGAACGCCGAACTTCACCGGGGCCTTCGTGGGGATGTGCTGTCACGACATGTCGGGGACCCGCAAGGCGGCGGATTTCGACTACTTCGAGTACAGGGAGAGGGAGTACTACGCGGACGCTCTTCGGGCAGGTTAAGGAGGGCGTCAGCCCGAAGTTGGGCGTGCGCGCCAATGGTTTGCTGACCGGAACCTCGTCGGCTAACCCGCCGGTCTCCGATTCTTCGGCCAATAGCGGCCGATCTGTTCTATACTCCGACATAGGGACTCATATGCTGAATCGAAACAGAACCTTTCAAATCATCTACCTTGGCGCCATCCTGCTGACGCTCGCCGGGTGCGGCGGATCGGCGCACAGTCCAACCGAGAATTACACTCTCATCGCGACGAACATCAAGATCCCCTACTGGCAGTCGGCGGCGGCGGGGCTGAAGCAGGCTGCCACAGAGCTGGGTGTCAGGTACGAAATGGTCGGGCCTGAGAACTACAACCCGCAAGGCCAGCACGAAGAATTCCGGAGGGTGCTGGGCAGGCAGGCCAAGCCCAGCGGGATCCTCGTTTCCGCTTCCGATGCCGAACTTCTGAAGGGCGACATCGACGCGGCCATCGACTTGGGCATACCGGTCATCGCGATCGACTCGGACTCGCCGGGGAGCAAGCGCCTGTTCTTTATCGGCACCGACAACTACCGCGCCGGCCTAACGGGGGGCGAGATCGCCGCGAAACGGATGCAGGGAAAGGGCAACGTGGTGATACTCACGATTCCGGGACAGGCCAACTTGGCGCAGCGTCTGCGAGGCTACCAGGACGCTTTCGCCAGCCGTCCGCAGATCAAGATCGTGGAGACGATTGACATGAAGGGCGATCCGAGCCTGGCTTTCGACGCCACCAAGGAGATCGTGACCGGGGGAAAGATCAAAGCGGATGCCTTTGTCTGCCTCGAGGCGCAGGGCTGCACGGAAGTTGCCGAGGTGCTTGAACGAAACAACATCACGGACAAGGTCGTCATCGCCATGGACACGGACGAGGACACTTTGCAGCGCCTGAAGAAGGGCTCCATCACCGCCACCATAGCCCAGAAGCCTTTCACCATGTCGTACGTCGGGCTCAAGATGCTGGACCTCTTGCACCACAACAAGCCGGCGTCTCTCACCGCGAATTGGGCGCAGGATGCCCATTCTCCCGTGCCCTCCGCCGTGGACACGGGGGCGACCTTGGTCACCCCGGAGAACGTAGACGCGTTCCTGGCACAGGCCGCTCCGGCGGCGAAGAAGTAGCGGCTGGGCGGACTCAAGGACCGCCCCCGTTCAGCCTTCGGATCAGTAGGAGCCTGCCGCGCTGATTGCCGCGTGCATGGCATCCACGCGTGCGGGTGACCCCGAGAACAGATTCCCGGGAGTCTGGCGGAAGCGCATCATGTCGCGGTAGATCTGGTCCTCCAGACGCGAGTTGATACCCCAGCCGGCCAGGTATTGCAGCCGCAGGTTACGGTCCCGGTTGAGGTCGGAGCCCTTCACCCAAGGTCCCAAGTCGGACTTCTGCCCGGCGTAGGTGGCGAGCAGATCCACCGGGGAGTAGACTCCGATTCCCCGGAGCGATTCGGCGACCGGCGAGTAATCGGCACGGTTCAGCCGGCGGTCCAGTTCATCCAGGTCGATCCTCATGGGCTCGGCCTGTCCCATGAAGACCATGTCGTAGCCGCGGCCGTCGATGGTGTTGGCCCAGACGGTGCCGTGGGGGAAGGCTTCGAAGAAGGTGGCCAACTCACTCCTCACCGTTCTCATGTCGCTCTCGTAGAGCGGCACGTACAAGGTGAAGATGCCGCCGGGATTCAGGCGGCGTTTGACGGCCTCGAAGTACTCTATCGAATACAGGGCCGCGGTCCCCTTGGCGAAGACATCGAGGGGGTCGGAGGCGATGATGTCGAACTTCTCCCGCGTGGTCAGAACGAAGTGGCGCGCGTCGTCGTAGACGATGCGGGTGCGCGGGTCGTTCATGACATGGTAGTTCTGCGGACCGAAGAACCGGGTGGATGTCGGCGGTATGACCGGCTCGATCTCGCAGATGGTGATGTTGCGGATGCTGGGGTAACGCGTGAACGTGCCCGCGGAAACACCCGCTCCGAAGCCGATCCCCAGCACGGACTCGGGCTGGGGGTGAAGCAAGGCGGGGAGATGGCCCACCATCCTTTGCAGCTTCATGTCGAAGGGCGTGGTGGTCGCCTCGACATGGCCGCTCACGGAGATCTCGCGGGTGCCGTCCGGCCACTCGGTGACGACCACGGACGAGTTGCGCCCCTCCTTGCTGAAAATGATCCGGGAAGTCCCGGCGGTCGTCGACATGTGACGCCCGTAGGCGATCAACTCGCCGGGGATCGCGGGAACCACCCGTACGAGAAGCACGACTGCGGCCAGGGAGACCCACAGGCCGAGGACGGATAGCTTCGAGCGCCGCCGCCAGGCGTCCGGCGCCAGAAGGAACAACGCGCTGAGCGCCGACAACACCAGCAGAATCTGCTGGCTCCTCTGGGTTCCCACCCAAGGGACGGTGACCAGGCTGATTCCGAGAGCGCCCACGATCGCGCCGAAGGTGTTGGCCGCGTAGACGCCTCCAACCAGCCGTCCGGGATCGCCACCACGCTCCGCGACCGCAGCGAGCGCCAGGGGAAAACTCGCTCCCCAAAGCACCGCCGGCGGCAGCATCGCCCAGAGG
>JBHGAV010000035.1:0-44045 GCA_041946685.1 Bryobacteraceae bacterium | reverse complement strand
GATGGGGATCCGGGTTCTCCCCCCCGACGTCAACTCCAGCGACTGGAACTTCACCCCAGACATGGCCGAGCCGGACCGCCGCGCCATCCGCTTCGGGCTGGGCGCCATCAAGAACGTGGGCCGTTCTGCGGTCGAAGCCATCCAGAGGGCGCGCCAGAGCACAGGCCGTTTCCGCTCGCTCTACCAGTTTTGCGAACGGGTGGACCTCAGCGCGCTAAACCGGCGCATGCTGGAGAGCCTGATCAAGTCCGGCGCAATGGACTCGCTTGGCGGCGCCCGTGCCCAACTTTTCGCGGCCATCGAGCGGGCCATGGAGTGCGGCCAGCGCGCCCACCGCGACCGCGAGAGCGGCCAGGCCGGGCTGTTCGCCCTCTCCCCCTCCGAGGAGGAGGCGCAGGATCGACCTCTGCCCCAGGTCCCCGAGTGGAGTCTGCACGAGAAACTGGCCGGCGAAAAGGAAATGCTCGGTTTCTACGTGACCGGCCACCCGCTCGACCAGTACAAAGACAAAGTCAGCGAGCTGGCCACACACGATTCATCCGCCTTGGAGGGTTTGGAGAAGGGCGCCGAAGTGGCCCTGTGCGGCATCCTCACCGGCGTACAGCGCAAGCGCAACAAAGAGGGCAAGCCTTGGGCCTCGCTTCAGCTTGACGATGTGCAGGGCACGGTCGAGGGACTGGTCTTCACCACCAACTACGAACGGCTTCAGGCCGAACTGGTCGAAGACCGCGCCGTGCTGGTGAAAGGCTCCGTGCTGCCCGAGGACAACGCGGCGCCCAAGGTTTCGGTGCTCGACATCGTGCCGCTCGATGTGGCCCGCGTCGCCCTGCCCTCTCTGATCTCCATACGGGTGCATCTGAGCCAGGTCGGCCTGGCGGCCTCGCTCGCCGCGCTGTTTGAGCGCAAGACCGGCGATACGCACGTGCGCCTGCGTCTGGAGAAGAGCCGGGACTTCGCCGTGATCCTGGATATCGACGCCAAGGTGCGCCCTGACAAAGAATTCCGCGCCGAAATCGAGCGCCTCTGCGGCCCCGACTCCCTGGAAATCCTGGCCAATTAGTGGCGAAGGATTCAGCCTGCGCACGGTTACGGTTCTGCCGGGATCTTCCCTCTCGGTTCAACCCTTACTCGTAGTGTGTCCACATCCGCAGCACCTTCACCACCTTCTCGTGTTCGAGAACCTGGTACACCAGTCGGTGCTGGATGTTGATCCGTCTTGAATAGGCTCCCTTGAGGTCCCCCACCAGCCGCTCAAACCGGGGTGGAGTCTGAAAGGGGTTCTTCCGGAGGATTTCCAGCAGCTTCTCGGTCCGGCTGCGAAAACCGGCAGCCCCGATCTTCTTGGCATCACGCTGAGCCTGAGCTGTGAAGACGACGTGCCAGTTCACCACTTCAGCTCGGTCGCACACTCAGACGCCGACGTGGCCATCCCTTCTCGAATCGACTCCCTCATCCCAGGAATCGACAGCAAGTAGAGCGTCTCCTGGATCGCCCGCCAGTCTTCTTCCGGTACCAGAACCGCGTTTCCCCGTTTCCCGGCAATTAACACCGGCTCCCGCGAAGCCGACACCTCATCCAGCAACCGGTACAACCTGCTACGCGCGCCACTCACCGTGATCGTTTCCACCACCCTAATCGTACGAAAAGTCGTACGCTCTGTCAATTGGCCTTCCTGCAGCTGAAGCAGCACTCACTCGCCGCCGCAATAATCTGAACAGGACAAGAGTATGTGCCAACCGATCATAGCGATAATCCTCGCGGTTGCCTTGGGAAGCGTCGGATTCGCGCAGCCGTTCGCTGCTGGCGAGCCGCTCAAGCCCTCGCCGAACGTGAAGACCTATGGCGGCTTTCGCTTCGCCGAGAGCATCTCGTATGACGCGGAACGGGATCTGTTCGTCGCCGTCAAGGCGGGCATGCCGCAGGACGTGATCCCCAACGACGACTACATCTCGCCGATCAATCCGGACGGCACGGCGCACACGCTGAAATGGATCGGCGTCAACCGCAACGGCCTCACCCTGAATCGCCCCCTGGGCAGTTACATCGGGAACGGCCTGCTATATGTGGCCGACATCGACACGGTGCGGTGGTTCGACATGAAGACTGGCGAGCCGCGTGGGTCAACGACGGTCAAGGGCGTTTTACGTTTCAACGACCTGGAGGTTGCCGAAGACGGTACCATCTACGCGACGCACACCGGTGATCAGACCAGTGAATCCTGGCGGGTCTACAAGATCACACCGAAAGGCGAGGCCTCGGTTCTGGTGAGCGGCCCTCCCCTCAACCAGCCTAACGGCGTGGCCTTCGATACGAAGGGCAACATCGTGGTCGTCAACATCGGGTCGAGGGACGCGCTGACCTTCTCCCCCGGCGGCCAGTTGCTTCTCACTGAGCAAGCGGTGGACGCGGGCAACGACGGGGTGGCGATTCTGCCGGACGGAACCAAGTACGTGAGCAGCGTCCGGCAAGGCTCGGTGTCGCGAATCCGTCCGGACCAGAAGGCGGAGCTGATCGCCTCGGGCATCCCCAGCGCGGCCTCGATGACTTACGATCCGAAGCGCAACCGTCTCATCATCCCGATGAACGACTGGAATGCAACTACGATCGTAGATCTGAACAAGTAAACGCGCCCGGGCCCAGCTGTCGAGCTGGACCGAAGTTGTGAACCAAGAGACGCCCCCTAGACATACTCTAATCAGGATTACCGACATGCGTATCCTCATCGCCTCGGCCCCCTGCGAGGCCGACTACCGGTGCCTCGCCCCTCTTGACACCAACCAGGGCATCTCCGGATGGGGCGACGTGCGCGGGCGGGCCAGCAAGACTTACACGCTGATCCTGAAGAGCCGCATCATGGGTATGAACCCCCGCAAAGTCTCGGAGATCTTCTACTGCAAGAACGGAGTCTTGAGGTTGCCATCTTCTCACCGGCACGATATGTGACTCTGCAACCGAGGGAACAGCTTCTTCCGCCCCTCAGCTCGTGGTAGACAGCGGGGGTCCCACCTCCGTGCTTTTCAGTCCACATGCCGGCGAGGCCCACTACTTTATGGCAATCGCCAGGTTGCTGGTCACCGCTCCACCGATGTAAGCCTGGGCGTATGCGCCGTTAATCAGAATCTTCAGAGGGACATTCGCGCCAGTCGGTGTGTCGGGCGGCACTTTCAGATTGATCTGCATCAGTCCCGCCATTCCCGGCGTCATCCCTGCAAACTGCACGTCCACCAGGTTGCCGCCGATCCACGCCAGCGGACTGAAGGCCCAACTCAGCGTCGTCACCGGCGCTCCCGTGGTCACCGGCGGCGACACCACCCCCGGCCCTGTCGCCCACACCACCACGTCGCCGCCCCGCGCGATAGGGTTCTCGGCGGTGATCAGGGCGCCTGTGGCATTGTTAGTGATAATCGCCCGGTCGTTGTATACGAATACCCCCGGATGCGAAACCACCACCGGCACGCTGAGCGCTGCGCTGCTCGCCCCGTTGTAAGTCACACTCACGCTTACCGCGGCCTTGCCGGCAACCTCGTAAGGCACCTGCACGTTAATTTGACCGGCACAAACGTAGAACAGAGGTGCGGGCTGCCCGTCGAAGATCACGCTGACGCCTCCGAGCTCCGTCGGAAGCTTGCCACTCACAGGATCCCAACCCGAGTCAGCCACCGCCGCCGTCGGGCCTAGACCTGTGCCATAGAGAGCAGCAATTTCGCCCGCGGCCACACCACCACCGGCACCGCTAGCAGCGCTGACGATCGCGTTCAAAGCGATTCCAGGCTCGCGAATGTATTGGAGTTTGCTTACGAACGCGTTTCTTCCGGCGAACGACGGCTGGTATGGCGATTGAGTGGGAAAGTTGAGCAAGCTGTACCCAGTGATGTAGGCCGAACCAGCCGCGTCGACCGCAATCCCTTGGCCCACATCATCGTCGTATCCACCCAAGTAGGTGGAGTACACGAGTTTGTCGCCAGCGGGGGACAGCTTCGTCACGAAAACCTCTCTCATACCCTGGGATGTCGCTTGGTACGCCGACTGGATCGGGAAGTTCACCCCTTCGGTGGCTCCTGTGACGTAAGCCGAGCCCGCGGCGTCCACTGCGATCCCGTAGCTTGTGTCCCTGCCATATCCGCCGAGGTAGGTAGAATAAACCAGCGCGTTGCCCGACGGAGACAGTTTTGTCACGAAAGCTTCGTCTTTGTAGTACGTTTGATCATTAATAGCTTGGTACGGCGACTGAGTGGGGAAGTTGCTCGATTGGGTCCCGCCAGCGATGTAGGCTGAGCCCGTCGCGTCTACTGCGATCCCGCGACCCTCATCCTGGCCGCTTCCGCCCAGATAAGTGGAGTAGACCAACACGCTGCCCGCGGCGGAGAGCTTCGTCACGAAGGCGTCCTCAACTCCCTGAAAAGCCGCCTGGTACGGCGACCGCGTGGGAAAGTTGGTAGAAGCCGTAAATCCCGTGACATATGCGGAACCAATGGCGTCCACTGCGATCCCATAACCCATATCTCTGCCACTGCCACCCAGAAACGTGGAATAGACCAGTGCGCTTCCCGCCGGCGACAGTTTCGTCACGAAAACGTCACAACTTCCAGCTTCTGTCGGTTGCCAAGGAGACTGAACGGGGAAGTCCCACGACCAAGTAAGCCCTGTGACGTAGGCTGAGCCTCCGGTGTCCACCGCGATCCCATAACCCGAGTCATCATCGCTTCCGCCCAGGTAGGTGGAGTAGACAAGCGCGTCGCCAGCCGGGCTTAGCTTCGTCACAAAGGCGTCGGAGATGACTCCCTTGAATGCCGACTGGTACGCCGACAGGGTCGGGAAGTTGGTCGAATCGGTCGCCCCTGTGACGTAAGCCGAGCCCGCGGCGTCCACTGCGATCGCGTAGGCCATGTCCTTTCCGGTCCCACCCAGGCTACCTAGGCCAGAAGGGGTATAGCTGCCTCCCAGGTAAGTTGAGTAAACCAGCGCGTTGCCAGCCGGCGAGAGTTTCGTCACGAAAACATCCGTGCCCTGGAATGTCGCCTGGTACGGCGACTGAGTGGGGAAATTGGAGGAAGAGGTGTAGCCAGTGACATAGGCGGAGCCTGCGGCATCTACAGCGATTCCGTAGCCCTCGTCCGCGCCGTTTCCGCCAAGGCAGGTAGAGTAGGCCAGGTTCACTGGGTCGATTCTTAGCTCGCGCGTGCGGTCGTACCGCGCCAACTCGAAGGCCACCTGATTCGGTGCGGAGATGGTGTACCGCGCTGCCACTTCCACACGTCTTCCGTTGGCTTCCTGATACACCCGCGGCTTCTGCTGCCGTATCTCACCCAGCGCCGTCTTCAGCACTAAATCGCCGCTTCGGTCCACCCACAAGGACTCAACCCCTGCGTAGCGCACCTTGATCTGCTTCGGGTCCGCCCCGGGGGCCACCACGAAGTCGTATTCCAGCCGCTGCTGACTCCCGTACCACACCTGGTCGATGCCGGGGTAGACTCCCTCGTATTTCATACGCCCATAATGAGGGACACCGGTGCGCCACTGCGCCGGGTCATTGCCCAGGAAGTAGTTACTGACCCCGGGAAGCCGCTCCAGACCCCCCACGTTCCCCGGCGGATCCGCTCCAGCCAGCCTCATGCGCACGACAGCTTGCTCGAGTCCGTCCGCCACATCTTCAGCCGACCGCCTTCGGCTGAGGACCATCACGGCCTCCAAGTCCGTGAAGAACGCCGTCATGCCCCCGCCACGGGCCAGAAAGCGCACCCGGGCGTCGGTCTGCCCCACGTTGGGCTCAAACGCCAGCGGCAGGTTGCCGTAGGCCCGGTCAAGCTGCGCTGCCGCGGTGCGGCCCGCAGGGGCGTCGCGTGAGTTCGGCCGGTGACGGGTTGGAGCCTTGGCTGGAGATTGAATTGTGAGCGCCGCGAACAAGGCAAAGGATGCAAAACTCGAAAGACTAACGCCTCGGCTCATGCTCGTATCCCTCCCCTCGAGATGGTACGTGCTCGGCCTTTCGGTCGGTGTCAGTATTCCCCCCAGGATTTCCGTTATGGCTTCCTGGGCACCATCGATTGTACACCCAACGTCCTCCGTTGAGATCGTTCTTCTGATCCAGCCTCTGCCGCCAGAGTCCGGAGGCCCAGCAATGCCTCACTTCGGGCGAGTTCTCATACACCGCTCCAGCCCTCCGCCTCCCTTGGCCTAATCTGCTACCCTGCCGCGCCGTCCTATCCGGACGGCACCGGCAGCACCTCAATCCGCCGCACCATTGCCCCAAACAGCCGCCGCGTCAAATGGCTCTCGGCCAGCAACAGCCAATAGCAGCGGGCATGTTTGACTAGGTGCCCGCCCGTCTTGGCCAATCGTTGTTGCAGGCTGATCAGCCGACCAGTTGTCAATCCTCTTTGGCAGCACCAACCTCCGCCAAAGGTCGCGCAGACCGCAGGCCATGACGCTCAGCCACGGGCGGACCTCATTCGACCGGAAGCGGTGGCAGGACAAGCGGGTCATCTTGACGGCCTGCTTGCATTCTCTGATCCACTGCTCCGCCCTGCCCCGCTCATTGTAGAACCGCACCACTGCCCGGCTGTCCATCTCCAGGCAGGTCACGGTGAACCCGACGCGGGAGAACAACTCTCCAGCGTGGAACTCGACCTTCGCACCACCCGCCGGACCTTGTTCCAACTCTCGGCCTAGTAGTGGCAACTCTTGTACCTCACCAAGGGCCGATGGCTGGGTCTGCCCACTGGGCGTGTCAAGAACTCCGCGATGTCCCGCTCGAGGCTGGCATTCGCCGGGATGCGGATGGCGTGCTTGGTGCCCCGCTCCTACGGCGCCTCGTAGATCTCGGGCTTCGTGAAGGCCGCATCGGCCCGGAACACCACCTCTTTGCCCAGCTTGTGTTGCCGCTCGATGTCCGGCACCAGCATTTCTTCCTACCTTCGGCGCTGTGAAGATTTCCTGGCCGCGGTTCACGCCGACGGTACACTCGTCGGGCCGGGATACCTGTTGCCCGGCGTGAAGACGAAACCCGCCGCACCGGGGGAGACGATCATGTTGTTCGGCACGGGATTCGGGCCGACCACTCCGGCCAGTGCCTCGGGGGAACTGGTCGGCCAGCCGGGGCGGATTTGAGTTTCCTTCCGGTCCTGTAAGTCGGTGGAGTATATGCTCGATGGGCCTATGCCGGATTGGTTTCTTCCGGATTGAATCAGTTCAACGTGGTGGTCCCGGTCCTGGAAGATGGAGATTACCTGGTGACCGCGTCGCAGGACGGGTACGCTTCGGCGTCGAAGGCTTGGCTGACCGTTAAGAAGTAGCCGTTGCGGCTGCCCTTTGAAAGCTGGCTCGGCCCTCGCTGACGAAGAAGCGAATCACGCCCCCCCGAGCTGCGAGCGTGAGCGAACGATCCCGCTCCCCGCCAGGTGCTATCATCGGACCGGGAGGATGACTCCCGGGGCGGCCGTTGCCGGGCGCAGGGGAGCGTTTCTGCCAAACGAACCCAATTTCGTGCAACTTCCTCGCAATCAATCACATGCCGACCAGATTGGACCGCTCCTCCGCCAGGCTGGCCTCTATCGGTAACCACACACGGCCCCGGACGTTCTACTATGTAGGGGATGGAACCTAACCAGAACCATGAGCGCATCGCCGCCCTGGAGGCGGAGCTTGCCAGCATCCGGCAGGCACAGGCGGGGCAGCCCTGGCAACGCGTCCAGCTCGCCCGCCACCCCAAACGCCCCCACTCGCTGGACTACATACAGCGCTTGATCACCGGCTTCCAGGAGATCCACGGAGACCGCGCCTTCGCCGACGACCCCGCCATCGTCGGCGGCATGGGTTTCTTCGAAGGCAATCCTATAGTTGTAGTGGGTCAACAGAAGGGCAGGGACACCAAGCAGAAACTGTACCGCAACTTCGGCATGCCCAAGCCGGAGGGCTACCGCAAGGCCTTGCGCATCATGCGGATGGCAGCCAAGTTCGGCCGCCCCGTGCTCACCCTTCTGGACACGCCCGGCGCCTATCCCGGCATCGACGCCGAAGAACGCGGTCAAGCCGAAGCCATCGCCATGAACCTGCGCGAGATGTCCCGTTTGCCTACTCCTGTAGTTGTTATCTGCATCGGGGAGGGCGGCAGCGGTGGCGCGCTTGCCCTGGGCGTCGGCGACCGCGTGTATATGCTTGAGAACGCTGTGTACAGCGTGATCTCTCCGGAGAGCTGCGCGGCCATCATTTACCGCGACTCGGCCAAGGGGGAACAGGCGGCCAGCGCCCTGAAGCTCACGGCACAGGACTTGCTGCGCCTAGGGATTATCGACGGCATCGTGCCGGAGCCTGCCGGCGGGGCCCAGGAAGACCCTGACCGGACGGCCGAGGCCGTGCGTGAGACCCTGCGCGGCGCGCTGGACGAGCTCCGCCCGCTGGCGCCTGGCGAGCTGGTGGAACGGCGCTACGCGAAGTTCAGGAAGATGGGCAGTTACTTCACCGAGGCCGCGATCTGAGGCGCCTTGAGAATCGATCGAAGCATGCAATCGCGTGGTAGCATTAAGGTGGCCGGAATCGCCGAACATCTCGGGCCGTTCTCGCGTCTAACGCCGTTGAGGCCTATCTCGTGAAGAACAAGTGGAAAATCTGGCTGGCCATTCTTGTGGTAGCGGTCCTGGGCGCGGGTGTACTCTATGGAGTCAAGAAGAGCCGGGCGGATATAGTTACTGTCCAGACGGGAACCGTAGTCACGCAGGACATCTCCTCCGTCGTCACTGCTTCCGGTGAGGTCAAGCCGCGCAACTACGTCAACATCGGCGCCAACGTTATGGGGCGCCTCACCGACATCCTGGTGAGAGAGGGCGAACATGTGCGGAAGGGCCAGTTGCTCGCCCGCCTGGAAGCGGTGCAGGCGACGGCCGACGTGCACGCTCAACAGGCAGCCCTCAGCTCCGCGGAGGCCGACGCTGCGGCGGCCGAAGCGGCCGTCAAGGCCGCCGACGAAAACCTGAGAACCATCCAGGCGGCCGTGGACCGCTCCAGGGCGGAGCTCGAGCGGGCCAAGCTGGATTTCGACCGTGCGCAGCAGTTGTTCGACGACAAGCTGATCGCGCGCCAGGAGTTCGACCAGCGCAAGGCCGCTTACGATTCGGCCAGCGCTTCGCTGAGGGAAGCCTCGGCCCGGCTGGCGCAGGCCAACGCCCAGCGGGCCCAGGTCGCCTCCTCGCTCGCCAGTTCGCAGAAGAGGGTGGCCCAGGTGAAAGCCACGGTTCAGCGCGTGTCCGACGTGCTCGACAAGCATTCCGCCGTCTCCCCCCTGGACGGCGTGGTCACCAACCTCCCGGTCCGTGTCGGCGAGACGGTGGTGCCGGGAATCCAGAACTCCGCGGCCAGCCTGATCATGACCATCGCGGACATGTCCCTGATCACGGCCGAGGTCAAGGTGGACGAGACCGACATTGTGAACATGGCCCTTGACCAGCGCGCGGAAGTCACCATCGACGCCATCCCGAACCGGACCTTCAAGGGGCACGTGATGGAGATCGGAAACACGGCCATCCTGCGCTCCACGGGACTGGCTGCCTCCCAGAGCGCCATCTCCAGCCAGGAAGCCAAGGACTTCAAGGTGGTGATCGCGCTGGAAGATCCCTCCCCGGAGATCCGCCCGGGCTTGTCCTGCTCGGCCAAGATCACCACTTCCACCCGGGCCAACGCGCTGACCATCCCCATTCAGGCCTTGACCATCCGGCAGAGGGGCGACCTGGAGCCGGTGGGCACTAAGGGCGTACAGGCGGCGGCTAAGCTGACCCCCGCCGAGGAGAAAGCCCGTAAGGAGGAGTTGCAGGGGGTGTTCGTGGTTGCCGGCGGCAAGGCGGTCTTCCGCGAGGTGAAGACCGGCATCACCGGAGCCACCGACATCGAGGTTCTCGGCGGCTTGAAGGAAGGCGAGGAGATCGTTACCGGCAGCTACAAGGTGATTCGCACCATGCGCAACGAGGCGCGGGTGAAGGTGGACAACCAGGCGGCGGTGAAATCGGAGTGAGCCCGAAGATTATCAGACGGTAGAAAGAGCGAGACATGGCAAAAGCAGTAGCAGAAGTGACCGAGCGTGGTGAGCAACTGAGGCGGGAGGCCGTCGTCATCCAGACCTATGACCTCTGGAAGACGTACCTCATGGGCGACCAGGAAATCCACGCGGTTTCCGGAGTCGACATCACGATCAAGCGCGGCGAGTACGTCGCGATTATGGGCCCCTCCGGCTCGGGTAAGTCGACCCTGATGAACCTGATCGGGTGTCTGGACACACCCACCAGCGGCCAGTACTACATCAACGGCTACCTGGTGAGCGAACTGACCGACGACGACCTGGCCCGCATCCGTAACAAGGAGATCGGCTTCGTCTTTCAGACCTTCAACCTGTTGCCGCGCGCGACGGCGCTTCACAACGTCGAGCTGCCGTTGATTTACGGCGGCCTCCCCTCCGACGTCCGCAGCGAGCGGGCCAAGGCCGCCCTTCGCATGGTGGACCTGGAAGACCGGATGCACCACAAGCCCAGCGAGCTGTCCGGAGGCCAGCGCCAGAGGGTGGCCATCGCCCGGGCGCTGGTGAACAACCCGTCGATCCTGCTGGCCGACGAGCCAACGGGCAACCTGGACTCGGCCACGGGCAACGAGATCATGGGCCTGTTCGACCGCCTCTATCAGCAGGGCAACACCATCGTGCTGGTGACGCACGAGCACGACATCGCCATGTACGCCCACCGCGTGATCCACGTCCGCGACGGCAAGGTCGAGCGCGACGAACGCATCAAGTAGGGGCGAGGCGTGCCTCGCCCTATTTTGTCAGGAAGAAGCTCCCGGCGAACATGGAGTCGATGCCCGAGGAGTAGAAGCTCCGCACCGCGTCGCGCGGGGAGCAAACCATGGGGTCGCCGAAAAGGTTGAAGGAAGTGTTGTACAGCACGGGCAGTCCCGTAGCCTTTCCGGTGGCTTGAAGCAGCTCCCAGAACAATGGGTTCTCCTCCCGGCGCACGGTGTGAACGCGCACCAAATCGCTCCCCAGGATGGCACTCTCGAAGTTCTTGCGCTCGCCCGGCCGAACGCGGCCCACGGTGGCCAGGTAGCGTGCATTCGGCCCGATCTCGAAGTACTGGCCGGCTAACTCCTCCGGAACGGAAGCCGCAAACTTTCGGAACGGCTCGCGGCGCTTGATGTAGATGTTCAGATTCTCGGTCGAATAGGGGTTGAGCGGCGAGGCCAGGATGCTGCGGTTGCCGAGCGCGCGCGGCCCGAATTCCATGCGGCCGTGCATCCAGGCGACGATCTTCTGATCGTTCAGCTCGCGCACCGCCATCTCGATCAATTCGCCCGTGGTGAGCAGGTAGCGGAAGTTCAGCTTGCAGTTCTCCAGCACCTGTTTGGTTTGCTCGGCCGTGTAGCTCGGCCCCAGGCACAGGTCGCCGAAGGATACGCGCCGGGTCTGGTGCAACACCTGGTGCCAGGCGTGAAGAACCGCGCCGAGCGCCGTCCCTGCATTGCCCGCGGCCGGCTGCACGAACACGTTCTTCCAGCGCCCGCTGCGTTCCAGCGCCGCCACCAGGAGCACGTTCAGCGCCAGCCCGCCGGCCAGGCACAGGTTGTCGCCATCGCCCGCCATCTCGATGACCGCGCGCTCCACCGCGTGCTGGAGTCCGGCCGCCAGCGGTGCCTTCATGGGCGCCGGGATTTCGGCCCCGTTCTTGAGACCCAGCCTCTTGTAGAACTTCGGGCCGAAGCCGCCGCCGCTGGTGCGCTCCCCGTGAAGGAATGTGCGGTCGATGCGCGGCCAGCCGCCGTCACGGATGGTGACCACCTCCTGGAAAAGCTCGTGGAAGCGATCGTCGCCGGAAGTCGCCAGCCACTGCACCTTGTGTTCGTCGGCCTCCGGCTCAAAGCCCAGCAGCGCCGTCACGCGGCCGTACAGTTCCCCGAGCGAGTCCGGATGATACAGCTCCTTGTCCAGCGTCAACTGCGAGCCGCTGGCCTTCCACCGGGCGCCGCAGCGGAAGTCGCCGTGACGGTCCAACGTCAGCGCCGTCGCGTTCTCGAAAGGCGAGGCGAAGGCGGCCGAGGCGGCGTGAGCCACGTGGTGCTCCACCAGCACCACCTCGCTGCGGGGGAACATGTCCCTCAACTGGAGCTGGATGGGCGCCTCCGGTCCGAGCGTGAACGGGCGGACGATAGCGACGCAGTCCACCTCCGCGGCTTCAACGCGGCCGATCTCCAGGCATGAGGCGATGGCGTCCGCAGGAAGCTCGCCAGGCTGGAAACGCCGCGCCACTTTCTTCTGTTCGACTGCGGCGACCAGCGCGCCGTCCTTGAGCACCGCGCAAGCGGCGTCGTTCAGCAGGCCGCCGATTCCAAGAATGGTCATCCCTTTTCCTTCATCGCCTGCTCGATCTTGGCCCAAGTGTCCCGCAATCCCACCGTACGGTTGAACACCGGCCTGCACGGCCGCGAATCCGGGTCCACCGCGAAGTAACCCAGCCGCTCAAACTGATACCGGCTGCCGCACGGGGCCGAGGCCAGGCTCGGCTCCAGCTTGGCGGTGCTGAGCACCTCCAGGGACTTCGGATTGATGTAGTCGGTGAACTCAAGCCCCTCGCTTTCATCGCCGGGATTCTCCCGGGTGAACAGCGTGTCATACAGGCGGATCTCCGCGTCGATGGCGTGCGCGGCCGAGACCCAGTGGATCGTCGCTTTGACTTTGCGCCCGTCGGGGGCGTTGCCTCCCCGCGTCGCCGGGTCGTACATGCAGTGCAGTTCGGTGATCTCCCCGGTCTGCTCGTCCTTGACCACGCCCGTGCAGCGGATGAAGTAGCCGTAGCGCAGCCGCACCTCCCTACCCGGGGCCAGCCGGAAGTACTGCTTCGGGGGATTCTCGCGGAAGTCATCCTGCTCAATATAGAGCACTCGCGAGAACGGCACCTTCCGCGTACCCATCGAGGCGTCCTCGGGGTTGTTCACGGCCTCCATCTCCTCGACCAGGCTCTCGGGATAGTTGTCGATCACCACCCGCAGCGGCCGCAGCACGGCCATGACCCGGGGCGCCGTGCGGTTCAAGTCTTCCCGGATGGCGTGCTCGAGCAGAGACAGCTCGATGATTCCGTTGGTCTTTGAGACGCCGATCCGCGCGCAGAAATTGCGGATCCCCTGCGGCGTATATCCCCGCCTTCGGATCCCGGACAGGGTCGGCATGCGCGGATCGTCCCACCCGCTGACGTAACCCTTCTGGACCAGGGTGAGCAGCTTGCGCTTGCTCAGCACGGTGTAGGTGAGGTTCAGACGGTCGAATTCGATCTGCTGCGGATGGTAGATGCCGAGTGCTTCGATGTACCAGTCGTAGAGCGGGCGATGATCTTCGAACTCCAGAGTGCAGATGGAATGGGTGATCCCTTCGATCGAGTCGGACTCCCCGTGCGTGTAGTCATACATCGGGTATATGCACCACTTGTCCCCGGTCCGGTGATGCTCGGCGTGGAGTATGCGGTACATGACGGGGTCGCGGAGGTTCAGGTTGGGAGAGGCCATGTCGATCTTGGCCCGGAGCGTGCGCGACCCATCCGGAAACTCGCCGGCCTTCATGCGCTGAAACAGATCCAGGTTCTCCTCGACGGACCGGTCACGGTAGGGGCTGTTCCGGCCGGGCTCGGTGAGCGTTCCGCGATACTCACGGATCTGGTCCGCGCTCAGGTCGCACACGTAGGCCTTGCCGCTGCGGATCAACTGGAGGGCCCACTCGTACAACTGGTCAAAGTAGTCGGAGGCGTAAAAGAGCCGGTCCTCCCAATCGAAACCGAGCCAGCGGACGTCTTCGATGATCGACTCGACGTATTCGACCTCCTCCTTGCAGGGATTGGTGTCGTCGAAGCGCAGGTTGCACTTGCCGCCGAACTCGGCGGCGAGCCCGAAATTGAGGCAGATGGATTTGGCGTGACCGATGTGCAGATAGCCGTTGGGTTCGGGCGGGAAGCGCGTGTGGACGCGCCCCCCGTATCTGTTCGTTTTCAGATCTTCGAGAATGATCTGACGGATGAAATGAGTCGGGCCGGTATTGGATGTACTCATGACTGCAGTCTCTGAATTGCCTCGCCGATACGCCTGAGGCAGGTTTCGCGGCCGACCACTTCCAGCGTCTCAAACAGCGGCGGGGCCGCCTTGCGGCCGCACACGGCCACTCGTATAGGCTGAAACATCTGGCCTGCCTTCACCCCGAGTGCCGCGGCCTCTTCCCTTAGCGCCGGCTCCAGGGCCTGGTGAGTGAACGGTGTCTTCGCCAGCAGCGGGAGGGCACGCTCCAGCACGGAGAGGGCGAGCTTGGCGTCTCCTTTCGGGGGAATCAGCTCGGCGCTGTCGTAGGGGCGGAGATTTTCCAGGAAGAAGAAGTCGGCAACCGCCGCCGCTTCGGAGAGGGTCCGTATCCGCTCGCGGATGAGCGGCGCTACGGCCAGGAGTTTGGACCGGTCGAAGGCGTAACCGGCGGCCGCCAGAAACGGCTCCACCCTCGCGGCCAGCTCCTCAACGGACAAGGCGCGGAGATGCTCACCGTTCAGCCAGAGGGCCTTCGGGTCGAAGGGATCGTTCTCGGTGAAGTTCACCACGGCGTTGGAACGGTTGATCCCCTCGAATGAGAAGGCCTCAACCAGTTCCTGCCGGCTCATGCGCTCGCGGTCGTCTTTGGGCGACCAGCCGAGCAGGCACAGGAAATTCACGAAGGCGTGCGGCAGAAAGCCGGCATCGCGATACGTGGTCACACTGACCACCGGCCCGTGCTTGCGTTTGGAGAGCTTGGCCCCGTCGGGCGCAATGAGCAGCGGCAGGTGCGCGAACTCGGGAGGCTCGGCGCCGGCGGCCTCGAAGATCAGCACGTGCTTGAAGGTGTTGGTGAGATGGTCCTGGCCGCGGATGACGTGGCTGGCGCGCAGGTCCACGTCGTCGGCGCAGGAGGCCAGATGGTACGTGGGCATGCCGCTGCTTCTGAGCAGCGCGAAGTCCTCGATGTCGGCGGTTGCCTTCACCTGTTCGCCGAAAACCGCGTCGCGGAACCTGACTGACTCGCGCGTCTCCCGCGGCACCCGAAACCGCACCACGAACGGCTCCCCGGCGGCGGCACGACGGTCGCTTTCGTCCTGGGGAAGCGCGCGCATCACGGGGTTGCACAGCCAGGCCGCCTCTCCATACGGCTTCTCCTCCGCCTCCCCCGGCGCCGGGGTGAAATCCCGGTAGGCAAGCCCTTTGCGAAGGATGGCCTCGGTCATCTCGCGATACAGCGGCAAGCGCTCCGATTGGCGGTAGAATTCGTCCCAAGCAAGGTCGAGCCACCTCAGCCCGTCGAAGATCGAATCGAGCGACTCCCGGGTGTTGCGCTCGACGTCGGTGTCGTCGATGCGCAGGATGACGGTGCCGCCGTGACGCCGGGCGTACAGCCAGTTGAAGACATAAGTGCGGGCGCTGCCGATGTGCAGATAACCAGTTGGAGAGGGGGCGAAGCGGACCCTGGGCATTAAGAGCCTAGTATAGCGAACGGCGGCCGCAGCCAATCATGAGAGCGACTTCAGGCGCCGATACAGGCTCTGGAACTCCGCCAGAGAGAGCTGCTCGGCGCGACGCGAGGCCTCGGGTGCGCCGGCCAGCAACCGCCGCTCCTGCGGCCCGAGGAGGTTGTTGCGCAGGGTCTTGCGCTTCTGATGGAAGCAACGGGCGACGAACGCGAGCAGATCCTCCGCGTCGGGCGGCTCTTCGCCGTGCGGGGTAAGCCGCGCCAGGGCCGACTCCACCTTGGGGGGCGGGGAGAAGGCCGACGCGGGAACAGAGAACAGCAGCTCGGGACTTGAGTACAAAGCCGTCTCGACCGACAGAAGGCCGTAGGAGCGGGAGCCCGGCGTGGCCACCAATCGCTCGGCCACCTCCTTCTGCAAGAGAAACACGCCGCGGACGAGCGAACTGGCCAGCCGCAAGACCCTCCGCAGGATCGGGGACGCGACGTAGTAGGGGAGGTTGCCGGCAAAGACCGCACGGCCCCACTGGAGCAGGTCGGTCTTCAGGACGTCGGCGTGCACCAGGGTCAGGTTATGAACTCCTGAAAACCTGGCGGCAAGATACTCGACCAAGGACGGGTCGGTCTCGATGGCGACCACCTTCTCGCTTCTGGCGAGCAAGTGCTTTGTCAGGGCGCCCTTACCAGCCCCAATCTCCACCACCAGCGACTCGCGCTCAGGGCAGGCCGCACGCGCGATGCGGTCGAGGATCGACTCCCGATTGAGGAAGTGCTGCCCAAGGCGGCGTCCCACAGAAGCGAGCTTGATCAGCCCCGGACGTCGACGTAGCTGCGGCGCAGCGTGATGCGGACCCTGGATGAAGCCGGCTTGCCGAAGGTGGTACCGGGAGAGAACCGGGTGAAGAGCAGGGCGTTCTCCACGCTCCTGCGCGCCTCCGGATCCTTGACCCAGGCCTGTCCGCTGGGGATCGAATACTCCACGAACCGGCCCTGACGGTCGACGGTCAATTCCACCACCACTTCGTCGCCGCCAAAACCGAACGGCCCCATGCCTACGAAGATCGGTTCGGTGGACAGCATGGTCGGCACATCCGCGTTATGGGTGGTCCGATGCGGCGCAAAGAAGTTGGGTACGACAAGCGCGAACAAAATCACCGCGCTTGCCAGACCGCCGGCCAGGGGCAGGGCCAGCGGCCGCATCATGGCGTCCGCCCAGAGCTTGACCCGCAACAACCAGCGGTTCCACGCGCCTTCCATTCCCGCGCCGAACTCCCGGCGGGCTATTTCGCGCGAGGCCAGAATGCGGAGCGACGCAATCAGGTGAGCGGGCGGCCTCAGCGCCGGCAGCCCGCGCAGAGCGGCCCTCCCGCGCAGGTACTGCTGAGACAAGGAGGCGCAGCTCGGGCAACCGGCGAGATGCGTCCGGATGCGACGCCGCTCGTCGGGGGAAGTGGCCTGGTCGCAAATGCCAGCCAAAGATCGCCGAACCGTCCTGCAATCCATGACGATCACTCCACCAGTTGGGGCCACAACCTCAACTCGGGCCCCGGCTCCAGTCTCTTTTCCAGCAATCTCCGGAGCGCCTCGCGCCCGCGCAGAATTCTAGATTTCACCGTCCCCATCGGGAGGTTCAGAATCGCCGCAATCTCCTCGTAACTCAAGTCTTCAACATCCCGTAACACCACCGCTGACCGAAAGCTTGGGCTCAGCTCCGCCAGGGCCGCCTCCACCATCCGGTGCCGTTCCTGATCGAGCGTGTAGTCATAAGGAGACGGACCGTGCGCCGGAAGAGTCTCGCGATACCCTCTGCCCTCCTCATCCCCTTCCAGCCCCACCTCGTGTCCGCGACGGCGTCCGCTCCAGCGGCAGTGATTATGGGCCTCGTTGACAGCGATCCGATAAACCCAGGTCTTGAGGCTACTCTCCCCCCGAAAGGAGTCGATCTTGCGAAAGACCTTCAGGAAGACTTCCTGCACCACGTCACAAGCTTCGCTCGGATCCCAAAGCAAGCGGCTCACCAGATTGAAGACCGGCTGCTGGTAGAGCTGAATGAGGGCCTCGTAAGCCCAAGCGGCTCCCTCCTCCAGGCCTTCGATCAGGCTGGCATCCTGGTCCGGCCTGGAGGTCTCCACCTCCGGGTCCAGAACTGCCGCCATACTCATGAGCTCGTCGGCCACGGTAGCGCCTCGGGTAAACCCAAATCCAAGCTACCACGACTCAACTTCCAACCGCAAAGGATTGGACGCCTTCCCGGCGAAAGAAGTTCCCCAGACAAGGAGTGCACGCATAAGCCTCCCTACTGTCAACGGCTTACGCCTTTTCGCAGATTTCCCGGTAGTAGCGCTCGTACAAGGGAATGACCCTGGAACTACAGAACTTGGCCACCGCAGTGGCCCGGGCCGCCTCCGAAATCCGCCGGTGCAGAGACTCGTCAGTGAGCAGCGCCGTCACGCGGTCGGCTTGGGCGGCAACATCTCCAGGGGACTCCAGGAAACCGTCGACGTCGTGGGTGATGAGCTCCGGGACTCCCCCCACCCGCGTGGCGACGGTCGGGACTCCACAAGCCATCGCTTCCAGCGCTGCCAGACCGAACGACTCGAGCTGGCTGGGAAGCAGGAAGACGTCGGCCAAAGGAATCAGACGCTCGATGTGATTCTGCTTCCCGAGGAAGGTTACGTGCTGCTCCAGTCCGAGCTCCCGGACCAGGTTCTCGGCCGGCCCGCGCTCCGGGCCGTCTCCCACCATCAGCAGATGCGCGGGCACTTCCGCCCTGACTCGCTCCAGGATGTGAATGCAATCCGGAATCCGCTTGACGGGACGGAAGTTGGAGATATGCATCAAGATTCTCTGGTTCCGGGGCACATAGGGGTTGTCCGGGCGAGCATCGCGGGCCGGACGGTACATGTCGCAGTTGACGAAATTCCTAATGACGCGGATCTCGTTGCGGACGCCGAAAACCTCGACGGTGCGCGAGCACAGATCCTCGCTGATGGTGGTGACGCCGTCGGATTGCTCGATCGAGAACTTCGTGATGGGGAAGTAAGATCGGTCCGTACCTACCAGAGTGATGTCGGTGCCGTGCAACGTGGTGATGAACGGAAGACGCCGCCGACCGGCCATCATGTCCCGCGCCAGCATGGCCGAAATGGAGTGCGGGATCGCGTAATGTACATGCAGCACGTCCAGCCCGTAGGTGGTCGCCACCTCCGCCATCCGGCTGGCAAGCGCCAGGCAGTACGGTGGAAACTGAAACAAAGGGTAGGTCGAGACTTCCACTTCGTGGTAGTGAATAAGAGGGTGACCGGGATCGAGGCGGATAGGATTGGCGTAACTGATGAAGTGAACTTCGTATCCGCGATTAGCGAGCTCGAGGCCGAGCTCCGTCGCGACGATCCCGCTGCCGCCATAGGTGGGATAGCAGGTGATTCCGACCTTCACTTCGACAGGTTAGCACCAACCGCCTCCAGAGTTGACATCCCGATCTGGCCGTTCAGGTTTTCGGCCGGCGCAGGAACGTTTCCGGCGCCGTACCACAACAGCAGACGGTCTCCATCCGAGAGAACCGACGGATCGCAGACGACCTTGGAGCTCCAGGGCCGGCTTCCGGAGAAGACCGTGGCTTCCGGCAGTCGGCTCCATTTGACGCCGTCGATCGACCATGCCTGCCCGATCCTCCTGTATTCCCGGCGATCACGGCCCGTGTACAGCATCCAGTAGCGGCCATGGGAGAACCAGACCGCCGGCTCGCCCAAGCCGTTCTCGTCGAAGGAGCCAGCCTCGCCGAGCTCAAGCACGGGATTGGAGAGCAGTTTCTGCCAGCGAACCCCATCGTCGGAACGCGCCAGCCCCAGCCGTTGCCGCCGCGCCCGGTCTTGGCCGAGGTAGTAGAGATAGTAACGGCCTTCAACCTGGATCACGTAAGGATCCGCCACTCCACGTTCATCCCAACTGCCTCGCGGCCCGGGCGAGATCACGGCTTCCGGCTCCTTGGTCCAGCGGCGGCCGTCCGGCGAACGAGCCAGTCCGATGGACGGAGGGCTCCCCGCCTGATACCAGTAGAGGAACTCACCGCCGGACACCAGCGCAGAGCCATTCGCGGCGATGTAATCCCCTTCCCAGGCGGCCGGGCCGGGAGAGAGCACCCTGCCCTGCTTGGTCCACCTGAGGCCGTCAGAGGAGGTAGCCAGCCCCGTACTCCATGTCCGGCCGTCAAAGCCTGAGTAGAAGTTGTAGTATGTTCCGTTCTTCCTCACCACCGAAGGATTCAGCACGTCCACGGCGTCAAACTCCCCGGCTGGACCCGGCGAAAGCGCAGGCACCGGATCCGGATTCACGCGAAAAAGGAGAGCCTCGCCGTTAGTCGAGCCGGGGGGGAGCGTGAACCGGCCGTAGCCGGTGCACGAGGCCAGGGCCAGCGACAGCAAGCCGAGCCAGAGTCCCGCGGGGGCGGCCGACGATCTCACGTGTTCACTCGCACGGTGAGGACCGAACCGCGCTGCGGGCGCGACTCCAGCGTCAGGGTGCCGCCGATCGCGCGCACCCTGTTCTGGATGCTGGCCGGACCCATGCGCAGCGTTTCGAGCTCCTCCTGGTTGAAAACGCCCCCGAAAGAATAGCCCACGCCGTCGTCCTCAATGGTGATCGCGATCTGCGCCCGGTCCGCCCGCACGCTGACCGCCGCGCGGCTGGCGCGGGAATGTTTCTGCACGTTGGTCAAGGCCTCCCTCACGATCTGGACGAGTTCCTTGGAGGTTTCCGGGGATTCCGATGCCGGAGAGCCTTGGCTCTGAAACGTGATCGTGACCCCGGTGTGCTTCTGGAAGTCTTCCACCGTCCGGCGAAGGGAAGCGATCAGGCCAGCGCGCCCCACTTCCTCGCGGCGGATCCCGAGCAAGAAGGCGCGCATCTCGGAGGTTTGGCTCTTGGCTAGCTCTTGGAGGGCACGAAGCTCCTCTTCGGCCGCACGGGGGTCTGTCTCCAGGATCTTTCGGAGAATCTCCAGGCGCAACTGAAGACCGGTAAAGACCTGAAGAGGCCCATCGTGAAAATCTCCGGCGAGCTGCCTTCTTTCAGAGTCACGTGCGCGCTCAGCCTGCTCGCGGTACTCCTGGGCCTGTCGCGCGCACTCCTCGAAGACTCTCTCCCGCCTCGATCTATAGAGGGCGCCCGCCACGGCCAGCAGGCCCGACCACAGGACCACCGGCAGCAAGTCCGCCGTCCGCTCGCTCCGGATCGCGGCCAGGAAGCCGGCGCTGACCGCCACCACCAGCCAGGTGTCCCACCATTGGTGAAGAAACATGGTGGACAATAGCACGTGAAGATAGAGGGCGGAGCTGAGTAAAGCACCTCTGTCGGCCCCGAAAGCGGCGAAGGCCAGCAGGAAGATCGTGTCAGCGACCAGGGTCAGCAGGTCCATCCGCACGCTCCATACACGGGGGAGCAGGAAGCCCACCAGCCCGTACGCGGCCAGGACACCGGCCAAGACGGTCACAGCCCAGTGACCCCGTGCCGCCGGCACGAGTTGCACGGCAAGGCAGGCCAGCCCGAGCGCGGCCCGGGATAGCGCCAGCCAGCGCCGCGGCGCAAGAGCGCCTTCTATAGAAGCACTCGGTATCACGGGAGACTGTCCTACCGTTTGTAAAGGTAGAGGGTGTGACTGCGCCCCTCACCGTCGTCCTCGATCTGCTGAACCTGGACCGGTTCCCAACCGGCAATCTCAAAATCGTGAGCGACAACCCGAGTTCCTTTTCGGAGCTGCTTCTCCAGCATGGGCCGGACCTTCTCGTTGGATGCCGGCAGCAGGTACACCGTGACCAGGTCGGCCGAACTTACGTCCTGCTTGAGAATGTCGCCGTGGATGATGCGCGCCGTCTTGGAGAGATCCAGGCTCTTGATTCTGTCCGAGCTCTGCCTCCACAGGTCTCTATCGAACTCGATGCCGGTCGCATCGGCGTGATACTTCCGGGCGGCCATGATCACAATCCGCCCGTCGCCGCTGCCCAAGTCGAACATCCTCTCGCCGGCTTTGAGACCCCCGAGCAGCAGCATCTTCTCGACCACAGTCTCGGGGGTGGGGTAGTACGGGGCCAGCTTCTCGATCTCCGGCCTGGACTCCTGGGCGACGAGCGCCATACTTCCGGCCAGAACAACCACAAGTCTTCTCGTGCAAAGCATAAGGGTGACTCCAAATCCCCTTCGCCCGGCGCGGCTCCCTCCGGAACGCCTAAGGCTCCAGATCAATTCTGACGCGGTTGCTTTCGCGACCGCCAACTTCCAGGTACAACTCGCCGGGGCCGGCATTCACCAGAGGCGGCAACTGAACCTCCACCAGATAAAAGCCCACATATCCCGGCGCCAGCGTGGCACGCTTCACTTCGACCGGCGTCCGGTCCAGATAGGCGCGAACGCTGGCCACCACGTGAGGGGGGTCGGTCGCCGGCGCCGCCTGGCCCGCGGGCCAGTCCGGCCGAACCCTGCCCAGCCCCGTCGCCAGCACCTGCACCAGCGAGGCGGAGCGGGCCGGGTGCAGTGGATCCAGCAGCACCCCGCTTGTGCCATCCAGGAGTAATGCACCGCCGTCGGGACCCACAAAGATGGCCGGAGACGCCTCCTGCAAGGGCACGCGCATCGTCACCATGCCGCGGGCGAGCTCCAGCGCCAGAACAGCCGAATCACCAGAGATTTCAAACGGGATCTGGATCTGAGACTCGGTCTGGCCGGCGTGCAGGATCGGCGCCTCGACCAGGCCAGCCTGGGCCCGGAGAAGGCGGTCGCCGAGGACCGTCAGAAGGGAGCCCGGGGCGGCCGCGCGACTGCTGAAATCCGCTGAGTTGACCACCTCGACCCGGAGGAAGCGATGGGGGGCTGGGGCCGTATACACTCCGTGCCCGTCCAGCGCCACATACAACCGGCTGCCCGAGTCGTCCAGCCTGACGTCCACCGCACGGGCTGAGGGGAGGTTTTCCGACATCCCTATCCAGCCGCCTCCAAACCACGGCGAGCCGGCTTGCAGGAGACGGAAGAAGACCCCGGCGGACGTCGCCACATACAGCGCGGCTCCGGCGCGATCCGCAGCCAGGCCCAGGACCTCGCCCGGCGGCAGATCGCCGGTAAGGTCCTCCCAGGTGATGCCGCCATTGGTCGAGCGCAGCACCCGTCCTTCGCCGCCTCCTTCCGGCCCGCCGCCGAAAGCCACGAATACGACGCTGGGTTCGTCGGGCAAAGCATAGACCGCTCCGGCCGGCGCTCCGGCTCCCGGGCTGGACAGGTGCCACGAGCCGCCCAGATCCGAAGAGACCCAGATCCGACCGTCCGCCGAGCCGGCGTAGGAGTAGTCGCGGTGGAGAGCCAGGGCGGTGATCGGAGCCGCGAGCTGAATTGCGGCCGTCACGCGCGCGTCCCGCTCCCGGCTGAACTGCTCGTCCACAACCGGCTGCCAGGCCTGCCTCTCACCGGGTGCCCACTCCAGCACTTCGCCGTCGGCGAGCAAGATCCGCGTGCCGCCAGCTCCCGAAGGCGCGCTCAAGATCCTGCGGACCGGGAGGTTCGGTAAGGCATCGTTCAGGCCACGCCAGGACAGGCCCCCGTCAGCAGAGCGCCAGACCCCGTGCTCATTTGCGGCAACAACCACCTCGGGATCGACCGGCGAGATGGCCAAGTCCCTGAAACCGCCTCCTATGATCGACCGGCCGCGGAATCCAGTGAGATTGCGCCAACGGCGGCCCCCGTCCTCCGAGCCGTAAATCTGGGAGCCGAAGGCATAGAGCTTAGCCAGGAAGGTGTCCCCGGTGCGGATCTCCGCATCCGCCTCCGGCAGCGCGACGACCGTCCGATCAAGCCTCGGACCCGGTGCAGGCGGGGAGAATCCGGCTAGAGACTTCCACTTCTCCAGATCCTCGCTCTCCCAGTACCGTCCGGACTCAGTCAGGACGACCAGGCGCCGTCCGTCCTGGGAGAACCAAACCGCCTGAACAGGACCCGTAGCAGGCGACGCCAGCCCCATCTCGTAGGAGGGGTTGCCGATCTTCCGCCAATCCGGTCTCAACGCTCCTGGCAGGCCTGCGGCGGGCTGCGCCCGGACCGCGCCGGCGGTGGCCAGACCGAGCGCCAGCCAACTCACCAGTTTGCGGCGCCGCGCTGGGGCATCTTGACACATCAGACGAGTCTATTCTATCCCTAAACTCGGGCGGTTTGCCTCCCGATCGTATTGGCGTCCCGTGAGTTCGCCAGAAAAAGGGTTGGGATATCTGGTTGCAGGGGGGTTTTGGTGGTACACTGTCCTGTTGATGTTTCGACGGCGCAAGCCGTTGAGGGATAGGGAGAGATGTCGCACGTAAGGCGGGTCATCTACGCCGGAGGGATGGTTCTGATGGCGATGGCCGTGTGTGCGGCCGCGCAGGATCCCACCGCGTTCCCGGCGATTTCCGGAGCGGCCAAGGTGGTCACCCTGGCGGGGCAGGTGTCCGTGCTCCAAGACAGCCAGCCTTGGGCGCTTTCCGTCGGCGATGAGGTCAAGCTGGGTCAGACGATTCTCTCCGGGCCCGACAGTTTCGCGGTGTTGCAGGTTGCAGACGGTAGCACGTTTGAGGTTTATCCCAACTCGCGCGTCGTCTTCCGCAAGACGCCCGGGAATCTGAAAGACCTCCTGGATGTATTGATCGGCCGTGTGAAGGTACATATTCAGACCTGGGGCGGGCAGCCGAACTTCAACCGCGTCTTTACGCCGACAGCAGTCATCTCCGTGCGGGGAACGGTCTTCTACGTGGAGGTTGAGGACGAAGAGGAAACCACGCTGGTCCTGGTGGACGAGGGACTGGTCGAGGTGCAACATGCGCATCATCCTGGCACCCCCAAGCTACTGAGAGCGGGGGAATGGCTGCGCGTGTACCGGAATGCTCCCCTGGCTGCGACCCGCCTGGACAAGCACTCTGTGCTGAAGGCCACGTTCCGCGCCGTGTCGGATGCCTTGTACACCCTCGTCTACCGCACGCCGCGCGTTCCCACCCTTGGCGGCGGTTCGCAGCCCGGAGGCGGGAGCATCCCCTTGCCCGGTGACACCGGCGGCGGACCTGTGCCGCCGACGCCTCCTCTGCCCGGGGACACGGGCGGAACAGGCGCGCCCCCACCCCCGCCACCCGGGGACTGAAGCGTGAGAAACTAGCCAACAGAGGAACAATCGATGAGCGGTTTTGTGAGAGGGTGCGTGTGCCTCGCCGCCTGCCTCGTCCTGATTGGCGCCGAAAGGGCGCGGCCCCAGAGTGCGGGCGTGCCGCAGGAATGGGAGGTTCGACGGGACCTCTCCTCCCTGGTGGAACAGACCGGACGGCTGAGACCGTTGCTGGACGCGGTGAAGACCGCGGAATGGGTGGACAAAGGTGCTCCGGCGTCTTACGCCTCCCAGTGGAAGGCGGTGGTGGATGAGAGCGACTATTTGGCGAGGTCGGCCCATGAGCTGGCCGCAGATCCGGAGCGGCTGACATTGGCGCTGGAGACCTACTTGCGCCTGGAGTCGCTGGACGCACAACTCAACTCGCTCAACGAAGGCATCCGCAGGTATCAGAATCCGGCGTTAGCGGACCTGATCCGGGGCGCCATGACAGACGGCGCGCCAGCCAGGGACAGGCTTCGCCGCTATGTTGTCCAGCTCGCCGCCCTCAAGGAGGATCAACTCAGAGTGGCGGACCAGGAAGCCCAGCGCTGCCGGACAATCTTGCTCCAAAAAGCTCCCGCGCAGAAGGGCCCGGGGCAGAAGGCGGCTCCCAAGTGAGCGAACTCACCAACTTTGTCTGCATCATCTGCGGAGAGGCGTCCTCGCGGATCTGCGTCTATTGCGCCAAGGACGCCTGCGACAACCACCTCTGCAAGAAGTGCCTGCGTTGCAGCGACTGCTGCACGTGCGAAGTCCCGCTCGAGCCGGAACACGCTCCCGGCCAGGGGACGGCGGCGTAGGGTGCGCTACCTGGCCGGTCTTCTTCTGGAGGAGAACTTCGAGAGCAGCGCATCCCGCTCCCCCTTGCTCCAAGTCTCCTGTATCTGCTCTTCCGAGAGGCCGGCGATCCTCCCCACAAGGACGTAAGCCGGCAGCGCGTGGGCCAGGCTGTTCCACCCCGCCATCTCGACCAGCGGAACGAGGGCGCGCTCGCGAAGCAACTGCAAGACCGCTTGATTCCGCCCCTCGCTGAGAGTGACCAGGAACCGGGCGGCGTTCGTGCGGTCGCCCCAATTGACCGAGTTCAGCATCTCGCTCGCCCAAGTGGGCGAGATTCGCACGCCGGCGTCAGGGTTGGCGGCGGCATGAACGGCGATGGCAGTGAGCGCGCCGAGAGCGGTGCGGCGGACGGGCTCCTCGGGGTCCCGCAGCGCATATTCGAGCGCGTCCACGGCGGCCTGCCTGTCGGGGGCATAACCGATCAGGTAGGCGGCCATCATCCTCTGCTCCGCGTCGACAGACTCGCGCAGGACTTCGCGGATCACCGGCAAGTTCTCTTTGGCCACCGCGACGAACTGCTCCTGGTAAGCCCGGACTCCCGCGTCGGCCGAGAGCCGGTAGCCGAGGCGGTAACTCTCCCGGTCTTCGCCCGACCTTGCCGATTCCTCAAACCGATCCAAAAAGGCTCGGTAGGTGCTCACGACCTCGTCCGGGAGAGTCACCGAAGAGGAGGGCGGTGCGTGAACGTCGAAATGAGGTGCCCCCTTTTCCTCGATCCCGACAAACAACATCGCTCCGCCGGCCTCGCAGCAGACCGCCTCCACCCGGGCCAGCACCAGGCCATCCAGCTCTGTGAGCCTCTCTTCCACATCGGCCTTGGAAGGGGGCAGCGGATCTCCTTCTTTGACGGCCAAGGCCTGCCTCAACCGCCCCTCGGACAGCCTGCGCAGACCGTAGAAGTCGATGACCGAGATCCTGGGGGCCTGCGCTGCCAGGAGATCGGCAGCCAGCAGGCACACCAAAAGTGCCATCATACAAGAGTTTGGACGCGGGCGACCTCTGCCCCGGCTACGCCTGTTTCTCGGCCATGGCGCCGATCACGGGTAAGACCAGCCGGCTCCCCCCGTACGCCTTTATAATCAGCACCACCCAGAGCACCAGCGAGCCAAGCCAGACCAGCAGCGACACCAAACTGAGCAGCATGGCCCCCGCGAACGGAATCACCGCGCCCACGATCATGCCGAGAATCATGAGCGCGATGGCGATGACAATCACCGCGATGTTGAAGAAGATGGCCTGGAAGGCGTGGAAACGGACCTCCTTGTTCCGGTTGTAGGGCTCCAGCACCAGAAAGATGATGCCGGTGATGAGGCCCAAAACGTAGCAAAGCGCGCCGGCCACATTGGGGGCCATTCCGGAAGCCACCTGAGGCTCGGGCGATGGAGGCGGCACAGAGCTGGCGGGAGGTGGTGCCCCCCCCGCAACCGGGGTCCCGCATTTCGCACAGAACTTGCCCTCCACGGGCGCGCCGCAACTTGGACAGAATGCCATGTTTCCTCCCGTCAGCGTCTACTGTACTGGAAGCCCACGGTTTTGGCAAGAAAAAGGTCAGCGGCACCACCCACGGCGGGCAAGGACGGGGAGCAGCCCGCCGGATCGATGTATACTTGATGCCGGACTTCGGCCCTGACAATCTGGAAGGAGCTGACCATGCCGGAACCGCTGTTGACCTCGCTTTGGCAGGCCACCCTCGAGGCTGCCGATCTGGCGCGCATCCGGTACGCCATCAAGGGACTCTTCCTGTTGATGCTGGTGCTGTGCATCTTCGTGTTCCTGGGTGCCCAGACAGTTCTGCCGACGCTGCGCAATGTGCTGTCGGTCATCGGCCTGCTGTTTACCTTCATTGCCAACGGCATCTTCGTTCTGGGTCTGGCACACCTGACTGCACGGACGCGCTCCTGCGCGACGGGTTCAGGGCCGCTGGCCGCGGCTTTCGCGAATTTCCCCGCCGCAGTGGGCGCACCAGCTCTTTTTGCCGCCCTGGTGGTGTGTGTGCTGTTTGCCGAAGTCGTCTTCTTTTCTCTGGGCCGATTGGGCAGCCTGGGGGAAGTCCTGATTTCCCTCGCGTTCATGCCCCTGGTGCTGCTCAACGCGGGCCTGCTGGTGGTGGCGGCCGCCGGTGTCTGGCTCGCAGCGGCGGCGGCCTGCACGCGGCATACCGGCGCCTGGGGCTCGTTCACGTCGTCCCTTGGGACTATGCGCGCCAGCCCGAGGGTTATTTTCCCCGCCTACCTTTCCGTGTTTGCTATGACGGGCCTGATTCTCTTCCTGGTCTGGACCGCGATGGCCTTTCCCGTGTCGCTGACCCTCTGGACCGCGCAGCAGGCTACTCCCGGCTACGAGCTGGTCCTGATCACCGGTCTTCCCAAGTTCACCATGGGCGCCCTGGGCCCGTTCGGCGCGGCGCTGGCGGCGCTGGCCAGTGGGACAAGCGTTTCGGGACAACTGGCAAACCTGGTCTTCCTGTGCATGTCGCTGTTGATAGCCGCCGCAGCCGCCGCGTACCCCACCGTGTTGCTGTCGGAGATATCCATGCGGATCAGCGAGGCAGCAAGCAGTCAGGACTGACGTTTTCCCCTGCGAATCTTCTCTCCTCGGGGCACTACTCATCTATAGCCCTATGGCTAGCACCCGGTGATACGTTCAGGTCTCCTGGTTGCCGCAGCCTGCCTTGCGCTGTGCGGCCAAGAACAGGATCCGGCCTGGGATCCGCTCAACAAGGCTTATCAGGCCCTTGAAACCAAAGCCTACGAGACGGCGGTGGAGCACTTTCTTGCCGCGGTCAGGGCCGCTCCCGAACGTCCTTCGGTCCGCAAAGACCTGGCCTACACTTACCTGAAGACCGGCGAGACGGAAGCAGCTCGGGACCAGTTCCAGGAGGTGATGCGGCTCGCGCCGGACGACTTGGGCGCCGCACTCGAGTTTGCCTTCCTGTGCCACGAAACCGGAAAGACTGCCCTGGCCCGCCGCGTGTTCGACCGGCTCCGCAAAGAGGGCGATCAGGCCACCAGGGAGACGGCCGAAACCGCGTTCCAGAACATCGACCGTTCGCTGGAGGAGGGAATCCAGCGCTGGCGGGATGCGCTCCAGGCCGACCCGGATGACTTCAGCGCGCATCGCGAGCTGGCCGTTCTCGCCGACCGGCGCGGAGACCTGCCCCTGGCAGCCGAGCACTACCTCAAGGCGTGGCGCTTGCGGCCGCAGTGGCGCGATCTTCTGGTGGACCTGGGGCGAGTATATCTGGCCCAGGGTCTGACCGAGCAGGCTGGTGCGGCCCTGCTGGCCGCCTCGCGCGGTGCCGAACCGCGTGCGGCCGAAGCCGCGCGCAGGCTGCTCCCTGAGCGCTACCCCTACGTTTACGAATTCCGGCAGGCGATCGAGCTCGACCCCGCCAACCTGGATTTGCGCCGGGAACTGGTCTACCTGCTCGAGGCCATGGGAAACACCGCCGAAGCCCAGGCCGAGCTAGAGAAGATTCCGTTGTCACTGAAGCGGCGTCCGGACGACGCTGTCCCCCAGGCTGAAGAGGACGTCAAAGCGCTGGCCGAGCGCAGCTACCAGGCCGGCTACCTGCGCGACGCCCTGAAGTACTACTCGGCCGCCCACGAAAGGGACCCGCTCGATTTCAAGGTCATCCTCGGCCTGGGCTGGACCCACAACGTGATGGGACAAGACGGGCAAGCCCTGCGCTGGTTCGGCCTGGCGCGCAAGAGCCCGGATCCGCAGATCGCCGGCGAAGCCAGCAAAGCGTACGCGACGCTTCGCCCCTCGCTGGCGCGTTTTCGCACGGCCGTCTGGCTCTTCCCCAGCTACTCGTCGCGGTGGAGGGACGTGTTCAGCTACGGGCAGGTGAAGACCGAGTGGAAACTGGGGAGACTCCCCGTGCGCGCGTACCTGTCGACGCGGTTCGTCGGGGACACGCGCACCCTCACGGGTGACGCCAGCCCGCAGTATCTCTCCGAGCGGAGCCTCATCTTCGGAGCCGGGCTGGCCACCAGCTACTGGCACGGGCTCATGCTGTGGGCCGAAGCAGGGAGCGCCGCCCACTACCAGGACGTCCGCAACCTGTTGCCGCGGATGGCGGCCGACTACAGGGGCGGGGTCGCGTTCTACCGGGGTGTGGGGAAGCTGCTCGGCAGGCGGGAAGACGGCCTGTTCGCCGAAACCAACGACGACGGAGTCTTCCTGAGCCGGTTTCAGAACGACTTCGTGCTCTACTCCCAGAACCGCGTGGGCTACACCCTGCCGCTGGCAGGCGTCCTGGGAGATCTGGAAACCCAGTGTTATTGGAGCGTCAATTTCACTGCCGACCTACGGCGCGAGTACTGGGCCAACGCCGTGGAGGCGGGGCCCGGATTCCGGTTCCGCTGGAAGTGGATGCCGGCCGCATGGGTCTTCTCGGTGAACGCGCTGCGCGGCGCCTACACACGCACGGAAGGCAACCCCTGGCCCCGCATGTACACCGACCTGCGGGCGGGGTTCTGGTATGCCTTCACCCGGTAGCCGGATCCTGCTGGCCTGCATTCTGGCGCTAGCGTGGAGCGCCGAGCCGTCCAGCCTGCGCACGGTCGGGCCAGACCCCGGCCCCTGGCTGCAGATACTTGGCTCGGTGGGATTCACGGCAGGCGACCCGGATCAGACCCAGATCTTCATCATCCGTTCCGGAGAACACACAGCCGCGGTTGATTGGATGTCCAGGGTGGAGGCCGGGGCCTACCTCATCCTCGAGGGCGAGTCGGAGATTGCCAAGTCGTTCGGCTTCGTGTCCACCGCGGAACGCGTTCGGGTGGTCAGTGTGGAGGAAAGGCGGGATCCGGGGCTGGACATCGTGTGGGAGCGCCCGGTTGAGACGCCGGTGTTTCGACTGCCGGAAGAGGCCGCCATCCTGGCCCGTGAGCGCACCAGGGGCGCGCCTATGGTAGCTGGCATGCGGCGAGGCGCAGGCGGCGTCCTGTGGGTCGCCGTCTCTCCAGGTCCGAGAGGATACGAGCGGTTTCCCGGCCTGCTCGATGCGCTCACGACCATCGGTTTGCGGCCTCCCTTCCGGTCCAGCCGCCTGTGGGCATTCTTTGACACCTCATACCGCAGCCGTGCCGATGTGGACTACCTCGCCGAGCGGTGGATCGCCGCGGGCATCCGCGGGCTGCACGTTGCGGCCTGGCACTATTTCGAGCCGGACGCCGCCAGAGACGCCTATCTCAAAGGTCTTATCCAGGCCTGCCACCGGCGGGGGATCCTGGTGTACGCCTGGCTGGAACTGCCGCACGTCAGCGAGAAGTTCTGGGCCGATCACCCCGAGTGGCGGGAGCAGACGGCGCTCGGCGCCGACGCCCATCTGGACTGGCGCAAGCTGATGAACCTGGCCAATCCCGATTGCGCGGCCGCCGTAGCGACCGGGATCGAAGGCCTGCTGGAGCGATTCGATTGGGACGGCGTCAACCTGGCCGAGCTCTACTTCGAGTCCCTGCAAGGCCACGGGAACCCTTCCAGGTTCACGCCGATGAACGGCGACGTGCGCCGCCTCTTCCGGGACAAACACGGCTTCGACCCCCGAAACCTTTTTGACGCCTCCTCGCCGGAACACCTAGCCAAGAACCCGTCCGGGTTGCGCCGGTTTCTCGACTTCCGCTCCGGACTGGCGCGCCGGATCCAGAAGGAGTGGCTGGCCCGGGTGGAGTCGATGCGCCGCCTGCGCCCGGATCTGGACATCGTACTCACGAACGTGGATGACCGCTTCGACAGCGGCATGCGCGACGCCGTGGGGGCGGACGCGGCGGCCCTGCTGCCGCTGCTCGCCCGCCGCAGCTTCACATTTCTGGTGGAGGACCCCGCCACGGTCTGGAACCTCGGGCCGGACCGCTACCACAGGATCGCGGCCGCCTATGCGGCGCTCACGCCGCACCGCGACCGTCTGGCCATTGATCTGAACATCGTGGAACGCTACCAGGACGTCTATCCCACCAAACAGCAGGCTGGGACGGAGTTGATGCAGCTCGTCAGCGAGGCGGCGCGGGCGTTCCCGCGCGTGGCCCTCTACTTTGAGAACTCCATCCGTCCCCGCGACGTGGCCTGGCTAAGCTCGGCGGCGGCGGCTGTTCTGCGCTGCGAGCGCCAGGGGGAGGGATTGGTCGTCGACTCGCCGCACGGAGCGGGGATCAGATGGCGCGGCGAGGCACTACTCGACGGGCGATTGTGGCCGGCCGGAGACGGAGAAGCGCTGTGGATCCCGCCCGGCCGGCACTCCATCCAGCCCGCGAAGGACCGGCCCTGCGCGCGGCTTCTCGATCTGACGGGAGAACTGATCTCCGCCGAGAGCGTGCCGGGCGGGATCCGGTTCACTTATCGCAGCGCGGCGCGGGTCTACGCAGTGCTCGACGCCCTTCCCCGCCGTGTGCGGATCGACCGCCGGATCATGGAGCCGACTGTCTTCACGTCCACACAACGGTTCACGCTCCGCCTGCCGCCGGGAGAGCACCGGATCGAGATCGAGACGCGGGGCTGACGCCGCCGGCGGCCCGACCGGGTCGCGATTCTGGATGGGGCGAGCTGGCCGAGTGGGGCGCCACCATCGAAGTCTTCCGCGCTACGCGCCACCCCTACACCCGACAACTCATCGCCGCGATTCCGCGACTGCCAGAAGCGCAGCCGCTATTGCGGCTGTGCCAACAAGTCGAGCTGGCGGCTGAGCCTCGTCGCGACTGAGAACAACACCCGCAGCTCCGACGTGCGGAAGGCATTCCGTTCCCGGCGGTACAGCGACAGGACCCCGGCGGCGCCGGTGCTGGATTCCACAGGCACCGCCAGAGCGGAGCCAAGAGGCGGCTGGTTCACGAAGCCTGGCTCCACCGACGGGTCGCCATTGATGATGGCCGTCGCGAACTCGGCTACCCAACCGGCCAGCCCCCTACCCATCGGAACCTCCAGAGAGGCGAAGCGGTCCCGGCCCTCCCCGTCCACAAACTCCGCTACGAGGCGATTGCCTTGCCGGAGGAAGACAGCTAGCGATGCGTAAGGGACTTGGCGGAGGAGGCTCTCTCGCAGCTCGGCGAAGATCTCCGCCCGTCCCGAAGGCGCAACCGACCGCTGTCGGCTCTCCTCCGTCCCCGCCGGTAGTGATGCGGCGGCCTCGAGCGAGAGGTGGAACCTCACCAGGTCGTTCGCGGTCTCGTCCGCAGACTCCTCGAAGCCTGCTGCGGGCGCTGCCCCGCGCTTCACCTTTACGTGCGTCGACAGTCTCGCCCGCTGCGCCATGGCGCTCCGTTTGGCCTTCCCCTCCAGTTCGACGCAGCGGCGCGAGAGTATCTCCACGACCCGCGGATCGTAGCTGATCCCGGCCTCTTTCTTGACCACGGCCACGGCCTCATCCAGGGGGAGCGCGCGCCGGTATTGCCTGTCCGTAGCCAGCGCGTCCAGGCAATCAACGGCGGCCAGTATTCGCGCCCCGATGGGGATGTTCTCTCCGGCCAGCCCGTCCGGGTACCCGTTGCCATTCCACTTTTCGTGGTGGGCGCGCACGATCGGCGCCACCGGATAGGGGAAATCGACCCGCTCGACCAGTTCGGCTCCCACGACGGGATGAATCTTCATCTTCTCGAATTCATCCCGCGTAAGCCTGCCCGGCTTGGAGATGATCTGCTCGGGTACGGCGACCTTGCCGATGTCGTGCAGCAGGGCCGCGGCTTCCAGCGCCTTCAGCTCATCCTCGCTGAGCCCCAGCTCGCGGCCGATCGCCAGAGCGTAGACCTCCACTCGCGCCAGATGGTCGTGCGTCGCCTGGTGCTTTGCCTCCACGGCCACCGCCAGCGTTTCAATGGTGCGGCGATGGAGCGCGGCCAGCTGCTGCGCTTGCGCTTGTTGCTCCTCGGCGTAGCGCCTCTGTTCTTGCAGGCGATCCACGCATTGACGGTGCGAGCGGTACAACGCAAACAGGACCGGAAGCAGCAGCAAGGACGCCTGCCAGCCGAGGACTCTGCTGACCGCACTGAGCACCCACGCCACAGCCGCACCCAGCAGGTAGTTCGGGAACGACCAGAAATACGTCTCCCGCCAGACCGGCCAAGGCGATTTCCCTTCCGTCAGCGCGATCACCAGAGCTGCGGACAAGGTGTTAGACAGGTAGAATACTCCCGCCGCCAGCATCAACAGCACGGGAAGCTGGAACCATTCGCCGAAGCGCAAGGCGGCATGGTAGGCGCCGTAGGCGGTCCCCACCGAGAGTGCCATGCCGGCCACATTGAAAACGGTCTGGAACGCGCCAGGGCGGTGACTGGCGTGGTAGAACCTCTCTACCAGGATTCCCGCCGAGCCCATCGCCAGTGTCTCGCCCAGGCTCAGGGATCCGATGCCAATCAGGATGAGCAGGAAGTTGAGGGACAATGTGCCCGCGCCGCCAGACAGACTCACCTTCATGCCGGGAGCGAGAATCGAGACGGCCAGGAGGAAGAGGTAGCGGGCCCAGTCCGTCGAGTGCCAGGACCACAGCCCATAGCCCAGGACAGTTGCACCTGCCGCAGTCACTGAAACGATGTACGCGCGGGCACGTAGTGTCATCGCTGTGCCTGGCCACTCGACCGTGCCGCACACGGGCGGCGCCGGGGTGCTGCACCTTGTCTCCAACGACCTAATCGACACAGCGCGGCTGCCGCAATAGGGCGGGAGCACCAGCCCTGACGCGCACAGCGTACCTCAGGAGGTCTGGGCGCCCCAGCTATCTTCTTTCGTTAGAGCGTGTTAGGCTTCTTCCGGCGGCTTGGAGCGGGATTTGCGGGCCAGCTCGGCGGTTATTCACGCCGCTCTTACATTTTGCAGCTCTTCCTGGTGCTTCTCAGAGGCGGCCTCTTTGCGCAGAGCTCGAAGCTGTGGCCCCGATGTCGCGGCACCGCTGAATGGAGCGAAGGCGCCGAAGGAGGTTCGCGTCGTCATCCAGTTCAGTCCACGGGCGCGCTGGCGTCGGCCTCCGACTACTCCCGCGAAGCGGTGGGCTCTGACATCGCCGCGCTCCATAGTCCTGGCCGCCTTGGACCGCGCCGAATAGCTGAGAAATCAGTTCAACATTCGTGTCATCAACCTGTCGCTTGGACGGCCCATCTTCGAGAGCTGCCACACGGATCCGTTGACCAAGGCCGTGGAGGCCGCCTGGGGATCGACGTTCGACATAGATGTAGCCGCTTGGAGCAGCAACGCAGGCGGCATTGTCGAGAAATGGCCCGCCTGCTCCCGGGCCGACCCTGACGAAGACGCACCGGGGCCGACTTCTGTCTGCAAGCTGGAACCGCGGGACGACTTCGGAGCGCTAGGAACCGAGAGGCGGCTTGGCGAGAGCTACCCGGTCGCCGGGGCTCAGGCCCGACGTCACGGCCACATCAACGTTGCCTCGCCTGCCCACCTCAACGTAACGCTTTTCGAACCGGGGGCCGTTCCGAAGGTAAACGAAAGTCCGGTCTCCCTCGGTCTGGACCGCCTCAAGAGGGACCAGCACTTTACCCTCGTCACGCGCCAACAAGACCTCGGCCGCGGCAGACAGGTCCGGGATCAGGCGAGCATCCTGGCCTTTGATCAGGATGTTCACGGGAACAGAGCGCACATAATAGCTCTCGAACATGCTCGGTCGGGCCATCGCGCCGACGCTGTAGACACTGCCGGTGAACTCGAGCCCCGGGAACGCGTCCAGCGTCACCTTGGCCTGCTGGCCAACGCGGAGAGCCGTAGCCTCAGCCTGGCTGGCGCTGGCCTCCACCTGCATGGTCGAAGTATCGACGATCTTCAGGAAGGCCCGGCCGGGGTTCACCGTGTCGCCCACGGCGTACTGCGCCGTTGTTCCTCCGCTGCGCTCAACCGACTGCACCACCACCAGCCCATCCATCGGGGCACGGAACGTGAAACCTTTCAGGTCATTCAGGCTGCGCTCGTACCGCAACTGCTGGCGCTGGAGCGCCATCTCCGACACGCGCAGTTGAGCGTCCTGAGAGATCTTCTTGTAGCCGAGGCTCGCCTGCTGCTGCTTGTATTGCGCTTCGGCTTCCTCCATGGCGAGCCGCAAGATCTCCTGCTCGATAGGCGTCAGCACATCAGCCTTCTTGTAGTCGAGCGTGGCCCGCTCCCAGGTTGCCTTGGCGGCACGCAGCGTCTGCTCAAGGCTTTGCCAGTCAAGCGCCAACTGGGCCTTCTGCCTTTCCAGGTTCAATACAGACTGGTCGATGCTGGACTTGAGGTCATCGATGGTGGTCTGCATGTCCTCGCTGTCCAACTCCGCCACCACGTCGCCGGTCTTCACCAAGGTTCCGCCCTGAGCCAGCTTGGTGAGCACCAACCCCCTGCCCATTCCCGGTTGCCCGCGAAACCGGGCAACGATGATGGAGGCGTAACGCCTGGCGGACGTCTGGCCAGTGAGGCGCAAGGTCTGTTCCAGCACGCCGGTACGAGCCACGGCGGTGGGAACGGCTTCCAGCGCGGCAATCTTCTGGGATTGGACCGGTCGGTTGGCCAGCAGGTAGGTTCCCCACCCCGCCAGCAAGACCCCCAGCAGGATAACCGGAGGCAGCCAGCGCCTCCCCCCCGCTTGCCTAGCAGGTACAGCCTTTTGAGCGACTTGCAAGGGAGCGCCGCCGCTTTCAGGAGATGGTTCGCTTTGAGTGGGCATGCCCTACCTGTCAGGGTACTACAGAAGGCTCCAAGGAATCAGGCGCTCGGGGTCCGGCCTAGGTTACCGGTCCGGAGCAAGCATGCCCCAGCGCTGCTAACCTTTGTAATCATGCCCCTGCTACCCATCGAGAATATTGACGATCTCCAATGAAATGTTAGAGTTGACAGTGCAGTCGAGTGGAGTAGGCCTGTCTCTGAAAGAAGAGGTACGCTAGTGTTCACAGCCAAGCTTCTGCGTCTCACTCTGGCGGCCGTCGTGTCCTGGTCGGCGTGCGCCGCCACCTTGGGCAAGGTCGTTCAGATCGGAGGGCATGCGTCGGACATCGCGCTGGATGAGCGCCGGGGGTTGCTATACGTCGCCAACTTCACGGCCAACCGGATCGAGGTGATGTCCACCTCGGACTTCTCGCTGCAAACGCCCCTGCTTGTCCCTCCACAGCCCGGATCGATTGCGCTGTCGCCCGATGGCCGATACCTGGTCGTCGCGCACTACGCTAAATGGCTGGCAACGGGGGTGACGCTCCAGCCCGCGCTTACCGTCCTGGATCTTGACGGAGCTGTGAAGCAGACCCTCGCCACCGGCTCCTCCCCCCTGGCCGTGGCTTTCGGCGGAGGCACCCGGGCGCTGGTGGTATCCGAGACGGGTTTCCAGTTGCTCGACCCCGCTACCGGTGTTTTCCAGGACCTGGTTCCCAAGCCCATGTCCGGCGGCGACCTCCCCATTCCGCTCCCCAAGTTCCCGCCTCAAATCGTACAAGCCAGCGTAGGCGTCTCTGGTGACAAGCGCTGGATCGTCGGCGTGGCGGGGACCGAGGCGCAGGACGACAAGCTCACGGTGCATTTCCGGTTCGACGTCACCACCAGTGAACTAGAGATCGTCGGCTTCACCGCTTCTCCCCCACTCGGCCCGCGGGTGGTGAGCGTGAATCAGGATGCGACATCCTTCCTGACCGGCTGGGCGATGACGAACAGGGACTACGTCCTGATCGCGCAATTCCCGTACGCAAAAGGCGAGCTCAACACCGGCAGCCACGCCTTCGACTGGGCGAGGTCTCTCATCTACGCACAGATCCCGGAAGCCACCACCACGTCGGGCGTCGCGGCACCCCCGGTGCTTCACGTTGTCGACTCGGACAACCTGACCGTGCGCGAGAGACTCCAGCTTCCCGAGAACCTCGCCGGCAGGAGCCTGTTCAGCGGCGACATGAACACGATGTACGCCATATCGGACAGCGGGGTCATGATACTGCCCGTGGGGGACTTGTACAGGGCCCCCCGCGTGACCGCAACCAAGGAGGACGTGCTCTTCCGGGGCAGCTTCTGCGATCGCAGGATCATGACGCAGGAAATCCTCATCTACGACGAGGGCGGCGGCAATATCGACTTCAAGGTCGCGACGACGATGCCGGGAGTCACCCTGTCGCCCACCTCGGGGACCACGCCCGCCCACGTGAAGATCTCCGTGGACCCGAATCTGTACCAGAACGCCAAGGGAACGTCGACGGGCACGATCACGATCAGTTCGCGGTCGGCGATCAACGTGCCGGCGCCGATCCGGGTTCTGATCAACACGCGCGAGCCGGAGCAGCGCGGGGCGCTGTTCAACCTGCCGGGCAAGCTGGTGGACATCCTGGCGGACGATGTGAGGGACCGCTTCTACGTGCTGAGGCAGGACCGCAACCAGGTCCTGGTGTTCAACGCCACGACCTTCGAACAAATCGCGACGCTGCGCACGGGCAATACACCGACCCAGATGGCGATCACTTCCGACTACCGGTTCATGATGGTGGCAAACGACAACTCACAAATTGCCAACGTCTATGACCTGGATCTTCTCCAACAATTGGATCCGATCGTCTTTCCCTTCGGCCACTACCCGCGTTCGATTGCCGCCTCCAGCAACGCGATTCTGGCGACGGTCCGGGGGGTTTCTCCGGGGCAGGGATGCCCGAATGGAGTCGGCTTGCACACCATCGACAGAATCGACTTCGAGACCCGCCGGGCGATCACCCTGCCATCGCTGGGCGTCTACTGCAACGACATCCCGCTGGACACGGTCCTGACCCCCACGCCGTCCTGGTCCAAGATCATGGCAGCCATGCCGGATGGGAAGGTGCTGCTGTACGACGCCTCGGCCGACACGTTCGTGGCATCCCGGAAGGACTTCGAGAAGCTCGGAGGAGCGTACGCCGCTCTGGCGGATCAGGTGTTCCTGGTTGACAACAACCTTCTGAATTCTTCCCTGGTACCCTATGGCCAGCTTGCCACGACGACCGGCAGCTCTTCGGGTTTCACGATTCTGGACGGCCTCGGGTTGCGCACCACCGCGTCTTCCCCCGCCGCTCCCGGGGTACTTCAGCGGGTGGACCTGACGACGCTGGCGTCGATCCGGCCGACCAAGATGATCGAGGCGCCGCTCACGGCCGAAGGTATGAAGACGGCCGCAACAGGGCAGATCGGTCAGACCATCGTGCCATTTACGCGAACGCTCGCAGTGCCCGCCAACAGGGCTTCGGTGATCTCCCTCAGCGTATCGGGCTTCACGGTCATGCCATGGGACTACGACGCGGCGCTGGCAAAACCCGTGATCCAGAGCGTTTTCAACCTCGCCGACGGAAGCCCGGCAGTGGCCACCGGCGGGCTGGTCGGCGTGCGTGGTAGGGACTTGAGCCGGGTGACGCTGTCCAACAGCGAGCTGCCGGTCCCGACCACCCTGGGGGAGGCCTGCCTGACGGTCAACAACGTGAAGGCGCCCCTGTTCATGGTTTCTCCCGGCCAGATCAACGCACAGATTCCCTATGAGGTGGTCGGCAACGCCACCATGGTGCTGCGCACCGCGGGCGGGATGAGCGACCCCTTCACGCTGACGGTCGCCAGCTCAGCCCCGGCGGTGTTCCAGACTGCGGTTGCCGGTCCGGAAACGGGGCTTGCCGCCCTCTACCGCGCTGTCAACGGCGAGGCGGTAACGCTGGCGAATCCAATTCACCCCGGCGATCACATTGTGATCTATGCCACGGGTCTCGGGCGGACCTCTCCCTCCGTAGATACGGGGGCGGCGGCCCCGCTGGAACCTCTGGCGGAGTCGACCGTTCTGCCCGGCGTGAAACTGGGAGGGGTGGCGCTGCCTGTCTTGTACGCCGGACTGGTGCCCGGGCAGGTCGGCGTCTATCAGATCAACGTTTATGTTCCGGCCGAGGTGCCGCGCGGCATGGAAGTGCCGCTGGTAATCAGCCGCCCCGATCAGGACCTGACGTTCTCGGTGCGGGTTGTCAAGTAGCGGCAGAACCAGGTGGAGAGTGGGCCATATTGGAGAGGACCCATGAAATTGACCTTTAGATGCTTCTTGATGCTGTTCCTGTTGAGCTGGGCTCTGGCCTTTGCGCAGGAGTGGGAACTCGGCGCACACGGCGGCTTCGGCTACTCCTGGAATCCAAGCGTGACCAGCACGGCCGGAAGCGGCACGGCAGGCCTCAAGTACGGGCCGGCGGCCGGCGTGGTGGCGGGCCACAACATGTACGAGCGGTTGGGCGGCGAGATGCACTATGTGTACCGCAGCAGCAACCTGAAGGTCACCGGAGCGGGCCAGGAGGCCGGCTTCGGAGGCGAGAGCCACATCGTCCACTACGACCTCGTCTACCACGCCGCGGACCGCGACGCCCGCATCCGGCCCTTCCTGGCCGGTGGCGCGGGCGTCCGTTACTATCGCGGAACGGGAACAGAGGCGGCATACCAGCCCGCGGCCAAGTTCGCCCTGCTCACCAAGACCCAGGAGATCAAGGGGCTTGTCAGTGTGGGTGGCGGCGTCAAGGTGGCCATGAGCGACTCCGTGTTTGTTCGCCTTGAGGTCCGGGACTACATCACGCCCTTCCCAAGGGAAGTCATAGCGCCCTCGCCGGGAGCCAAGCTCAAGGGCTGGCTGCACGACTTCGTGCCCATGATCGGGGTCGGCGTCAGGTTCTAGACCATCAGGATCGGGGCACCCCGGGGGCCGGCGGCTCACCGCCGGCCATCCCCTGCGCTATGATCAACTGCCGCGCTTCCTGGCGGAGAGCGGGCAGGCGCGACCGGTACACGAGCGAGGCCGCCACGCAGGCTGCACCGCCCAGAGCCACCGTCCAGGGCGCTCCTAGCCGCTCGGCCGCCACACCCGCTCCGAGCGCCCCAAAGGGCGCCATGCCCATGAACATGATCGAATAGAGCGCCATCACCCGGCCGCGGAGATGATCTGGGACCATGGCCTGGATCAGGGTGTTCGAGCAGGCCATCTGCACCATCAGGCAGAACCCCACCGGAATCAGCAACAGCCAGCTAACCCAGAACCAGCGGGACAGCGAGAACAGCACCAGGCTGGCGCCGAAGCCTGCAGAGGCCCACCCAACCACGCGTCCCAGCCCCCTGACGCTGGTGCGCGAGGCCACCGCGAGCGCGCCGGTCACCGCGCCCAGGCCCGTAGCGCCCATGAGCAGGCCGAGGCCGCGAGCTCCTCCGTGCAGGATCTGGTCAGCGAAGACCGGCATGAGAACCGTGTACGGGACTCCCACCAGGCTGACGATTCCAAGGAGCATCAACAGCACTCGCACGGGCATGGCGCCGCGTGCGAAACGAATTCCCTCGACCAGCTCCGTCAGGACGGGTGCGCGCGCTGGGGGGGCTGCCGGCGGCGGCAGGCGCATCGCCAGAAGCCCTGCTATCACAGCCAGAAAGCTCACCCCGTTGAGCAGAAAGCACCAGCCCTCCCCTACGGCGGCAACCAGGATCCCGGCCACCGCCGGCCCCATGACCCGCGCCGAGTTGAATATGGTCGAGTTGAGCGCGATGGCATTCAGCAAGTCGTCCTTCCCCACCATTTCGACAAAGAACGACTGGCGAGCAGGGACGTCGAAGGCATTAACGCAGCCCAGCATCGACGCCAGAACCGTCACATGCCACACCCGCACCTGCCCGGAGAGGGTCAGGGCGGCGAGCAGGAAGGCCAGGAGCATGGCGGCGGACTGCGCAGCCACAATGACGCGGTGGCGACGGCAACGGTCGGCTACCGCCCCGCCGACCGGAGCGAGCAGGAGGATGGGAATTTGCGACGCGAAGCCAACCGAGCCCAGCAGCAGACTGGACCCGGTGAGCCGGTACACAAGCCAGGATTGCGCCACGTTCTGCATCCAGGTTCCCGTCAGCGACAGGAGCTGGCCGCCGAAAAAGAGACGGAAATTGCGATGCCGCAGGGCTCTGAGGGCGACGGGCAGTTGCACGGCTCCGGAGCGCAAGTTCCATTCTCCACCCGAAGCCCTTCTCGATGGCAACCGCGGCTGCGTACAATGAGACCAATGGCTACTCCTGTGCGAAAAGCCGTTTTCCCGGCCGCCGGCCACGGCACACGCTTCCTGCCGGCCACCAAGGCCCAACCCAAAGAGATGCTTCCGCTGGTGGACAAGCCCCTCATCCAGTACGGCGTGGAGGAAGCCATCCGGTCTGGTGTCCCCAACATCATCATCGTCACGGGGCGCGGCAAGAGCGCGATCGAGGACCATTTTGACGTGAGCTTCGAGCTGGAGCGCGTGCTCGAACTCCGCGGCAAGCAGGATCTGCTGGCATCGGTGCGCGCCATTTCGGAGATGATCAACGTCGCCTACGTGAGGCAGAAAGAAGCGCTGGGTCTGGGGCACGCCGTGCGCTGCGCCCGGGAACTGGTGGGCGACGAACCGTTCGCCGTGGTTCTTTCCGACGACGTCATCGACGCGGAAGTGCCCTGCATCCGGCAGTTGCTGGATGTCTACGACACATTCGGCGCGCCGGTGCTGGCGCTCATGGAAGTCCCCGATCGTAGCGTGTCCTCCTACGGCGTGGTGGAGGCCGAGCCGGTGGTATACAACGGGCGAAGCGACCGCCTTTTTCGCGTCCGCAGCCTGGTGGAGAAGCCGCAGCCGGCCGATGCGCCGTCGAACCTGGCGATCATCGGCCGCTACATCCTCACCCCCGAGGTCTTCGCCTCGATCGATTCGGTGGGACCGGGCAAGGGCGGGGAAATCCAGTTAACCGATGCGCTGAGGCACATGCTCGCCAGCGGGCCGATCTATGGCTATCGCTTCGAAGGCAGGCGCTACGACGCCGGCGATAAGCTGGGCTTTCTTGCCGCCACGGTAGAGCTTGCCTTGCAGAGGCCGGACCTGGGAGGGGAATTCCGCGAGTACCTGGCGCGCCTGGTGGCCGGGCCGGGCGCCTGACCCAGGTTGACGGCCTCCCGCAGGGTCCCTACAATGAAGATGCAAGGTGCAAAGGAGGCCGCATGAGGTCTATAGGCATGCCTGAGCTTCTCATCATTCTGGCGATCGGCGTCCTGCTGTTCGGCGGCCGCAAGATCCCGGAACTGGCGAAGGGTTTGGGCGAAGGAATCCGCAACTTCAAGAACGCCCTCAAGAACGAGGACAAGACCGAAGAGAAGAAGCAGGCTTAGGCTTCCTTGCGTTGCCCGCAAGCTGGGCAATCCGCACTCCGGTTTTTCATAGCTGCAAAAAGAAAGAACCCCGCGAGAGATCGCGGGGTTTCAGTTTCTTGGGCTGGCCGCCAGCTACTTCTTTTTCGGCGGCACAATCGCGTCTTTGACGGCCTTGGCGACGCGGAACTTCACGACCTTCTTGGCCGGGATCTTGATGGCTTCGCCGGTCGCGGGGTTGCGACCCATGCGCGCCTTGCGTTCCACTCTCACCAGCCGGCCGAGGCCGGGGAGAACGAACACGCCGCCCTTCTTGGTTTCCGCCACCGCGATGGCGGCATACATGTCCACCACACCCTTGGCGACCTTGTTGCTGACCCCGCACTTGGCGGCGATCGCCTTCACGAACTGGCTCTGCGTCATCCTCTTGTCAGCCATACACCTCCTTCAAGATTCTCCCTTGTTGAACTACTGCATAAATCGCTACCTAATGATAAGGGATGCGCCGATGGTTGTAAAGGAAAATCTGCCAAAAAGCCCGATTTTTGGCTGTTTTTTGAGCACGCGCCTCTTGGCGCCCCGAAGACACGGGCTCTGGGAGACCCTGCCCAGCCGGGGCGGCCGCGATTGCCCGCCCCAGGCGGGTTCCGTTAATATGGGGGATCTGGCTGGCGGGCCCCCATGCAACATATCCTGTCGATTGTCCTGTTTACTCCCCTGGTTGGGTTCCTGGTCCTGCTGTGCATTCCTTCTTCCAAGGAGAAGGCGATCAAGGCCTGGGCCAACATCGCCAGCCTAGCCGGATTCGTGGTGTGCCTGCCGCTGGTTTTCGCCTTCGACCGGACCAAAGACTTTCAGTTCGCGGAACGCGCGGCATGGATTCCGTCGATCGGCGCCTCCTACAATCTGGCGATCGACGGGTATAGCCTGCTGCTGGTGGTGCTGACCGGCCTGCTGGGCTTCCTCTCCATCCTGGCGAGCTGGAAGGCCATCGACACCCGCCTCAAGGAGTATTACGGCTGCTTCCTGCTGCTGCAAGTGGGGATGCTGGGCGTGTTCATGGCGCTCGATTTCCTGCTGTTCTTCGTGTTCTGGGAACTGGTGTTGGTGCCGATGTACTTCATCATCGCCATCTGGGGCGGAGCGCGGCGGGTTTACGCGGCGATCAAGTTCATCATTTACACGCTGGTGGGATCGGTGCTGATGTTACTGGGCATCCTGGCGCTCTACTACGAACACTTCCAGCAGTACCAGGTGCGCACCTTCGACATCGCGCAGTTGATGAACACGCAACTCGATCCCGCTCTCCAGTGGTGGGTGTTCTGGGCCTTCTTTGTGGGCTTCGCCGTAAAGGTGCCGATGTTCCCGCTGCATACCTGGTTGCCCGATGCGCACACCGAAGCGCCCACGGCGGGGTCGGTGATCCTGGCCAGCATCCTGCTGAAGATGGGGACGTACGGTTTTCTGAGGTTCTCGCTGCCGCTCTTGCCCGACGC
>JBHGAV010000034.1:0-44835 GCA_041946685.1 Bryobacteraceae bacterium | reverse complement strand
GGTCAACGATGTGGTGCGCGACGCCACGGTCACCACGGCGGGCTACCAGGGGACTCCGGCGCCCAACCAATGGTTTGGAGGGCCCGCTCTTGCCGCCCCGGACTATGCAAGACCCGGCCGCCCGGTCAACGCCGGCGCCATGATCCTGCGCGACGCCGCTGGCCTCGTCGTTGACAGCCTGAACTACGGTCTCATGGTCGATCCATGGGCAGCCGAGGGCTACCAGGCTGCGTCGGGGGCGGGGGAGGGCGGCTGCCGCGTCGCCATGCCGCCCGCGGGCGGCGGCTTCGGGCCGGGAACTCAGGCCGTGGCCGTCACCATTAGCGCGGGGCGGGTTCCGGATGGGTTCGACGCGGACAGCAACTGTACCGACTTCCAGTTGCAGCCCGTCACCGCCCTGGCAACGGCTTCCTCGGCTGGCGCGACCAATATCAAGGTCGACAGTGTGTCGGATTTCGCTCCCGGCCAGACGATTACGATTGATGCGGGCGGGAACCAGGAAACAGCCGTTGTCGCGCTGGTAGGCACGGCGGGCGCAACGACGGTGACCACCGCGGCCGCCGCGGGCGCGACAGCCATTGCTGTCGCCGGCGCGACAGGCTTCAGCGCCGGTCAGACCATCAACGTCGATGACGGCAGGAACTTCGAGACGGCGGTAATCGTTTCGATTGCCAGAGGTCCTGGAGGCCGCGGCGGCGCACGCGGTCCTGGCGGGGCAACGATCACGCTGGCGAGGCCGCTGATGTACGCCCACGCAGCCGGCGCACAGGTCTCCGGCTCCGGCATCACTCTCACCAGCGCCTTGACCCGGGGGCATGCCGGCGGGGCGCAGGTTGTCGCCGGCGCCGCCACGCCCGGCGCGCCGAACCGGTACTACTCCAGCGGGAGGCGATAGCATGAGCAAGCGTGTTGTTCGCGTGCTAGGGCTCGTGCCGTCGCTGGCGCTTCTTGGCGGCGCGTTGACGATGGCTACACAGACCGGCGGGGCGCCGCCCCGGCCACAAGGCCCATGTGACGCCTATGCCGCGGGTGGCACGCCCTGCGTGGCCGCGCACAGTTCCACGCGCGCTCTGTACGCTGGCTACAACGGTCCGCTCTACCAGGTGCTGCGCCAGTCGGACGGCAAGACCCTGGACATCGGCGTCGTCCAGCCCTCAGGCTCCGATGCGGGCGGATACGCTAATGCAGCTGCGCAGGACGCTTTCTGCGCCAACACCTATTGCTGGATCACCACCCTCTACGATCAGTCCGGCCATGGGAACCATCTCGTCCAGGCGCCCCGCGGCCACTTCAGCGGCCCGGCCATGGGCGGGTTCAACAACATTCCGGTCGCCGACTGGGCGCCGATTACGATCATGGGCCACAAGGCATATGGCGTCTTCATCTCGCCCGCCATCGGCTTCCGCTGGAACGACGCCAAAGGCACGGCGGTAGGCGACCAGGCGCAGGGGCAGTACTGGGTGATCAACGGCCATCACTACAACGGCGACTGCTGCTTCAACTACGGCAACGTGGAGACCGACAGCCGCTTCAACGGCCCCGGCACCATGGAAACCACCTACTTCGGCAACGCCACCGCCTGGTATCACGGGAATCCCCCCGGCCCGTGGATCATGTCCGACCAGGAAAACAGCGTGGTCGGCTGCGCCAACGCGGACGGATCCAGACTCTGTGTGACCTTGCCGAGCATCACCTGGCGGTTCGTGACCGCCATGGCCGACGGCGCTCCGGGCCGCTGGAGAACCATGGGCGGCGACGCGCAACGGGGCGCCCTGTCGGTCATGTTCGACGGACCCCGCGTCAGCCGTTCGTATGACCCGATGCGCAAGCAGGGCGCCATCGTGCTGGGCGCCGGCGGCGACAACAGCATCCGCGCGCAGGGCACCTTTTACGAGGGTGCGATGACGGCCGCCGGGACCTTTCCGACGCAGGAGACCAACCAGCGGGTTCAGGCCACCGTGGTCGCCGCCGGGTACGACGTCGCGCGGTTGAGCCTGGCACCGGCATCGGCGGCCGCCACGCCACCCGGACTCCAGACGTTCACGCCGGGATCTTCCCAGGACACCATCGTGACGTTCATGAACACCACTGGGGCGCCCGCAGGGGACATCACGCTGAGCGTTTCGACGCCCCAGGGATGGACCGCTACCGCCTCCCGCTCCACCGGTGCATCGGTGACGCTCGCTGGTCCGGTTGCGCCGGGCGGCGCCGTGAGCGCGACCTTTAGGATCACCTCGGGGCCGACTGCCTTCAACGGGGACCTGGTCGCACGCGCGTCGTGGACGAACCGCACGACCGGCCGGAAACAATCCGAGACCGCGGTCCAGAAAGTGCGGAATGTCAGCCCGATCAAGATCAACGAGTTCCGAATCAGCTCCGCTCCTCCCGCCAATGAGACGGACTCGTTCATCGAACTCTACAATGCCGGCACCAGCGCCGTCGACATCTCTAATTGGACCCTGACCCACCGGCCGGCCCCGGAGGCCGTCTTCTCGTCGGTGAAGATCCCGGCCGGGACGAAGCTCGCAGCCGGCGGCTTCTACCTGCTGGGCCTCGCCAACTCCGGGCTGGCGGCTCCGGCGCGTGCGGGCGACGCCACGATCTACGTCCGGAGCACGCTCGGAATGAAGGCCGGCAATACGATTGAGATCGGTTCCGGCCCCGACATGGAGACCCGCAGGATCGTGAACCTGGGGACCCCGGCGGGCAAAGCAACGACGGTGTGGCAACCCCTTCCCGACGGTCCGGTGATCACGATCCCCGCTGGCTCAACCAATGTGCCCGTCGCCAGCACCGCCGGCTTCGAGGTAGGCCAGAAGATCGCCCTCGGCTATGGCGCCACCTATCCGGTCGTCTCAGGCACCGTGGAGCGGTACGAGATCGCTACGGTCACCGCCGTCGGCAAGGAGGGCACACAAGCGTGGCTGTCGGCGGACGCGAAACCGGGCGACACCAACATCAAGGTGTCGTCGGTGGCCAACATCTCGGTGGGGGACCGGATCAGGCTGGGCGATTGGAGCGGGATCGAGACCGTGACGGTTGCGCGCGTGGGGACGGCGTCGGCCCGCAACACCTTCCGCGGCCCGTTAACGGAAGGGGAGGACCCGGGCACAGGCCTGGATCTGGCCGAACCGCTCAAGTTCAGCCACGCCTCCAGCAGGGCCTTCAGCGTCCGGGGAACGGGGATCAGCTTCGAGCCGGCGACGGCCTTTCCCCGCTCGAGCAACGAGCCCGTTAGGGCGCTTGGTACCGGCATCACGCTCGACAAGCCGCTCGCCAGGGACCACGCGGTCAACGCGGTTGTGCGCGACCCACAGGTCACGATCGCGGGCTATCAGGGGCCTAGGGCGCCCGACCAGTGGTTCGGGGGACCCACCCTCACCGCGCCGTATCCATCTCAAACAAGGTCCAACCTCACCACCAGCGCCGGCAGCATCGTGCTTCGTGACGCCGCCGGGATGGTCGCCGACAGCCTCAACTATGGATACCTTGCCGATCCATGGGTCGCCGAGGGGTACCAAGCCACCCCCGGACTCGAGGAGAAAGGCTGCTTTGTCCCCTCGCCCGGCTCGGCCTATGAATACGGTCCGGTGGCCCGGGTCCCCACGGCCAATACGAGCGCGGGCCGGTTCCCGGACGGGTTCGACAGCGACAGCAACTGCACCGATTTCCTGGTTCAGCCCGCGGCCGCGCTGACGGCCCCCGCCGTCCCCGGCTCGGCCAACATCAAAGTGGACAGCGTGGCAGGCTTTGCCGCAGGCCAGGCGATTATGATCGGTACCGGCGCAGACCTGGAAACCGCCCTCATCGCTCACGTTGGCGCCCCAGGCGCCGCCACGGTGAGCACAGCCACCGCCGCGGGCGCGACCGCGATCCCCGTGGCCAGCGCGGCAGGTTTCGTCGCCGGCCAGACCATCAACATCGACAGTGGAGCAAGCTTCGAGACGGCGGTTATCGTCGCCGTAGGCAGAGCCTCTGGCGGCGCCACAATCACCGTTGCCAGACCGCTTTCGTTCGCGCACGAGGCCGGCACACAGGTCTCCGGCTCCGGCATCACCCTGACCAGCGCATTGACCCGGGCGCACGCCAGCGGGGCGCAGGTCTCGACCGGCGCTCCCACACCCGGAGCGCCCAACCAGTATTACAGCCGGAAGCGATAGAAGGAATACGCAACCGATGGGGCGGTGTCCGGCCCGCGGTTTTCGGACGTAACATCGGAGCTCTGGGGTGGACAGCCTAACTCCCGCTCTGCAATACTCGAATCAGAGGACGGCTGGAGCCCGTTCGGGGGCTGTCTGGGGCAGCCACGCGCTGGATTCACGATTGAATGTCGCGCACGACCTGTGTTCCCTGCCGTGTTCAGACCGGGAGGGGACTTGCGCATTCGAATTGCCGCACTGATGCTGGTGCTGGCCGGCGCAGCTTGGAACCAGACCTATTCAATCCAGACAATCGCGGGCGGCGGCCTGCCCGAAGACATTCCCGCAGCGGACGCGGCGCTCGGCAGAGTCCGGCACATCGCGGCCGGTGGGGACGGCAGCGTGTACCTCGCCCTCGAGGAGTATCACGTCGTTCTGAGGCGGGATGCCGCGGGCGTGCTCAGACGCGTCGCCGGAACCGGCGCCCACGGGTTCAGCGGTGACAACGGGCCCGCACTCTCCGCGCAGCTCGCGTCACCCGCCGGAATTGCCTTGGACCCGGCGGGCAATCTGTTCATCGCAGACGCCCTCAACCATCGGGTCCGCAAGGTGTCGGCCGGGATTATCACGACGGTTGCCGGAAACGGAACAGCCGGCTTCAGCGGAGACAACGGGCCGGCCGAGCTCGCGCGGTTGAACCATCCGACGGCGATCGCCATCGACGCAGCCGGGAATCTGTACGTCGCGGACTACGGCAACTGCCGTGTCCGCAAAATCTCAAACGGAATCATCACTACCGTCGCAGGAAACGGAAGCCGGGGCTATGACGGCGACAACGGACCGGCGGTGTCGGCCCAGATCTCGAACCCTGAAGGCGTGGCCGTCGACTCAGCCGGAAACCTATACATCGCCGAACCGGCGAACTTCCGCGTGCGCGTAGTCTCAAGCGGCGTCATCCGCACAGCCGCCGGCAATGGCGAGCAGGGTTACAGCGGGGACGGCGGCCCGGCGGGCGCCGCCCGGCTAACCTGGCCCGACGGCGTCGCGGTCGATGCCGCGGGCACTCTCTACATTGCCGACTCAAACAGCCACCGGATCCGCAGCATATCGAGCGGGGTTATCAGCACCGTGGCGGGCGCCGGAAGCCCCGGCTACGGCGGCGACGGCGGCCCGGCGACCTCGGCCCTGCTGAATTATCCCGGCGGTGTGGCCGTGGACCGGGACACGAACCTGTACATCGCGGACACGATCAACTACCGGGTGCGGAAGATATCCGGGGGGCTCATCGCGACGGTTGCCGGCATCGGCACAGCCGGCGATGCCGGCCGAAGCGGGCCCGCCGGAGCGGCGCAGTTGAGCAGCCCGGCAGGGGTTGCGGCCGGCCGGACCGGAGAAGTGTACTTCGCCGAGTACAGCCGCCACCGCATCCGCAAGGTGGAAGACGGTTCGATCGTGACGTTCGCAGGCAATGGGACCTGGGGCTACGGGGGCGACCACGGGCCGGCAACGGACGCGCTCTTGAATTGGCCGTACGGTGTGGCGGTCGATTCCAAAGGCGATCTCTACATCGCCGACTCGAGCAACCATCGCGTCCGCAAAGTCTCCGGCGGGGTCATTACGACAGTCGCGGGGGACGGCACCTTCGGCTACGGCGGAGACGGCGGCCCCGCTCTCCAAGCCCAGATGGGAAGTCCGGCGGGCATCGCGGTGGATTCGGAGGACAACTTGTACATCGCCGACCCGGATAACCATCGAATTCGGAAAGTGTCGAACGGAATCATAACGACCGTCGCGGGCAACGGCATTCGAGGCTATTCGGGCGACGGCGGCGCCGCCCTGGCAGCGCAACTGCGCGCGCCTGTCGATGTTGCGGTCGACGGAGAGGGAAACCTCTATATCGCAGACTCCGGCAACCATCGGATTCGCAGGGTTTCCAGCACCGTGATCACGACCTACGCCGGGGACGGCGTCGCCGGTTTCGCCGGCGATGGCGGGCCGGCAAGTGCCGCGCGACTGAGCACTCCCTCCAGAGTCGCCGTCGACGCTGCCGGAAACCTGTACGTCGCCGACTACTGGAACTTCCGAATCCGCAGAGTCTCGACGAGGGGAACGATCACGACGATCGCCGGAGACGGAAGCATGGGGTCGGGGGGAGATGGAGGCCCGGCCACCGCAGCGGCGATAGGGTGGACCGACGGCATGGCGGTTGACGCCGTGGGAAAGGTATACCTCAGCGATGCGCTCAGCCAGAGGATCAGGCTGCTCACCCCGACCTTGACGACCGTTTCGGCGGCGAGTTACGCGCCCTTGGCGGCGCTGGCGCCCGGCATGGTGGCGGCGGCCTATGGCGAGAACTTGTCCACGGTCACCGCGGTCGCACCGCCGGGGGCACCGCTGCCGGTGGAACTCGCCGAAACGGCGGTCAGGATCAGGGACAGCGCGGGCGTGGAGCGGCCGGCCCGGCTGTGGTTCGTCAGCCCGTCGCAGATCAACTACCAGGTGCCGGAAGAGACGGCCCTGGGGCAGGCGGCCGTCACGGTCGTGCGCAATTCGCAGACCGCGGCCACGGGAAGCGTTCAGATCGACCGTGTCGCGCCCGGCCTGTTTACGATGAACTCGGATGGGCGGGGCGTGCCCGCCGCACAGGTGGTCTTTGTCGCGGACGACGGCTCGCAGACCCGGCAGGATGTGTTCAATACCGGTTGTCAGGCAGGCACCTGCGTGCCTGTTCCTTTGCGGCTGGGCACCGGCAGCCAGGCTTTTCTGGAGATCTACGGCACCGGGATTCGCGGCGTGACGTCGCTCGCGGCCGTGACGGCGCAGATTGGAGGAGCCGCGGCTACAGTGGAGTACGCCGGCCCGGTGGCGGGCCAGGTAGGACTGGACCAGGTGAATATACGACTGCCGGCGAGCCTCGCGGGCCGCGGCTACGTCGATGTCGAAATCGCCGTCGACGGCAAAGCCGCCAATGTCGTACAGTTGAGTTTCGAGTAGCGCCTGAATCTTGTTCATCTCTTTTCCACGGAACAGGCGCTCAGCGATCTACTTCGCGGTTAGGAGAGTGGACATGGAGGCGAGGCTCACCTTTGTACTAAGGCTCACGCTGGCGGTCGTGCTGATTAGCGCCGGGTTGACGATGGCAACACAGCGCGGCGGGGCGCCGCCGGCTCCGCAGGGACCATGTGATATCTACGCCGCCGCGGGCACCCCGTGCGTCACCGCGCACAGCACCACACGAACCCTCAGGGCTTCCTACAACGGCCCGCTTTACCAGGTCAAGCGCACGTCGGACGGCGCCACCCTGGATATCAGAGCCTTGCCGGGGGTTGGAGTCGCCGACGCGGCCGCTCAGGACGCGTTCTGCGCCAACGCGATCTGCGTCATCAACCTCATTTACGACCAGTCGGGCAAAGGCAACCACCTCTACCAGGGTCCCCCGGGACCAGGGTACCCAGGACCGGCCAAGGGCGCGTTCGACGCGCAGCCGATCGCGGACATGGCACCGATCACGATCGGCGGCCACAAGGCTTACGGCGTCTACATCATGCCGGGCATGGGGTTCCGCAACAACGATGCCGCCGGCCTGGCGATCAACGACGAGCCCCAGGGCATCTACATGGTGGTGGACGGCACTCACTACGACAGTGGCTGCTGCTTCAACTACGGCAACTGCTCGACGAACGGCCGCGCCGTGGGCACCGGCACCATGGAAACCACCTACTTCGGCACCTCCAGCGGATGGGGCAGCGGCGACGGCCCCGGCCCGTGGATCATGTCCGACATGGAGGCGGGGCTTTTCTCCGGATACAACGCGCGGAAGAACCCCGTTCCGTCCATCGATTCCTGGCGGTTTGTGACAGCGGTCGTCAACGGCGGCGGCGGCAACAAGTGGGACCTGCGCGGCGGCAACGCGCAAAGTGGAGGCCTGACCACCTTCTACAGCGGAGTGCGCCCCGGCTCGCGCGAGAACAACCGCTATTACCCGATGAACAGGAAGGGAGCCATCCTGCTGGGTACCGGCGGCGACAACGGCAACGGTTCGTCCGGCACCTTCTACGAGGGCGTGATGACCACCGGCTACCCGACGGACGAGGCCATCAATGCGGTCCAGGCCAATATCGTGGCCGCCAGATACGACGTCCAGCGGCTGGGCCTGTCCCGGGTCACGACGTTCACGCCCGGATCGGCCCAGGAGGTCACGACAACATTCACGAACACCACGGGGGCGCCGGTTGCGGGCGTCAAGTTGAGCGTCTCACTACCGAAGGGGTGGACAGCCGCGGCCTCCGGCGCATCGACATTCAGCGCTCCGGTCGCGCCGGGCGCGAGCGTGCGTGCGACCTTCAAGGTAACCTCACCGGCGGCGACCGGCGCCGGCTGGCTGACCGGCAGGGCCGAGTGGACGGACCCCGCGACTCGCAGGCCGCAATCCGACACGGCGGCCCAGAGGGTGCGCAACGTCCTCCCGGTCAAAATCAACGAGGTTCGCTTCAGCGCCGGAGCCAACACGACCGACCAGTTCATAGAGCTCTACAACGCATCATCGAGCGCCGTCGACATCTCCGGCTGGACGCTGATCAACACGCAGAGCCAGTGGGCGCCCGTCAAGCTGGCGACGATCCCGCCGGGCACGAAGCTGGCGGCTGGCGGTTTCTACCTGCTCGGTCTGGCCAGTTCAGGACTGGCGGCTCCCGCCGGCCCCGGGGCGACCACGATCAACGTCAGGAGCACGACCGGTTTTGAGCCCGGCCAGAAGATCGACATCGGCGGCGAGGCCCGGACGGTCGTGAGCGTCGGGACAGCGGCCGCAGCCATGACCACGGTGTTCATCCCCGTGTCCGCAGGGCCGTGGCTTACGGTCCCAGCCGGGGCGACCAACCTGCCGGTGACCAGCGCGGCCGGTTTCGAGGTTGGCCAGAAGATCGGCATCGACATCGGCGGCAACTACGAGGTGGCGACGGTCACCGCCGTGGGGAACGCGGCCACGCAAACGACCCTGGCGGCCGCGGCGGCCGCGGGCGCAACCAACATCAAGGTTGCGGCCATCGCCAACCTGGCGGTGGGCGATACGCTGACGTTGGACACCGGCGCGCGCAAGGAACAGGTCAGAGTGAAGAACATCGGCTCCGCCGGTGCGAACGGCACCGGCATCGACCTGGCCGCCCCGCTCAAGCTTGATCATAGGAACGGCGTTGACCTGTCCGGAGTGGGGACGGGAATCAGCTTCTCCCCGGCCACGAAGCACGCGCACAGGAGCGGCGACGCGGTGCAGGCTCTGGGCAGCGGCATCACGCTCGACCGTCCCCTTACCAGGGCGCACGAGTACGGCGTTCCCGTGGTCAATCTCGCGGTCACGATGGCGGGTTACCAGGGGCCGCCCCCTCCTAATCAACGGTTCGGGGGTATCCTGTCCCCCTGGGCCGGATCGATCGCACTGATGGACGCTAGCGGCGCGGTCGTCGTCGACGCCATCGTCTACGGGTCCCAGCAAAGCAACTCGAGCGCCGAGGGTGTCATCACCAGCCCCGAGATCGCGACGCTGGAGGGTGACCAGCACCAAGGGGGCTGCATCGCCGTGGTGTCCCCTTCGTCCAGGGGCGTCATGTCGCCGGCCGTTTCAGCCGCCCGCGCGGTCAATAGGAGCACGGGCCGCTTCCCGGACGGCAGGGACGCCGACAGCCTCTGCCAGGATTTCAAGATGCAGCCCGCCACGACGCTGGCGGCGCCCTCAGCCGCAGGCGCGGACAACATCAAAGTCGCCGCTGTGACGGATTTCGTCGCCGGTCAGACGATTACGATTGATGCGGGCGCGGATCAGGAAACGGCGGTGATCGCGACGGTGGGCACGCCAGGCGCTACCACGGTTGGCGCCGCCACCGCCACGGGCGCGACCGTCATCCCGGTCGCAAGCGCGGCAGGCTTCAGCACCGGCCAGACCATCACCATCGACGGCGGTCCGAACCGGGAGACGGCGGTTGTCTCCCATACCACCGGCGGCAGAGGCGGCGCCACCATCGTCGTCACCGCGCCGCTTCAGTTCGCGCACGAAGCCGGTGTGCAAGTCTCCGGCTCCGGCATCACGCTCACCCGCGCATTGACGCGGGCACACGCCAGCGGGGCGCAGATCGCGAGCGACCTTCCCACGCCCGGCGCGCCCAATCAATACCAGAAGAGAAGCAACTGAGCACAGCGTCTCCGGAAGCCCTTGCCAGCGCTCCCTGACAGGAGCGATCACGAGCACGAGAGGACTCTAAGCCTTTGAAAACAAGGCCGGAGTCTAGCTGCGCGGGGAGAGAGCAGGCCAAGTGCGGCGTAAGATGGTGCCGGGGAACATGGGATGCGGCTTTCTGGCTGGAGGCCGCAGAGGCCGACGGCGCCGACCTGATTCAGATCCTCGCCTATTACTAAAAAGGAGACCGCAGTGATAGAATCAGCTCCGGTCCGGCAGAAGCCGGATCTCGCACAGTATCCTCTTTCGACGCTCCAGTTGTTCGAGGAGCTCACCCGAGACGAGTACGAAGCCAAGTACGGCGAGCAGGCACCGCCGTTCGACCCGAACAAGCCTCCGAAGCTCTGGTTTGACACGTCGGAGAATGCCGGCAACTACACGCGCTACACGATCAGCCGCGATCAGAAGGTGTCGTTTCTGGCTTACACGATGACCAAGGAACTAGCGGCCAGCGTCAACCTGCCAGGCGCCTATCGCTATCCGGCATACGCCGTTGCGCCCACCGATGCCATTGTGGTGCTGGCGTCCTCGGACGGAAGCACAGTAGCCCGGCTCCCGGTGCCGGCAGTCCAGCTTGCCACGCTCGATCAGGCCACCGAGCTTGTCTCCTCCCTGGGGGGAACGCTGTCGGAAGACCTTAGCTGGTTCGCGACGAGCGTGCAATGGGGAACGGAGACACGGCGGATGTACAACATCGTGGTCAACGGCAAGACCTACAACGCCGGTGTGCTGCTCCAACAGAAGAACGCCAACGGGATCGGGGCCCCAGGGTCCTGGGTGGACGACGCGAGCGGCCTGCGGTGGGTGCCGGGCAAGCAAGTCACAGCCCCTCTGGACCCTGCTGTGCAGGCCGTGCCGGTGCCGTGCCGGACGCTGGATGCCGATGAGGAGATCGTGGCGGGTTTCGGGAACGTGCCTGTGATCCGCAAGGTGGCGGCAACGGCCAGCGCTCCGGCGACCACCAGCGACGAGAAGCTCGAGGAGGCGATCCGCCTGATCAAGCTGTTCCTGACCCGCTTCGGGATCGCGTACTGAGCCCGCGGTGGAGTAGTGTAGGAGTGTGAACGCTCCCAAGGGACAGGTTTGCTGTCCGGGCGCCAGGTGGCCGGTTCAGCCGAGTAGCGCCGGCCGCCTTTCGCTCGCTCCGGAGGTGGTGGAAAGCGCGGCGGTGCGCCTCCGGTGGGTAGTCCTGCTTTGCGCGGGGATTGCCATATTCGCCGGGTTGGTGGAGCGCTGGCTGCAACCGGAGATGGCTGGGATCCTGGCTACGCCGCTGGTTCTGTTCTCGCGGCTCGTCGTCGCGCTGCTTGCAGCGGGCATCGCCGCGGCCCAGTACTACGGGTGGACGAGCGCGAAGACGATCCTGAAACTCAGCGTCGCATTCGACGTCGCATTCGCTTTCTCCCTCAGCGCTTCGGAGTCAGTCTTGCCGTTGCCGGCCGGCACGCCGGTCATTGGAGTACCGGCCGTTTCGGTCTGGATCGTGGTTGTCGGTCTGCTGATCCCGGGCAGGCCCGCCGTCAAGCTGGTGACCGCACTGGTGTGCGCCTCGACGTGGCCGACGGCATACTACCTGAACCTTGCACTTCACGGCCACGCGGCGTTGCCCACCAACCGGCTGCTCTCCTGGATCTACTTGCCTTACGTAGTGGCCTTGGGGACGTACGCGCTCGCCAGACGGATCTATGCGATGGAGTTCGCGTTCCAGAAGGCGCGCGACCTGGGTTCCTATGAGATGGTTTCCCTGATCGGGGAAGGGGGGATGGGGCAGGTGTGGCGCGCCAGGCACTCGATGCTGGCGCGCGACGCAGCAATCAAGGTTATCCGCTCCGACCTGCTGGCGGACCTCTCTGGAAGCCACGCGGAGATGACCCGCAGACGATTCCGGCGCGAAGCCCGGGCGATCGCGTCTCTGCAATGCCCGCACACCGTCTACCTGTTCGATTTCGGCGTTTCCCCGGACGGCTCTTTCTACTACGTGATGGAGTTGCTCGACGGCATCAGCCTCGACGTGCTGGTCGGGAAGTTCGGGCCGCAGCCGGCGGGGCGCGTGGTCCACATCTTGCGGCAGGTCTGCGAGTCGCTCGAAGAGGCGCACCGGCGGGGGATGATCCACCGCGACATCAAGCCCAGCAACATCTTCATCTGCCTGTTGGGGACGGAGTACGATTTCGCGAAGGTGTTGGATTTCGGGCTGGTGAAGAACATATCACTGGAAAAGTCACGGGATCTCACTCTCGATGGATCAGCGGCGGGCACACCGGCCTACATGGCGCCGGAGATTGCCCTGGGCGAGAAGAACATCGACGGCCGGGCGGATTTGTACGGGTTGGGATGCGTGGCATATTTCCTCCTAACCGGATCTCCCGTGTTCGAGGAGAAAACGCCGACCGCCGCGGCACTGGCTCACGTGCAGAAGACCCCGGTGCCGCCATCCCAGCGCAGCGAGATGCCCATTGCGCCGGCTCTCGAAGAGATCGTCCTGCGGTGTTTGGCAAAGAAGCCCGAAGACAGGCCGCGATCCGCCCAGGAACTCGGCCGCCTGCTGGACGCGTCCACCGGCACGCCGAAGTGGACGCGCGAAGACGCGGCGGACTGGTGGCAGACATACCTGCCGGAGTCGTCCTCGTACCGCATAGCGCGCAAGCCCGAGACGGAACCGGCCACGCCGGTGGCAGTGGCTGAGGGGAGCGGCCCAGTTGCAGGCTGACCGGAGACTGTGGACGGCGATGTTTGGCGCCGGCCTGATGTTGGCGCACCAGGTGGCCGGCAAGGCGGTCCGCGACTCGTACTTCCTAAGCAACTATCCTGTTTCCGACTTACCCAGGATGGTGATTGCGGCAGCGGCCGTGTCGGCCGTGGTTGTCCTGCTGTTCTCCCGCGCAATGGGCCGAATAGGGCCCGGGCGGCTGACGCCCGCCGGTTTCCTGATGAGCGCACTGGCGCACACAGGGGAGTACTGGCTCATGGGGCGTGCTCCCGGGCCGTGGTCAGTGGCGATCTACCTCCATATAGTGGCGTTGGGCGCGATTCTGCTCTCTGGCTTCTGGTCGCAGATGGCGGAGGTTTACGATCCGCGCACGGCGAAGCAGGTATTCGGGCGGATCACAGGGGCGGGCACACTGGGAGGCATCGCGGGCGGCGTGCTAGCCGAGCGAGCAGCGGCGCTCTTCTCGGCATCCGAGGTGTTGCTGCTGCTGGCGGCGCTGCACCTGGCCTGCGCCGTGGCGACGGCATCGATGGGGGGCGAGATGGGGCGGGCGACCGGGCCTGCGCCGGTAGAGACGGTCAGCCCCCGCGAACTGTTCCGGCGCGCCCCCTCACTGGCCACGATTGCGGTGGTGGTGACGGCTGGGACGGCGTCGGCGGCGATCCTGGACTACCTGTTCAAGGCGGGCGCAGGAGCGGCGTTCGGGAAGGGCGCGCCGCTGCTGCGCTTCTTCGCCGTGTTCTACACGTCCACCCAGGTTCTGACCTTCCTGGCGCAGACATTCCTGGCGGGGCGAGCCCTGGCGAAGTTGGGGATCGGGCGCACGATCTCCTCGCTACCGATGGGGGTGGGAACCGGCGCGCTCGGCGCGCTACTGGTCCCGGTGTTTCCCGTGTTCACGATGCTGCGCTCGCTGGAAGCGGTGCTGCGCGGGTCGCTTTTCCGGGCCGGTTACGAACTGCTCTATACCCCCATCCCGGCGGCGGAGAAGCGGGCAGGGAAGTCGCTGATCGACGTGGGCTGCGACCGTGCGGGAGACGCCTTGGGCGGGGGGATCGTGCAACTGCTGCTGTGGATGGGGGCGGCGCACATCGCCTCGGAGGCGATGGGAGTCGCGCTGGGACTGGCGGTGATCGGAGTCTGGGCGGCAAGGCGGTTGGATAGCGAATACACCGCCCTGGTGCGGCAGCGTCTTGTGGACCGGGCGGTGGAACTCGAGCTGGCAGACGCGGAGGATTCCACCACCCTCACTCTGATCAGAGCGATCCAGCATCCGGCGGCCGAGGAACAGGCGAAGGCGGCGCCGTGTGCGCGCACGGCTGCCGGGCATCCCCCGGACGAGACGCTGGATACTCTGCGCGAACTCCGATCCGGCGATGCGCGCCGCGTGCTGGCCGCGCTTGAGGAGATCCAGCGTCCCAAGCCGGTTGTCGCCGCGCAACTGCTGCGACTGTTGGCATGGGACGAGGTGAGCGGCGCGGTGCGCGAGATTCTTCTGAGAGATCCGAGGCACGTCACGGGTCTTCTGATCGATCACCTTACCAATGAGACGGACGTCCAGTTCGGGATCCGCCGCCGGATTCCGCGCATCCTGGCGCGCTGCGATTCCCAGTTGGCGGTCCAGGGCCTGCTCGCCGGGCTGCGCGACGCCCGGTTTGAAGTGCGCTTCCAGTGCTCGCGGGCCCTGGACGCCTTATTGCAGCGCCGGCCCGATCTGAAGGCGCCCGCAGCAGAAGTATTCGAGGCGGTTGAGAGGGAACTCAAGGTCGCCCGCTCGATCTGGGATTCGCGCCGCCTGCTGGACAGCCGGGAGAGTTCCGACCCTTACGCCTTTTTCGACGAGCAATTGCGCGAGCGGGCAGATCAGAGCCTGGAGCACATCTTCTCCCTGCTGGCCGCAGTGCTGCCGCGCGAACCGGTCCGGATCGCATTTCGCGCACTGCACACCGACGACCCGGCGCTGCGCGGCCTGGCGGCGGAGTATCTGGAGGGAGCGCTGCCGGCAGCCGTCTGGGAGAGGCTGCGGCCGGTCATCGAGCCGGGCCGGGTTTCCGGGCGGCAGCGACCCACGGAGGAAGTGCTGGCCGACCTGTTGGCATCCCACCAGTCGTTGCTACTGCACTTGAATCAGGACAAGCCAGGGCGATAGGATCTCGATGAGGAACCTGGCTGACGCCCGAACCAGGCACTGCGGCAACCCGCGGCTTCAACGATACTGGCGGGAGACCTGGTACTTCCGCATACGGGATTGCAGCGTCGTGCGCTTCAGACCAAGCCGTGCCGCCGCACCGTTCGGTCCTGCAACCACTCCGTTGGCCTCACGCAGGGCGCGCAAGATCCTCTCACGTTCGGCCGCATGGGCCGATTCAGGACCGCGTGTGTACGATGCTCCAGTGACCGGCTTGCCGACCATCTCCTGCATGGCCAGTGTCAGCCGGTTTCCGTTCGTCAGAATAACGGACCGCTCGATCACGTTTTGCAGTTCCCGGATGTTGCCGGGCCAATCGTAACGGCAGAGCGCGTCCATAGCAGCCGAAGGGATGTCGTCAATCCTCCGCTTCATGCGCCGGGCGTACTTCTGGACGAAATAGCGCGTGAGCAGCGGTATATCCTCGCGGCGCTCCCTCAGCGGAGGCACACTGAGCGGGAACACATGGAGACGGTAGTACAGGTCCGCACGGAAGCGGCTGTCATCCACCATCCCCTTCAGGTCGCGATTCGTGGCGACGACGAGGCGGGCATCCACTTTAATCGTGCGACTGCCGCCCACCCTCTCGAACTCCTGGTCTTGAATTGCCCGCAGCAACTTCGGCTGCAATTCGAGGGGCATTTCGCCAATTTCATCCAGGAACAGCGTACCTTGGTGCGCCAACTCGAAGCGTCCAATCTTCTGGCCCACCGCGCCCGTGAAGGCGCCCTTTTCGTGCCCGAACAATTCACTTTCCAGCAGGGTCGCCGGAATGGCGGCGCAATTCACCTTTACGAAACTCCCTTTAGCCCGCCCGCTGGCGTCGTGAATGGCCCGGGCGACGAGTTCCTTTCCGGTACCTGTTTCGCCGAGGATGAGAACCGTGGCATCGGTCGGTGCGACAACCTGGATGCTCTTCAAAATGGATTGGAAGGCCGGGCCCTCGCCGATCATGTTCCCGAAGTTCTGGTCGAGGCGAATCTCGTCTTCCAGATAGAGCTTCTCCGTGGCCAACTTCTCCTTCATCTCTGCCAGTTCGCCGTAGGAAAGCGAATTCTGGATCGCCATGGCGATCTGGCGTGCAACCTGCACGAGCAACTCGATGTCTTCCTCGGTCCACAACTCGCCGGTGGTTCGCGCGATTTCCAGCGTACCGAGCGTGCGGTTGGGCGTCACCAGCGGAATCGAGCAAGCCGACTTGAATCCCAGCGATGCAAACCTCTGGAAGTCCGGGGACGGGAAGCGGTCGAAGTCGATACGCTGCAGAATCACCGGCTTGCCGGTCGCGATGGCCTCTGCAGATGGCATGCCCTCGGCGCTGCCGGAAGTCCGGTTAAGCTTAAAGAGCTCATCGCCGGGAAAGTGCAGCGCGTACAACTCGAGTCCACCAGTGATTTCGTTGCACAGCGTGAGCAGAGCGATGTCGTGCCGGATCACCCGGGAGAGCTGCTCGGAGATGGCTGAAAACAAGTCGTCCGGAGACAACTTCGATACCAGCGCATTCGTAATATCGAACAGCGCTCGCAGGCGATCCCGCTCGCGCACCAACTGCTGTTTGGCCAGAAAACCATCGACGGCGACGGCGAATTCGCTGGCGACCCGCTCCAGAAACTCAAGTTCGATCGGGCTAGGCTCGAACGACGCCCGGCAACCGAATCCGAGGACCCCCAGCCGGTTCTCCCCTGCGGTCAGAGGCACCAGCGTGAGGGCGCCAACGCCCCCTTCTCGAGCCCGTTCCAGAAACTCGGGCCATCGGTTCTCGGCCTGTATCGAAGGAATGATCAGCGGCCGCTGATTCAGCCAGACCCACCCCCCAGGGTCCTGCTCGACAGGAGACTCGCCGGCTTCGCGCACGTCTACGGGCCCGGATGCGCTAAGTGCGTAAAGTTGCATCCGGCTCCCATCCCGGTCGGGCAGCATCATCCCCACGTAGTCGAAATCGACTACTCGCCGAAGCGACTCCGCCACGCCGGACAAGAGGCTTTCAAGATCATTGTGGCCGGCGATCGACCGCGACAGCGCCAGGACAGCCTCGTAAATATCGGTAGACGAAGCGCCCACACTCCTGATCATAGCTGATCTCGCTTCCAGCACCGGCGCATCCAGTGGGGCCATGCCCGAACGCGCCCATCACGCCCCTCCACCCAACACCTTGTACAGGGTAACGAGATTGCTCAGACGAGCCAACCGCAAGCTTACCAAGCCTTGCTGGGCGCCGTAGAGCGAACGTTGTGCAACCAGGACGCTCAAGTAGCTGTCGATCCCGCTCTTGTAGCGCGCCTCCGAGAGCCGGTAGGTTTCCTCAAGGGTGTTCACGAGGGCTTGCTGGGCTTCTTGCTGTTCCATCAGTCTGGCCCGCAGGCTCAGAGAGTCGCTCACTTCCCGGAAGGCCGATTGGATGGCCTTCTCGTATTCAGCGACTGCGAGATCCCGGTCCACCTGGGCGGCTTTGTAGTTAGCTTTCCTTGCCCCCGAGTCGAAAATGGGCAAGGTCGCCTGCGGTGCAAAAGTCCAGGTTCTGGTGTTGTACGTGAACAGGTTCTGCAACTCGCTGCTCACGAATCCGACGCCGCCAGTCAGGGAAATCCGCGGAAAGAACGCCGCACGGGCCACCCCGATGTTGGCGTAGGCGGCCTGCAACTGGTGTTCGGCCATGAGGATGTCGGGACGGCGCAGCAGTACCTCGGAGGGCACTCCGGCGGCGATGTCCTTTAGGCCGCTGCCGGAACCAAGTTCGCTCGGCAGCAAGTTGGCGGGCACGGGCGCACCCACCAGGAGATGGAGCGTGTTCTCGTCGAGGGAAACCAAGCCCGAGTACCGGGCGATGTCCACACGCGCGGCCTCCACCTGGCTTTGCGCCTGGCGAAGGTCGAGGTCGGACGCCATGCCCGCATCCCGCGTGCGCAATATCAAGTCGTAGGAAGCCTGCTGTGTATTCAGCGTCGCCTGGGCCAAGCGCAGGTTCTCCCGGTCGCCGGCCAAAGCAAGATAACTGTTTGCCACCGCCCCGACCAGTGCGATCTGCGCCGCCGAGCGGGCCTGCCGAGTCGCCAGGTATTGTTCCAGGGCTGTGGTCTTCATGCTGCGGACCCGCCCGAACAGATCCAGTTCCCAGGAGACAGAAGCCGGGCTTGCGGTGTACTGGCTCACCGTGTACGGCTTCTGGTTGGACGACAGGTTCGCCGGAACGCGGTAGCCCTCTCCACTGAGGGCCGCACCTACTGTGGGATACTGCTCGGCGCGTTGGATCTGGTAGAGAGCCTGGACCTTCTCGATGTTGAGCGCCGCCATCCGCAGGTCCCGGTTATTAGCCAGAGCCAGCTCGATCACGGATTGGAGCCGCTGGTCGCTGAAAAAGTCCTGCCACTTCAGATTGACGGCCTCAGGTATATCCTGTCCCACGGTCTGACTGGCCGCGCTCTCCGGCCAGGCGCTGGGAACCGGCGGCAGCGGGGGCTGATACGCTGCTGGGCGTACGCATCCGCCAAGGCAAACGGCCATTCCCAATAGGAGCAATTCGTGTTTCATGTCATCGTCCCTCTGCCGGGATCGGCTCAGTATCGCGGCCCTTTCTTCTGGTGAACAGCCGCACGATCAAGACGTAAAACAGCGGAATGAAGAAGATCGCCAAGAAGGTGGCGGTGATCATTCCTCCCAGAACGCTGGTGCCGATCGCCTGCTGCGCTCCAGCCCCCGCGCCACTGGCGATTGCCAACGGCAGCACACCGAATCCGAACGCCAGGGACGTCATGACGATGGGGCGAAGCCGGAGCTTGGCCGCCTCAAGGGTGGCCTCGATCAAGCCAGCTCCCTGCTCCACTCGAATCTTGGCGAACTGAACAATCAGGATGGCGTTCTTAGTGGTCAACCCCAGGACTGTCAGCAGTCCGATCTGAAAGTAGACGTCGTTTGGCAGATTTCTGTAAGAGGACGCCAGCACGCCGCCGATGATTCCCAGGGGAAGGGCTAGCATGATGGAGATGGGAACACTCCAACTTTCATAGAGCGCCGCCAGCACCAGGAAGATGACCAGGATCGAGAATGAGTAAAGAAGCCCGGTCTGTGATTGGGATGCGCGTTCCTGGTAGGAGATTCCCGTCCAGTCGTAGCCAGTGCCACGGGGCAGTTTCGCGACGATCTCCTCCATGGCTTGCATTGCTTCTCCAGAGCTTCTGCCGGGAGCAGGCTCCCCGAGGAAGTTCAAAGCAGGAAAGCTGTTGAACCGTTCAAGGCGGGGCGAATCGTAGACCCAGCGATCTGATGTCAGAGCCGAGTATGGCACCATCTCACCCTTACCGTTGCGGACGTAGAGACGCTTCAGATCACTCGGGAGCATCCGGTAGGGGGCGTCGGCTTGAACGTACACGCGCTTGACCCGCCCGCCCTGGATGAAGTTGTTCACGTAAGCGCTGCCGAAGGAAGCCGAGATTGTCTCGTGGATGTTGGAAAGAGGTACGCCCCAAGTGCCCGCCTTCTCCCAATCCACGTCGCTGTGGTATTCGGACACATCGTCCAGGCCGTTGGGACGAACCCGGACCAGTCTCGGGTCCTGGGCAGCCATGGCCAGGACTTGACTGCGGGCCTGCATCAGGGCCTCATGACCCAGGCCGCCTCGATCCTGGAGCATAAAGTCGAAACCCGTTGAGGTGCCCAATTCGGTGATGGCCGGCGGAGCAAAGACGTAAGCCACGGCGTTCCGCAAACCGGTAAACGCGATGTTAGCCTTTTGCGCCACCGCTTCTGCGCGGAGATCAAGCCGGTTGCGCAGATCCCAATCCCGCAGCTTGATGAACGCCATTCCCTGGTTCTGTCCCCGGCCTGAAAAACTAAAGCCGGAGACGTACATACAGGATTCCACAGCCTCCTTCTGGTCCTCGGAGAAATGACGTCCCACCGTTTCCAGGACCGCGTCGGTCTGTTCCTTCGTCGAGCCGGGAGGCAACTGCACCATCGACAGCAGCATGCCCTGGTCCTCGTCGGGCAGGTACGCAGTCGGCATCCGCTGATACTGGTAACCCATCGCCACCACGATCAGTACAAAGGCGGCCAGGGCGGGGAACTTGCCCCATCCGAGGATCCACTGGACGACGGTCCTGTATCTGTCGCGCAGGTAGTAAAACGCGTGGTCAAAGGCCAGAAAGAACGGACGGAGAAGGCGGAATCCGCTCTCGGCCGCTTCGTGTCCCTTCTCCACGGGCTTCAGGAGGTTGGCACAGAGCACCGGTGTCAGGATCAGGGCAACGACGACCGAAAGCAGCATCGATGCAATCACCGTTGCGGAGAACTGGCGGTAGATGATGCCTGTCGAGCCGGAGAAGAAGATCATGGGAGCGAAAACCGCCGAAAGAACAAAACCGATGCCCACCAGGGCTCCGGTGATCTCATCCATCGATTTCCGAACCGCCTCGCGCGGTGGGAGTCCCTCCTCGCTCATGACTCGCTCGACGTTCTCCACCACGACGATTGCGTCGTCCACTAGCAGTCCGATAGCCAGGACCATGGCGAACATGGTCAACATGTTGATGGAGAACCCGAGCACGCCGAGCACCCCGAAGGTGCCCAGGATCACCACCGGCACGGCAATTGTCGGCACCATGGTCGCCCGAAGATTGCCGAGGAACAGGTACATGACCAGGAAGACCAGAATGACGGCCTCGATAAGGGTCTTCACCACTTCCCCGATGGCGACTCTGACGAAGGGTGTCGTGTCGTACGGATAGACGACCTGCATGCCGGGGGGGAAGTACTTGGACAGCTCCTGCATCCTGGCCTTCACGCCAGCGGCGGTGTCCAGCGCGTTGGCGCCCGGTTCCTGGCGGATGGCGAGCGCGGCCGCCGGCCTCCCATTGTAGATGACTTTCATGTCGTACATTTCGCTACCCAGTTCGGTGCGAGCGACGTCCCGGACGCGGACAATCGATCCGTCCGGATTGTTACGCAGCGGTATGGAGCCAAATTCCTCGGGTGTCTGCAAGAGCGATTGGACCAGGATGGAGGCATTCAGCCGCTGGCCAGGGAGCGCCGGCGCTCCGCCGAACTGTCCCGCCGAGACCTGCACGTTGTGGGTGCGGATCGCCGCGATGATGTCACTTGACGTCATGTTGAACTGAGTAAGCTTGTTGGGGTCCATCCAAACCCGCATGGCGTATTGTCCACCCAGTGCCTCTGCCTCGCCGACGCCCGGCACGCGCGCCACGGACGGCTGAACTTGCGAGACGACGTAATCCATCAGATCGTAATGGTCCAGCGTCGAACCTTCGGTGCTGGTAAGACCGACGATGATCAAGTAGTTGCGAGTTGATTTGCTGACTGTGAGACCGCGCTGCTGCACGACTTCGGGCAGCGAGGGCAACGCCAATTGGAGCTTGTTCTGAACCTTGGCCCAAGCCAAGTCCGGGTCCGTACCGGGGGCAAAGGTCAGTTCCACGGTGCCACTGCCGGACGAATCGCTGGTCGCAGACATATAGAGCATGCGGTCCAGCCCCGTCATGTTCTGCTCGATGATCTGGACCACGGTGTCCTCCACCGTCTTGGCCGTCGCACCGGGGTAAATCGCGCTGATTCGGATGGACGGTGGGGCGATGTTGGGGTATTGGGAGACAGGCAGATTGTAGATGGCCAAGCCGCCGCCCACCATCATGGCAATGGCAATGACCCAGGCAAAGACCGGCCGGTCGAGGAAGAATCTGGACAGCATCAATTGCCTCCTTCTGCATCACCCGCAAATGCGACCGCACGCACCTGAACACCGGGCCGAACCTTCTGGAGGCCCTCCACGATCAGCCGGTCGCCTGAAGCAAGGCCGCTGGTCACCAGCCATTTATCACCGATGACACGGTCCAGTTCGAGAGAGCGCTGCTCGACCTTTTCGTCCTTTCCTACAACCCAGGCGACGGGATTGCCCCTCCTATCGCGAGTGACACCCTGCTGCGGGGCGAGAATGGCCTTTTCATTGACACCCTCTTCCACGACTGCCCGCACGAACATGCCGGGAAGAAGGACCTGGTTGGGATTGGGGAAAACCATGCGCAGTTTGACCGACCCCGTGGTTGGATCTACGGTCACGTCCCGGAACTGAAGCGCGCCCCTGAGAGGGTAAGGCGCGCCGTCTTCCAGCAACAGCTTGACGTTGTTCTGAACAATGCCGCTCCGCCGGAGTTGACCGCTTGCCGACCGGCTGCGCAGGCGCAGCACATCCACGTTGGCCTGAACCACATCCACGTAAATGGGGTCGAGTTGCTGGATGACGGCCATGGGCGTGGGTTGGTAAGCGGTCGCCATGGCGCCCACCGTCACATTGGAAATGCCGATGCGGCCGGTGATGGGCGCCCGTATGGGGGTGTAAGAAAGGTTGATGCGGGCGCTTTCCACAGCCGCACGGCTGATCTCGACGGCAGTTCTTCGCGCCGTTAGGTTGGCCTCGGCCTGCCTCAGCGCCGCGCTTGCGTCGTCGTAGGTTTGCTCTGCGACTGCTCGGATGGCCACAAGTTCCTTTAGGCGCATCTCACGGGAGCGGATCGCGGGGAGGTTGGCCTCAGCCGTGACCAACTCCGCCTGCGCAGTGGTGAGCGCGGCTTTGGCCTGATTCAGCGCGGCCTCGAATGGCGCCGGATCGATCTGGTAGAGCAGGTCGCCCCCCTTGACGTTGCTGCCCTCCTGAAACAGGCGGCTTTGGATCAGACCGCTCACCTGCGGACGGATTTCGGCGACAAGGTAGGCGGAAGTCCGCCCAGGCAGTTCCGTAGTAAGCACGACCCGCTGTGGGGCGACTGTGACGATCCCCACAGCGGGGGGGGCCGCCGCCGGCGGGGGTCCACCCGCCGTCTTCTTGCAGCCGATCGCAAGCAGGCCTGCCGCTGCCAGACAAATGCCGGCGAGGTACTTCGTCCGCACAATGAATGCTCTATTGCTGGGAATTGACATAGGTGACTATTCTCACGCTGGGGAAGGCAACCCGATGCCCGAATGACTTCCTCTTACAAATGAATGGATTTCGGGGACTCAGTCGGGCCAGTGCCGATGCTGTTCGGCAAATGCCGATGGCATGTGCCGAACTTCGGCATCGGTTTGACCTGAAGTCAAGCACTTGCGGTGGAGATGGGCGTGCCCGACACAGAAAACTGTCATGAAAAGACGGGCGCTGTTGGTGGTTCATGATGAATGCGCCGCTCCCCCTCGGCGCCGAGCCAAGCGCCTGGATCCGGCAGTCCGCCGAGCGCAGGTGCTTCAAGCGGCTTCAGCGCAGTTTGCCATAACCGGACTGCATGGGACTTCGACGGTCGCGCTTGCCAAAGCTGCGGGAGTTGCGAAGCCGGTTGTTTACGCGCACTTCGGCAGCAAAGAGTGCCTGTTCAGGGAGGCCGTCGAAGCGAACATCGAAGCGCGCCTCCGCACACTCGCCGCCCGTCTGGAAGCGATTGCTCGCGAGAGGTACGTAGACTGCATTGAGGGTATGGCGGAGTCAACAGTGGCAGTCTGCGCTTCCGGACCCGGTAACGCCGTATTGACAAACTGGGCGCTTCTGGAGGCTCCCGAATACGCCGCCGACCTGTACCGTAACGAAATCGGCCTCGTCCAGGTCCTCTGGAAGCGAGAGCTCGCAAGACGGTTGCCCGATAGCCCATTGCGATCTGTTCTCTCGGTCCACGTGGTCCCTTACATCGTCAACGCCTGTTTGGCCTATGGCTTCTGGCTTTCCGCGTTTCGACACAGCGCGGAGAGCGCCCGATTGCTGGCGCGTCAGTTTGCCGCCGGGATCGCACAGGCCGCATCGGCGGTCCTCGAACGTTCTTTGCAGAACCGGTGGGCGGGAGATTGACATGCAGCAGGTAGTCCCCGCCAGTGCCGCGTGGAGAGCCCGGACGGATCTTCGCCGTACGCCCACGATGGCTCCCCAGGTGGTTGAAGACGCCGTCCTGCGCCTTCGGTGGGTTAGCCTGACCTGCGCGATTCTGATTGTGCTCTTGGGCTACATGGAAGGGAGGTTGCAGCCTGAGACTGCCAAATTGCTGAGGGAGCCAGTGCTTCCTTTGGTCTGGCTCTTCGTGATCCTGCTGGCACTTGGCATCAACGTTGTTCGACATCTTCGCCTGCTCTCGCCTCTCGTCATCCTGAACCTTGGCCTCGTATTTGAGGTGGTTGTCGCGGCCGCGATCAGTCTCTCTGAGACGGCCTTGCCGTTACAGGCGAGCCACCCGGTGCTTGGCGCCCCCAAGGTCGCGCTCTGGATAGCGGTCGTCGGTCTGCTGATTCCCAACCGGCCATGGGTAAGGTTGGTGACGGCCCTTGTCTCAGCCTCCACCTGGCCCCTCGCCTACGTGTTGAATCTTCACTTGCAGGGCTATGACCCGCTTCCGGCAAATCGGCTGGTAATGTGGATCTACCTGCCGTACTTGACGGCGTTCGTGAACTACGCGATCTCCAAGCGGATATCCCGGATGGAGACGGCCGTTCAGAGGGCCCGCGATCTCGGCTCCTATCAGTTGGTCTCTCTTATCGGCAGGGGCGGCATGGGAGAGGTCTGGAGGGCACGCCATCGCATGTTGGCGCGCGATGCGGCCATAAAGGTCATTCGCGCCGATCTGATGATTCTGCACCCCGGCTACGAGTCAGAAATCACACGCAAGCGCTTTGAGAGGGAAGCACGGGCGATCGCCTCGCTCCAGTCGCCCCACACTGTGTACCTGTTTGACTTTGGGGTTTCCGAGGATGGGTCGTTCTACTATGTGATGGAACTGCTCGACGGCATCAGCCTTCAGATACTCGTAGAGAAGTTCGGCCCTCAGCCGGCTTCACGCGTCATTCACATGCTGCGGCAGGTCTGCGAGTCTCTGGAGGAGGCGCACAGGCAGGGGCTGATCCACCGTGACATCAAGCCCACCAACATCTTTGCCTGCAAAGTCGGGATCGAATACGACTTCATGAAGGTGCTCGACTTCGGGTTGGTGAAGAACGTCTCACGCAACGAGACCCTGCACCTGACCGCTACGGGGGTGACGGCGGGCACGCCTGCCTACATGGCTCCTGAAGTCGCCATGGGTGAGGAACACATCGACGGACGCGTCGACATTTACGCTCTCGGCTGCGTCGCATACTACCTGCTGACTGGGGCGCCGGTATTCGATGAGAAGTCAGCGACGGCCATGGCCATGGCGCACGTGCAGAAGCCTCCCACTCCACCTTCGCAAAGGAGCGAGGTTCCCGTGCCGGCACAGCTCGATGAAATCGTGTTGCGTTGCCTTGCCAAGAAACCCGAACAGAGGCCTCAGTCCGCGCAGGACCTGAGCCGGCTGCTGGCGTCGATCAGCGATGTGCGGGAGTGGAGCCAGGAGTCCGCGTCCGAATGGTGGCACACCTACCTGCCGGCGTTATGTTCGTACCGCACGGCGTGCCAGCCCCACGCAGCCGCATCTGACAGCTCACAGCAGCGCGCCCAGCCGGGCGACCGCTGCATCGCGCGATAGCGCCGGCGCCTGGCAAGGAAATGCCGGAGAGGGGAAGCGAGGAGAGACGCGCGGACCGTTCACGCAGTCAATTTGCGGTGCTCGACGAAGATGCGGTAGGCGGCGCCCAGCCAGACCGCAGTGAGGGCGACGTTGAGCCAGGCGAAACCGGCGATGCCGGCGCCCAGAGACGTGCCCGCAAAGACGATGGCCGCCTGGAGCACATCGCCGCCCCTATGGCAGAAGGTGTCGATCGCGGCTTTCGCCTTGTACTTGGCCTCGCGGGAGGTGGGCAGCCAGAGGGCCTGCCGCACCGTGTTCATGATGGAGTAGTCCGTGCCGTTCTCAAGGACCTTTGTCCATCGGACCACCATCAGCGCTGGCACGAGGGCCAGCACCGAGTAGGACACCAGCGCCAGGACGGGAAGCACGAACAGCGCGCCGCGAACGCCGGCGTAGCGAATGACGCGCGAGGCGGCCAGTGCCTGCAAGAGGAGTCCCAGCAGATTGGTGGCCATGTAGAACTGGGCGTAGAACTCGTTGATGAAATGCACGGCATCACCGCTGGCGGAAGCTTCCGCAACCACCAACTTGCTCAAGGTGTATTCACCGATGGTGTTCACAACGTTGAGCAGCACGATCAACACGGCGATCCACAAGAGATATCGGTCGCGGAGGACGAGCCGGAATCCACCTTCCTTGCCCAGCGGCCGGCCGGCTTCCTTCGCGGCTTCGGGAGAGGAAGAGCGCTTCGTCCTGGCATCAACCACCCAGGTCAGGCCCAGGCAGATCACTAGGATGGCGGCGGCAATCAGCATGAACGTATACGGGCCGAGTCCGGCGAGGGCCACCAGGGGCGTCGCCACGGTGGCGCCGGCCAGCGCGCCCAGGCTCATGCCGACGCCGACCAATGGAAAGAGGCGGCGGCCCTGAGCCTCGGTGTAGATGTCGTTGGCAAACGCCCAGAACTGGGAGACCGTGAACAGATTATAGATACCCAGCCAGATGTAGAAGATCACGCCGAGCCGCAGTCCCTTCTGCCCGCCGATCCAGAAGAGGACCAGGTTGAAGACGAAAAACAGGGTCAGTCCCGTAAGCAGGCGGATGCGATTGACCTTGCTCGCCACCCAGCCGTAAAACGGGACGATGCCCAGGAGCAGCAGGGCCTGCCCCGCCGACGAATAGGACTTAACTTCCGCGCCGCTTTCGGAGAGGATCAACGCCTCGCGCACGGGCTTGAGGAGGTAGTAGGCTGCCAGGAGCAGGAACACGTTGAGCGCCAGCAGCAAAGCGTTGACGCCTTCTCCCGCGCGCACGTCGGAAGAAACGGAAAGGAGCTTCTCCAGGCGGCTCTTGGACTTCTCGCCCACTGTACGGAATACCGGGAAAGACTGATGGCTTTGAAGCTCCGCGTGATCGCGCACGTTGTTCCGTTCTACCATGTCCGTTCCACGCCGGCCAGGTCAAGTCGCTGGCCGCGCTTGCGCACATAAACGCGCACCGTCTGCCCGGCGCGCCGGTGGCTGGTAAGTGTCGCCAGCCAGTAGCCGTCGCCGGCCATCCGCGGCAGGTTCAAGGAAGACTCACCGGCGAGAGGCACGCTTGTTTCCCATTCATTGTCGAAACTCGACCACTGCACCTGAATCTCCAGCGGCGGGCCAACCCCGTACAGCGAGGCCAAGTCTACAAAAGAGAGGCGCCCTCCGGCAAGCTCGAACCGATCGACGGGCAAGACTTTCGAAAAGGCCGCGCGGGCGATCTTATCGCGCCGCTCGATGAGGCAATGCGTGATCCAATCGGCGGCGCGGCGGTCACTGTACTCGGCAGTCTCCACAATGGCCCGGATCTGGTCATCGCGAAGGGCGGCTATCTGGCGGGCCATCCAGAACTCGTCGTCGGGCAGGCGGTTCAGGAACGCCGGGTTCGGATATTCCGGCACCCAGGCATCGGGATCGAACATCCTGCTCTCGAAGCGTCCGACGGCGTCCAGCTTCGGATAGCTGGCCCTGGCCCAGCGCGGGACGGCCAGTCCCAGAGTCGCCAGCTGGATGGTGGCCGATTTCCAGTCGAAGAGATACTCGCCGCCGGACCGCGGGCTGTTGACCTTGTCGCTGCCGCTGCCGAGGGTCGAGCCGAAGTCCAACTGATAGTGCTTGATAAACGGTCCGCGCGGGCCCTGGGTCACGACGTCGACGGTGTTGATGGAACGCGAGTCGTCATGGCCGACCCATGCGCAGGCCAGATGCATGGCGCGGAGATCGCGGCGATGCTCGTGGGGCACCACGTCGTTGGGATCGTCGCGGCGGGTTCCGAAGTACCGATAGGGGCCGATCGTCCTGCCGGGCAGCGCGAGGCTGGCCGTGGCGCGATAGCGGCCGTCGCTTCCCCTGTGGACCCGCTTGAGAATCTCGGCCAGGTCACGCCCGGTCATCTTGCGCCTGCGCCCGAGATGGTCCTCCATGCTGACGTCGGCGCCGAGCTCAAGAATGCTGGGGTGGAAATAGACGATGTAGTTTTCGGGAACGTGGTAGCCGAGCGCGTAGAAGATCTTGGAGGCGATCTGGTCGGCTCCGGTGGCCATCTCCGGATTGGATGGCGGATCGAACTTCACGAAGTACCTGCGGCCGTGGCGGTCGAGGATCACGAAGCCCGGAGTGATTCCCTCGGTTTTGGCGGAGACCACGGTCCATTTGCCGTCGGCCGCCGGGGCGGATACGTTGCCCGGCCCGCGCTTCAATTCCTCGGCGGAGAAGGGACGCCAGTAATGGCGGCGCTCCCACCATGCGCCCTCCATCGGATCACCCAAGGTGTTCACGCTCTGAGCGGGAATCGGCTTGCGGAGCGATTGGCGCTCGCCGGGCGTGGCCAGCGTGTGCCAGAGGATATCGAAATAGTCGCTCAGCTTGCGAGATGCGGGCTTGTCGACGGCGCGGGGTGGCGGTTCCTGAACCAGTGGGTCGTCGTCGTAGAACTTGCGGCAGAGGCCCGCCGGGCCGGTGAGGCCAAACATCAGGAGAGTCGCAGCCAGCCGTCTCATCTCATATGCCCTCAATACAGCGGCTGCCCGGTTGCGGCGCCGAACAACCTCGGCAAGAACGGGTCGTTGAACTTGAGCCACACGCCGGCTCCTTCGTGACTGAAGCCGGCGTCGATCCGAAGGAATACGCGGTTTGCGGCATTGAAACGAAATCCGAAGCCCGCCGAGGTCTCGAGATCGGCCATCTTCAGCCAGCCACGGTGAGGCATCACCTTGCCGGCGTCGAAGAACAATGCGCCATCCAAGCCGGAGAAGACCTCCCAGCGGTATTCGACGTTATAGACCATGGCGTTGCGGTCCGTGAAGCGGTAGGGGCGGAAGCCGCGCAGGTCATCGGAGCCCCCGACATACGGCTGTAGGTAGAAGGGGACGCGCTGGCCGGCGCCCGGCTCGGTCATCGTCAGGCGGGCGCGCAGGGCCAGGCGCCGGGTCTTGTTGAAGAACGGGACATACTGCTGCACGTCTACGTCCCAGCGGCGAAAACCGAAGAGGCCAAGAGACTGGTCCCGGTACCAGGTGTATTGGGAAACGTAGTTGCCGCCGGACTTCGGCCCTACGGGATTGTCGCGGTAGTCAAATTGGGCGAAGAGGCCGGAGCGAAGAAAGGTGACCGAGCGGGCGAGACCGGGAGCGTCTCCGTCATCGAACAGAGTCTCCGTGCTGACCAGGTCTCCGCGCCTTCCGGGGTTCACCTCCGCCCAAAGACCACCGACCGAGCCGCCAAACCGGACAAAGCGGGAAGGCCGCGCGAATGCGCTGCCGAGCAAACTGGTGTCCACGAGGCGGTAGTTGGTGCGCGCACCACGGGCGGAATCCGGGCCGCTGCCGTAAAACTCCAGCGACCGGTAGTCCCGGCGAACGGCCTCCGCATCGAAGGCCAACCGGCCGCCGGCGGCGCGCGGCACGGACACCGCCGCTTCGTATTTCTGCCAGAGCCGCGTGGAAACCAGGGCTGCGCCGCTGACGCGGATGTTGTCCCCCGCCAGATCCTCGCGAAGGAAACCGGGGCCGAAGGCGAAGCCGCTGCTGGTGGCCATGGAGCCGAACTGGGCCCGGAGGCCGTTGTAGCCGGCGGTCAGCCTCTCCACCAGCTTGCGTTCCTTGACCTGGAGCAGCAGGTACTCCGGACGCGAAACGGTTTCGGGCTGGACGACAGCGGCCTTGCTGTCGCGGGCAGATTCGATTTCAGCCGTGCGCGACTGCGGCAGGGCCAGGCCGGCGGCCGCGAGGGCCAGAAGGGTGGCTCGAACGATTAGCCTACTCATCGGAGTCGAGCCGGATGCGCACCGACAGGGGAAAATGATCGGAAGCGCGCACATCCAGGTGAACCATGCTTTCTTGGAAGGACACGGGCCCGCGGGTGAAGATCCAATCCAGCGCCGCGCCGCGCGTGGTGGTGACCTCATCGCCCACGGCCTTGCGAAATCCCGCCTGGAGAAGCGCCTCGACCACCGGTGAGGAGGGGCTCCGCGTGTTGAGGTCACCGGCGATCAGGATCGGCGTGTCGGCGGGATAGCGGCGGGTGTCAGCAAGGACATCCTCGATCTGGCTCAAGCGCAGGTCCTCCGGCCCGCGGCTTTCCAGGTGCGCGTTGTAGACAACGAACCGTTGCCGGGCCGTTTGGAGTTCGGCAACCAGGGCCAGGCGCCCTCCTTCTCTCCTCTGGAAGATGGCCCAGTTGGGCATGTACCCGCGCGGCCTCCAGTAGCCTGTCTGACGCTGGAAGCGAATCACTCTCGGGGAGGCAGCGGGGAGAGCCGTGAGAATGGCCTGCCCGTGGTAAGCCGGCGCGTCACGGCTCCCTTGTCCCAATTCCTCGAATTCCGCGGCGAACAGGTAGGACAAGCCGAGGTCGCGCGCAAGCTCCTCGGCAATGTCCCTGCGGGCGGTGCGGCGGGAGTTCCGATCCACCTCCTGGAGCAGCACGAGGGCGGGCGCTTGCCGCCTGAGCTGCGCGGCAACGGCCGGGAACTGCAAACCGCGTTCAATGTTCCAACTGACGACCTTGAGCGAGGAAGACGCCGGCGGGGGAGAGGCGACTCCGCCCTGCCAGACACGGTCTGGCGGACCTCCGCCTCGGGCGAGGACAGCCGTGAGCGACAGGCCCACCAGTAGAAGACGGCTCGTCAAATAGTGTCCCCTGCTTTCATATTACCTTGCAGGGGAGGGGGGCAAGCCTTGGACGAGCGGCGGGGACTGAAGGAGGTGGGGGCGGGTGTATACTTGAGCACGAAGTCGCCGAACAGGCGAATTCGGCCTTGCGAAAGGAGGACCTGAGTTCAATGAAGAGAGCATTCTCAGGCGCATTGCCGTTCTTCCTCGTGGTGGCCATGACACTACTTCTGGCCTCCTGCGGCAGCGCGCCCGCACCGCCGCCCGCCAAGAAGACGGTCCAGGTGGAAGCTCCTCCGCCCAGAGAGGAGTGGCACCGGTTCCCGAAGTCTGGAATGATCGAGACGAAACTCGTGCCCACACAACTAATGGGCAAGCCCTTCATGCCGGGGGGCACGCTGGGCCGCTACAAGCAGGCGAACACGGAATACGAGATGTTCATCTGCCGGCTTTCCAGCGCAGAAGACGCTGCGTTGCTTCTAGGTGAGTGGAAGGCGGTGATGACCAACCCGCAACTGGTTTATTCGTTCGGCGGCTACTTCGGCGAAGACGCGGGCCGTCCGGCGTTCATATTCCCGAAGGGGTCATGGATCGCCGGGGTGGTTGGCTTGCCGCAGAAGGAGGCGGAGCGCAAGGCCAGCCTCCTGGCGGCCTACCTGGACTGACGGCGGCGAGGGTCGCTGTCTTTCCGGGTCCTGTTACTGCACAAATCCAGCCATCGGGTGGCGCGGCCAATCGCGCCGCGACGCTGGGGTTGCTTCCTTTTCCCGGACACGCATCTTGCCGACGCTGACGGCGATCTGGGTCCTCAACGGGGCGGCGGCCAGGCGAACGACCGTGGCGGCGCACTCCAAACACCTCGGCGAGAACGTCGTGTGGCGGGGAAGATCTATGACGACGCAGACCGGGTCGCTGACTTCCATGTGCGCCGGGACACTCGCAGAGTCAAACTCCAAGAGGATTCCGGAACGGCTGATGTTGACGACTTTACCCGCGAGCGCCTCTTCTCCCGGTGAGGCCCGGCATACCCGGCACGTCAGGCGCAAGTTGAAACGCTGTCCGTGCCGCTGTTCCATCGGACGAGCGGAATGAGTGGAGGCAAGCTGCTGAGTCCCAGTCACGAATCCAGACTAGAAGCTGCGCGGCGGTTGTTCAATCTATCTTTAGGTCAGCCAGGCATGGCCGGGCCAGCCGACATGTTTGATGGGGCCGGCCCGGCCGTCTCATAACGGAAGGGAACAGCAAACAGTGCATCCCTGGCACCCCCGGCGCACGGAGAGCGAGTGGCGAGCGCGAGGGCCGTGAAGGTAATGTTTTGTAAAGGCCTGAAGCTACGGGTAATCTTCGAGGATGCACGGCCGTCACATCTAGCGGGTCCTCGGAATGTCCAACACTCGAATGTGCGCTTCCCTCGGAGCCGTGGCGGCGGCGGGTCTGATCGTGGCCGCGCTGGTGGCCGCGCCGCACCAGGGAATCGTCAGGTCCAACCGCCTGGCTCTGCCCGGAGCCACCGTTACCGCCACACAGGGCGAGAAGAAGGTCGTGACGACGACCAGCGACGACGGGACGTATTCCTTCCCGAACCTTCCCGACGGGGTCTGGACGATCCAGGTCGAGATGTTAGGATTCGAATCCGCAAGACGTGAGGTAGAGGTGCGGGCGGACACGGCGCCCACCGAGTGGAATCTCAGGTTCTTGTCGGAATCGGAACTGGCCCGTTTGCTGGCCCCACGCCAGCCAGCCGCGGCTGCTGCTGCGCCGCGCCCGGCCCCGGCAACGCCTGCGAAGGCAGTGCCGTCCCGCAGGGGTGAGCGAAGCCAGCAGGGCCTTCCCGAATTCCAGCAGGTTCAGGTGAGCCAATCGTCGGACGTGTCCTTGTTCGGACAGGAAGGCGTCATCACCGATGCGATGAATACGGAGCTATCTCCCAGCGCGAACCCCGCCTACCTGGTGCAGGGCAGCATGAGCAGCGCTCTGGGCCTTCCCGGAGAAGGTGGTTGGGGGCCGTTCGGGGGGCCCGGCATGATGGGCGGGCCTGGAATGATGGGCATGGGGCCCGGCGGCCCCGGCATGGAGGGCCCACCCGGCATGGGCGGTGTGCCCGGTTTGGGCGGCGAGGCAGGCGGAGCCGCGGGGGACCAGGCGGCGGCATTGAACCCGGCAGGCGGTGGAGGCGGGCCGATGGGTGCCGGCGGCCGAGGGGGCGGTGGAGGCCCCATGATGGCTGGTGGGCCGGGCGGCGGTCGCGGCGGCGGCATGGGAGGCCGGGGAGGGCCCATGGGGGCCAGAGGCCGCGGCGGGCGCGGAGGACCGGAGTGGATGGGGAGGGGCGGCGCATTGGCCTTCGGAAACAACCGCAGGGACCCGCGCATGATGTATACGGGGAACCTTGCCATCAATGAGGCAAATTCGCTGCTAAATGCCCAGCAATACTCGCTCAGCGGCCAGAAAATCCCCAAGCCTTACTCCAACAACACCAGCGTGAATGCCTCCTTTGGAGGCCCGTTGAAGATCCCCAAGCTGACGAGCGGCAGGCAAGGCCAATTCACCGTCAGCTTCGGGCTTGGGCGCAACCGGAACGGCCAGCAGGGATCGCTCACCACCATGCCGTCCGCGCTGGAGCGGGCCGGCGACTTCTCCGAGTCCGTGGGTTCGAACGGGAAGGCGGCGGTGATCTACGATCCCACCACAGGCGCGCCGTTCCCGCTCAACCGAATCCCCGACTCGCGCATCAGCTCCGTCGCACGGGCCTTGATCGGCTACTATCCCCTGCCTAACCTGCCGGGCCGGACGCGGAACTTCCAGCTCCCCACAACGCGCTTCAACAACAGCAACAACCTGAACGCGCGCGTTAACCAGACGCTCACGACGAAGGACCGGATCTCCGGCGGCTTCGGGTACTCGGGTACGAGCGGCAGGACTCCGGACATCTTCGGATTCACCGACACCACCAGCGGACGGGGGATGAACGCCAACCTGTCCTATTCGCACAATTTCACCAGCCGGATCATCTCCACGCTGAACTTCACTTTCAGCCGCAACCGCAACCTGACCTCCCCGTTCTTCGCCTACAAGGACGACGTGGCCGGGCGGCTGGGCATCCAGGGCGTTTCCAGGGATCCCATCAACTGGGGCCCGCCCAACCTGAGCTTCACCAATTTCGCCGGGCTTTCCGACGCTGCCGCCTCGCTGGCGCGCTCGCAGACCAGTTCTCTTGCGGCCAGCCTGATCTGGGTGCGGGGGACCCACAACCTGATGTTCGGTTCCGACTACCGCCGGCAGCAGAACAACCGCTACTCCGACCCGAACGGGCGCGGCTCGTTCACCTTCAACGGGTACGCGACCAGCAACCTCGCCGGCGGAGTGGCGGAGGCGGGAACCGGTTTCGACCTGGCGGATTTCCTGCTTGGCACCCCGTATGCGGCTACGGTCCGCTACGGCGCCTCCTCACTTTACTTCCGCGGCTCGATGGTCAACCTGTACATGCAGGACGACTGGCGCCTGCACTCACGGTTTTCCGTCAATTTCGGCCTTCGCTGGGACTACCAGAGCCCCGTAAGGGAGCGTTACAACCGGCTGGTGAACCTCGCCATCGCCCCCAACTTCACAGCCATCACCCCCGTCCAGCCATGGGACAGGAACCCGGCGACCGGCGAGCAGTACCCGCAAGCGCTGATGTACCCGGACCGCAACAACCTCTCGCCGCGGGTGGGACTGGCATGGCGGGTCAGCGCCAAGCGCTCAACTATCGTCCGAGCCGGATATGGCATCTACTACAACAGCTCGGTCTACAGCGGAATCGCCTCCCAGATGGCGCAGCAGCCCCCGCTTGCCACCGTCTGGAACCTGAACCTGCAGAACAGCCCGCTTCTGAGCATCGCCGACGCCTTCACCAACCCCGCCAACGTCAAGACAAATTCGCTCAGTTCCAACACGTTTGCGGTCGACCCGCACTACCGGATCGGCTACGTGCAGCAGTGGAACCTCGCCATCCAGCAGAATCTGCCCTATTCGTTCCAGACCACCGTCAGCTACCAGGGTTCCAAGGGCACGCATCTGGACCGCCAGTTCCAGCCCTGGGTCACGCCTCCTAACGCACCCTCATCCGGCTTCCCCACGGGCTACACCTACCAGACTTTCGGCGGCAATTCCATTTACCATGCCGGGTCTATCCAGTTGATGCGCCGTTTCCGCGGCGGACTGAGCGCCGGGGGGAGTTACGTGTTCTCGAAATCGATCGACAGCGGCGGCGCCGGGGGCTCCCTACAAGTCCAGGACTGGCTGAATTTCCGCGCCGAGCGCGCGCTCTCCGATTTCGACCAGCGGCACAATGTGAACGTGAACTTCTCGTACTCGACCGGCCAAGGCAGGCGGGGCGGGGGACTGGTGACCGGCTGGAAAGCGCACCTGCTTCAGGACTGGTCGATCATGAGCCAAATCCAGGTGCGCAACAGCAATCCCATGACGGCCACGCTCGGCGGCAACCAGGCATCGGCAGGGACGGTGTCGCAGACGCTGCGCGCCGATGCCACCGGAGTGCCGCTCACCCCCGCGCCGCAGGGCCGCATCTTCAATCCGGCGGCCTTCGCCGTGCCCGCCGCGGGCTTCTGGGGTAACGCCGGCCGGAACACGATACCCGGCCCGATGCTGGTCAGCCTGAATGCCTCGGCGGGCAGGGTGTTCCGGCTGGGGGAACGCCGCAGCCTGGATCTGCAACTTCGCGCCAACAACGCGCTGAACACCGTGGTCATTAACCGCTGGAACACGCAGCTCAACACCAACACCTTCGGACAGCCGACCGGGGTGAGCGCCATGCGCAGCGTGACGTCCAGCCTGAGATTCAGGTTCTAGCCATGACGAGATCCCGATACGTTCTCGCCTCCGTTCTGGCCTGGTTTCTCTCCGCATCCGGCCAGCAGCAGCAGAATGCGCCGCTGATTCCACAGCAGTACAAGTTCGAAACCACCACGCAACTGGTGATCGTCAACGTCTCCGTCAAGGACCGCAACGGCAAGCCCCTCGAGAACCTCCAACCTTCCGACTTCACCGTCACCGAAGACGGCAAGCCGCAGGTGATCAAAGTATTCGAGTACCAGCGCCTGGAGGAGGGTCCTTTGCCGGAGCCGCCGCCGCCCGCACTCGCGCCGCGCACCGATGCGCCGGGCGCGCCCAACGTCGCGCCGGCCGTACAGCCCGTCATCAGCCCCGCCAAGCCCGGCGAGATCCGGTATAAAGACACCCGGCTGCTGGTGCTGTACTTCGATTTCCAGGGCATGCCCACGGAAGATCAGATCCGCGCCCAGGAAGGCGCCTTGAAGTTCGTGCGGACGCAGATGACGGCCGCCGACCGCGTCGCCGTGATGAGCTACACGGGAGAGCTGAAGGTCCTTCAGGACTTCACCTCGGACCGCGACGCGCTCACCAAAGTCATCCGCAGGCTGGTGGTCGGAGAAGCCAGCGAGATGGCGAGCACGGTGAGCGACGAGAGCGCGGAGGATACGGGCGCGGCGTTCACGGCGGACGACTCCGAATTCAACATCTTCAATACGGACCGCCAGTTGACGGCCCTGGGCAACGCCGTCAAGATGCTCTCGAGCCTCCCTGAAAAGAAGGCGCTGGTCTACTTTACTAGCGGCGTGACCCGCAGCGGCATCGACAACGACGCGCAGTTGCGCGCCACCATCAACGCCGCCATCCGCAGCAATGTGGCCATCTACCCGGCCGACGCGCGCGGACTGGTGGCGACGGCGCCGGCGGGCAACGCAAGCCGGGGAAGCGGAGGCGGACAGGGCAACCGCGGCAATTTCTCCGGCGGGGCGGGGCGCGCCATGATGAGCAACATGCAGGGTTCACAGGACACCCTCTATGCCCTGGCGGCCGACACCGGCGGAAAGGCGCTCTTGGACGACAATGACCTGGCCATGGGAGTCGTGCAGGCGCAGAAGGACATCGCCAGCTATTACATCCTCGGCTACTACAGCGGCAACACCGCCATGGACGGGAAGTACCGCCGCATCAAGGTGCAGATCAACAACAACCTGAACGCCCGGCTTGACTACCGGACGGGCTACTTCGCCTCCAAGCAGTTCCGGCAGTTCAAGGCCTCCGACCGGGAGCGGCAACTCGAGGAAGCCATCCTGCTCGGCGATCCGATCACGGACCTCACGCTGGCGCTGGAAACCGGCTATTTTCGCATGGCCCAGGACCGGTACTACGTGCCCGTTTCGGTCAAGATGCCCGGCAGCGACCTGGAACTGGCCAAGCGGGGCGGCGCACAGAGCACGCGGCTGGATTTCATCGGGCAGATTCGTGACGAGAAGGGCAGACTGGCGGCGACGGTGCGCGACTTCATCACGGTCAAGCTCGCCGCGGAGACCGCCGCCATGCTGGCCAACCGGACTGTGGCCTACGACGTCGGCTTCGCCCTCCAGCCCGGCACGTATACCCTTAAGTTCCTGGCGCGGGAAAACGAAACCGGCAAGATCGGAACCTTCGAAACCAAGTTCACCGTGCCCGACCTCAACACGGACCGCGGTCTTCTCCCCATCAGCAGCGTGATCCTCAGCAACCAGCGGGAGAAGATGGACAACGCGGTCGGGAGCGCCAGGCCGGACAGGCGTGCGTTCAATTTCAACCCGCTGGTGCGCAACGGCGAGAAACTGGTGCCGAGCGTGACCCGCGTCTTCCGCAAGGATCAGGAGATGTACGTGTTCCTGGAAGCCTACCAGCCGGGCGCCGAGACCACGCAGCCGGTCGTCGCCACGCTGGGACTCTACCGTGGAAAGGTGAAGGCGTTCGAGACGGAGCCCGTGCGGGTGACGGATGGCCTGAACCCGATCACGAAAGCCGTCCAGGTGAGGTTCAGTCTGCCGCTGGCCAAGCTGGAACCAGGCATGTACACGTGTCAGGTGAGCGTGCTGAATCCCACCTTCCAGCGCTTCGCTTTCTGGCGGGCGCCAGTGGTGCTGCTGCCCTGAGAGCGGCTGAGCCGCAGCATGATAGACTGACCCGAGTGGCGAAGCGGTGGACGGTGTTCGGCGCAGTGCTGGCGGGGCTGGCGCTGAGCCGTCTCTGCCACGTTCGAGTCTTGTGGGCTGATGCCGACTACCATCTGGCAGCGGCCCTTCAGATCCTTCAGGGGCGCATCCCATACCGCGATTTCTGGTTCGACAAGCCGCCGCTTACGCCGCTGCTCTATACGCTCATCGGGGCGCGGCCCGGAGTAGTGCTGGCGCTGGCCGGCGCCTGTTATCTCCTCCTGGTGTGCATCCTGGTTTACCAGATCGCCAGGCGGATGTGGGGCGAGCGCGAGGGATTGCTCGCCGCGAGCCTGCTCGCCTTCTACCTGGTGTTCTATCTGCCCGCGGCGGTGATCCCGATTGCGGTCGACCTGGCGATGCTGGCGCCTCACCTAACGGCGGTCACGTGCCTGCTGGTTGGGATGCCCCTGGCCGCGGGCGCGATCGTGGGGGCAGGCTTCCTCATCAACGTCAAGGCGCTGCTGGTGCTGGTGGTGTGCCTGATGTGGCGGCCGCGCTGGTGGCTGCGGCTGTCCTGCGGATTCCTGCTGGTTGTGGCCGCCGGCGCCGGCGGGATGGCTGCGGCAGGAGCTCTCGGCGGCTATTGGGAACAGGTGTGGAAGTGGGGGGCGTCCTATGCCGGCAGCTCGCACGTCGCGCGACCTTACCTCAACGGGCTGGTTCGCACCGCGAACTGGCTTGCCTTCCACGCGGCGGTCGCGGCGGCGGCGTTGGTGTTCTTCATCCGGGAGCGCGGCGAGCGGCGGAGGGAGGTCTGGATCTGGCTCGCCGTCTCCTTCGCGGCCGTCTGTCTTGGCTTGCGGTTCATGCCGCGCTATTACTTTCAGTTGCTGCCGGTGCTCGCGGTGGCCGGGGCGCGCGGCTTCTGGCTGGCGTGGGATGTGCGGCGCGGGCTCACGGCGGTTTGCGCCGGGCTGCTGCTCCTGGTTCCCCTTGCTCGCTTCGGGCCGCGGTATATCATGCTGGCGAGCGACCTGGTGGCTGGCAGGCCGCACCGGTGGGGGGACATCGCCCTGGACGACGACAATCATGCCGTGGCACGGATCCTCCGCCAGCAGGCGCAATCCGGTGACACGTTGCTGGTATGGGGTTACCGTCCAGGGATTTACGTCTACACGCGGATGCCGGCGGGTGCGCGGTTTCTGGACTCACAGCCGTTGACCGGAGTGCCGGCGGAGCGGCACTTCTATTCTTCCCAGCCGGTGACTCCGGAATGGGCCAGGGCGAACCGGGCCGAGCTGGTCCGTTCGTCGCCGGCCTTCGTGGTCGACGGGCTCGGCCTTCTGAACCCGCGGCTGGCCATGGACCAGTTCGCGGACCTCAAGCCTTGGCTGGCGCACTACCGGCTGGCCGGCCGCACGCCGTTGAGCCTCATCTACCAGCGGCTGCCGTCACCAGACGCGACAGGCGTTCTCGCGTACCATCGGCTGGCCGGCGGAGCAGCCGAAAGCCCTCTGAAACTCGGGCATGTTGGAGACCACGCCGTTCACCCGGTGCTGGCCCGGTGAGTGCGGGTCCGTTGCGGCGCGCAGGCGCGCCTGCTCCTCGGTGACGTTCTGACACCAGACCTGCCCCCAACTCAGGAACAGGCGCTGCTCGGGCGTGAAGCCCTCGATCCTGTCGCGGCTGGCGCCCGCCAGCGTTTCCATCAGCGCCATGTAGGCCAGCCGCAGGCCGCCGTTGTCGGCGACGTTCTCGCCGAGAGTGAGCTTGCCGTTCAGCTTCACGTCGCCGATGGCGGTGTACCCGGCGTACTGGTCGATGAAACACTGCGACCTTCTTTCAAACTCCCGGCCGTCCTGTTCGGTCCACCAGTCAGTGAGATTGCCGCGCGCATCGTACTTGCGGCCCTGGTCGTCGAAACCGTGCGTGAGTTCGTGGGCGATAACCGCGCCGATGCCGCCGTAGTTGACGGCGTCGTCCGCTTTGGCGTCGAAGAAGGGGGGCTGCAAGATGCCGGCCGGGAAGTTGATGTTGTTCATCGTCGGGCTGTAGTAGGCGTTCACCGTCGGCGGAGTCATGCTCCATTCCTTGGGGTCCACCGGCTTGCCGATCTTGGAGAGGTTATAAGCGGTGGCGAAGGCGTTGCTCCTGAGCGAATTACCCAAGGCGTCGCCGCGCACGATGCGGAGGGCCGTGTAATCGCGCCACTTGTCGGGGTAGCCGATCTTATTTGTGACGGCGCGAAGCTTCTCCAGCGCGCGTTTCTTGGTCTCCTCGGTCATCCAGGGGAGGCTCTCCAGGTCGGTTCGCATGGCGTTCTCGACGGAGGCAACCAGGTTCAGCATGCGCTTGTTGGCCTCGGGCGGGAAGGTCTTCTCGACGTACTTCTGGCCGAGCGCTTCTCCCAGGTCGGCGTCCACCGCGGCGACGCAACGCTTCCAGCGCGGGCGCAGCTCCTTCTGCCCGCCCAGCGTGCGGCCGAAGAAGTCGAAGTCCTCGTCGACAAAGGCCTTGGGGAGCATGGATGCGGTCATATGCAGCAGTTGCCAGGTGAGGTAGGCTCTCCAGTTCTCCAGGCTCTCGGATTTGAGGAGCGCTTCGATGTTGCGCACGAAGCCCGGATTCTGCACGTTCAACCCGTCGAAGGCCGGCGTGGTGCGGGCGGCGATGTAGCCGTTCCAGTCGAACGAAGGGCTGAGCGCGGCGAGCTCTCTGCGGGAGAGCTTGTTGTAGTTCCTGTAAGGGTCGCGGCGCGAGACGCGGTCCAGAGATGCCTTGGCCAGAGAGGTTTCGACCGCCAGGACCGCCTGCGCCTTGGCGGCGGCCAACGCGGCAGGTGTACCTGCCAGCTCGAACATCCTGCGCACGTGGGCGAGGTACTTTGTCCTCAGCTCGACCGACCGGGCATCCTCGTCCACATAGTAGTCCCTGTCCGGCAGCCCAAGGCCGCCCTGATAGACGGCCGCGATGTTCTGCGTCGAATTCTTGATATCCGCCTGCGAGCCGAACGCGAAGAGGACGTTCGTTCCCTGGCTATGCAGGTGCGCCACGAGGGCAGGCAGTCCCGCGGCGGACTTCAGCGCTTCGATCCGGTCCAGCTCCGGCTTGAGCGGCGCGAGGGACTTGGCTTCGATGGCGGCTTCGTCCATGCAGGAGGCGTAGTAGTCGCCGATCTTTTGGTCGATGGGGCCGCGCGCAGCGGCGGCGGCGCTCGACTCCAAAATCTCCCGCATGATCCTCTGGTTGCGCTCGAGCAGCTCTTCGAAGCGCCCCCATCGCGAGTAGTCGGCGGGCACGGGATTCGCGGCCCGCCAGGCGCCACAGGCGTACTGGTAGAAGTTGTAACAGGGGTCGGCGGTCTTGTCCATGAAGGCCGGTGTGAACGACTGCGCAGCCGCCGCCAGAGCGACCGACAGGAGGAGAGCCAGTTTCGCGGGCAGGTTCATGCCTATCATTCTAGTATCCGTGCTCTCCGCCCGATCACTCCGCGGCCGGCTCGCCCGGTGGTATGCCGCAAACGCGCGGGATCTCCCCTGGCGCTCGACGAGAGATCCCTATCGAATCCTGGTCAGTGAGATCATGTTGCAGCAGACCCGCGTGGCAACCGTGATCCCGTACTACACCCGGTTCATCGAACGCTTCCCGGATGCGGTGGCCCTGGCTGGGGCGCCGGAACAGGAGGTGTTGCGCTTCTGGAGCGGGCTCGGGTACTACTCGCGGGCGAGGAACCTGCACCGGGCGGCCAGGTTCGTCATCGAACTGGGCAGCTTTCCCGACTCGTACGAGGCCATCCTGGCTCTGCCGGGAGCCGGAAAGTACACAGCGGCGGCGGTTGCCAGCATCGCCTTCGGGCGCCCGCACGCGGTTGTGGATGGGAACGTACAGCGGGTGCTCAGCCGGCTGACATGCAGCGATGCCGGGCTTGCCGCCCTCGCCGTGAGATTGCTAGACCCGAAGGACCCCGGCCGCCACAACCAGGCATTAATGGAACTGGGGGCTTTGGTCTGCCTGCCACGTGAACCGAAATGCGGGGGTTGCCCCCTGGCGCGGCTTTGCGAGGCGAGGCGGCAGGGCAGGCAGGGCGAGTTTCCCGCCAAGCGGAGGCGGCACGCTCCGGTCCGGGTGGCGAAGACGGTGCTGGTGGTTTGGAGGAGGGCCAGACTGCTTCTTCGGGAGCGAAACGGCTTCTGGGAGTTGCCCGAGGTCGGCGAACTGCCGGGGGCGAAGCACCTTCGGGTGCTGGGCGAGTTTCGACACTCGATCATGAACCACCAGTATCGATATGCGGTGATCGAGGCGCGGGTCGGCAGGCCTCCCACAGGATACAGGTGGATTCCGGAGGAGGATTTGGGCCTGGTTCCTCTGAACACAGTCGCCAGAAAGGCTCTGCGCCAAGGGAACAGAAGACCCTCCTGGCTCGTCAACAGTTAAGATGAGGAATGAATGAAGTCCGGCGCCTCCTTCGGAGAAGCGGTCAAGGTAGCCCTGGCCTCGCTTCGCTCCAGCAAACTGCGTAGTTTCCTTACCCTGCTCGGCATCATCCTGGCGACGACGACGCTGATCGCCGTTGTCTCAGTAATCAACGGGATGGACCAGTACATTGCCAACGCGGTGTCTAACATGGGCTCGGAGGGATTCCGAGTCGTCCGGTTGGCGATGATCGGGAATTTCGATGCCAAGAAGATGCTGGAGATGCAGCGCCGCAACCCGCAGCTCACTCTGGAGGAATACGACTTCATCCGTTCACGCGTTACCCTTGTCCGTGAGATCGGCATCGTGGCCAACCGCGGAGGGTCCGTGCGCTACGGGTCGATCCTGGCAGAAGGAGTCCAGATCCAGGGTGTGACCTCGAATGTGGGAGCGATCACCAATGTCCAGACCGCCATGGGCCGCTTCCTTACCGATACCGAGGACGAGCGGCGTGTGGACGTGGCATTCTTGGGCAGCGACCTGGCGGAGCGGTTCTTTACGGGCGTCGATCCGATCGGCAAGACGATCGCAATCGAGGGCAGACCTTTCCGGGTGGTAGGGGTTTCCAAACCGCTCGGATCGTTGTTCGGGCAGTCGAGGGACACCTTTGTCTGGATCCCCGTTCAGACCTACTTCAAGATCTACGGCGCGCGCCGTGGTTTCTCGATCGTGGCTCAGGCTGTCGACCAAGCCCACTTCACCCAGGCGCAGGACGAGGTGCGGATGCTGTTGCGCTCGTTCCGGGGCCTGGGGCCGAAGGAAGAGGACAACTTCGCGATCTTCGGCTCGGATTCGCTGATCGATCTGTGGAACCAGTTGACCCGCGTGATCTCGGCCACGGCCATCGCGGTGGTGTCGGTGTTCATGGTGGTGGGTGGAGTGGTCATCATGAACATCATGCTGGCGGTGGTGACCGAACGGACTCACGAGATCGGCATCAGAAAGTCGGTGGGCGCGCGTCAGAGCGACATCCTGAATCAATTTCTCGTGGAATCGTTGGTGCTCTCCGCAGCGGGCGGTGTGGTCGGAGTACTGGCCGCCTGGGGTGTCGCCATTGCGGTGAGGAATCTGACGCCGGTGCCCATGGCCATGCCTTACAACGCGGTGCTCATCGGAGTCGGCTTATCGGCGGCGGTGGGGTTGTTTTTCGGAATCTATCCGGCGCGGCGCGCGGCGCAACTGGACCCGATCGTGGCCTTGAGGTACGAGAAATGAGCTGGTCGGAGATCACGTCGGCGATCAGGATGGCGCTGGCGACCATACGGGAGCACAAGACGCGGAGCCTGTTGACCGTGCTGGGCGTCATCATCGGCACGGGCACGGTGATCGCGGTCAGTTCGATCATCACGGGCGTGGACGCGGCCATCGCCAACGCCGCGCGCGCCTTCGGGCCGGACACCGTATTCATCTACAAGTTCAACATCGGGTTCAACCTCCGTGTCTCGCGGGAGGAACTCCTGCGGAAGCCGCTCACCTGGGAAGACGCACAGGCGATCCAGGAGCGCTGCCCTTCGGTGGAGTACGTCTCGCCGCTGCTGTTCCCGCCCAGTACTTTTACCAACCGCGGCGCCTTTGACCGGGTACGGTACAAGAGCAACGACGTTTACCAGATCGAGCTTTTCGGCACGGAGGAAGGCTACGCCGTCAACGGAGCCGAGAGGATGAAATTCGGCCGGTTCTTCACCGACGTGGAGAGCAAGCGGCGTCAACCGGTGGTGGTGCTCGGCGAGGACATCCACACCGCGCTGTTCACGAGCGAAGATCCCACCGGGAAGTGGGTCGAGGTCAACGGCCACCAGTTTGAAGTCGTGGGAGTGATGGCGCGGCATTCGGCGTCGATTCCGGGGCAGGAAGACCGCCGCGTGCTGCTGCCGTACTACACCATGCGCAAGATGTTCCCCAGCGCCAAAGAGAACATGCTGATCATGGGGGCCAAGCCGGGCAGGCTCGCCGCCGCCATGGACGAGGCGAGCGTGATTCTTCGCCTGCGGCGCCACGTCCCCTACAACAAGCCGGACAACTTCTGGATGTCCACCGGCCAGCAGATGGTGGACGACTTCCGCAGCATCACTTCGATGGTCGCCCTGGTCATGGTGGTGCTCAGCTCGATCGGATTGCTGGTGGGAGGCATCGGCGTCATGAACATCATGCTGGTGTCGGTCACCGAGAGGACGCGGGAGATCGGCATTCGCAAGGCGATTGGCGCCAAGCGCAGCGATATTGTGGCGCAGTTTCTGACTGAGGCGGTGGTGCTGACTGCGGCCGGCGGCATCATCGGGATGCTGTTCGGCTGGCTGATCTCAGTGGCATCGCGCCTAGCCTTCCCGACCCTGCCCACCGCCGTTCCTCTTTGGGCGGCGGGAGTGGGAGTGGCGGTGTCGGTGGCTGTAGGACTGTTCTTCGGAGTCTGGCCCGCGACCAAGGCGGCCCGGCTTGACCCCGTGGTCGCGTTGAGATACGAATAGCGACGCACCGGCATCCCCGAACTGCGAGACATGCCTCAGGACATAAGCATCTATAATGGC
>JBHGAV010000033.1:0-45091 GCA_041946685.1 Bryobacteraceae bacterium | reverse complement strand
GACAAGCTGGGGCCGACGAGCGCGCAGTACCGCCCGTATCCGTTCCAGACGATATCCGGAAACATTATCGAAGGCCATGCGAATTACAACTCGTTGCAGTTGTCTGTCTCGCAACGCATGCGCAGCGGCGTATCCTTCAATTTCAACTACACCTGGTCTCACATGCTGTCGAACCAGGATTCCTCGGGCCGGGGCACGATGATGGGGACCCAGAATTTCCAGAGGGCTTATGATACGGAGAAGAACTATGGGAATTCGAACTTCGACGTGCGCCATGCGTTCAAGGGATACACGATCTACGAGCTTCCCTTTGGCCGTGGACGGACGTACCTGAATCAGAACGCAGTTGCCGACAAAATCATCGGCGGCTGGCGGCTTTCGGGCACTCTGGTCTGGCAGTCCGGGAGTCCCTTTACGCCGATCATGGCAACCAACAACAGCTACAGCCTGTCGTCGAACGCTGTCTGGTATCCGAACGTTGTGGGGAATCCGAAGCTGGGCAATCCGAGCATCCAATCGTGGTTCAACGTCAATGCCTTCGCGGCGCCCACTCCCGGCACGTTCGGTAACATGGGGAGAAACATCGTGTTCGGGCCGGGCATCTTCAACATGGGCATGTCACTCGCCAAGTCGTTCACGATTCGGGAAGGCCTAGTCTTCGATCTGACCGCGAATGCCACCAACGCCCTGAACCATCCGTCGTTCGCGCAGCCGGATCGCAACATCGGCCCCGGTCGTATCGGCAACATCACGGGTACAAGGGTGGGTCCGCGCAACATCGAGCTCGTTTTCAAGCTCAGGTTCTAGCGGACTCCAGGGACCACAAGGTAGGAAACAAGAGGGCCGGCTCCAGGAGAGCCGGCCCTTTCTGTATCAGGCTAGCGGACAATCCAGGAGCCAAGCCGGGTGAAGCTGGTCATGGTGCCGGCGGTGTCCTGCAGGCGGAGGTAGATGTTCCTTGTGCCGGCGAAAGACGGTGAGAAGTTCACCGGAACAATGAGTGTCGTCTGAGACCCTGACGAAGTGACGCGGATGTTACCCACCTGGAGAGCGCATTGCGAGTTCTGGAGGGTCGTGGCGGAACCGAGCGCCGCGTAGCTCCAGCTCGAAGAGTTGTTGCTTGCCAGCGAGACGCTCCGGGACGGCGCGTTGTAGTTGAACCAGCAAGCGTTCTGGCCGCTGGCGGAGGAGTTGATCAGCACGTTGGCGTTCTGAAGTCCTTTCGGGGCGGAGAACGTGAAGGTAAACGTCTGTATGAGTCCTGCGCCGGAAGACGGCGTCACGGAGACGGGTCCCAGTGGAAGGTCCGACGCGGCGGCCGCCGTCTTGAAGGACCAAGTGCCGGATGAGGTGGATCCCGCAGAGTTTTTGGCCACGACACGCCAGTAGTAGGTTGTCTCTGCGCTGAGCGTTCCGGGGTTATAGCCGGTTCCCGTCGTGCTGCCCACCAGTCCTGGGGACGCCGAGGTTCCGAAGTACACATCATAAGAGGTTGCGCCGGTAGCGGCGCCCCATGCGAGCGAAGGCGTGAGGGAAACCCCCGTAGAGCCGCTGGCCGGCGAGGGGTTGGCCGGTGCGCTGGGCGCTGGCGTCAGCGTCGTGAAGGACCAGGTAGCCGAGGAAGCAGATCCTGCCGAGTTCTTGGCCACAACCCGCCAGTAGTAGGTGGTGTTGGCGCTGAGCGTTCCGGGGTTATAGCCCGTTCCCGCCGTGCTGCCTGCCAGTCCTGGGGACGCCGAGGTTCCGAAGTACACGTCATAAGAGGTTGCCCCGTTGACGGCACCCCACGCGAGCGAAGCCGTGAGGGGCACCCCCGTGGAGCCGCTGGCCGGCGAGGGGCTGGCGGGTGCGCCGGGCGCCGGCGTCAGCGTCGTGAAGGACCATGTAGCCGAGGAGGCAGATCCCGCCGAGTTCTTGGCCACGACCCGCCAGTAGTAGGTGGTGTTGGCGCTTAGCGTTCCGGGATAATAGCCCGTTCCCGCTGTGCTGCCTGCCAGTCCTGGGGACGCCGAGGTCCCGAAGTACACATCATAAGAGGTTGTGCCGCTGGACGCGCCCCATGTTAGGGAAGGTGTGAGGGACACCCCCGTGGAGCCGCTGGCCGGGGACGGGCTGACGGGCGTGCCTGGGATGCTGGTATCGCCTCCACCCAACTGGTCGAGCTGCGTGCCGAGCTGGAGCCGGGCATTCTCCAGTGCGTCGATGTCCTTTGTCCATTGTGACCAGTTGGCGCCGACCCCTGCCGCCACCGCAAGCGCGGAGGAACCCTGGCCTGCCTGCCTCAACAGCTCGATGTATTCGTAATCGTCTGCACCGTCACGCAGCCATTTCAGGCGCATCGACGGCGCAACGCCCTGGATTCCGACCGTCGAGCCGGGGTACACAAGGATCGCCTCACCGGGATATCTCGAGAAGCCAGGCGCATAAACGTTGTTCCATGGATCACTGGACCAGTGGTCGATGCGCCAGTAGAGAAGCCCTTTCAGTCCCAGGCTCTGGTTGATGAAGCCGGGCTGCACGCGGAAGTTGATCGGCGCGAAGTCAATCATCCACTTCGGAGAGTAGGCGTCCTGAACCAGGCAGTTGTAGGACCAGGCCTCATCCCCCTTGGCTTGGGCCGCTCTCACGTTTGCCGAGGAGTGGTCGTAGACCACCGGCAGCATCACCCATATGTCGACCGCCGAGCGGCCGGTTCCGGACCCGTCGTCCATGAGCTCGGGAACCGGGGCCATGGTGACAAGATTCTTGATGCCGGCCTGGTGAAGGTTTACGGCCCACTGCTTCATGGTCGGATACAGATTCGTGCATTTGTCTATCTCGTCCGCTGAGTAGTTGTAGAGCATTAGATCCGACTGCTGCGCCGAGGCTGTGCTCCTCAGTTGTGACACGGAGGGAGGCGCCGCCATTGTGCAGTTGCCGATGTCGGCTCCGCTCCAGTACCCCGTCTCCTGGCTCGCGAGCCCGAAGTTGTCGATCATGGCGCGCTGCGCCGAAGTAGGAGTCCTCTCGGGATTGAGACGGTTCCTCAGCAACTCTTGAATCGCCGGGGTACTGCCTGCGCTCCAATACAGGAAGCTGGATTTGAGCGAAGGCTTCAGCGGGAGAGTGAAATTCCATACCGTCAGGCCTATTTGCCCCGTCACGCTCCCCTGCGCGGTGGTCACCGTGAACGTGCCGTTATAGTAGCCGGCCTCGGCATTTCTGGGTACAAAGACATCCACCCAGATGGGCTGGTTCTTGGACACCGCAAGGCTGAAGGGCACGGCCTTTAGCGAGGCGCTGGTTATGCTCAAGCCCGTCTGCGGGTCCACGAACGGAATCAGCCCGTCGGGGTACCACCCCTTCGCCATCGGGCGGTTCGACCCACCCCAGTCCGGACTGCTGGTGCCGACGTACACATAGTGCTCGCGGAATAGCGTGATGTTCTGCTTGGGGATGATCCGGCCCCCGGGGCCGGAAAGATCGGAAACAATCACGTTCACGTCGCTCAGGACGCTCGAAGCCGGCGCTTTGACGATGATCTGGAAGGACTCGTACTCGCCGCGAGCGGCGCGTATTTCGGCCCGGAGGCCGCTCCTGGCCGGGTCATCGGGACCCACCCGCTCGAGGCTACGGGCCACCCACACGACGGGCCCCGTTTGTGCAGATGCTGACGCCATCAAGCTGAGAAGCAGTATTGCGAAACTGCATCCCAGTTTCATACTTACAGAATTTCTCATTCTCGACTCCTAAATTAGTAGTTTGCGCCAGTCTCTCTCATTGGCTGGACCATCTGTCCGGCATGGTGCGAGCCGGCGCTCTCTCCTGGCCTCCTCGAGTGAGGTGTGGGAGCGGGGAAGACTACCACAAGCAGAGCATGAGATCTCAAGAGGTTCAAACCTGATATGGAACCGCGGCGGATTGCGGAACTGCTCTCGAGGATTGACGCGGCAAAACATGAAAAGCAGAGTGCGCTACTCAGAAATCGTCGGGTCGCCTCAGAATAATTCGAGTCATCAGGTGAGACAATACCTGCATTCGATAGGAAGATACTGATATCCAAGGTGAAGGCTTGAGGCCAACACGCTTGGGCGGCCGCGATGAAAGACTTCCGCTGTGATCCATCCTCAGCATGGGTCAGTTACGCTTCGGCCGCGAACGGCCGAAGGGAAACGCTTCAGCACGTTATGGGCCCGACGCGGCGTTACCTCAGATACTGTGGCTTCTGCGGAAAGAAGCCCTCGAGAAAGCGATGCTTGAGTAAATTATTCTGCGGACGGGAAGTTTTTACTTATGTAAATACTGCGCGGGTGAAGTAGTCTCAATCGACCTCTTTTGCGAGGAGATGCCCGCATGCAGTCCCACTTCGCGCGGCGGAGGCGGCGCGGAGAAAAGCCTCCGCGCGTGCCAATCGATGTGACGCCGGCCGGATAGTGCGCAGAGCTTTCGCGGCGCGCATGACGGGCGTGCTTGCCAGCACGCCCTCCAGCGCGGGGTGAAAGCGTATTACGACCTGGTGGGGCTCCAGTTCAAAGCCCAACCGCGTCTTGAAGTCGTGCAGGCCGTCTTCGACCAGGAGAGTCTTGGGCCCGGCGCACACTGCTTCAACGTCAGGGCGGCGGAGCATGCGCTCGAGTGTAGAGAACATCAGCGCGTGGTTGGGATGATGCTGGAGGAGGGCGGCACGGGAGAAGGCATACGCAATGTTCCAGCAACCTGAATCCAGGCACCCGACTTGGTAGGCCGCAAGCCGGCCATCGACAAAAGCGCCAGTCACTTCGACGGAGGGAGTACTCCAGGCGGCCTCCACGAACCGCCGCCAGCGCGTAGGTTCGCTGAACTCCGTGTTCCGGCGGCGCTGGCGCAGCATCGTGTCCCGGTTGCATTCGATTCCCTGTGCAAGCAATTCTTCGGCAAGAAGGGGACGGATCTCACAGTGGGACAGGCCACTCTTGACGGCGGAACGGTAGCCTCGGGATACGTTCCGGATGGAGTAGTCCTTATCGCGGCAGATATATAGTCCTCCGGGAAGGCCGGGACCCCGCTGAGAGGGATAGCGGAGCGCCAGCATCTTCTCGTGGCGCAGCAGATCGGCCAGATCAGCGGCCGTTGCCTGAGGCAGTCGATGCTCAGGCAGGCTCATGAGCCAGCGTGGCCCGGAGCCGCTCCATGCCCAACTGGTATCGCCCATCGGCACAACGCGCCAACCTCGGAGAGCGAAGAACCTGCCGATGTTGCTGCCCTCGGGTATTCTATCCACCGTGTCCACTATGTCTCCCCTTCTTTCAGTCCCGTTGGATCAGCACCACGTCCAGAGCCCCATCGCCCGGGGCCGCCAGCGCTTGCCGAGGAGTACGCCGCCTTTCTGACGCTGCCCAGGATGGCCGCCGCCCGTTGCCAACCTGTCGCACCTGGCCGAGCCCGCTGCACCATGCGGAGAACATTCCTGGCAGTTTGGCTTGACACCAATGGTTCGAGCCAGGGGTGCAGACGCACTACTACTTCGCAGGGCTCGACGCGGAAACCTATCCTGGTCTTGAAGGCGTGCAAGCCATTGTCCGAGAACAAGGTCCTCGGCCCGGCGCACACTGCGCTCACCTCCGGTCTGCGGATCTGCCGTTCAATCGCGTAGAACATTAACGCATGGTTCGGGTGATGCACGCGGAGGTGTGTGCGCGAAAAGGCATGAAGGATGCTCCACCACCCATCGTCCAGGCAGCCAACCTGATAGGCGGCGAGTTGTCCTTCGACAAAGGCCCCCGTTACCTCCACGCCTGGAGCCTGGAAGGCCGCATCCACGAACCGCTCCCACCGGCGAGCGTCACCGAACTCGGGGTCCCAACGCTGCTGCCGTACCATGGTGTCCCGGTTGCACTCCAGCCCCTCTGTCAACAGTTCCCGTTTTCCCACCGGCCTGACCTCGCTTCGCTGCAAACCACGGCGCACTGCCTGGCGGTAGCTGGAGCAGACGTCCCGCATAGAGTACCGTTTTTCGCGGCAGACGTATAAGCCGGAGGGAATTCCACTCTGGTGGAGCGCCCGGTAACGAAGCGCCAGCATTCGATGTTCCCTAAGCAGCGCTTCCAGTTCGCCCGGCTCCGGATCCGAAGTGGCATAGTCGGGCACCGGCATCAGCCAGCGGCCGGAGCCGCCCGCGCGAACCCACGCCGCACCCGCCGCATAGAACAGCCCCCATCCCCGCAGTTTGAGGAACCTCCTGAGGTTCGCGCCCTCACCGCACGAAGACTCCCTCTTCACCAAACCTCAGCCCCCTCCCGCCATGGCGCCGCCACGACCGTGCATCTCCACACTTACTATATAGTGAAAATCGGATGTGAAAGGATCTATTTCAACAACTCCTCTTATCTGGATTGTCGCATATGGCTATCTCCCAAGCAAGATATCTTCGAAAGCACGGTCTGAAGCGTCTGAGCTGGCGCATAGTTTACTTGTTTTCCAACCCTGTCATTTATTGTGACTTGGGTGAAAACATGCGTAGCCTTGGGTAGAAATGCCCTGTAATTGTACTTGACTTTAGATGCAAACCGCTGTACGCTCAAATTGCATTTCAACAAAGAAGCGTGTGAACGTCAGCGACGATAACTGGGAAACAAGAGGGTGGGGTAAAACGGAGAATGGATAGTATGTGGAGTTACGGAGTCTGATATCTGTTGTGCCTTGAGAGTGTCGAGGAAGCGGCAAGAGGGCAAGCTGGAGGGCCGCGTCTGATTACTCAGGAAGGTGGGGGTACATGGGGATGAAGCGCCTGGTGAGGCGCACGCCCGGCTCTGGGCGGCGGGCGGTGTGCGCGGTGTTCTTGGCAGCAGGTCTGGCGGCAGCGGCGGCGGGCTCTCCGGCGGCTGGTCCCCCTGCCGATGAGCGCGGCAGGTCGGGGAGTGCATCGGAAGGCTACGTGTTGGGGCCGGAGGATCAAGTCAAGATCTGGGCGCTGGGTGTGGAGGAGATCCCCGACAGGCCGTTCCGGATTGACGCCGACGGGGGAATCGATCTGCCGCTGGTAGGGCGTGTGGAGGCCGTGGGGCTGACTCTGGACCAGCTTCGGGAAGTGCTCCTGAAGCGTTTGGCTAGCCAGGTGTGGAGACCACAGGTCTCGGTGGAGCTGGTGGAATTCGGCAGCCAGCCGGTTACGGTACTGGGCGCGGTGGGCAACCCGGGGATTCACCAGTTGCAGGGGCGCCGAAACCTGGCCGAGATGCTCTCGCTGGCGGGAGGGCTGCGGCAGGACGCCGGCTACAGCGTGAAGATTACGCGGTTGAGGAAGTTTGGCACCGTTCCTCTTGCGTCGGCGCAGTGGGACCCAACGGGCGAATACTCCGTGGGCGAGATGGCAGTCCGGGATCTGTTGAACGCGAACAACCCTGCCCAAAACGTCACGATCCAGCCCTATGACGTCATCACCGTTCCCACGGCGGAGAAGATCTACGTCATCGGCACCGTGAACAAGGCCGGAGCGATCGTCTTGAATGACCGGGAGAGCATTTCGGTCCTCCAGGCGATATCCATGGCGGAAGGCCTCGCCCGTACAGCCAAGCCGGAAAGCTCCAAGATCCTTCGCATGCCTGACGGCGGCGCGGAGCGCGCCGAACTCCCCGTGGATGTGAAGCGCATCCTGGCCGGCCGGGCCGTGGATGTGCAGCTCCAGGCCAACGATGTGCTCTTCGTTCCCGATAGCACTTCCCGGAGAGTGGCGGTCCGGACGCTGGAGGCCATGCTCCAGGCCGCGACTGGGGTCGTGATATTCCGGCGTTGAACTCTGGAGGAGAAGAGGTCGGAGATGCAGACTTCCCGAAAACTGTTGCCCGAGGCGGGCAGGACCCTTATCCCGGTGTCGAGGCCGGAGCCACCGGTGGCGCCGCACGGCTGGCACGCGGCCGGCGCGCCGGAGACGGACAGGCTGGTTGACTACCTCGGCATTCTCCGGCGGAGGAAGCTGGCCTTGACGCTGGCGATCCTGCTGGGCGGGTCCGCCGCCGCCGGCCTCTCGCTGCTTCAGACTCCCTCATACCGTGCCACGGCCTCCATCGAGGTGGAGGGGCTGAACGAGAACTTCCTCAATCTCAAGGATGTCTACGCCACTGCGAATCCCACTCCGGCCTCCCCGGAAGCGCCCGTGAACACGGAAGCTGCATGGCTGAAGGAGGAGTCGCTGATTCGGCAGGTGGTGCAAACGCTGGGGCTCACGCATCACCGGGAGTACCAGCCGCAGAAAGGGCTGCTGGAAACACTGGGGGTTCGCGGAAGCGCCCAGGCCGGGCCCCGCGAACCGGAGACGGAGGCGGTCGGAGTCGTAAAGGCCAATCTGGACGTCGAAGCGCCGCGTCAGGGACGGATCATACGGATCCATTATGAGTCCAAGGACCCGAACCTGGCGGCTCAGGTGCCCAACACGCTGGCTGCGACGCTGATACAGAACCGCCTGGAAACGAGGTGGAAGGCAACGGAAAAAATCGCGGAGTGGCTTGATCCGCAACTGGTGAGACTCAAGAGTGACCTCACACGCAGCGAGGAGCAGCTTCAGAACTACGCCCGCAATCAGGGCCTCCTGTTCACCGGGGGACTCGAAAGCACCGGCGAGCAGAATCTCCGGCTGCTTCAGGCGGAACTGGCAAGGTCACGGACGGATCGCATTCAGAGGCAGTCGCGCCTGGAGGCCGCCGTGCTTGGCCGTCCCGAACTGGCCGCCGCCGGCGACGAGACACGAGTTTTGCAGGACAACCGCGTGAAACTGACGGACTTGCGCCGTGAGCTGGCTGAGCTCAGCGCCGTTCTGAAGCCGGAGAACTACCGCGTGCGGCGGGTTCAGGCGCAGATCCAGGAACTGGAAGCGGCGCAGCAGGAAGAGGAGGAGCGGATTCGCCAGCGCATCGAGAGGGAGTATGCGGCCGCGCGGACCCACGAGCAGTTGTTGGAAAGGGCCTATCAACAGCAGGCTGAGCTGGTTTCCGAACAGGGCATTAAGACGTCCGTCTACGAGAATCTCAAGCGTGAGGTCGAAGTGAACCGCCGGGTCTACGAATCGATGATGCAGAAGGCCAGAGAAGCCGGCATTGCCTCAGCCATTCAGCCGTCCAACATCCGGATGGTCACGGCTGCCAGACCGCCGCTGCATCCGTTCAAACCGAACCTGCCGTTGAACCTCGGCGTCGGCCTCTTCGTGGGCGTCGCGCTCGGCGTGGTCTACGTGGTCGCCTCGGAGCAAGGGGACCGCACGTTGAGAAAGCCCGGCCAGGTGGAACAAAGCCTGCACCTGCCCGAGTTAGGCGCGATTCCCAGGGCCGGGCGCAGAATCGTCCGCAGCATCGGAGGCTCCAGCCGGACGCTGGAAGGGGTGGAGGTTGCGACGCGCATGCATCGGATGTCGGCTTTCTCCGAGTCCTTCCGCGCCACCCTTACGTCCCTGCTTTACAGCAATGGCGCCGCGCCCCCTGCCGCCATCGTCGTAACCAGCGCGCTGCCGGCGGAGGGCAAGACCACGGTGGCGTGCAACCTGGCGCTGGCGCTGACCGAGATCAGCCGCAGAGTGCTTCTGGTTGATGCGGATATGCGCGCGCCCCGGCTGCACGAGCTCTTCAGCGTCGAGAACGACCGGGGATTGTCCGATCTGTTGTCGGCCAGCAGTCCGGTAGAGGCTTCGTCAGCGCAGTCGCTGATCCGGTCTACGGAGGTTCCCGGGCTGTGGGTCCTGCCTAGTGGCCCGGGTGTCGAGCAGAGTAGCCCGCTTCTCCAGGCCGCGCGGATGGAGGAAGTACTGCCTTTACTGCGCCGGCACTTCGACAATGTGATCGTTGACGCTCCGCCCAGCCTGCTGTTCGCGGATGCGCGAATTCTTGCCCGCGCGGCCGACGGCGTCGTGCTCGTGGTGCGAGCCAATCGCACCAGCCTCGAGAGCGTTGCCAGCGCCGCACAGCGGCTGCAGAGCGAGAACATACCAATCCTGGGAACCATCCTGAACGACTGGAACCCCGGCGCCCAGCAGGACCCGTACGGCTACAGGCAACTGCACAAGTATTACTCCAAGGGCTGATCCGAATCCCGGCCACCGATTCTATGAACGCGAGTGTACAGGTACAGACGGCGCAGGTTGCTAAGCAGACAGGCCGTTCCCTGCGGATGAATTTCGTTTGGATGTTCGCCGGCAACGGATTCTATTCCCTCTTCCAGTGGCTGGTCCTTGTGGCGCTGGCTAAGCTGGGCAACTCGCTGATGCTGGGCCAGTTCGCCCTTGGGCTGGCCGTAGCCTCGCCGGTATTGACCTTCGCCAACCTGCAACTGAGGGCGGCGCAGGCTACCGACGCCCAGCGGGAATACGCCTTTTCGGAGTACTTCGGCCTGCGGACGATCACGACGGTGGCCGGACTGTCTGTGATCGGCCTCATCGCGACGCTTGGTGGTTTTGGAGCTGTCACGGCCGCGATGATCGTTCTGGTGGGTCTGGCTAAGGCGGCGGAGTCCTTGAGCGACGTGTTCTACGGTCTGTTCCAGCGTAATGAGGATCTGAAGCGCGTAGGCGTCTCAATGACGCTGCGGGGCGCCGCGGCGGTCGCTGCGATGGCCGTAATGCTGCATGCCACCCGCAACGTGCTTTGGGGCGCGGCCGCCATGGCAGCCGCATGGGGTCTGATCTGGTGGTTTCACGACCTGCGCCTGGGCCGCGGGCTTCTGGAGCGAGACCGGGAAGGGTGGCCGGCAACCGGACCGCGCCATCCGCTGAGGCCGAGCTACGATATGGCGCGGCACTTCTCCTTGTTCAAGCTGGCCCTGCCTCTGGGTCTTGTCATCATGCTGGTGGCTCTCAACCAGAACATCCCCCGGTACTTCGTGCAGTTTCATCTGGGGGAGGAACTCCTCGGAGCCTTTTCGGCCATGGCCTACGCCATGGTGGCCTTCACCGGGGCGGCCGAAGCTCTGGCCCTCTCGGCCACGCCGAGACTGGCCAACCACCTGGCGGCGGGGAACCTGGCGCAGTTCCGTTCGCTGTTGGGGCGGCTGCTGGCGATCGTCCTGGCTATGGGGCTTGGCGCAATCCTGCTGGCGAAGCTCTACGGTCCCTGGCTGCTCTCCATCCTCTACATGCCCTCGTATGCGGCCTATGGGGACGTGTTCGTCTGGCTCAGCATCGGGGGGGCTTGCGTCGGAGTCGGCAACATCCTGAGTTCGGCCGTTACAGCGGCGCGCCGCTTCAGGGCGCAAGTGCCGATGTTCTTGGCGGTGGCGCTGACCTCCACAACGGGCTGCTACTTCCTCGTTCCGGCTGGCGGAATGCTGGGTGCGGCCAAGGGCGCCGCGATTGGGGGCCTGGTCTACGTTGCGCTCTCCGCGGGACTGCTGGCCTGGGTGATGCTGCGCCGCCGTGCGGTGCAGGAGGCTGTGTTCCTGAACGGGCAGGCGGTGAGGCGCGTGGCCCCGGCCCTGGAGGTGTGAGCCTTGGTGCATCGCATGACAGGTGAGCAACAAGTCGCGCGGGGCGGGCGACTGGCCGGCCTGACCGGCTTCTGGCTCCTCGCCTATGTCGCCCTGCTGCCCTACCAGTGGGCGCCCGCAGAGCACCTTCGACTGGGGATCGCCGACCTGTGCCTTGCCTGCTACTTGCTGTTCGGGATTGCGCGCATGAGGATCCGCAGGGAGGCGTGGGGACCGTGGCACATGGCATTGTTCTCGGTGTTCGCACTGGGGCTCCTTGTGATCGTGCTCCGTACAGGCTCGCTGTCGAACTACGTGATCTTGAACAAGGCGGTGGGACTGTTGGTCCTGCTGGCCTCCTACTGGGCGATCACCACGGAGGCGGGTAGCTGGCCGCAGATGCGGAAGGTGATGCGGGTGTTCGTGCTGGGGGTCAGTCTCCAGAACGTCTTTGCGCTGGCGGCGCTGCTGGCCTCCTATCTGGCCGGTGTGAACTTCTCCTTCGTGAACTACGGCAACGAACGGCTCAGCGGCATGATGTACGACCCCAACGCTTACGGGGGCTTGCTGGTCACCGCCCTGGCCTTCAATACGCTGGGCTCCACGGGCCCCTCCCCCGTAACTCGCGGACTCCTGAAACACCTGTGCAACATGACCCTGGCGTTGGGGGTGATCTTCACCTTCTCGCGCTCCGCATGGATGTCACTGGCGGCGGTCTGGCTCACATTTCTTTTCCTGAGGCCGGGTCCCGCCATGAGAATGCTCGCCGCCCTTTCGGCTGCGCTTCCAGTGCTGGTGGTCTTCATCGGCCTTGGCCTGGTGTCTCCCCAAAGGATGCTCAATCGCCCGGACACCATTGAAGGCAGAGTGGAGTTGATCGACGAAGCCATGGCGCAATTCCGAAAATACCCCGTCTTCGGCATGGGCCTGGGCGGATTTCGCGAACACAACGGGATCATCGTTCACAACACGCCGCTGTGGTTCCTTGTAGACTTCGGCCTGGTGGGCCTGGGAGTCTTCTTCGGATTCCTCGGTTGGACGTTCCTGTCGGGCTTGAACACTTACCTTGCGTCTGGAACTGCCCAGCGTCCCTACGTGCACGCCGTCCTTGCCGCCAACAGCGGCATGCTCGGCCTTTCCATGGGGATTGAGGCCTTCTACCAGCGGCACTGGTGGCTCTGCTTCGCGCTGATCGCGGTGGCAAGAGTGGCGGCCAGGCGGGCAGCCGTGGACCGCACGACCGCGCCGGAGGAAGAGCCCGCCGGTCCGTGGGCGCAGCCATGGAGACCCGCGGCCGCCCAGACCGTGAGGAGCCTGGGATGACGCCGTTTGTTCATTCCCGGCCCGCAGTCGAAGTTCCGGCGCGATTGGAGGGCCGTGCTCGTCTGGGTGAGCTTCTGAAGCGGTTCATCGACCTGGCTGGGTCCGGAATGCTGCTCGTGCTGCTGCTGCCGTTATTCGCAGCGTGCTACCTGCTGGTGTTGCTAAGCTCGCCCGGGCCCGTGATCTACACCAGCCGCAGGCTCGGACGATACGGCAGGCCGTTCAATCTTCTGAAGTTCCGGACGATGGTGGCGGGCGCGCCGGATTGGAGGAATCCCGACGGATCCGCGTACTCGAGCGACCGGGACCCACGCGTCACCCCCGTGGGGCGGTTTCTGAGGAAGACGAGCCTTGATGAACTGCCGCAACTCGTGAACGTATTCCTGGGCGACATGAGCCTGGTCGGCCCGCGGCCCGACCAGGCAGACCAGATTCAGTACTACAGCGGTGAAGAGATGGAGAAGCTCCGCGTCAAGCCGGGGATCACCGGCCTGGCACAGATCAGCGGCCGGAACTCGATCCCCTGGGAAACGCGCAAGGCTTTGGACGTCGAGTACGTGCGGAGGGGGAGCCTGGCGCTGGATCTGGCCATCCTTTTCAAGACGATTCCATACGTGTTGAAGCGCGAGGGCATCAACATGCCCGCCGCACAACGGAGGGAAACATAGGTGCCTCAAGTTCAAACTGAGCTCACTCACGACCTGGCGATGGTTGCGGATCTGCTTCGGACACGCCAGCAGGACGGCCATGAGCCGCCGCTGGTCCAAGTAACTCCGCAGGAGAGCCTGGAGCGTGAACTCAAGGTCCTGACCAGCCGCCAGTCCTTCGTGTCCGTCACCAGGGCCAGCGACCGCGTCCTGGGGGTGGCGAGTTGGACTCCGCTGGCTTGGGACAGCGAGCAGCTTGGCATGCCTGCCGCGCGGGTGGATCTGTTGGTCTCCTCGGGCGGATACCTGGAGGCGCTGGAGCGAAAATCGGCGCTGTTGAGAACCATCACCGACGAGTGCCGCATGCGCGGGATTCGCTACCTGACCGCGCGAGTACCGGCCAGCGATCTGTCGGGGATCAACGCGCTTGGCCGGGGGGGATTCGAGCTTGTCGACGGCATCCTTACCTTCTCGAAGCGTGTGGAGGACGCCGCGCCGCCGCCAGCGTCCAACGGCTTCGAGGTGCGTCCTTTCGAAAGCCGGGACCTGGAGCAATTGCTCTCCATCGCGCGTTCCGCCTATACTTGCGACCGTTTCCACGCGGACAGGACGCTGGCGCCGGGCGTCGCCGACCGGCTGTATTCGGCCTGGGTCGCGCGCTCGTGCCGCGGAGAAGAGGCCGATGCCGTGATCGTGGCGGCGAAACACGGCCGGGTCATGGGCTATGTCACCTGCAAGCTCAGTTTTGATTCCGGGTCGGGCGCGGCCCCGCGGGTCGGGACCGTGGTCCTGGTGGCCACGGCTGACCACGCGCGGGGCCAGGGGGTGGGCAGTGCCACCCTGCGAGGCGCCATGGATTGGTTCCGCCAGCAGGGGGTTGAGACGGTTGAGGTCGGCACGCAGATGCAAAACGTCGCAGCCTGCCGGCTTTATGAAAACAACGGCTTCCGAATGACGCGGATGAGCCTGACCTTCAGGAGGCTACTCTAGATGCCTGCCACGATTGCCAGAGAGACGTTTCTGCCGTACAGCCTGCCCAGCATTGGAGAGGAAGAAATCGCCGAGGTGGCGGACAGCCTGCGTTCCGGCTGGATCACCACCGGACCCAAGACCAAGCTGCTCGAGGAGCAACTGGCAGCCTATGTGGGCGCGAGGCACGCCATCGCCCTCAGTTCCTGCACCGCCGCGCTCCACGTGGCGCTGAAGGCGCACGACATCGGGCCGGGAGACGAGGTCATCGTGCCGACGCTGACATTCTGCGCCACCGGTAACGTTGTGGCCCATCTCGGTGCCAAACCAGTGCTGGTGGACGTGAACCGGGATTTTCAGATGGCGCCGGACGATGTCGAGCGTGCCGTCACGAAGCGCACAAAGGCCATTCTGGCTGTCCACTACGGAGGCCAGGCGTGCGACCTGGCGGAAATCCTCGCCGTGGGAACTCGGCACGGCGTCCCGGTGCTGGAGGATGCGGCTCACGCCATTGGAACGGAATACCGCGGCCGCAAGATCGGCACTTACAGCCGCGCCGCCGCCTTCAGCTTTTACCCGACCAAGACCATGACCACGGGTGAGGGCGGCGCGCTCACCACCGACGACGACGCGTTCGCAGCGCGGGTTCGCCTGCTCTCCCTGCACGGGATGAGCCGCGACGCATGGCAGCGCTATTCGGAGAAAGGCTCGTGGTACTACGAAGTCGTCGAGGCGGGCTTCAAGTACAACATGACAGACATCCAGGCGGCACTCGGGCTGCATCAGCTTCGCCGCCTGGACCAGTTCATCCACCGGCGGCAGGACATCGCCCGCCGTTACCGGGAGGGCTTTGCGGGAGTGCCGGAGCTGATTCTCCCCACCGAGTCGCCGGGCCGCAATCACGTCTATCACCTGTTCGCAGTGAGGCTGGCGCCCGGCAAGCTTCGGATCGATCGGGCGCAGTTCCTGCAGCAGTTGCATCGGGCCAAGATCGGCGCCAGTGTTCACTTCATTCCTCTTCACCGGCATCCGTTCTATCGGGACACTTACGGGTATCGGCCGGAGCAATTTCCCCGGTGCGAGGAGTTGTACCAAGGGCTGTTCTCTCTGCCGCTGTATCCGAGAATGTCGGACGCCGACGTCGAGGACGTGGTGGAGATCACGCGAGAGATCGTGGCATCCCACCGGCAGTAGCCGAGGATGCTGATGTTGGGAGTTCCCGGCGGCCGGCTGGGTACCGCTGCCGGGCGGCACAGACAAGTTCAAGTGGAAGGGGCAAAGGGGAGACGCAATGTCAGAGGCAGCAATTAGTGACTTCCGGCTCACGAGTCCGGCCACGTATGCCAGGCCGGCTCTATCTGCGATTCGACGTCATCTGTCGCGGTTCACCGCCGGTTCGAGCACACGGAGCGTTATCGCGTGGCTGCTCGCCGACGGGATCGTGGTCCACTGTGCCATGATCGCGGCGCTGTTCGCCAGGCTGCTCTGGCTGTTGCAGGGAGAGGCTTCTCCGCCGGCCGCTCACATCGCGGAGTTGACCAGGTGCTACCTGGAGCGGATGCTGCCGCTTTCACTGATCTTCCCGTTCCTGTTTCTCGTGAGCCGCTGCTACTCGGGTCCGACGTGCCGGGACTGGACGCGCAGCACCGTCAGCCTGCTTCGGGCCAGTTTCGTCGCGGCCGTGCTCTATTCCGCGGCCTGCGCTCTGGGCGGCAGGCTCGGGACGCTCGACGTGAGCACGGGCGCCTTGTTTCTGGGGCTGACGCTCTCGGGAACACTGGCATCCAGGTGGGTCAGATCCCTGGCCGCGTCTCCGCATAGCACGGAATCACTGCCGGCCTACGTGCGAGGCGTCCGGAGCGAGGAGGGCCCAGTGCTGGTTGTGGGAGGTGCGGGCTACATCGGTTCCATTCTGGTGCGCCGGCTGATCGCCTCGGGCCGGAAGGTGAGGGTTCTGGACAGCCTGGCGTATGGCAACTCCGCGTTGAGAGGCTTGTTCGGTCATCCGTCCATGGAGTTGCAGGCGGGGGACTGCCGCAACCTGAAGAGCGTGGTCAGCGCGGTGGATGGAGTCGACACGGTGATTCATCTGGCCGCCATCGTGGGGGACCCGGCCTGTGAAGAGGAGCGGGAAGCCGCGCTGGAGACCAACTATGCGGCGACGCGGATGCTCATCGAGGTAGCAAAGGGCGCCAAGGTCCGCCGGCTCGTTTTCGCTTCCACGTGCAGCGTCTACGGGGCCTCTGATGAGCTGGTGGAGGAAACGTCACAGCCGAATCCCATATCTCTCTACGCGCAGACCAAGGTTCAGTCCGAGCAGGCGCTGCTGGAGGCGAAATCCGACCTTTTCCACCCCACCATCCTCCGGCTGGCGACGGTATTCGGGCATTCCTACCGCCCCCGGTTCGACCTGGTGGTGAACCTGCTGGTCGCCAAGGCACGCCAGGAAGGCGTAATCACGATTTACAACGGTCAGCAGTGGCGGCCCTTTGTCCATGTCCGCGACGCCGCCGAGTGCATGGCCATGATACTCGACATGCCCACTTCCATCGTCAGCGGCCAGATCTTCAATCTGGGTGACTCGCGGCTGAATTACACTCTCAGCCAGCTTGCCGACAGCATCCGGAAGGTCTTCCCCGAGACCAGGGTGGAGCACGTCGACAACAACGACCGGCGCAACTATCGCGTCTCCTTCGACAAGATCCATCGCCTGGTCGGGTTTGAGGCCAGCCGCACCTTGGACGACGGTATTCGCGAGTTGGCCGAAGCCTTCGACAGCCGCCTGGTGGAGGACTACAAGCTCGCCCTGTACAACAACCAGTGTTTCCTGCGCAACACGGGCAGCGTGCGCAACCCGAACGAGGTGGACACCTACGTGATGGCGGCGTTTTCGAGGCATTTCCAGGCTCTCGCGCAAACGAACTTCCGCTAGGAGCGATCCGTGCCGGTTGATTCAGAGATGAAACCGATGCCCGCATCCGGGCCGCCGTGGACCTGGGCGCAGGAGCGGGGCGGCCTGCTCACCCAAAGCGTTCCGGGGGGGTGTGGCCGGTGGTTTGACGTGGCCGCCGCGTCTATAGGCCTGCTGGTGCTATGGCCGGTCCTCGCGTTGGTGGCCCTCACTATTCTGATTCTGGACGGGCGTCCGGTTTTTTTCCGGCAGGAGCGGGCAGGCTTGCATGGGCGGACTTTCCGGATCTGGAAGTTCCGCTCCATGCGGGGGAGGGGTTCCGGCGCAGTAGATCTGCTGATTACCGCGGCTGGCGACACGCGAGTCACCAGTCTCGGCCGCTGGTTGCGGGCCTTCAAGGTGGACGAGTTGCCGCAGTTGCTCAATGTCCTCGTGGGCGACATGAGCATCGTCGGCCCGCGTCCCGAGGTGTGGCGGTATGTGAACCTGGAGGAGCGCATCTGGCGCACCGTCCTGTCGGTCCGGCCGGGCATTACCGACGTCGCCACGCTGGCATTCGTGGATGAGGAAGACACACTCGCCCGTCACCCGGACCCCGAACTCTGTTACCGGGACACGGTGCTCCCGGCCAAACTGGCCCTGAATTTCCGATATTTGAAGCGGCGTACGAGGCGCACGGACATCCGGCTGATCCTTCTGACCCTTCGCCGCATCTTGCGTCTTGGCAAGCCTGCACACGGGTGGATTGAAGGTCTGCTCGGAGCGGGCGCGGACACGTCCGGCAGGGAGTCTGCATGAGTACATACGCATTGCCCGCGGCCCTGCCGCTTGCGCCGGGATCCTCCCGCCGCGCGGGGGAGAACACCGCTGAATTCATGGGACGCCGCGGCTGGCGCGTAGTGGACGCGGGCGGCTGCCTGTGGCACAGCGTTGAGAGAGGGTTCTTCATGAGCCTCCCCTATCACCACGCGGTCACCCCGGACCCCGCGGCGGTCGGCCGGATGCTTGTCTCACAGCGTGCACTGGGGGTGCGGTTCTTCACGCTGAATCACCCGGGGCTGGCCAGCGGGCTATACGTATGCCGGCTGAAGAAATATGACCTGAGCGCGATCCACCAGAAACAGCGCTCCCTGGTCCGCAGGGGCATGGAGAAATTCACCGTGCGCCAGGTCGAGGAGGCCGAACTGTTGCGCCAGGGCCTGGACCTCAACCGCCAGACGATGAAGCGGCAGGGCCGCTACGACCCCGAGTTCGGCGATGCCCGCCGCTGGAAGAGGCTGGCCGAGGCGGTGTACCGCTCTCCAGGCGTCTCCGCCTATGGGGCGTTCTCCGAGGGCCGGCTCGCGGCCTACCTGATCGCTTGCCGGGACGACAACTGGCTCCATCTGCTGCACCAGATGTCCAGGCTGGAGGATCTCCCCAACAACCCAAACCATGCGCTCACCTACGCCGTGACGAAGATGTCGGCCGAGGACCCTACGTTGGAGGCCGTCTCCTACGGCGTACTGAGCCTGATCAGGCAGGATGGTCTGCACCTTTACAAGCTGAGGTTTGGCTATGAGGTCGTCGAGCGGACTTCGGCTTTTCTGATCCACCCTGCGCTGGCTCCGATACTGGCGAGCGGGGTGGCGGGGCGTGCGGTACAGCTTCTGCGGCGTATCCGGCCGCATGACCAGCGCATCGAAAAAGCACAAGCAGTGATCGAGGGGGCTAAGCTCTATGTGGCAAACGGACTGGGCTGAGCGCACTCATCTTGCGCCCGAAACCGGGGCGATGGAACCGTCTCAACTGGACCCGCAGTCGGTGGAGTCCGTTTACTTTCTGCACTGGAAAGAACACTGCCTGGAGTGCGCGCAGCCGGACTGCTACAGGGTTTGTCCGCTCTACGTTCAACGGCGGGACCGCCGGTGCGCCCGCTTTCAGAACGGCATCCTCCCTAATCCCCGCTACACCGGGCTCTATCCGTTCGGTGCTGAGATCCGGTTCCGGAGGTGGGGGGTGCTCGAATCGAGCTTCGGCTGCGGTGCCGCAGCCCCGAAAGTGGCCCGCCGGCTCGACCGCGTGGATCGCTTCCTGCTCGGCTGCATCACCCCTGTCTCATCGTGGCTTCGCAGAGTTAGTCCGAACTACCGGTTGAACCGCGCCTACGGAGTCCTGCGTGAGTTCCTTATCAACCGCATGACGCGCCACGGCGCGCGGCACTGGGACGAGTTCGTGATGGAGGTGTGGAACTTGCAGTCGGCGCCGGTCCGCCTGGTGATCGAGTGCCAGCAGGACGGGCCGCGCTTCCGCTCCTCGGTTGTGGCGGCGCCGGGCAGGACCATGCACAGGATTCCCGCCGGCTCCATGAATATCGACCTCTACGGCTCGCCGGGCGTGATTCGGGTGTACCCGGAAAACGACGCCGAGGCGCACGTCGTATTCACGTGGCTTGATTTCGTTAACCATTCGGAGGCGCGGCGCAATGCCGGATCCCCCGCTGCCGCGCCGGTGTCCGCCAAGGCCGCCAAGTCGGCGACCACGGTGAAATGCGTGGTTTGGGATCTGGATAACACCCTCTGGGAGGGGATTCTCGGAGAGCAAAATCCGGATCAGGTAACCCTGCGCCCCGGCGTGCGCGAGACCATGCTGGGTCTGGACGCCAGGGGCATCCTCCAGAGCGTGACGAGCAAGAACGACCACCAGGACGCCTGGGGCGTGCTCCAGCGGCTTGGCCTCGATCACCTGCTGCTTCATCCGCGCATCAACTGGCGGCCTAAGAGCGAGAACATACGCGACATCGTCGGCGAGCTGAACATAGGCGCCGATGCCTGCGCCTTTGTAGACGATTCTCCCTTCGAGCGTTCCGAGGTTTCCAGCCGCATCCCTGAAATCCGCGTCTTCGCGGAGACCGAGATTTCCGGCCTGCTGGACCGGCCCGAGTTCACCGTGGAGGTGACCGAGGAGAGCCGGCAGCGGCGGCAGTATTACGTTGCCGAGACCGGCAGGAAGCAACTCGCCCAGGGCTACGGCGGCGATTACGGGGCGTTCCTGCGGACTTGCGGCATGGAGGCCAGGCTGTACTCTCCTTCGGAGCCGGCCCACGCCACGCGTGCTCTCGAACTGCTCAACCGGACGAACCAGTTGAACCTGACGGCGCACCGCTACCAGCGAGAGGAATTCGAGCGACTTCTGAGGGACCCCGCCGCGCTCTGCGTCTGCACCTCTTGCCGCGACCGGTTCGGCGACTACGGCATGGTGGGCTTCGCCTCGTTGAAACCCTCGGGAGACCGGCTCCTTCTCGTGGATTTTGTGCTTTCCTGCCGCGTGGCCCAGAAGAAGGTGGAGAACGCTTGGTTCGGCTGGCTCGCCGGCTACGCCAGGGCGGCGGGCTATCGGAAGGTTCACGCCCGCTACTTGAAGACCGCGCGCAACCACGTCCTGCTGGACGCGCTGCGGGAAGCCGGCTTCACGGAGGCGGAGAAGTACGACGACGGCCTGCTGTTGGAGTTGGACGCGAGCGCGACGCCTCCGATGTCGGACCTGGTTTCGGTCGAGGCCCGGGGCGTGGCAGGTAACCCTGTCCTGGTCGGCTCGTAGAAGCAAAACGGAGCGAATGCGATGAAGATACTACAAGTGTTGGGTGGTGGCGCCTGGGGCGGAGGCTCGGTGGTGGTGCTGGCCATTACGCGTGCGCTGCTCGAGCGCGGCGACGAGGTGTGGATGGCCTGCTACGACGACCAGAATGCGAGCCGGTTTGCAGAGGCCGGCGTGCGCGTCGTGCGTCCGCCGCTCTGGTTTCACCCCATCAATCCGCTCGACGTAGTGCCCTTCGTGTACCTTGCGGCGCTGTGCCGGCGGGAGAAGTTCGACCTGGTGGCCACGCACACGTCTAAAGGAGGCTTCCTCGGGCGGTTTGCCGCGCGTTTGGGCGGGGTTCCCCACATCGTGCACCACGCCCACGGCTTCTCGTTCAACAAGGTGTTGAGTCCTCGCGCGCATCGTTTCTTTGTAGGCCTCGAGCGCCTGGCCGCACGCGCCGGCGACCACATCATTTCGGTGAACGACGAGCACCGTCACATGGCCATCCGCCTCGGTGTCACCCGGCCGGAAAGGATATCCACGGTCCACAACGGCATCGAAATCGGTCCTCTGCGCACGGCTGAGGGGCGGAAGCTGCGCCGCGACCTCGGTTTCTCGGATTCGGATCTGTTGATCGGGGCTGTGGGGCGGCTGGCGCCTCAGAAGGGGTTCATCTATCTGTTGCAGGCCATGCCAGCCATCCTGAAGGAGGCTCCGGCGGCGCATCTGGTACTGGCCGGCGAAGGCCCCCTGGAAGAGGAGTTGAAGGAGGAAACCCGGAAGACCGGTGTGGCCGGCCGGATCCATTTCCTCGGTTTTCGCAGCGATGTCCCGGCGCTTCTAGCTGCCTTCGATGTCTTTGCGCTGCCATCGCTCTGGGAGGGCCTCTCGATCTCCCTGATCGAAGCGCTGGCGGCGGGGAAGGCAATCGTGGCCACGGACATCGACGGCAACCGCGAGGTCGTTGACCACGGTAAGACTGCGCTGGTGGTCCCGCCGGCCGACGTTCCTGCCCTCGCTTCAGCTCTCGGCCTGTTGTTGAGCGACCGGCCGCTGGCGGAGCGGCTTGCCTCCAGCGCGCGCCGGTCGGCGGAAGTCCGCTTCTCCGTCAGGCGGATGGTGGAACAAAACCTGGAGGTCTATGATCGTGTCGCGGCGGCAAGGCGGGACGGTAGGCGCGGGGCCGGAGTGCCATGGGTGAAGGAATCCGGAAGCGGCCTGCCCCGGCTGGAGGAGTTTTAGGTGTCAATGGCGTCCCGGCTGGCTCGCAGGCGGCTGTTGGTGCTGACAGCGATCCTGGCGGTCGCGGCCCTGGGGGTAGCCGACCGGATTGTCTCCCGGTGTCAGAGCAGTCTGGCCTCGGAGGACGAGGTGGAGCGGTTAGCGCAATTGGTGGGGGTGGGCCCGGGTATGCACGTCGCGGAGATCGGAGCCGGCGACGGGCGAATGGCCGTGAAGGTCGCCCGCCTTCTGGCGCCGGCCGGACGGCTCTACGCGACGGAGATGGAGAACGGCCAACTGAGCGCGATCCGCACCGCAGCCGAATCGGCCAACGTGAGTAACGTCGTGGTTGTCCAGGCCAGGGAAGACTCGGCCGGGCTTCCCGAGACTTGCTGCGACGTCATATACATGCGCCGCGTGCATCACCACCTGAGCGACCCGGTGGCGATTCACAGGACGCTTTCTGCTGCGCTGCGGCCGGGCGGTCGTCTGGTCGTGATCGACTTCATGTCGCCTGGCTGGCGGTTCTACCGGAAGCACGGCGTCGCGCGGGAGACCGTAGTCGAGCAGCTCGCCCGGGCGGGATTCGCCCTGGACGGTGAGGTGCCCCACTGGTCCTTGCTCGACTACTGCCTGGTGTTTCGAAAGGCCGGGGAGGATTCCTCTTAGCTATCTTTTCTCGCTCCGCTCCTACCGTGGGCCCGGGGCCTCGCGTGGTGGAGAGATGCCGGGTACGCGATCCTTACCAGCCTTGCTCAGCATCTCGCCGAGTTCGCGTCGCGCGTTCTGCAAGGCCTGAGGATCATGCGTCCAGGAGCTCCAGTTCCTGCCGACGCGGGCGGCGATTTCCAGTGCCTGGTTTCCAAGACCGGCTTGCTTGAGAAGCTGTATGTAGTCGTAGTCTTCGACTCCATCCCTGAGCCATTTCAGTCTCATCGAGGGGGCCACGCCCTGGGCCCCGAGCGGCGCACCCGGATAGACCAGCATGCCTTCACCGGGATACTGCTGGAACTGGCCTGTATTCACCACGTTCCAGGGATCGGGGCCCCACAGGTCCACCCTCCAGTAGAGGAGACCGGTGAGATTGAGGCTCTGGCTTATGAATCCCGGCTGGATGCGGAAGTTGATCGGGTCGAAGTCGATCAGCCACTTGGGCGAGTAGGAGTCCTGCACCAGGGCGTTGTAGGACCAGATTTCGTCTCCCTTCTTCTGCGCCTGAAGCACCGTCTGCAACGAGCGGTCGTACACAACGGGGAGCATCACCCAGATGTCCACGGCGGAGCGGCCCGTGCCCGAGCCGTCGTCGAGAAGGGCCGGAGTCGGCGCCATGGTCACCAGTTGCCGGATGCCCGCCTCGTGGAGGGCGCGCCCCCAACGCTTCAGCGGCTCAACCAGTGTCTGGCAGCGGTCGATCTCGTCTGCGGAGTAGTTGTAGAGGTATAGGTCCGGCGCCTGAGTGGCGAGCACCCTCCTCATCTGGCTCGAGGGCGGGGGATTGGACATCGTGCAGTTGCCGATATCGGCGCCGCTCCACAGGCCGAGATCCGCGGACGCGAGCCCCAGGCTGTCTATCAGCGCCCGCTGTTCCGCCGGCGGCGACTTGGCTGGATTCAGCTTGTTGCGGAGCAGTTCCTGAATCACGGGGAGGCTGTCCGCGCTCCAGACCAGGAAACTCGACCTCAGGGCCGGCTTCGGTGGCAGCGTGAAATCCCAGACTTGAAGTTCAATGGCGCCTTGAAAGACGCCCTGATCGCTCTTGACCGTGTACGCACCCTGATACCGGCCGGCCATCGCCCAGCGCGGAACCGACACGTCCACCCAAATGACCTGGTTGGTTCCCTGCGGCACTTCGAAGGGAGACGCCAGGCCATGGCCCCAAGGGGCGCCGGTTTGCGGATCTGTGAAGGGAATCAGGGCATCCGGATATCTCCCGGAACCCAGCGGACGGTTGCCGCCATGCCTGTCCGGGCTGCCCCGCCTCACCTCGACATACTGCTCCCGGAATAGAGAGACGGAGGATGCAGGGATGATCCGGCGGCTTCCGGCCGAAAGGTCCGAGATCGAGACCTCTACGCCGGACAAGGTCACCCCCTCCGGGGCCCTGATTGCGATCTGAAACGACTCGGTCTCGCCGCGGGCTGCCTGCAAGCTGGCCGTGGTTTCTGATCCGGGGGCGCTGGTCTGCCCGATCCGCTCCAGGCTGGACACCACCCAGACGTGTTTGCCGTTATACAAAGCGGGAGGATAGGCTGCGAGAAAGCCCAAGACCACCCAGAATCGGAGCCCCGCTCCTACAGGCACTTCACACCCCTCTTGCTTCGATTATACCGAGCGCGGCGGTGTACGGACGCGCGCCTAAGCGGGAAGAGGACCGTTGAACCCAGAACCCGGCTTCCCCGCATCTAAATAAAAGAAGAGGGACTGCTCTCCCGCAACGTACTTCTGGTGCTGTGCCATGCTTATCGATACGAGCAGGACGGTGACCATCGCGGCCGCCATTCAGGAAGGGACGAGAAGATCGCGGAAGTGGCTGCGCAAGATGGTTCTCGGCGTTCTGGTGGCTGCTGCGGTCGTTTTGTTCTGGCTCGAGCTTCGGACGAGCTGGCTTCAGGCTCGTTTCTTCCATGCCGTAGCCAGCCGGGCAACTTACGCGGTGGCGCCGGGGCCCACAGCGGACTTCCGGCATCCTAACTCGGGCCCGTATGACATCCGCCTCGGCCACTCGTATCTGAGCCAATTCACCAACGGCTTGACGGAAAGGGGATTCCGGATCGAGTCGCAGGCAAGGCAGTCCCCCACGCTGCAACGCCTGCTGGCAGCGGGTGTGGCGCCTCCTTACCCGGCCAAGTCGCAGGCCGGCCTTCTGATCCACGACCGGCACGGGCGACTCCTCTACGACGCCAGGGTTCCGGCCCGGGTCTACCCGGATTTCGACGCCATTCCGGAGGTCGTCGCTCACTCCCTCTTGTTCATTGAAAACAGGGAGCTTCTTGAAGACCGCCTCCCGTACAAGAATCCGGCGGTCGAGTGGGACCGCTTGGCCAACGCCGCGCTGGGCGCGGGGTTGAGGCAGGTTGGTCTGAAAGGGGACGTTTCCGGGGGCAGCACGCTCGCCACCCAGCTTGCCAAACTGCGGCACTCGCCGGATGGGGTGACTCGGTCGGCCGGGGACAAGCTCCGCCAGATGACGGCGGCCTCGTTGGCAGCCTACGCAGACGGGCGGGAGACCGCGGGGGCCCGCCGCCGAATCGTCACCGACTACCTGAATTCCATCTCGACCGCGGCGGCCCCGGGCTACGGTGAGGTGATCGGGCTGGGTGATGCTCTGTGGGTTTGGTATGGCGCCGATTTCGAGCACGTGAACAGGGTGCTGCGTGACGTGCGGAGTCCGGCGGGGAGTTCGCTCGACGAACAGGCGGTCGCCCTGCGACAAGTTCTGTCGCTGCTTCTGGCGGTCAGGCGCCCGTCCGCTTACCTGGCGCGCGATCCTGAATCTCTCATGCGGCGCACCGACGCGTATTTGCGCTTGCTTGGCGGGGCCGGCGTCATCCCGCAGGCGTTGTGCGAGCGGGCACTTGCAGTTCGGCCGCCGCTTCGCCGTGCCGTCGACTCTCCGCCCGCCTGGCCGTTCGCCGAACGGAAAGCCACCGACGCGGCGCGCGCCGAGTTGCTCCAGATGCTCGGCCTGGAAAGGGTGTACGACCTCGACAGGCTGGACCTGACGGTCGAGACAACGCTTGACGGGGAGCTTCAGAGACGGATCACTGATTTCCTCGGGCGGATCACCGATCCAGAGTACGTCGCCCGGGCTGGTCTGAGGCAGGACCGGTTGCTCGCCGACGGGGACCCCACCCGCGTCGTCTACAGCGTTACGCTGTACGAGCGTGGGGCCGTGGCGAACCTGCTGCGGGTCCAGGCGGACAACCTGAACCAGCCTCTCAACATAAATGAGCAGACCAAGCTGGAGCTTGGCTCCACGGCCAAGCTCCGCACCTTGGTCAGCTACCTGGACGCAGTGGCGGACCTTCACGCCCGGCTCATGGGGCAGAGCCCAGGGAATCAGGCCCTCGTCCCGCAGCCGGACGACAGGCTGACGCTCTGGGCGGTCGAGTTCCTGAGAGCGAACCCCGGAGCGTCGCTGGAGACGACCCTGAACGCCGCGCTTGACCGGCGCTATTCGGCGAGCCCTCACGAGAGTTTCTTCACCGGGGGCGGGATGCACCGGTTTTCGAACTTCGCCTCCACCGACAACGGCCGCGTGATGAGCGTGCGAGAGGCGTTTCAGAACTCGGTGAATCTGGTTTTCGTCCGCCTGATGCGGGACCTTGTCCGATACCATGTCTACCAGGCTCCCGGGGTCACGGCTGATCTGCTGGCGCAGCCGAACCACCCGCAGCGGCGGGAGTACCTGGAGCGCTTCGCCCGGCGAGAGGGCCGCCAGTTCCTTTCACGGTTTTACGAGAGATACCGCGGGCTGGACGCAAGCGAGGCGCTCAACGTTCTTGTCGAGAGGATGCGTACCCGCTCGCCTGTGAGGCTGGCCGCGGTCTACCGCCTGATCAGACCGGACGACAGGCTGGATGCCTTCTCGGCCTACTTGTCCGCGAACCTGCCCGGCGCCCAACTCAGCCGCCCCCGCGTCGAGAGGCTCTACGAGGATTACGGCCCTGCCAAGCTCGACCTGGCCGACAGGGGCTACCTGGCCGGAGTCCACCCTTTGGAGCTGTGGCTGCTGTCGTACTTGGCGGCCCACCCCCAGGCGAGCCTGGGAGAGGTATTCACGGCGAGCGATCCGCATTGCGTGGAAGCTTACAAGTGGCTGTTCAGCAGCCGCAGCCGCCGGGCTCAGGACCGGGCCATTCGCATCCTGCTGGAGGTGGACGCCTTCGAGCGGATACACCAGAACTGGCAGCGCTACGGCTACCCCTTCGGGTGGCTGGTGCCTTCCCTGGCGACCGCTCTGGGAAGCAGCGGGGACACGCCGGCAGCCCTGGCTGAGTTGATGGGAATCATCGCCAACGACGGCGTATGGCGCCCGGCCACCCGGTTCGACCGGCTTCATTTCGCGTCCGGAACGCCGTATGAAACCAACCTTGCCCGGGTGGATGCCCCCGGCAAGAGGGTGATGCCGGTCGAGATGGCCCGGCTTCTGAGGCAGGAACTTGGCGGTGTTGTGGAGAACGGAACCGCGGTCCGCGCCCGCAACGCCATACGGCTTTCCGACGGGACGGCAGTTTTCGCGGGGGGCAAGACGGGGACGGGGGAGAACCGCCATCAGATGTTCGGCCCCGGCGGGCGGGTCAGCGGTTCGCGGATGCTGAACCGGACGGCGACGTTCGTCTTCCTGGTGGGTGACCGTTACTTTGGGACCATCACCGCGTTCGTTCCCGGCGAGGAGGCAGCCGGTTACGGCTTCACCAGCTCGCTGCCGGTCCAGGTCTTCAAGGACCTTGCACCGGCCTTTGCCGCCGTGCTGGAAGGCCGTCCGATCCCGAGCCTCTGAGAGCCAGCCTCCCGCTAATCGACCAGTCCGTTCCGAACCGCAAACCGGACCAGTTCGCCCACGCTATGCAGGTCGAGCTTCTCCATGATCCGCGTGCGGTGACCGTCGACGGTGTACACACTGAGGTTGAGTAGCGCGGCGATTTCCTTGTTGGTCCGCCCTTCCGCTATGGATTGAAGGACTTCGCGCTCCCGGGCGCTGAGAAGATCCACGGGGTTGGTCGCGTGCTTGCGGTAGTCTTTCAGCACGGCGCCGGCCACCTCCGGGCTCAGATAGCTGTTGCCCTCGGCCACGGCCCTGACCGCGGCCAGCAGATCCGTATCCGCCGATTCCTTCAGCAGGTAGCCTTCCGCCCCTGCCCGGACGATTTCCCGGACGTACACCGAGTCCCTGTGCACGCTCAGGGCAAGGACCCGGATGTGCGGGGAGATGCCCCGGATCCTGCGGGTTGCCTCGATGCCGTTGAGTTCCGGCATCGTCACATCCATGACGACCACGTCGGGTTTCAGGGCTCTGGCAAGTTCCACGGCCTCCCGGCCGTTTCCGGTCTCGCCGACGATTTCCATGTCGTCCTGGGACGACAGGATCAGACGGAAGCCCTGGCGGACCATCTTGTGATCGTCAGCCAACAAGATGCGGATCCTTCTCTTCATCCCTCCTCATCTCCAGAGGCACCCACACTTCAATCGACACCCCTTGGCCGGGCCGGCTGTCGACCTTGAGCTCGCCGCGGCAGGTCCGGGCGCGCGCCCGCATGCCGGTCAAGCCGAGCGCCCCCTTGCGCACCTGATCGGGTGGAGGAAGCCCCTTTCCATTGTCCCGGATCGACAGGCAGACACGGTCGCCGGCGGCATGTAATTCAACGCTTGCCCCGGAAGCGCCCGAGTGGCGGGTGATGTTGGTGAGCGCCTCCTGGGCGATCCGGAACAGGTGGGTTTCGATCTCCTGCGAAAGCCTGCACCCCAGATCGACGGAGCATCGGACATCGATGCCGGTTCGATCGCTGCAACGCTCACACAGCCAGCTCAGCGCCGAATCCAATCCGAAGTCGTCCAGGATGGTCGGGCGCAGGAGTTGCGACATCTCGTGTGCGCTCCGGATGGAGTCCTTGAGCAGTTGCGAACAGTCCTCGATCCATGCCGGGCTCGCGCAAGGGGCACTGCCGTGGATCGCAAAGTTTGTCTTCAGAGCGGTGAGCGTCTGCCCCAGCTCATCGTGAAGCTCGTGAGAGAGCCGGCGCGCCACCGTCTCCTGGCTGTCGAGAAGCTGCCAGGAGATCCGGTTCAATTCCTCGGACTGCTCCGAAAGCCGTCCGTACATCTTGGAGGAAAGCCGGAGGACAACGGCCGCGCAGGCGACGGCCAGGATCAACGAGAGCCCCAGCAGGATGCCGTCCTTGCGAAGCTGCCCGCTGGACAACGCTTCGATGTTGGCTTTCGCGCGCCGCGCTTTTCCATGACTCAAACGAATGAGCTGCGCAACCGTAGCGAGAACCTCGTCGTGCGTGCGGAGCAACTCCCGGGACTGGAAGGTCGGCGGGTTGTCCAGGGACAGCAGCCGGCGGGCCTCGTCCGCGAAGGCCACAGAGGACGCCACCAGGCGGTTCCAGACCGGACGCTCGGCGGCGTCGATGGGCGCGTCGGACGCGATCTTACGGAGGTTCCCCTCGGACTGACCGATTTGCAGGAGCAGCCGGTCCCGGTCCACGGATTCGGGGTCGCCGGCCAGGCGGTAGAACACGGCGCTCAACGATCCTTGTTCGCGCTGGATTTCGTCGATCAGCGCCATCTGGAGTAACTGATCCTCCGCCATCTCGGCAGCCGCTGTTCTGATCGATTTCATTCCGTAAAAACCAACGATCCCGTCAGCGACCAGCAGCAGGATGATCAGAAGAAAGCCTGTCGCCAGCAGCCGCCGCGCCCGTTTTCCCTCGATATGGCGTTTTGGCATCTCAACTCCCGAGCATCGGCGACGCAGGCCCGCGCATGAGACGGCTGGCGGATCGCCTCACTGAAGAGCCGATTGAACGAAGCCGTCCGGCTCCGCCTGGAGCTTGAACAAGGCGTTCCTTACCGTATGGGCTACCCATCTGATCTGATCATCGGAAAGGGACGAGTACACCGGCAACTGGACTGCCTGCGCCGCCTGACCCGCTTCGGGACAACTGGACCAATATTGCTCAAACAGAGGCAGGCGCGCACACACATCCACGTGCAGGGTCTCGATGTCGAGGCCGCGGCGGATGCAGCGGCGGACCAGGCTGTCGCGGTGCGGAGCCCGCAGACAGTATTGATAGTAGACGTGGGTTCGATCGTCCGGGACGGCCGGCGTCGATACGCCGTTGACTGAGTGCAGCGATTGGGTCAGGATGTCCGCGTGCCGGACTGTGGCTTCGGTCCAAGAGTCGAGGCGCCGCAGGCCCTCCAGGCCGATCTCAGCCTGGACATTGCTGAAACGCCTGCGGTAGGACGGCGGAAGGGGGTCCAGCGGGCGGATCGCCTCCCAAAGGTACACGTCGGGGCGTGCCCGGAGAAAGGAGGCGACCCAAAGGATTGGAAAAAGGGTCCAGCGAAATACCGTCGGCCGGGTAAGAATCCTTTGTGCCCGGCCGATGAGCAGCTTTTGCTTGACCTCCGCCTCCGAAGGCCAGGGCTCCGCGTCCGCCAGCGCCGCCACCCTCTTGGCCAGCGACGCGTCCTTCACCAGCGCCATGCCGCCGCCATATGTATTCAGCGGCTTCAGCGTCTGGAAGCTGAAAAAGGCTGCATCGCCGAATGTGCCCACGGGCTTGCCCCGGTACAGGGCGCCGAGGGCGTGCGCGCAGTCTTCGATCACGACAAGGTTATGTCTCCCGGCGATATCCATGATCCGGTCCATGTCGCAGGGCAGGCCGTACAGGTGGGTGGGCACGATCGCGCGTGTCCGGCTGGTGACCGCCTGCTCGATCAAGTCCGGATCCAGGTTGTAGGTCGCTGGATCGATATCGACGAACACCGGCTTCAATCCCAGGATCCTGGCCATTTCGGGAACGACCCAGAATGTCAGGGCAGGGAAGATCACTTCGGTCCCGGCGGGGAGAGCGAGCGCCCGGAGAATATAGTAGAAGGCCATTCGCCCGTAAGAGGCAGCGACGGCGTGAGTCCCAGGGTGACGCCGCGCAAACTCCCTCTCGAATTCAGCCACGGCAGTTCCCCGAACCAGCGCGCCGCGGCCCTGGCACGCGGAGATCAACTGCTGCGTATTGGGCAACACCCGTGCCCCGTACCGGGATATCGCCGTCAGCATTCCGCCGCCCTCGACACGAGCGAAATCTCCTTCTCAGCATGCCACCGGAGAACTTTCCGGTCCATTCTCTCGGTCAGTTCCCGCGACACGAGACCATTAAGCCTCCAGAGGTTTACAAGGAACCCGGGCCTGACGTAGAAACGAGCGTAGGCGGCTCCCAACAAGAACCTCAGATCCTCCGCGCGGAGGCTGGGGTGGCGGAAAAGAGGTGTGTACCCGTCGAATTTCTCCCAGTCGGTCTCCGTCACTTGGCCGGCAAACTGGCTCCACATGGGGGTGCCCGGATAGGGAGTCAACAGCTTGAATTGCGCGAACGTGGTCCTCAGCGCGATGGAATAGTCGATGGTTGCGGCGATCGTGTTCCAGTCGTCGCCGGCAAATCCGAAGACATAATAAGCGACGGTCTTTACGCCCAGGCGGTGGCACGCTTCAACCATGGCCCGTTGGTGATGCTCAGGCGTGGGCCGCCGGCCGGCCCGGCGGAGCGTCTCCTGGGAGATGGTTTCCACGCCGAAGCTGACCGCGCTGAGTCCCGCTTTGCGCATCTCTTTCAGGAGGCCGCCGTCGAGCATGTCAATGCGGGTCTCGCAGTCGAACCGGAGCTGGAGCCCTCTCGCTCGAATCTCGTCGCACAGGGCCAGGCACCGGTCCCTGTCTTCAGTGAAGAGAGGGTCCCGAAACACAACATGAGGTATTGGCGCCTGCTGACAGAGGGACTCCAGCTCGTCCGCGACGTTTCCCACGGATCGCGACCGGAAAGGAGCCAGAACCCTGTGGGGGCAGTAGGTACAAAACTGCGTGCAACTCCGGCTTGCCAGCACCGGTACTCTCCGGAGCCTGCCCGGCGAGCCGTTACGGTCCTGGAGGAGGTCCCATCTGGGGAAGGGAAGGGAGTCAAGGTCGCTGACCGGAGTGCTCGGACAATCGCCGGACAGACTTCCCCCTGATGCGAGTCGCGAGGCCGCCTCTTCGGGCTCGCCGATGATGAGGAAATCGGCATGGTCGCGAAATAGTTCCGGCATCCTGGAAGCCGCCAGGCCCACAAAGCCAACGCGTATTCCCCGGCTGCGCGCCTCCTCTGCCCATGCCGTCTCCTGCCGGTAGTCCACCAGTGAGGACAAGACGAGAGCCACGTCGGCGCGTGGTGCTTGCCCGCGATTGAGGAAGACAACCTCGTGGTTCTGCCGGGCAAAGATGGCGGCGAGATATCCCATCTGAATGCTCGGCATTTCCAGGTGACGTCCCTTGAAATGAGCATATACGCTGGTAACCCTGGAAAATGGAACCAATCGTGACCCGTACCCCCCGGCTACAGTGTCCTTGGCCACAAGGCCTCTGGTCGCCTTCAGATCCGCGAGAATCACGCGCATGCATTCCTCCTGCTCGACACGGCAGCCCCTGTGCGCACAGTGCCTCCCCCTCAGGCTAGCCTTCCGGTCGGAAACCCGAACATGCCGGAACGACACCGGTCTCGACGCCCAATTCACAGGGTGTGCGCGCTCCGGCTTGCGGTTGGGAAAGAGGGGATTCTAAGCTGGTCGATGATGCGGGGACCAACGAAGCTGATGGCGGGATGGCCCAAGCCCGTCGCCCTGGCTGTGCTGGCGGGACTATGCCTGCAAGCCCATGGCGGGGGATTCGACCCGACCGTGCAGCCGACGACCGAGCAGGTCGTGGAGCGGATGATGCAGGTGGACCGCTGCGTGACGCCGGCCTTGCGCGGATACACCTCCATTCGCCGATATCGTCTTGAAAACAAACGCCTTGGGAAGACCGCTGAAATGACGGTGAGACTCACCTTCCGCTATCCCGGCCACAAGGAATTCCAGGTGCTGAGTGAACAGGGGTCTGCCATCATCCGCAAACGGGTCCTTCGCAAGCTCCTCGAATCGGAGCTGGAAGCCTCGAAAGACGCTCTTCGCGAGGAGACCCAGATCACTCCACGAAACTACTCCTTCCGACTGGTGGGGACTTCGGAGATCGAAGGCAGGAAGTCCTTTGTCCTGGAAGCGAGTCCGAAAACGAAGAACCGCTACCTGTTTCGAGGCAAGGTGTGGGTGGACGCCGACGACTTTTCCATCGCAAGGATAGAAGCCTCCCCCGCCCAGAACCCTTCCATTTGGATCCAGAAGACGTCGTTCGTGCACCAGTACCACAAATTCGGCCCGTTCTGGCTGCCCGTGTCGAACCGTTCCGAGACCGACGCCGTGATCTTCGGCCGGACGGAGGTGACCATCGAATACTCGGACCACCTCATCGACCAGGAGCCCGCAGGAACGGCAGCTGCCAGCTGCCATTGAGCCCCAGTCTCTAACCCCGATACAGCGCGTTCCCGGCCTACTGGCCGTACTTCTTGCGCCGTTCGGCCAGTTCGGTGGCCATTTGCAGGTTGGTCTTGGCGTCAATCTTGTAGAGGAACAGCATCCCGACTCCCGCCAGGAAGATGATCATGGAGAAGATGCTGGCGATCAGCGTGATGCCCTGGAGCGACTCGGCCGTCTGCGCCACGTTGGGCACGTAGCCGAACAGCGACAGCACCCAGCTCGCGATGGCGCGCCCGATCCCCAGGCCCGCCTTCAGGCCGAACACCGTGCCCGCGAACACCATGGCCGTGGCGCGGCGTCCCGTCTTCCATTCGGAGTAGTCCGCCACGTCGGCCATCATCGCCCACAGCAGCGGGGCGGTGATCCCCCAGGAGAACTGCCGCAAGCCCTCCATGGCGATGACCAGCGCGGGCGCGCTCGCGGGAATCAGGATCAGTGAGCCGGTGAAGACGGCGCACAGCGCGAGCGCCCCTATGAAAACGTTCCGGCTGCCGTACTTGCGCACCAGTGTGGGCGAGTACGCCACACCCACCAGTAGCAGTCCCAGGCCGACAAAGTTGAAGACGCTGAACAGGCCCGGGTTGCCGACATTGTAGGTGAAGTAGTACAGCATCACCCCGGTGCGCATCGACAGGCCGACAAAGATCAGCACCGTCACGATGAACAGGGTGACCCACGGACCGTTCTTCACCAGGTCCTTCAAGTCCTGCCCCAGCGAGGACTTCTGGCTGGGGTCGGGCTGGATGCGTTCCCTGGTCGTGAAGAACGTTGTGACGAAGAAGATGGCGGCGAGAACGCCGAACACCCCCATGGTCGTCTGGTAGCCCTTGGCATTGTCGCCCCGGCCGAAGAACATCACCATGGGCAGCGCGCCAACCTGGATGATGAAGCCCGCGGCGTTCGCCCCGATCTGCCTGTATGACGACAAGCTGGTACGTTCCACCGGGTCGCCCGTCATCACCCCGCTCAAAGCCGAGTAAGGAACGTTGTTGAGTGAGTAGATCACCATTAGCAGCAAGTACGTGACCCACGCGTACACCAGCTTGCCCGTGGCGTTGAAGTTCGGCGTGACAAAGGCCACCACCGCCATCACGCCGAACGGGACCGCCGTCCACAGGATCCAGGGGCGAAACCGGCCCCACCGCGTGGAGGTGCGATCGGCGATGATCCCCACCAAGGGGTCAAAGAGGCCGCTCACCAAGCCCACCACCAGCAGCATAGTTCCGGCGTCGGTGGCCGAAAGGCCGAAGGTGTCGGTGTAAAAGATCAATTGGAAGGCGAGCAGGGTCTGGAACACGAAGTTCGCCGCCATGTCGCCCAGGCCGTAGCCGATCTTCTCTTTGACGGAGATTCTCGCGAGGCTGTCTTCCATAACAGTCCTTCCGTGACGGTGACTAACGCACTTGCAGGACGACCTTCTGCAGATCCTTGTCGCGCGAGGAGTTGCCCACCATGATCTCGAACTCGCCGGGCTCGACCACGTACTTCAGGTTGATGTCGTAGAAAGCGAGCGACTCGGGCCCGATCTCGAACGTCACGGTCTTCTTCTCGCCTCGCTTCAGGAAGACTCTTTGGAACCCTTTCAGTTCCTTGACCGGCCGCGTCACGCTGCTGACCACGTCGCGGATGTACATCTGGACCACCTCTGACCCCTCGCGCCGGCCGGTGTTGACCACGTCCGCCAGGCACTGGGTCCTGCCGTTCGGGGCGATCCTCGACTTGGAGAGCCGCACGTTCCTGATGGCGAAGGTGGTGTAGCTCAGGCCGTAGCCGAAGGCGTAAAGCGGCGTCGCGTCGTCGAACAGGTAGCCGCGCCGCGCCGAGGGCTTGTAGTTGTAGAACACCGGCAAGTGGCCCGCCGACCGCGGGAAGGACATGGGGAGCTTGGCGCCCGGGTTGTAGTCGCCGAAGATTACCTCGGCGATCGCGCGCCCGCTCTCCTGGCCCAGATACCAGCACTCAAGGATCACTTGCGCCTTCTCCTCCAGGATGTTGATCGATTTCGGCCGGCCGTTGTTCAGCACCACGATGATCGGCTTGCCGAGCGCGGCCATCGCCTCCACCAGTTCGTTCTGCCGCCCGACCAGATCCAGGTTCGCCCGGTCTCCCATGTGGTTCAGGCCCCACGCCTCGCGCGAGGTCTGCTCGTTGCCCCCCACGGCCAGGATGATGACGTCGGCCTTCCGCGCCACCTTCACCGCTTGGGCAATCTGCCTCCGGTCCTTCGCCGGGTCGCTCGGAACGACCTCGTCCTGCTGCCAACTGCCGCCGATGGTGATCTTGCAGCCTTCGCTGTAGAGCACCTTCGCGCGGTTGCCGACGCGGTCCTTGATCCCCTGGAGCAGCGTGATCTCTTTCTTGGGAACGCCGCTGTAGCCGCCCAGCATGGTGCGGTCAGCGTTCGGCCCGATCACAGCGATGGTCTTGATCTTGTCCAGATTGAGCGGCGCCAGGCCGCGCTCGTTCTTGAGCAGCGCGATCGACTGCCGCGCCGCCTCCAGTGCCAGTTCCCGGTTCGCGTCGCAGCCGGTCACCCGCGCGGCCTTGTCCGGATCCACCCAGGGATCCTCGAACAGTCCGAGGCGGAACTTCCACTCGAGCATCGGAGCCACCAGCTCGTCGAGTTGCTTCTCCTTGAGCCGGCCCTTCTTCACCAGCTCCACCAGGTGCAGGTAGCAGTCGGGATCGGGCAGCTCGATGTTTACACCCGCCTCCACCGCCAGCGCGCAGGCCTCCTTCTTGTCCTTGGCCACGAAGTGCCCGTGCGTATCGGGCCGGTAGCTCAGCTCCCAAACGGCGTAGTAGTCCGAGACGCAGAATCCCTTGAAGCCGAACTCTTCGCGCAACACGTCGCGCAGCAGCCACTTGTTCCTGTGCGAGGGCACGCCGTCGACCTCGTTGTAGGACGGCATCACGCTGATCGCGCCGCCCTTGCGGACCGCTTCCTTGAACGGGAACAGGAAGACCTCTCGAAGGACGCGGAGGGAGACGTTCGCCGGGCCGCAGTTCATCCCTCCCTCCGGCTGCCCGTGTCCGACAAAGTGCTTCAGCGTGGCGATGACGTTCTTCTTGCCTTTGAATCTCGCGTCCCCCTGAAAACCTTTCACCGCCGCGATGCCCATGCGCGAAACCAGGTACGGGTCCTCGCCGTAGGTCTCTTCCACGCGTCCCCACCTGGGATCGCGCGCAACGTCCACCACGGGCGTCAGCGCCTGGTGGGTGCCCCGCAGCCGCGCCTCCTCCGCGGTCATGGCGAACAGCTTCTCGACCAGATCCGGGTTGAAGGTGCCGGCCAGCGCGATCGGTTGCGGGAAGCTTGTGCTGTCGACGGCTGCAAGGCCGTGCAGGCACTCCTCGTGGAAGATCACCGGGATGCCGAGACGGCTGTGTTCCATGAAGAACTTCTGGATCTGATTGGTGAGGACGGCCATGTCGCGCGCGTTCAGGCCGCGGCCGACGGCTCCGCTGCCCGCGTCGCTGGGTCGTGCTACCTGCCCTATGCCGTAACCTTTCCTAAAGGCCGCCTTGGCTCTGGCCAGGTCGAACCTTCCCTGGGCGTCGGTGAGTTTGGTATCCTTCTCGCGCCAGACGCAAACCATCTGCGCCGCCTTCTCTTCCAACGTCATCCGGGAGAGCAGATCCTTCACCCGTTTCGCCACAGGCAGTGCTGGGTTCCTGTAGGGCGCCTTCGTCGCTGTCTTACCGTTGGTCCTCATGAGTTCCTTTCCGTGGGGGGCATTGTCCGCCTTCCACCCGGCCAGTCAAGCCTGCAGGGCTACGGTACATCTTAACGCCTGCAATGGGTGGACCAAAAGCGGCACTTTCGCCTGCCCGCCGACTCCTCCACCGCCGGGAGTCCTCAGGCCAGGACCCGGCCGGTCTCAGAGGTGTCGTAGCCGGCCAGTGACTCGAGCTTGCGGCGCAGCGTCGCACGCTGGAGCGCGTCAAGGATGCATCGCACCCCCGCATGATCGAGGAACTCCCGGCGGACCGCGAAGTCGAACCTTTCGCCGTGAAGGGGAATGAAGTCCAGGCCGAAGGCGCGCGCAGCCGACGGTGTGGCGACGCAGCAATCCGCGGCGCCGCTGGCGACCGCAAGAGCGGCATCCAGGTGGCCCGAGGCCACCTGATCGTAGCCTTTCACTTTTCCGTATGGAATCCCCGCCTTTCCCAGCAAGGACTCAAGCAGAGCCCGGCTGCCGGAGCCGGTCTCTCGATTGATCAGACGGATTCTGGGGTGCACCAGATCGCCGGCCTGCCGGATTCCGAAGGGATTTCCTCTCGCCACCACGAACCCCTCTTCCCACCGGGCGAACGTCACTACGGCAAGATCCTCCCGCGGCATGAGCCGCCGGAGGAAGGGCAGATTGAACTCCCCCGAGTGCGGGTCTTCCAGATGGCTTCCGGCGATGTGAACCAAACCGCGCTTCAACCACTCCAGCGCGCGCCGGCTGGAAGCGGGCACCGTCACGATCTCGACACCCGAAAGCTTCTCCGCCATGCGCGCCAGCCATCCGAGGGCCGGATCGCAACCGGCGATGAAAAGCCGCTTGCTGAGCGTCTCGGCAGCGCCGATGAGATGGACCGAGGCTTCCGAGGGTCCTCTGGCGGGGTGCGTGACAATGCCATCGGCGTCGGGCAGGTAGTGCGGAACGCTGTCCACGGAGGCGGCCACCCACCGGTCCTTCAGCCGGGCAAGCCTCACGCCCCGGTTGGCTTCCTCTTGCGATGAGGAGAGCAGAGTCGCCCGCACCGTCTCTTCCGTATGGACGCCGGCCTCGCTCAGCGAGAATAGATCCTCGACCGAGACCGCCAGCTCGCGCGCGAGCCGCAGAGCCAGAGTCGTGTTCGGCACGTAGCTGCCAGACTCGATGGCGTAGATCGTCTGGCGGCTCACGCCCGCCCGCTTTGCAAGGTCCGCGGCGGCGACTCCCCGCTCATGGCGGATGGCAGCGAGGTGACTTGTGACTGCCATGCTGACCTCCCTTGTCGCTCGCCCAAAGGAATCTTTTCCCGCGACTGTGTTATGTTAACACGACAGGTGCCACCGCCAGACGTTTCCGAGCCGTCTGTGAATACCGCCGCCTCCGCCTCCCGCCTCCGTTTCGACCGGCAGGAATGGTCCGGTGCGCTCGGCGACATGGGCACGGATCTCCCCCTGATCGTCGGGATGGCGCTGGCCTCCCGCCTCGATGCTGCCAGCGTGCTGACTGTGTTCGGCCTGATGCAGATTGCCACGGCTCTACGTTACCGGATGCCGATGCCGGTCCAACCGCTCAAGGCGATGGCAGCGCTGGTGATCGCGCAGAAGCTGCCGGCCAATGTGCTCTATGGCGGCGGCCTGGCCATCGGCCTGAGTATGTTGATCCTCACGGCTACGGGACTGCTGGAGTGGATCAACCGCGTCGTGCCGAAGCCGGTGATTCGCGGCATTCAGTGCGGGCTTGGGCTGCAACTGGCGGGCATCGCACTGAAGGAGTTCGTCCCGTCGGACGGGAGGGCCGGCTGGTGGCTGGCGGCAGCCGGCTTCGCAGTCACCCTTGTTCTGATCGGGCGGCGGCGCGTGCCCGCCGCGGTGATTCTGGTTGCCTTGGGAGCCGTCTACGCCTTCGCCTTCAAGCTCAACGGCCCTGCCCTGGCCGGCTCCGTGGGATTTCATCTCCCCGTGGGGCATCTGCCCACGTTGCCGGATGTCTGGACAGGATTCCTCCTGCTGGCGCTGCCTCAGATTCCGCTTTCGATCGCCAATTCCGTGCTGGCTACCCGGCAACTCGCCGAAGACTTGTTCCCCGAGAGACGGACCACGGCGCGGCGAATCGGATGGACCTATTCGCTGATGAACCTGGTGAATCCCTTCCTGAGTGGCATCCCGACCTGCCACGGCTCGGGCGGCATGGCGGGCCACTATGCCTTCGGAGGCAGGACCGGAGGGTCGGTCATCATCTACGGCATGATGTACGTGGTGCTGGGGCTCTTTTTCGGGCCGGGCTTTCATACCGTGATCCAGGTCTTCCCGCTGCCGGTGCTCGGAGTGCTTCTGCTGTTCGAGTCGCTCACGCTGCTGACATTGATGCGCGACCTCTCCGGCGACCGTGCGAGTTTTCTGCTGGCGGCGCTGATTGGAGTTGTGGCCAGTTCGGTGCCCTACGGTTATCTGGTCGGACTTCTGCTGGGGCTGGCCTGCTACCACCTGATGCGTCGGGGGCTGGTCCGGCTGGGGACATAATGTGAGCGTGCCCCGGAGACGCGGCTCCTGGCTGAATCGCACGGTGCTCGGCATTGGGATGGCTTCGCTGCTGAGCGACCTGAGCCACGAGACGGTTACCTCCCTGCTGCCCGGCCTGCTGGCTACGCTGGGGGTGGCTGCCGCCGCTTTGGGCACGATTGAGGGTGTCGCCGATGGGCTCTCCTCGGTCGCCAAGCTCTATGGCGGTTGGTGGACCGACCGCCTGCGGCGCCGGAAGCCGCTGTGTGCTTCCGGTTACGGGGTGATGGCGGCGGCGACGCTGGTCATCGCCACGGCGGGACACTGGCTCATCGTCCTTGCCGGGCGTACGCTCTCTTGGATCGCCCGCGGCCTGCGGACGCCGCCCCGGAAGGCGCTCTTGGCGGAGGCGGTGACGCCGGACTACTACGGACGCGCTTTCGGCTTTGAGCGAACCATGGACACGCTGGGCGCGGTGCTTGCTCCGGTGGCGACGCTCCTGCTGCTGAAATCCGGGCTGGCGGGGCGCGACCTGATGCTCTGGGCGACGGTCCCTGCATTGCTGGCCGTGCTCGCCATCACGCAACTCGTGCAGGAGACTCCTGCGCGAGAACCTCACCCGCGCCGGCTGCTGGCCAGCTATCGGGACCTTCCGCCGCCGTATCTCCGGTTGCTGCGCTGGATCGGCTTGTTCGGAGCGGGCGACTTCGCTCACTCGCTGATGATTCTTTACGCGACCTCCGTTCTGGCGCCCCGCGCCGGCGCAGCCGCGGCGGCGAGCACGGCCGTGGCGCTCTATGCCCTGCACAACATCTGCTATGCGGCCAGTTCCTATCCAGCCGGGTGGCTGGCCGACCGGCTCTCCAAGCGGAAGCTGCTCGCGGCCGGATATGCGCTGGGGGCGCTCGTCGCTCTGTTGCTTGCTATGAGCGCCGGATCGCTTCCGGTGCTGGTGCTCGTGTTTGCTCTTGGCGGGGCGTACGTGGGCATCGAAGAGACCCTCGAAGATTCATTAGCTGCCGAGTTGGTGCCTCCACGCCAACGCGGGGCGGGCTTCGGTCTTCTCTCGATGGTGAACGGCGCCGGAGACTTCGTGAGCAGTCTGGCGACGGGGTGGCTATGGAGCGCGGCGGGGCCGACCGTGGCCTTCGGCTTTGCCGGACTTCTGATGGCCGCAGGCGCAGCCGGTGTGGGCTTCTCCCGCCCCTTCAACATTGGTAGCGGAAAGTGACGTACGCTGCCCGTCCGGCTTTCAGGGCCGGCGGCATTCTCCGTTCGGCGGACGGCGTACTCATGCGCCCTTGCGGGGCAGGTGCCATCGGGCGCATCGGAAGGCTAGAATTAGGACCTATGGACACCTCAGTTGCAGCAATTGGCGCCTGTGCTGTGATTCTGGCCGGGTGCCTGACCGGTCAGGCGCTTGCCGCTGACCGCGTAAAGATAGCGAACGGCGTGCTGGAATCGACCGTGCCTGCCAGAGATGGCGTTCGAAGCTTCAAGGGAATTCCGTTCGGCCAGCCTCCCGTGGGTGACCTTCGCTGGCGCGAGCCGCAGCCGGTGAAGAACTGGACCGGCGTGCGCAACGCGGACAAGTTCGGCCCCACCTGCATGCAGCGCCTCTCCCCGAACAACGATTATTGGATGCGCGGCGATGGCATGAGCGAAGACTGCCTCTACCTCAATGTCTGGACTCCCGCCAAGACCGGCAAGGAGAAACTGCCCGTACTCGTCTATATATTCGGTGGCGGCTTCCAGAATGGCGACGGCTCCGAGCCGCGCTACGACGGCGAGGCCATGGCCCGCAAGGGTATCGTGGCCGTGTCGATCAACTACCGCACGAATATCTTCGGCTTCTTCGCCCATCCCGAACTTACGCAGGAATCTCCCCACCACGCCTCCGGCAACTACGGTCTGCTCGACCAATATGCGGCGCTCAAGTGGGTGCGGGAGAACATCGCCGCGTTTGGCGGCGATCCGAAGCGCATTACCATAGCGGGCGAATCGGCGGGCTCCATGTCCGTCAGCCTGCACGTCACCAGCCCGCTCACGAAGAACATGATCGCAGGCGCGATCTGCGAGAGCGGCTCCTACGTTTCCAATGCAACCCTGACGCCGTTCGCCGATAGCGAAAACAACGGAGTCAAGCTCGCCCAGGCGGTGGGCGCGCCGAACCTGGCCGCGCTGCGCGCCCTGAGCGCGACCGAGCTTCAGGCGGCGGTCCAGAAGGCCGGCATCCGGATGGGCCTGGGAGTGAACGTGGACGGCTACTTCATGACGAAGCAGCAGTCCGAGGTGCTCGAAGCCGGCGAACAGGCAAAGATTCCGTTGCTGGCCGGATCGAACTCCGAGGAATCCGGCGCGCGTTCCGTTTTGGGGCAGTCCGAGCCCACGCCGGAGAACTTCGTTGCCGCCGTCAAGAGGCTCTACCCGAACGACGCAGACAAGGTTCTCAAGGTCTATAGCCCCAAGACGCCGGACGAGGTTCTCGACGCGGCCATGGCGCTCGCCAGCGCGCGGTTCATCTCTCTTGGTACATGGAAGTTCACGGAGATGCACGCGAAGACAAGCGGGAAGCCTGTTTACCGCTACCTGTACACGCGCGTCCGGCCGAAGTTCCTGGGAACGCCCGGCCAGCCGCCGCCGCAGAATGCCGTGGCTGCGCGCGGAGCGGTGCATTCGGCCGAGATCCAGTACGCCATGGGCAATCTCGATCTGGACACGCGGTACCCGTGGGATCAGGATGACCGCAAGGTCTCTCAGACAATGCAGGGCTACTTCGTGAACTTCATTAAGACCGGCAACCCGAACGGCGCGGGCCTGCCCCGCTGGCCGCCGTACGAAGCCAAGACGAACTATCAGCGGATGAACATCAATGTAGTGTCGAAAGCCGAACCGGATACCGATCGGCCCGCATATCTGGTGCTGGATACGATCCCACCCAGCCCCAACCGGGGCCCGGGAGGGCGGTAGTCCAGAGGGGCGTTGGCTACCCGTCAGGGACGCGTTTCGGACTCTCTGCTACGAATCGGCGATAATCTGCTGACCCCTCAGCGGTTCCATGACCCGGCCCGTCTCGCGACGCCAGTGGTTCAGGAACGTCACCGCCGGAATGACCGGCCTGCTGGCGAGCGAGCGGCTCGTCTGCGGAGCGCAGGTCCCTACGCCTGCTTCCCGCGTCCTGATAGATCCACGGCCGGCGATCAAGATCACCCGGATCGAGATCATCCCGGTCGACACGTTGCGCACGATGAATCCCGATTTCATCGACGGTATCGTCGAAAAGGTCGCGGCGATCCGCGAGGTCGTCGGGCCGAAGTTCGACCTCGGCATCGAGCTCGACGACAACCTGATCGAGAACGAACGAAACGCGCCCGAGTGGGAATTCCCGGCGCGGTCGGACAGCTTCGATGGCTCGGTGCTGGATCACTGACGCGGGCGATTCCTCAGGGGTGACGACGACCGATTCTGAGCTCCCCGGGCGCCGGCCTTCGCGCCTCGGCCCGGGCTTTCGTTTCGCTGGGCGAACGCCGGCTAGTGATAAGACGCCGGCGGTCGGGCGGTGCGTCGCGGATCGCCCTCCGGAATCTGGAACGGTTCCAGAATCGCCGTGTACTTCTCGATCGCGGCCCGCAGCGCCGCCATGTTCGGCGCGCCCTTCCGCAGCAATTCCACGGTCCTCGTCGGCGGATCGTACATAGCGATGAGTTCGCCGGCCTCCAGCAGATTCGCGGAGATCTCGGCGAGATCCAGACCGAGCTCCCACGTCGAATTCGTGTCCACCAGCCACTTCTTGTTGCTCGCCACGGCACGCGAGACGTAGCCCTCGCGGTCCGGGACGGTCTGGATCACGTTCTCGTGGCGGTCCCGGAACATGCCCAGCAGCGCGGCAACGATCGAAGGATCACGTATTGTGCCGTCCGAATGAAACACTCCATGCACGGTCCCCCACGAGTGCGTGATCATCAGCTCCCAGATGTACCAGCCGACGTTCGCCTTCATGTGCTCTTCGAGCGCGACGTCATACGGGTTGGCGCGCGCGATGCAGCCGATCTCCGTGTTGATGAGCGGCTTGTTGACCTTGGCCGCGAACGCCTTAGCCTTGGCGATATCGGCCGCGATCGCCCCGCGGGTTTGCAGGTAGTTGTGGAACGAGAGAACGTCCACGGCGTCGTTCATTGCGATCATGTTGTCGGTGAACGTGGCGCCGATGGTCACCGGAGTCACGGGGTCCAGATCATGAAACAGCTTCGCCATGTACATCGCGTGTTCCATGCGGAGCTTGACGGCGTCGGATGGGGGCAGCGTGCAGCACTCGGGCTCGTTCGCCACGTCCCAGAAAGCCAGGCCCGGCTCTTTACCGATGGCGGCGACCATGTCCGCAGCCCACGGCTTCATTTCCGGCCAACGTTCCTTGTTGGCGGGAAGGCCCTGCGGATACATCAACGTCGGCATCACGCCGATCCCCCGCTGATGCGCGGCCCGCACCAGGTGCTGCAAGTTCTTCAGAAACGCTTCTCTATTCTGGGACCATGGCTGCGAAGGGATGAGCACGCGCATCTGATTCAACTGCAGGCGCTTCGCGAAATCCAGGTCGCGCTCGGTATCCGCCGCGCTGTATTTCTGCCAATGCTCCGTGTGGCCGCTGGTTCCCGCAGACATGTAGTTGAATCCGCGGACTCCCGACAGGTCTCTTGGAACACGCCGCTGCGCGATGGCCGGCCCCGCGGCCAGCAAAGTCAGCACGGCGAACGCCGCAACAAAATTGCCAGTTCGTGTACCCATGGATGCCCAAACCTCCTACCGTCCGCGGGTTCCTAGCAGAGACCTCCGCAGAGTAGATACATCGTACGCCACGGCGGCGTCCCGTGCAATGGCTTGCACTCTCCTTGCCCGTAGACACCCGCTTGCAGGCCGAGGCCCACGAGGCTCGAAGTCTGCATCTGGCCGTGCCGTCGCATTCCGATTGCGACGCAGGCCCACGCGAACGGATTCGACGACGTGTACAACACGTTCAACACCCGCCTGTACAACTTCCTGCGTCGATTATCGAATAACGCCGACGTTGCCTCGGAAGTGCTGTTGTGACCTGATGAGAAGTCGCCGTCGCCTCAGCCGGGCACGCGCGCAGATCTCGCGCGAACTGAAAGCGAGCGGCCTGCTTGAACAGACCGAGGAGCGAAGTTATGTCCGACGATCCGCTGTTTGACGCGCTGCGAGGTCTGCCAGAACAGGCGCCCGACCCGTGCCGCGGAGCACGCGTTCGGGCCACCTGCCACGCAAGTATCCAGCGCCGAGCAAGACGCATGCCGATCGGGTTCCGCGTGCTTCACGGCGCGGCCGCGGCAGCTCTCTGCGCGTACCTTGCCTCGGTTCTTTCCGCCGCGCTGAGAGTGGCTGTTGGAGCGGCCACCAGGTAACCGACAATTCTGGCGGCCCGTTTCGACCCTACCGAGACTTGCGGCTTCATTTGCGGGGTAACCGGCTCCCTGGTTTGACTATATGGTGTTCCGCCCGAGAGTCGGGCTTCCGGAATGAAGGCTCATATCGACCGCATCAGCCGTAGTCTATTCCAGCAACCTGGTTTATCGCGGAAACTGATAGCGGCGGTCTGGTTCGCCCCGCACTACAGTGTTTTCAATGACATAGAGGCACCTCAAGCGGCTCTCCCGGTTTGCTTGGCCGACGCTTCTTACCAGTGCGTGGGCGATCCGTCCGGACGCAGATACGTCGGGCCGGGGCCTG
>JBHGAV010000032.1:0-46000 GCA_041946685.1 Bryobacteraceae bacterium | reverse complement strand
GTTCCAGGTGCGGATGTACCGCTTCGGGCAAGCACTGGAGCGCCTCCAGCAGACGGCCCAGGTCACGGGCGCGGCCGAGGTCACCCGCATCGGCGACGCCCTGAAGCAGATCGCGGCGGAGTCTTCCAGCCTGCCCATCGGCGCGGTGATTCTGGTCAGCGACGGCGCCGACAACAGCGGGGGCATTGACCGCCAGACGATCGCCGAAGTCCGCCGTTCTCGGATCCCCGTCCACACGGTCGGAATCGGCCGCGAAGCCCCAAGCCGCGACCTGGAAATCTCGGATGTGGTGATGCCCGCCCGCACCCTTGCCGATTCCCGCATCGGCGCCCAGGTGACCTTGCGGCAATTCGGCTACCAGGACCGCCGGGTAAGACTCACCATCTCGGATGGCGGCAAGCCCCTGGCTTCCCAGGAGGTGACGCTTAAGCGCAGCGGCGAACCTCAGACCGAGTCGATCCTGTTCAGCGCCGGCGTGGCCGGCGCCAAGACTCTGACGGTATCGGTAGACCGCCTGGACGGCGAGGAGAACCAGAACAACAATTCCGTGGCCAGGCTGGTCAACGTGGAGGCGCTCCGGCCCCGTGTGCTGTACATCGAGGGCGACCCCCGCTGGGAGCTCAAGTTCATGCGCCGGGCCCTGGATGAGGATCGCAGCGTGCAACTGGTCTCGATGCTTCGGACCACACAGAACAAGATCTACCGGCAGGGGATCGCGGACCCCAAGGAACTCGAAAACGGTTTCCCCGGAACGGCGGAGGAGTTGTTCCGCTATCAGGGCCTCATTCTGGGGAATGTGGAGGCTGCCTATTTCACTCCCGCCCAGCAGGAGTTGATCCGGCAGTTCGTCGACCGTCGTGGTGGCGGCCTGCTGTTTCTTGGAGGCCGCGCCGCGCTGGCCGACGGCGGCTACGGCGCCTCTGTGCTTGCCGACCTGGTGCCCGTCGTGCTGCCTGAACGTAAGACAACCTTCCACCGGGAGCCCGCCAAGGCTACGTTGACCGCCGCCGGACGCGACAGCCTGATCTGCCGCCTTATCGAGCAGCCGGACAAGAATGCGGAACGATGGGAGAAGCTACCGGCGCTGGCCGATTACCAGGAGGTCGGCGAGCCCAAGCCCGCCGCCCTGGTGCTGGCCGAAGCGCAGACGGCCGGCAGGGCGCGATACCCGCTCCTGGTCACACAGAACTACGGAATGGGCAAGACCGCGTTGTTTGCGACGGGAGGAAGCTGGAAGTGGCGCATGTTGCAGGACCACACCGACACCACTCATCAGACCTTCTGGCAGCAGATGCTCCGCTGGCTGGTCGCGGACGCGGCGCGCACCTGCTCGGTTTCCACGCCCCACCAGATGTTGTTCGACGAGGGGCGCGTGCCGCTGCGCGCCGTTGTGCGAGAGAAGACGTTCCAGGCCGCATCTGACGCTCGAGTGGAGGCTCACATCCTGGGACCGGAGGGCGTCTCCGCTTCGCTCGAGTTGAGTCCGTCCGCCACCGAGGCTGGCCAGTACGAAGGCGAATACATGGCCGAGAAGCCTGGTTCCTATCTGGTCGAAGTCACCGCCACCCGCGGCGCCGAGGAGGTGGGGCGCGACGTGCTCACTTTCCGCCGGGAGAACGGCGTTGCCGAGAACTTTCGCACGGAGCAGAACCGTGAGCTGCTTGAGAAGCTCGCCGAGGAGACAGGCGGACGGTACTACACGCCCGACAAGGTCGGCCGCTTGAGCGAGGAAGTCTCCTATTCGGAGGCCGGCATTACTACCCGCGAGCTGCGGGATCTTTGGGACATGCCGGCGGTCTTCCTGCTGCTGCTTCTCTTGCGCGGCGCCGAGTGGCTGCTCCGGCGCCGGTGGGGTGGCGTATGAGAAGGCTGATTCTTGCAGGAGCTTTCGCGGTCTCGCTATCGGCTGCTACGCACTACGTCACCGTTGCGGGTCTCGGAGGCGAGCCGGATTACGAACAGCGCTTCTCAAGCTGGGCGGGAACGATCGATGAAGTGCTGCGCACAAGCCGCACGGACGCGAAGGTCGTTACGCTCCGGGGGGCGGAAGCCACGCGCGAACGCTTGCGGAATGTGCTCGAACAGACGATCCAGGACTGCGGCCCCGCCGACGCCTTTGTGCTGATGCTCATCGGCCACGGCTCTTTCGACGGCTACGACTACAAGTTCAACCTGCGGGGCCCCGACATCACGGCGGCGGAGTTGGGCGGCCTGCTCAACCGGTTGCGGGCGGGAAGGCAGCTCGTGGTGAACATGACAAGCGCGAGCGGCGGGGCGCTGGAACACCTGCGCCGCGACAATCGCGTCGTCATCGCCGCCACCAAGAGCGGCACGGAAAAGAATGCGACCGTGTTTCCCCGCTATTGGGCCGAAGCGTTGCGGGACCCCTCCGCCGACACCGACAAGAACGAGGCCATCACCGCGCTTGAAGCGTTTCGCTACGCCAGTCAGAAGACGGCTGCTTTCTATGAGTCCCAGAAGCGCCTGGCCACTGAGCACCCGATTTTGGAGGATACCGGCTCCGGAGAAGGCGCACGAAACCCTTCGCCCGAGGAGGGGCAGGGGAGACTCGCCGCCGCGTTTACCCTGCTGCGCTTCGGAAGCGCGCAAGCCGCGGCCAAGGACCCTGCCAAGCGGGAGCTCCTGGCCAGGAAAGAAGAACTTGAGCAACAGATCGACCTTCTGAAATACCAGAAGGCCGCCATGACGGCCGCCGAGTACAAGAAGCAGCTCACGGCCCTGCTTCTCGAACTGGCCCGCACCGAGGAGGAGTTGGACAAGTGAACCGGCGCGGGCCCATTCTGTTGCTACTCGCTCTGCCGCTGGCGGCTCAGACGCTGGAGACTTGCAGCCAGCACTACCGCTCGGGACGCTTGCAGCAATCGGCCGACTGCTACCGGGCGCTCGCCGCCTCGCCCGATCCTTACGTCCGTGCGGAGGCGAATTGGGCGGCTCGCCGTTACCAGGACGCCAACGACGATTTTCGCAAAGCTGTCGCGCTTCAGCCCAAGAATCCCGACTACCGGGTGAGGTGGGGCCGTCTGTACCTGGACCGCGAGCAGAGCCAGGATGCCGCCGACCTGTTCCAGGAGGCGCTGGAACTCAAGGGCGACCATGCGGGCGCTCTCCTGGGGATGGCGCTGGTGGCCTCACAGGGATTTGACAGCAAAGCGGCGGAGTTGGCCCGCAAGGCCCTTGAAGCGGACCCGAAGCTGCTGGAGGCGCGGGTTCTGCTGGCCACGATGGCGCTGGAGGACAACAATCCGGCGCAGGCCATCGAGGAGGCCGACAAGGCTCTGGCGATCGACAGGGACTCTCTGGAGGCGCTGTCGGTGAAAGCGACCGTTGACCTGCTCGACGACAAGCCGGACACCCCGCACCTGGCACGCATCTTGAAATTGAATCCGGCCTATGGCGAGGTCTACGCCATGGCGGGGCGCTTCTTCGTGCTGAACCGCCGCTACGAGGAGGGCATCGCTCTGTACCGCAGGGCGCTGGAGCTGAATCCGCGGCTCTACAAGGCCAGGGCGGGGCTGGGGCTCAACCTGATGAGGCTGGGCCATGACGAGGAAGCGCGCAGGCAACTGGTAGAGTGCTACGAGGCGGGCGACACCTACCCGGCCGTAAGCAATCCTCTCCGGCTGCTGGACAGTTACAAGAACTTCCGGTACATCAAGAGCGGCAACATCACCCTCAAACTGCACGTCAAGGAAGCCGACCTGCTGGCGCCATACTTCGAAGCCGAGACGCGGCGCGCCGTCGCCACCTATGAGAAGAAGTACCAGATGCGCCTGGACCGGCCGGTGCAGGTGGAGGTCTATCCGGATCACGAGGATTTCGCCGTCCGCATATTGGGGATGCCCGGAATGGGCGCCCTGGGTGTGACCTTCGTCAATGTGGTCGCGATGGACAGCCCTACCAGCCGCAAGCCCGGCGAGTATCACTGGGCCAGTACGCTCTGGCACGAACTCAGTCATGTGTTTACGCTCGCAGCGACACGGCAGCGCATGCCGCGCTGGTTCACCGAGGGGATGGCGGTATACGAAGAGACGGCTGCGTCTCCCGAATGGGGCGACCGGCTGTCGCCGCACGTCATCCTGGCCATCCGCGACAAGAAGCTGCTGCCGGTCGCCCAACTTGACCGCGGTTTCGTGCATCCGACGTATCCCGACCAGGTGATCGTCTCCTACTTCCAGGCGGGCCGGATCTGCGACTACATCCAGCGCAAGTGGGGCTTCCAGAAGTTGGTCGACATGATGCGCGCGTTCGGGCAACTGAAGGAGACTCCGGAAGTCATCCGGGAGCAGCTTGACCTTGCGCCCGAGGAGTTTGACAAGCAGTTTCAGGCCGACCTCATCGCGCGGACCAAGGTGCCCGTCGACACCTTCGAGGAGTGGAAGAAGGGGATGCAGCGGATCGCAGAGCTTGTGAAGGCGGAGAAGCGCGACGACTTGATTCGCGAGGCCCCGGCGGTGCGGGACCTGTACCCGGAGTTTGTGGAGAGCGGAAACCTCTACGAAGTTCTGGCGGATGCCTTTCTCGCCAAGGGCGACAAGAAGGCGGCCTCGGACGAACTGACGCGCTACATGCGGGCCGGGGGACGCAGTCCCGACGCGCTGAAGAGGCTGGCAGGCCTGCTGGAGGAGCGCGGGAGCCCCAAGGAAGCGATGGAAGTGCTGGACCGGCTGAACCGTATTTTCCCGCGCGACGAGGAACTGCACCGCCGGCTCGGTGATCTGCGGCTGGGCGCCGGCGACGCCGAGGGCGCCATCCGCGAGTACCGCGCCTTGCTCGCCATGGCCCCGCTGGACCGGGCCGCATCACATTTCAGCCTTGCCAGGGCTCTTCGCATGGCGGAGAAGCGCGAGGAGGCCAAAGAGCAGGTGCTGTTGTCGCTGGAAGCTGCGCCGAGTTACCGTCCGGCGCAGAAGCTGTTGCTCGAATTGAGCCAATGAAGGACGAGGAACGATCGGGAATGTCTCTACTGACTACCACACAGCTTGACGCAGCCGAATTGAAGCACAAGATCGACCGCTTCCAGCAGGCGGAGGAGCAGATCCTTCGGGAGGTCCACAAGGTGATCGTGGGCCTGGACGACGTGCTGGAGCAGGTGCTCATCGCCCTGTTCGTCGGCGGGCACTGCCTGATCACCGGCATGCCCGGATCGGCGAAGACGCTCATGGTGCGCACCATCGCCCAGACTCTCGGCCTGGTGTTCAAGCGCATCCAGTTCACGCCGGACCTGATGCCATCCGACATCACCGGCACCGACATCATCGAAGAGGATATGACCACTGGGCATCGTGCGTGGACCTTCGTCCCGGGCCCGATTTTCACCAACATCCTGCTGGCCGACGAGATCAACCGGACCCCTCCCAAGACCCAGTCGGCGCTGCTGGAGGCGATGCAGGAACTGTCGTGCACGGTGCGCGGCAATCATTACGCGATCAAAGCGCCGTTCTTCGTGCTGGCCACGCAGAACCCCATCGAACTGGAGGGAACCTATCCGCTGCCGGAAGCGCAGCTCGACCGGTTCCTGTTTAACACCATGTTGGATTACCTGTCCGCGGACGAGGAAATGCAGGTGCTCGACCTGACGACCACCACCAGGACCGCGCAGCCGGAGGCCATCACCACCGCCGAGGAGATTCTGGAATTCCAGCGGCTGGTCCGCATGGTGCCCATCGCCGACTCGGTGGCCCGCTACGCCGTGGACCTGATGCGGGCTACGCGTCCCGCCGATCCGAGCGCACCCGACTTCGTCAAGAAGTACGTCAACTTCGGCACCAGCGTCCGCGCCGCGCAGTTCCTGGTGCTCTCGGCCAAGGCCCGTGCCCTGATGAAGCGGCGCTACCACGTGACCTACGAGGACATCCGCGCTCTGGCCATTCCGGTGATGCGGCACCGGATTCTGCTCAACTTCTTCGCGGAATCCGACCGGTTGAAATCGGATGACATTCTGCGGCAGCTTCTGGACTTCAAGCAGCCGCCCAGGGGAGAGTGACCTTGTCGCAGCGCTATCTGGATCCCGAAATTCTGGCCGGCATATCCGGGCTCGATCTGGTGGCGAAGACCGTGGTGGAGGGCTTCATCGCCGGGCTGCACCGCTCGCCCGATTTCGGGTTCAGCCAGGAGTTCGCCGAGTACCGCGCCTACAGCGAAGGCGACGACCTCCGTCACGTCGACTGGAACGTGTTCGCCCGAACCGAACGCTGCTATCTCAAGCGCTACCGCGGTGAAACCAACACCCGCCTCACCCTTCTCGTCGACGCCAGCGCTTCGATGGGCTACGGCTCGCACCGGGTCAACAAGCTGGAATACGCGCGCTACCTGGCGGCCTCTCTCTACTACATGGCTCACCAGCAACGCGACGCCGCCGGGCTGATCGTCTTCGACGACGAGGTTCGGAACCATATGGTGCCGTCCTCGCGCCACGGACAGTTGATGCGGCTTCTGCACGCTCTCGAACGGATTCAGGTGGGCGCCCGCACCAACTTCGAGAAGCCGTTTTTCCACTTCCAGCAGTTCCTGTTCCGTCCCGGAATCGTCTGCGTGATCTCGGATTTTTACGAGGACCCGTCAGTCGTCATTCGCACCATCGAGCCGCTGCGCTTTCGGGGTAACGAGCTGATCCTATTCCATGTATTGGACCCAAAGGAACTTGATCCCGGTTTCCGCCGGCCGGTTCTGCTTGTGGACATGGAGAGCGAAGACGCCATGGACGTCACTCCGGAGTACGCGGAGACGGAGTACCGGACCAAGATCGACGGGCACGTCGAGAATCTGCGCGCCAGCGCCAAGCGCGCCGGCATGGACTACTTTCTTCTGGACACCAGCCGTCCGCTGGATGCGGCGCTGAGGGAGTACCTGGTGCTTCGCGAAGGGAGGCCGTAGCGATGGGTTTTGCCTCGCCATGGTTTCTGGGTGGGCTCGTGGCGCTGGCGCTGCCCGTCTACTTCCATCTGCTCAAGAAGCACAGGAGCACGCCGCTGCCATTCAGCTCGTTGATGTTCTTTGAACGGCGCATGCAGAGCTCGATCCAGCACCGCCGGCTCCAGTACCTTCTGCTCTTCGCGCTGCGGGCGGCGCTCCTGATTCTGCTTGTGTTGGCCTTCGCCGGTCCCTACCTCACCGGTGGTCCAGCCGTGTCGGCGGGCGGGCGGAAGCTGCTCGTGCTGGCCATCGACAATTCCTTCAGCATGAGGCAGGGCGGACATTTGGATCGGGCCAAGCGGGAGGCTCTCCAGGCCGTCGCCGGGCTCGCCGGCGGCGACCGGGCGCAGGTCGTCGCGTTCGCCCGCCAGGTGCAGATCATGGGCGAGCTGGCGGCCGACCAGGCGGCGCTACGCGCGGCGGTTTCCGCCATCGCGCCAAGCGACTCCCGCAGTTCCTACGGCGACCTGGTACGCGCTCTCCGTGGTGTCGCCCAATCCTCGCAACTCCCAGTCGAAGTTCACCTGTACAGCGACTTGCAGAAGTCCTCGATGCCCGCGGGTTTTGTGGAGCTTGCCATGCCGCCTGGAAGCAGTCTTAAGGTCCATGCGATGGCGGACCAGGCTGCCCCGAATTGGGCAGTGGAAGCGGTCTCCGCTCCGGTGCGGCTGGATGACAAGAGCAAGGGCAGGGTGTCGGCTACTCTGGCGGGCTTTGACACCGCGGCAGCGTCGCTGCGGGCATCTCTGGTGATCAACGGCAGGGTAACGGAGACAAAGAGCGTTGATGTGCCCGCGGACGGCAGGGCGACGGTGGAGTTCTCCAATGTTGACCCGCCTCACGGAATGAACCGCTGCGAAGTCCGCATCGAGAGCCGTGACGCGTTTCCGGGCGACGACCGTTTCCTTTTTGCCATGGAGCGGAGCGAGCCGAGCCGGGTCCTGTTCGTTCACGAGTCGCGCGACACGCGTTCGCCTACCTACTTCCGCGCCGCCCTCGATGCCGCGGCGCAGGCTGGTTTCTTCTTGGAAGCGCGCACGACGTGGGATCTCTCCGGGGTCAGCCCTTCGCGCTACGCTTTCGTGGTCTTGTCCAACGTGGCCTCGGTCCCGCCTCCGTTTGAGGAAGCACTGAGGAATCATGTGCGTCAGGGGGGATCCCTGCTGGTCGCACTGGGTGCATCCGCCGCGGCCCGCGGCAAGGTCCCGGTGCTGGAGAGCACCCTGGCCGGATCCCGCTACGCCTCCCGCCAGGGTGAGCGCTTCCTTGCGGTGGACTGGCTCGACACCGCCCACCCTTCCATCCGGCGGGCGAACCGCTGGGAGGGCGTGCAGTTTTACCAGGTGTTTCCTGTGCAGGCCGGAGGCAACACGCGGGTCCTCGCCCGTGTTTCCGATCAGACTCCGGTGTTGCTCGAGGGCCAGGTGGGTGCCGGGCGTGTCCTGGTCTTCGCCTCCACCTTTGACAACTTGGCCAACGATTTCCCCTTGCATTCGGCCTTCGTGCCCTTCGTGGAACAGACGGCCCGGTATCTCGGCGGAATGGACGACAGCCCAAGCAGCGTCTCCGTGGATTCTTATTACGAGCTGCGCAGGAGCAGTGGCGAGGGGAGCACGGTGGATGTGCTCGATCCCGATGGGAAGCGCGTGCTGGACCTCTCGGAGACCTCCAAAGCCCTCGGTTTCAGCCTCGCCCGGGAGGGCTTTTACCAGGTGCGGCGCTCCAATGGCCGGCATGAGCTCATCGCCGTAAATGCCGACCGCCGCGAATCCGATTTTGAGATGGTTCCGAAAGAGACCATTTCCCTGTGGCAGAACACGGGCGAGGGCGCGCCCGCGGCGGAAGTGAGTGCGGGAACAGCATCCAGGCTTCGCCCGGTGTGGTGGCACGTCTTGCTGGCGGCGTTTCTCGTTGCCCTGGCCGAATCCGTGCTGGCGGCCAGGTACTTGTCCATCAAGAAGGAGACGGCATGAACCCTCTGGAACTGTTGAACTCCTATCTGGAGCGCATCGAATCGCGTTTCCGCTGGGCTGCTCTGGCGCGCGGGGCCGCGCTGGTGGCGGGTGCGGCGCTGGGGGCCACCCTGGTGCTGGTCCTGGCGGCCAACTGGTACGCGTTCTCCGACCGGAGTCTAACCACCGGGCGCGTCGCCCTCTTCTTGTGCCTCGCGCTGGCGGCCGGCTTCGGGTTGGTGGTGCCGGTGCTGAAGCTCAACCGCCGGTGGACCGCGCGCGCGGCGGAACGGAGAGTCCGCGAATTCGACCAGCGCCTGGTGACCGTCGCCGAGCGTCAGGAGGAAGGAGGGCGGCAGCCCTTCCTCGAGCTGCTGGCGGCCGAGACGCTAGAAGTGGCCCGCGGTATCGAGCCCTCCCGCGTCGTCGGCAGCCGGGCTCTCATCGGCTTCCTCTCTGCTGCGCTGGGCGCCGCCGGTGCGCTTGCCTGGCTGATCTTCGGGGCTTCTGGTTTCCTCGGGCATGGGGCGCGGCTGCTTTGGGCCGGACCATCAAAGGCGGAGATTCAGCCGTTTTATGACATCGTGCTCGAGCCTGGCGACAAGACCGTCAGGCGCGGCTCCAGCCAGGCCGTCACCGCCAGGCTGGTGGGGTTCGAGACACCCACCGTGCGCCTGTTCGCGCGATACCAGGATTCCGCCAAGTGGGAAGAAGCGCCGATGTTGCCCCGTCAGGGCAGTTCTCTGTACGAGTTTCTCTTCGCGGGGATCCCCCAGACGCTGGAATACTACGCTACGGCCGGCAGGCTTCGCTCAAAGACCTACAAGCTGTCTGTGGTCGATGTCCCTGGTGTGAAGCGCCTGCGGGTTACTTACCACTATCCGGCCTGGACAGGTTTGAAGCAGGAGACAGAGGACCCCGGCGGCGACTTGAGCGCGGTGGAAGGCACGGAAGTCGAACTGGCGGTGGAGACCGACCGTCCGCTCACAACCGGCCAATTGGTGCTGGAAGATGGCACCCAGGTGGCGCTCCAGCGCGGGCAAGGCAATTGGACCTCGGCGCGGCTCATGGTCGCCGCGGACGGATCTTACCATGTGGCGGCGCTGGAACAGGGAGAACTGGTTCGTCTCACCGACGACTACTTCATTGAAGTCCGCAAGGATCAGGCGCCTCTCGTCAGTCTGACCAGGCCGGGAAGGGACGCCAAGGTCAGTCCGATCGAAGAAGTCACCGTCGCCGTCGAAGGAGGCGACGACTTCGGCCTGAGGGAACTCACGCTTCACTACTCCGTGAACGGCGGTGCGGAGAAGACCGTTTCCATGCTCAAGCAGAACGGGGCACGAGAAGCCGGCGGGTCCACGGTGCTCTTCCTGGAAGACTACAAGCTCGTTCCGGGCGACTTGGTGTCGGTGTATGCCACAGCCAGTGACGCGCGGCAGTCGGCCAAGACCGACATGTCCTTCATCGAGACCCAGCCGTTCGAGCGGGAGTATACCCAGTCGCAGCAGATGGGCGGCGGCGGTCAGGGCATGGGGGAGATGGGCGAGCGGGAAGGCCAGATCTCCCAGCGGCAGAAAGAGATCATCAGCGCGACCTGGAACCAGTCGCGCGACTCTTCTCGAGACAGGAAGGCCGCGGCGGAGAATGCGGAGTTCCTCTCCGGCATGCAGTCCAAGCTGCGGGACCAGGCTCAATCGCTCTCAACTCGCATGAGCCGCCGCGAGCTCTCCGGACAGAACCAGGAATTCCAAAGCTTCTCTAGCGACATGGCGGAGGCGGCCAAGGATATGGCAGTGGCCGCCGAGAGGTTGAAGGCCATGAAGTGGCAGGAAGCGCTGGCTCCGGAGCAACTCGCCTTGCAGCATCTGCTCCGAGCGGAGGCGACGTACCGCCAGATTCAGGTCGCGTTCGGCAATCGCGGAGGCGGAGGTGGTGGAGGGGGAGGCGGCGGGATGCAGCGTGACCTGGAGAGCCTCTTCGACCTGGAGCTGGATACGGAGAAGAACCAGTACGAGACCGGCCAGCAGGCGTCGTCGGCTTCCAGCCAGCGTTCGCGCGAGATTGACGAGGCCTTGCAGCGGCTGGAGCAGTTGGCCCGGCGCCAGCAGGAGCTCGCCCAACAGCAGCGTCAGAGCCAGCAGTCGTTTCAGCAGCGCTGGCAGCAGGAGATGCTGCGGCGCGAGGCGGAAGAACTGCAACAGCGGATGGAGCAATTGGCGCGTAGCGGCCAGCAGGGCGGCCAATCCTCGAGCGGGCAGGGAAGCCGCTCGGCGGCCGACGCTCGCCTCGACCAGGCGTTGCGGCGGCTGTCGGAAGCCACCGAGGACATGCGGCGCGCCCGTTCCTCGCAGTCGTCTGATCCTCAACAGGGACAGGCCGACTCGCGCCGGGCGGCCGAGCGGCTGCGCGAGGCCCAAGACTTGATGCGTGGCATGCGCAGCGACCAGGCGAGCCGGCAGCTCGAGGACCTTGCGACGAGGAGCCAGCGGCTGGCCGACCAGCAGCGGGAATTCGAGAGCGAAGTCAGGCGCGTCTTCGGCAACCAGCCGGACGCCGCCGGTCGCCTGCCTGCTCCGGAATCCCTCCGGGCGCAGGCGGAGAAATCCAAACGATTGACCGCGGAGCGGGACCAGATGCTCGACGAGTTGGGCCGCATAGAGCAACAGATGCAGCAGGCCGCCCGGGAACTGGCCGGCAGCCAGCGGGCTGCCACGTCGCGGCTGAGGAGCGCGCTCGGCGACCTTCAGCAGGACGAGATCGCAACGCGGATGAGGTACAACAATGACCTGTTGCGCCGGGGATATGGGTCGTACGTGTGGCCGAGGGAAGCCCCGATCACGCGCGGCCTGAACCAGCTGCGCGACCAGCTTCGCGACGCGCAGGGTTCACTCGACCGTGACTCTCCGGAGCGGGGCAGCCAGAACGAGGCGCTCGCCAGGCTTGAGCAGTTGCGAAGCCGCTTGCAGGAGTTGACCCGCCAGAGCGGGCAGCAGGGCCAAGGCCAGCAAGGACAGCAGGGTCAAGGCCAGCGGGGCCAAGGTCAACAGGGGCAGCAGGGCCAAGGCCAGCAAGGACAGCGCGGCCAACAGGGCAACCAGGGCCAGGGCGCCGGCGGCCAGCAGGGCGGTGGAAGACAGGGCGGAGGCGGTGGCCTGGGCACCGACGGCTTCGTTGACGGCAACTGGATGGACGGCCAGCAGGGCGGAATCCGTGCCCAGGGACAGAATCGCGGTTTTGACCGCTCCGCCATGAACCGCGGCGATTGGCGCCCCGCACCTCTGCCGTCGGGAGTCACGCCGCCCAGCCAGGATGAGATCGCGCGCGTTTATCGGGAGAGTATGCGGGATCTGTCGGACCTTCGCCGGGACTTGGCCGGAACCCCGGGAGCGATGCGCGACATCCAGGAATTGCTCGCCGAGATGCAGCGTCTGGATCCGAGCCGGTTTGGTGGAAACCCCGAGTTGTTGGAGCGGCTTCGCGGCGAAGTCCTGCCTGCCCTTGAGCAGATCGAATTGCAGGTGCGACGCCAAATGGAGGATCGGGAGGGAGGGCAGGTGCGCAACGCTGGAAGCGAGCCGGTGCCGCCTGGCTACTCCGGCGCCGTTGCGGAGTACTTCCGCAGGCTCAGCAAGTCGAAATAGGAAACCGTTCTACCGGGCGGCTTCGATCGGGGTGAGGACTGGCGCCGACACGCGGCAGCCTACCGCGACCGTGAGGGGCACATCGGTCCCTGTCTGTACGCCGGCCCCCACCGTGAAGCGAAGGACGTAAACGTCCTGTTCGCCCGCCACAGGCGCGATCGACAATGGCGCGTGCGACACCCCACCGAGCTCGATCTTCACTCGGGACGGTTCGGCGACCACCTCCGGTTCGGCCATGCCGGCAACGGTCACATAAAGGTCGCTTCCCACGCGGCCGGGCCAGGCCGGACCGAGGACAATCCCTCCGCGCGTCGCTACACTCAGGATTATTGGAGGCGCAGGGTCGATTTCAACCACGACCGGCTGGGCCTCGTGCCCATTGGCGGCTACCCGCAGGATGGCTGGACCGGTGCCGAGAGCCTCGGGCACCACGAAGAGGACACGGCCTTCCTCGACTGCCAAAACCTCCGCAGCCATCCCGTCGATCGTCAGATTGACTTCGGCTGGTGTTAAGCCTGCTGGCAATCCCGCGATTTTCGCGGAGGCCCGGCCGCCGGCATAAACGCTGGGCTGCCCGGTCACGGGGTTGACGATGTCGGGATCGATTGACAGGCCGCCAGGCACGGGAGCCTGGATCTGAAGGGCGGCACCCTGCGTCGCTATCTGGAAGCCCGTCACCACCGTGAGCGGCACGGAAGCAACCTGAGCGCTGGCCGATGTGTGCACATTGGCCAGAAGACGGCCGGGTCCGGTGACCCACAGGCGGCGGACCGATACGTCGCTGGAGCCGAAGCCGGCGATCGTCTGCCCCGCTGAAAACGCCGTGTTCACGCCCGTGATCTCCACCATGGCCTCGGAGCCGGCGGGAAGCGCAGGCGGCGTCATGCTGATCGAGGGAACTTCCGCATCGTCGTAGGTGTAGGTGCGAAGTGCGGCTCCGTCCAGGAAGAGCGAGTTCTGCCCGTCCGAATCGACCGCCGTGATCACCGCACGGTGACCCGGGGAGCCAACCGGGGGGATCACCGTGAGATCACCGTTGGTCTCGTCCTGTGAGGCAACCTTGGCTGGCAGCCCGTCGAACAAGATGCGTGTTGACTTCACCAGGTTCGACCCGGAAATCAACGCGGTCGCATTACCCTGCTCATCCACGCTCGGGGTGACCGACGCTATCGACGGCGGCTTGCTTCGCACCAGGTGGAAGGCCGCCGGAAGCACGTAGAGATCGTTGTTCAGAGAGAAGGTCAGATGACGCGGTCCTTCTCCCCCAACCGGGTTGAAGCTGAAGTCCAACTGAAGGTACGAGGGAGCGGTAGGATATGCCTTGACGCCGTCCTCCAGCACGGTGGCCGAGCCGCCGACGACCGTGGCGCGCAACCCGGCCGAGGGCGCATTGTCGGTGATCAGCCCCTTGCCGGCGGCCACCAGAAACCGGCGCGGTCCATTGACGTTGATGAAGGCAGGCTTGACGGCGTAGTTGCCGGGGAAACTGTAAGTGGTAACCCCGTAGATGTCGAGCGGCCCGCGGCCATTGACCGCAAGGTCGAACGCCTCGAAGACCTCGCCGGCATGCACGGTGACGACCGTGGCCTCGGAGAGCGTCTTTGTGCCCGGGTGGAATGTCGTCTCGAACAACGGTCCCGCCGGCACTTCGTTTCCGGCCTCGTCGACAGGCAGCACAATGTCCGCAGGCCCCAGTCCCGACTGTCCTCCCGGAGGCAGCGGATGCGCGTAAACGTAATACTGTCCCGGAGCCAACCCTACGATTCTGTAGTATCCGTCCGGGTCGGTCAGCGTGCTCACCGCCGTTCCTGCCGGCTCCAGGGCAACCACGGATGCCAGATGTACCCCGCGCCCGCCCGTGGTGATTCGCCCGGCGATGCTCCCTGTGGAACGGGCGAACACCGGCGCCGGGTACAGGGAACTGATGCCGGCAGCGTCATCCGCCGCCAGCGGCTTGGAGCGAGTCGTCGAGCGGGTTACCTCGGTAGACATCACGCTGGACGTGAGCGTGTGCTGAAGCCCCAGAGCGTGGCCGAGTTCGTGAACCACGGTCAGAAAGAAGGCCTCCGTGTGGCTGGGGCGCTGGGAGAGGTCCTTCCCAAGAACCAGAACCGAACGTGTAATCGGGACGAACGATCCAGTGCCATTGGAGATGGGCGCGGAGCGGGAGATGGGCCCTCCCAGCGCAATCAGCCCCGGCGGAAGTTCTACTTCGCCGAACAAAACATCCACTCCCGGCGTGGTCTGCACCGTGTCCGGTGCGGACAAGCCGCCGAACTCGAAACGCAACGCCGATGTCTCCACCGCGCTCCAGGCCTTGGCGGCCATTCGGATCTGGCTCAGAATGGCGCTGAAACTGTCTCCTGGAGCGAGAGACTCAGGCCCACTAGGGGAAACGAAATAAAGGAGAGTCTGGTTGGGAAGAGCAGCCAGATCGAACTTCTCGGGAACAGTCTGGTAGGTGCCATCCGAGGTCGCGTAATGAACGAAATGATAGTAGCCGGACGCCACGCTGGTGGTCAGGCAAAGCGCCAGGGCAGCCAGTGCCGCCATCCGCGCTGTGCGAGTCCGGCTCACTGGGCCCTCCCTTTGGCCGACGCCCGGGAGGCGACACGGGACCGCAAATCGGCGAGCCTCAGCTGTACCGGTTCGTCCTGCATCTGCATTCCTGTCTTGGGATCGAGCATGACCTCTGCGCTCGCCGGCCTCGCCGCGGTCATCTCGCCGCCCGCCCCTACGCTGACCCGATATACACCTTGAGCGAATCCGAGCACGTGGGTCAAGCCACTGGAACCGGTCCACAGGAACAGCAGGTACTCGGAACCCTTGACCAGCGCTGGCGCGCCCGCGAAGGTCTGTCGCAGGCTCCCGGCCGTCCCGCCCGGAACCACGATCTCGAGCGGTGCCGCCCCCTTAAGCTGCTCCAGAATCTTCAACTTGAAGTGGGTGTAAACCATTGGGCCGTGCTGGCGCCCGTCCGAATCAAGCACCACCGCGCGCACAATCGCGGTCGACTGGTCGATCATGGCATCCGGGGACAGGTACTCCATGGTGGCGCATTGTGCCGCGGCCAGTCCGGCCAGCAAGAAGGCGGTCGTCGCACGGCTCACCATGGCAGCTAGCGTCGTGCAACCGCACTTCCATCTCATCCCATTGAAAATAAAGCAAATGTCTTGAGTGTGCCAAGCCTTCCTGTGTAGCTCGGACACGCAGGCGTGACAGGAAGCCACTACAGGCTCACCGGCGTCCCCTCATCGGCCGATCGCGCCGCCGCGAGCGCGATCGACAGCGCCCACCTTCCGTCTTCAAGTGTGCACTCGGGCTTTTCTCCCTGCCTGACGATCCGGCAGAAGTGCTCCCAGGCGCGCCGGTACGAAGCCAGGTAATCGCCCCCCTTCGCCATCCCCGCCATCCCCCCGGGCATTTCCCCCAAGAACCGGCTGAGTCCCCGGAGCCGGATAGCCGCGTGGCCGGGCGCTGATCCGAGCGGGAACGCCTCCAGTCCGTCGAAGCGCTGACACCCCACGCGCAGGCGCCCCCGGTCACCGGAGATCTCGACCTCGATCTCGTGTGAAGTCCGCTCGGAGAGAATCCCGCCCGCGATGAGGCCGCCGCTCATCCGGGCCGTGATGGCCGCCGCCTCGTCCTCCCGGTTGCCATGCCGTACCGCTGCGAAGATCTGTTCCACCTCGGTCGCCGTCAGATAGCGCCAGAGGTCGTAACAATGCGCGCCGATCTCAACCAGGGCACCGCCTCCTGTGGAGCGCCGGTTACGCCAAGAGGGCAGAGTGTCGTCCTCCCGCGGGCTGAACCACGTAGTCCGTATGGACTCGATGCTCCCGATCTCGCCTGCTGCCACGCGTGCGCGCGCCTGCCGGACCAACCGGTGAAAACGCATGTGGAAGCCCATCAAGTGCCGAGCCTGCCGTCCTTCTGCCGCTTTGAGGATGCGGTCCGCGTCCTCCAGCGTGAGGGCCAGCGGCTTCTCGACGTAGACGCTCTTGCCGGCGAGGATCGCCGCGACGGCAATCGCGGCGTGATCCCCCGCCGGAACACATACGCCGACGGCCTCGAGACCGGGGTGGTCCAGCATCGCCGGCGCGTCCGGATACCGATGTGCCACCCTATATCGATCGGCCACGCGGCCCAGGCGCCGGCTGTCCCGGTCGGCGAGCGCCACGACCCGGGCCTGGGGAATATCGAGGAGCACGCGCAGGTGCTTCTGCTCGGCGACCTCCCCACAGCCGACGATGCCTATCCTTACCGGGTCGCTTCTAGCTGCCATATGGGAGCCAGATCGCTGGGCCGAACCCATTCGAGCAGAAAGCCGGCGGCGTTCGCCGCTTGAGAGAGCGCGAGCAGCAAGGCAATCAGAAAGGCGCGCGGCCCCCGGACATAACGAAAAGCGGCCATGAGCAGGCCGCGGTAAAAGGAGAACCGTTCCAGCCTGGAAGAAGCCAGGTCTCCCCGCTGTGCGCAGGTCTTGTGGAACCGCCGCGCGCCGCGCCCGTAGCCGAAGTGCTGAATCCAAAAGCGCCGCAGGTCGAGGTCGTGGGCATGCTGGATCACGGCATCGGGCGCGTAGACCATGGGATAGCCCTCGGCTCGCCACCGGGCGCAGAAGTCGCGGTCCTCGCCGCACATCGGCCAGGTGACGTCGAGCCCGCCGATCTTGTGGTAGAGTTCCCGCGGCATGGCCATGTTGTTGCCCGTGAAGAAGATCGCACCCTGAGGAGTCGAGTTGAGACGTTCGTACAGGTAGCTGATCAGGACTTGGCTCGCAGTCGAGAATACGTTCCCGTCGAGGGCGTTCTCCGTGTGCCCCCCGGCCGCGCAGCCGGGCGTCGCCTCCAGCGCCTCCTCCAGCCTGGCTAGCCAGGAGGCGGAAGGCATGCAATCGTCGTCGGTGAACGCGAGGTACTTCCCCCGCGCGGCCACGGCTCCTACATGTCGGCCCCGGGCTACACCCCCATGAGATTGCCTGATGAAGACGATGTTCAAGCGGTCCCGGAACGCCGCCGCAACGGGCTCAAGGTCGGCCTCGCTGCCGTCGTCAACGAGCACCACCTCAAACGCATCCCTCCGGTAGTCAAGCTTGGTTAGCGACTCCAGGAATCCGGCCAGCCGTCGCGGCCGGTTGTAGGTGGGAACGATGATGGAGAACACGGGTTGCTGGGTCATTTCGCTGGTCGGAACAAGACTCATTTTATACCTGGGGAAATCGGAGGAAGTCCTATATCCTATCAGACAGGAAGGCCTAGTACCGGCAGGACTTCGCGTCACTTCCGAGAGGCGCGCACGATCATGATGGGCGCATCCAGCTCATGGCGCACCCCCTCGATCGTGGTGCCAAAGACCAGGTCCTGCAAACCTTTGTGGCCGTGGGCCCCCATGACCACCAGATCCGGCTCCAATTCGCGGGCGAAGCGTATGATCTCCTGGCGCGGCCGGCTGGAGTACCGGACTACCGCTTCCACATCAACGCCCTGCCGGCGCAGCGCCTCGGCGATCGCATCCAGGTACCTGGTGCCGGCCTCCACCTCGGCGGTGGACGAAAGCGCGCCGTAGAGTTGGCTGGTCACATCCTCTTCCACGTGCAGCAGGTGGAGCTTGGCGGAATTGGCGCGGGCGATAGAGGCCGCATGCGCCACGGTCGGGCCGTCGATCCTGGTGTGATCCAGCGGAACCAGGATCTTCCGGTAGGCGGGAGCGGTCAGCGCCGCCTCCACTCTCTCGGGAGTCTCCAAAGGCTTTCGCGCCATGCGCCGCATCCAGCGCCCGAGGAACGGCTCCACGGTCACATACAGCAACATGGCCGCGAGCAGGGCCGCTGCCGGCACCACCAGCATGGTCACCAGCCAACGGTATTCCCCCGATGCCTCCAGCCATTCGCGGATCTTGTCCATCACCAGGTGAACGTTCAGCGCCACAATGACTCCCGCCGCGCTCCAGGCCAGCACACGCACCCAAATCGGGTTGGCGAATTCGCCCATCTTGAAGCGGTCGCTGGTGAAGTGGATCAACGGGATCACCGCGAACGGCAACTGCATGCTCAGAATCACCTGGCTCAGAATCAGCAGCTTGTAGGTCCCCTCCGCCCCCGCGATGTAGATGGTGATCGCCGCCGGGACGATGGCCGCCATGCGTGTGATCAGCCTGCGCAGCCACGGGCGCATCCGGAAGCTCAGGAATCCCTCCATGACGATCTGGCCGGCCATGGTCCCGGTCAGGGTGGAGGATTGTCCCGAGCAAAGCAGCGCCACCCCAAACAGCACGCCGGCCAGCGTGGAACCGAGCAGCGGAGCCAGCAGCAGGTGCGCCTGCTGGATCTCCGTTACCACGATGCCCCGCTTGAAGAAGGTGGCCGCCGCCAGAATCAGGATGGCGGCGTTCACGAGCAGGGCGCCGTTGAGCGCGATCACCGAGTCCACCAGGTTGAAGCGGCACGCCGCCCTCTTCGCCTCCACGTCCGCTCCGATCCGGCGGGTCTGCACCAGCGCCGAGTGAAGATAGAGGTTGTGCGGCATCACTGTCGCGCCCAGGATCGCGATCGCCACGTACAGGCTCTGATCGTTCAAGCGGGGAACCAGGCCACCGAGTACCTCAGTGAGCACAGGCTTGGCCAGCAAAATCTCCACCAGGAAGCACCCCCCCATGATCGTGACCAGGGAGAGCACAAAGCCCTCCAGCGCGCGTATGCCGAAGCGGGTCAGCCACAACACCAGCAGCGTGTCGGCTGCGGTCAACAGGACTCCGGCGAGCAGGGGAATGTGAAACAGCAGATTGAGGCCGATCGCCGCGCCCAGGATCTCGGCCAGATCGCACGCGGCGATGGCGATCTCGCACAGGAACCACAGCACATAGTTCATGCGCCGCGGGTAGGCCTCGCGGCAGGCCTGCGCCAGGTCCAGCCCCCTGACAATACCGAGCCGAGCGCTCAGCGTTTGCAGCAGGATCGCCATGAAGTTCGACATGACCAGCACCCAAAGCAGGTCGTAGCCGAACCTCGCGCCTCCTTCCAGATCCGTGGCCCAGTTGCCGGGATCCATGTAGCCGACACTCACCAGGTACGCCGGCCCGGCGAAAGCGAACATGCGCCGCCACAAGGATGGCTGCGTGGTGACCACCGAGGCGTGCACCTCGGGCAGGGAACGCGGCTCTAGTCTGGCCATCGCTCTCCGCCCTTCTCTTTGCGCCGGGTCCCGACGTTGAGCAGGACGGCGCCCGCCACACCGGCCAGGGTCATCAGCCCGCCTGCGACCACAGACAGCGGCAGATAACGCATCTCGATCGTATGCTTGCCTTTCTCGACTACCACGCCCCGCACCGCAGCGTAGGCTTCGTAGATCTTCGTGCGCCGGCCATCCACCGTCGCCCGCCAGCCCGGGAAGTAACTGTCCCCAAGTATCACCATCCCACGGCAGGCCATGACGGCCTCGATCGTAACCCGGCCGCTGTTGCGCCGGGTGAGCCTGACGTCGTCCTGCCCGGAACAGCTCTCCAGCGCGGGCGGCTGTTCGAGCAGAACGGTACGCCGCTTCAAGTCGAAGGACTTATCCGAAAGCGTGCCATCGACCAGACTGCGCTCTCCCACTTGCTGCACCTCGTGTACCGCCCACGCGCGCGGGAACGCGTCGAGATTCAAGTATGCTTTCAGCCCCCTGGCGCTCTGGAAGACTTCCATCTGTCCCGGTCCGGGCGGCCCGCGTTTCACCTCGATGTTCACACCAAAGATCTTCTTGATATGCGGGAGTTGCCATGGCAGGGCCAGCAGGTTCAAGGGGAGGCTGGCCAGATAGCCGCCGAACTGGTCGATGCCGTACCAATCCCCGAAGTTGTATGGGATGTCTTTCGCCGAGACCTCTATCCGCACCGGCCAAGGAATACCAGTAAGGAAGGCGGCCAGATCGGAATCTCCGGCCAGTTGCTTGAGGAGGACGTTTCGGGTCTCGTCCTCTTTGTTCGGCCAATAGAATCCCGATGAGTTGCCAAACTCTATGAGCATCAATCCAAGGGCCAGCACCGCCGCAGTCGTCTGGGTCACCAGCCCGCCTCGCCAGCCCGCCAACAGCCAGGCCAGCAACAGACTAATCAGTGCGACTACCGCGAACCGGTCGTCCCCCGGCGGCTTCTGGACCAGCACCAGCACGCCCAGAGAAATGAACAGCAGCACCCCGAGCCATGCCAGAGACACCGTCGCCCGACGCGGCCACGGAGACTCTGCGCTCGGTAATATATAGTCAATTCCATAAGCAGTTAGGATGGCAATCCCAAAGTGATAGATGAATATGGCCATGGATGGACTCCGCGCCTTTTCCACCACGGGAACGAGCGCGTAGAGCATCCCGTGAAAAACGTTGTCTTGGCCCAGCGAGAACAGCAGTCCTCCCGCCCCGATCGCGGCAAACAACCGGACGGGCAGCTCCTTCCAGGCCATGGCTACAGCCAGCAACGCCAGGCTCAAGGCCGTGACGCCGATAAAGGGGTCCGCGTGTCGTGCCACGCCCGGGATCACGACGGCGAGGAGGGAGGTCGGAATCAGCGAGTACTGGCTGTGGACTGAATACGGTACGGGTTCATTCCACCCTATGGGACGGTCCAAGCCGACCCAGCGTTTCGCCAGCTTCCCATACTCGTAGGCCGGGACGGTTTGCAGGCCGCTTACCAGGATCATGAACACGAGAAAGATGGCAGCCAGCCTTGCCATCACCCAGTCCGGACGTCCCCTGCGCAGGAACATGTAGAGCCAAATCCCGCCCGTAGCCAGGATGAGGAAGACGGGAACCTGATGGTGACTGCCGAGGAACGATGCACCGAGGAAAGCGCCGGAGGCAGCGGCGCTGGCCACCGGACGCCAGCCCCGCAGGCTGCGAAGCAGGAAGAGAAGCACCAAGGGCGCCCAGATCGTGCTGGTCAGCATCTGCGGCCAGTCTGTCGCCCCCACCCAGCCGCCGAGTGCGAACGCGCATCCGCCTGCGACCGAGGCGGCTTGGCTGCGCTTCAGGTCACGGCACAGCAGGTAGCCGAACCAGGCGCCCAGGAAGTGAATCAAGACGAAGAGCCAATTCAGATGGGCCTGTTGTATCCACCCCCGGCGCAGCGGAAGCAGGAAAAGGATCCAATTGATCGGGCTGGCCGCTCCGGTGATCACCTGCCCGATGAGCGACTGCCCTCCCCAGAGGTACGGATCCCAGAGCGCCACGCGGCCGCGGTGCCACTCGCCGGACTGCATCTGAAGCCAGGGGAGCACCTGATAGGCGAGGTCCGAACCCTCCAACCACGTGTACTGGTCGGTCAGGACGATCTTCCAGAAGAAGCCTGTGCAGACGAGCAGCAGCACCGCCGGGGCGAGCCACCTTGACAACCGTCCCATTGGTGTCCATCATACCGGGAATCCGGCGTGGGGGAAGGACACTTCACTTCGGCTTCGTGCACACCGCGATGATGGAGACCGGTCCCCACGGGAGCATCGGATCGACGCGGCGCCACAGCCACACCAGCGAATCGAAAAGACGCAGATCGAATCGGCCAAGAGTGGACCGCTTCAGAATTCTGCCGCGCAATAGCCAGCCGGGGCGTGAGGCGCGGTTGAAGTCGAGTATGCGGTCAACCAGAAATCCCGCTGCGGTCAATCTGTCCCTCAGTTCCTCCCTCGTGTAGCGGCGGTGGTGTCCGAGCGCCTGGTCCAGGCTTCCGTACAACTCGGGCCCGCACGGCACCAGGATGACCGCCCGGCCTCCCGGCTCGAGCACGCGGTGGATATTCCGCAAGGCGGCCATCTCGTCTGCCACGTGCTCAAGGACGTTCAGGCAGACCACCGTGTCCAGCGACGACTCCAGACCCCGGAAATCCTCCTCCGCCCCCAGGTCGCAGCGGCAGACCTGCAAGTTCGGCCGGTGATGCAATTGGGTGAGCAGGCGCGAAAGGTGCTCGGTCTCAATGTCGGTGGCGATGTACCTCTCCCTCCGCCTGGCCAAGTGGCGGCTCAGGTTGCCGATTCCCGCGCCGATTTCCAGCACTCGCTTGCCCAGAAACGGCTGTACCGTGTCGGCCATCCACCGGTTGAAGTTCTCCGCGCCGGCCAGCGCGTCCAGCGTCTCCGCCCCGGGCTCCCGGTAGATCTTCGGCGTAAGCCAGCTTCGCAGGATAACCACGACGCTGGCCAGCGCGTCCCACACGCCGATCTTCTTTCCCTCTTCGTACGTCCTGCCGTTGTAGCTGATCGGCGTCTCGTAAATCCGGGCGCGCCGCCGCGCCAGTTTGATGGTCAGCTCCGGCTCGATACCGAAACCGTCGCTCTGAAGCGGGATGCTGCGAAGCAGGGAAGTCCGCCCCGCTTTGTAGCAGGTCCAGACGTCGGTCAAATTCAGGTCCGCAGCCAGGTTGCAGAGTCCCGTCAGTATGTGGTTCGCCAGGGCGTGATAGAAGTACAGAACGCGCCTCTCCCCTGACACCAGAAAACGTGAGCCGTACACCACGTCGGCCCTGCCGTCGACGAGCGGCTTGAGGAGCCTGGGGTATTCGGCGGGGTCATACTCCAGGTCGGCGTCCTGGATCAGGCAGAACTGCCCCTGGGCCGCCTCCAGGGCGGTGCGTACCGCCGCTCCCTTGCCGCGGTTGGCTCGATGCCGCAGCAGCCGAACCATCCCGGGGTAGCGGTTCGCGAAGCCGCCGGCCACCTCCGCCGAGCCGTCGCTCGACCCGTCGTCGACTACGATGACTTCCTTCGTCATGCCTTCCGGCAGGGGCGCGGCCAGAACCCGGTCAAGAAGCGTAGCGATGTACTCTTCCTCGTCGTAGAGGGGAATCAGGATCGAAAGAGACAGGGGGGACATTACCCTGCCGCAGCCTCGGCTCTCCTGGCCCGGATGGACAGGAACAGCGCGCCCAGAATGCCGGCCACGCTCATGAAGAATCCCGCGATCACCGACGCCGGCCGGTAGCGCATCTCGATCGTGTGCTTGCCCCCTTCCACGGCCACGCCCCGAATTACGGAGTAAGCCTCGTAGATCTTTGCGCGCTTGCCGTCCACCGTCGCCACCCAGCCGGGGAAGTAGTTGTCGCCCAGAATCACCATGCCGCGGCAGCCCATGTCAGCCTCGATTGTCAACCGCCCGCTGTTGCTTTTCACGAGGCGCACATCGTCCTTCTCCGGGCACGTTTCTAAAGCCGGCCGAGGCTCTGTGAGCAGTGCCGTCCTTCGCGGATCGAAAGACTTGTCCTCCAACTTCACTCGGATGGCCTGCGCGTCATTCAACTGCTCCGCCTCGTGCACCGTCCAGGTCCTCGGATAGGCGTCTGTGTTCCAGTACACCTTCAGGCCGCGGGCGCTCTGGAAAACTTCCCGCTGGTGGGGTTCCGGCGGCTCCGCGCGAATGGCGTAGTTCACCCCAAAGAGCTGCCTCCCGCGTGTGCTGTGCCAGGGCAGGTCCGCGAACGCCTTGGACAAGCTGGCGAGGTAGCCTCCGTACTGCTCAATCCCGTACCAGTCGCCGAAGTTGTACGGTATCTCCTTGAGCCCGACGTCGACCCGGACCGGCCAGGGCAGGCTCTGTAGGAATGCGGCAAGATCAGAGTCCTGCGCCAGCGCCCTCAGGTCAGTGCCCCTGGTCTTCTCCTCGCGGTTAAGCCAGCCATAACCGGCGGTGTTCCCGAATTCGATGAGCATCAAACCGAGGATGAGGACCGCCGCCACCGGCTGGGAGACCAGTCCCTTCGTCCACCCGCGCAGGAGCAATGCCAGAAGCAGCGCAACCAGCGCGACGACCGCGAAGCGGTCGTCGCCCGGAGGCTTGCCCGCCAGCGCCAGTCCACCCAGGATCGAAAACAACACCACGCCGCACACGAGGAGGCTCACTCCGGCCCGGCGTGGCCAAGCTGAAAGGTAACTGGACCTCAAGTAGTCTATTCCATAAGAGGTTAGCGTTGCAATTCCAAAGTGATAGATGAAGACAGCCATCGAGGGGTTCCGGGCCTTCTCGACCATGGGAATCAGGGCGTACAGGATGCCGTGGAAGACGTTGTTGCGGCCCAGCGAGAACAGCAATCCCCCAGCCGCCACCGCGGCCATCAACCTCACCGGGTATTCCTTCCAGGCCAGCGCTACCGCCAGTAGGGCCAGTGTCAGGGCGGTCACGCCGATGAAGGGGTCCGCATGACGGTTCGTTCCCGGAATCAAGATTGCGAGCAGGGAAGTCGGCACCAGGGAATACTGGTCGTGCACGGAATAGGGTACCGGCTCGTTCCAGCCCTTCGGCTCGTTGGCCCCGACCCAGCGTAGGGAGCGCTTGCCGTACTCATAGGCGGGCAGGGTTTGAAACGCGCCAACCAGGAAAATGAAGATCAGGAATACGGCCGCCAGCCTCGCCGCTCCCCAGTCCGGCTTTGCCTTCCGGAAGATGTGGTAGAGCCACACCCCACCCGTGGCCAGCAGCAGGAAGATGGGGATCTGGTGATGCCCGCCCAGCCAGGCCATTCCGAAGAAGGCCCCCGATGCTGCCGCGCTTGCCAGGGGCCTCTCGCCCCGCAGGCAGCGGAGTAGATAGAGAAAGACGAGGGGCGCCCACAGCGCGCTGTTGAGCATTTGCGGCCAGTTCGTGGTGCCCATCCATCCCCCCAGGGCGAAGACGCAGCCGGCGGCAACCGATGCAGCCTGGGACCGTTTCAGATCGCGGCAAAGGAGGTAGCCGAACCAGGCTGCCAGGAAGTGAATCAGGACATAGAACCAGTGAACATAGGCCTGCCGCATCCACCCGTGCCGGAGCGGCGCCAGGAACAAAATCCAGTTCAAGGGGGAAGCGACCCCGGGTTGCACCTGTCCGATCAGCGACTGGCCGCCGTGCATGTACGGGTCCCACAAGGGCACCCTCCCGGCGTGCCATTCGCCTGCCTGCACCTGCAACCAGGGAAGCACCTGGGTGGCCAGATCCGGGCTCTCGAGCCAGGTGTACTGATTCGTCAGAACGAGCTTCCAGTAGAAGCCCGTACAGATGACAAGCAGTATCACCGGCGCGGCCAGTGCCCTGAGCCGGCGGTGTGGTCGTTTCCGATCGGTGTGGTGCTTCTCAACCACCTCCATAGGTAGCCATCATAACTGGAATTGCCGGGGAATCATAGAGTTCCAGTTTGGCCTCCCAGTTGCCGTTACCCGATTGACGTGAAGGAGGCTGCCATGAACCGAACGGCTTGGAAGTTGATGGTTGCGGCTCTGATGGTCGCGGCGGTGGCGTTGGCCCAGGAGGACACGGGCCGCGGCGTGGCCCGTATCAGCCTGATGAATGGAGACGTCTCCGTCCGTCGCGGGGATTCCGGCGATTGGGTGGCTGCAGCCCTCAATGCACCCTTGGTCGTCGAAGACAGTTTGCTCACGGGCTCCGGTTCTCGCGCCGAACTCCAGTTCGATTGGGCCAACATGATCCGCCTCTCCTCGGAGACGGAGGTCAAGCTGGCCGACCTGGAGACCAACCGGTATCTGGTCCAGGTTGCCCGCGGATTGGTGACCTTCCGGGTGGAGCGCGACTCGGACGCCGACGTTGAGATCAGCACGCCGAGCGTGTCGGTGCGGCCTCTGAAGAAGGGCTCATACCGGGTCATGGTGCGTGAGAACGGCGAATCCGAGATCACGGTCCGCTCCGGCGAAGCCGAGGTTTACACGCCTCGGGGCTCTGAACGTCTTCGCTCCGGCCGGACCATGCTGGCCCGCGGCTCTGCTTCCGATCCCGAGTTTCAGGTGGTGAGCGCCATCGAGAAGGACAACTGGGATCGCTGGAACGAGGAGCGGGACCGCTACTTCAGCCGGACGAATTCCTATCGCTATGTGGATCCGAGCGTCTACGGAGCGGAGGATTTGGACGGTTACGGCACATGGATCTACGACGCTCCTTACGGCTGGGTGTGGAGCCCGCGCGTGGCTGTGGGCTGGTCGCCCTACTACTACGGCCGCTGGTCGTGGATCGATTGGTATGGTTGGAGCTGGATTAGTTACGACCCGTGGGGTTGGGCGCCGTATCACTATGGTCGCTGGTATTACAGGCCGACCTACGGCTGGTGCTGGTATCCGGGCGGGATGCACCGGCGTCATTACTGGAGCCCCGGCCTGGTAGCCTTCATCGGCTGGGGTGGCGGCGGAATCGGCGTAGGCTTCGGGCGGGTTGGCTGGATCCCCCTCGCGCCGAACGAGCCGTACTACCCTTGGTACGGCCACGGCTACTATCGCGGGTACCGGAACTCGACATACATCGACAACAGTGTTCACATCGTGAACAACACGAACATCGTGAACGTCTACCGCAACGCGAGAGTTCATAACGGGATCGTCGGGGTGAACGGCTCCGACTTCGGACGGGGCGGCAACCATGTTCGCGTTAGCGAAGGCGACCTCCGCGGCGCCGGTCTGGTGAGGGGCCAACTGCCCGTCGTGCCCGACAGAAACAGCCTGCGGATGTCCGACCGGCCGGGTGTCGCCGCGCCGCCGGCCAGGGTGGCCTCTACCGACAAGTTCTTCAGCCGGAGGCAGCCGGCTCAGATCGAGCGCGTGCCGTTCGAAGAACAACGGCGGGGCATGGAGCAAATCAGCCGCCGGACGTTCGGCGAGCCGGCGGTGGCTCGTGGGGGCGAAGGCGCCGGCGCAGCCCGAGGAATGGGAGCGCCACGGGCCGAAGCTCCGGCCTCCGGGCGGGGAACTGGCGCACCTGCCCCTGCCGTGACGGGCGGCACGAACTCTGGATGGAGGAGGGTCGGAGAGGCGCCGCGCACGGGTATCGAGGATTGGGGTTCCACGCCGGAGTGGCGCCGTTTCGGTGGTGCGAATGACCGCGGCACGCCGAGGTCCGCCGAGGCGCCGTCCGCAGGGCCCGCTCCGTCCGCTGTGCGGCCCAGCACGCCGTCGGACAACGGCGGCTGGCGCAGGTTCGATCCGAGCAGCAACTCGGGGCGTTCCGCTCCGATGAACTCCGCTCCGGGCAGAGTCGAGCGCTCCGCTCCCTCGAGGCAAATGGAGCCGCCGCGCTCATCAGAAGGACGGCGGAGTGAGCCGCTCCGCATTAGCCCGCCGATCGTTCGTGAGCGGGAGACTCCGAGGATGGAGTCTCCACGTGTGGAATCGCCGAGAGCGGAATCCCCGCGGATGGCCGCGCCGAGAATGGAGTCGCCTCGGATGCAGCTGCCGCGGAGTGAAGGTCCCAGGATGAGCGCTCCGTCCGGCGGAGAGCGGCCAAGCGGCATGGGCCGCGTTTCACCCGGTGGAGGCGGCGGCGCCCGCACGGAGGGCGGGGGGGGCCGGGTTTCGCCGGGCGGTGGAGGCCGCGTCCAAGGCCGCTCCCGCTAGGTTTTTGGACTGAGTTCTTCCCTCAATGCCCGCTCCCCCCGTGGGAGCGGGCTTTTTTGTCTGCCGGATAGAAGTAGACATAATACATGTTATCGGAAGTGTCCCAGGCCACCACCCGTCACCAGTTTGCGGACCCAGGCATTGAAGTCATCCGCCTCCAAATGCCTAAGCCCATCGCGCCGACCAGCGACCCGGGCATTTCCACGATCGTCGTGCGAATGTCGACCTCTTCGCCCCACGTACCCTTCACCAGAACGACGAAGCGCTCCGTAACCGGCGACGGCTTGTCCGCCGATCCTCTTAGCTTGGTGAAGGTCCGCAGGGTACCCGTGCAGTCGGGCTTGATGTCTATGCTGCCGGCGATATCGTACTCCGTGGCCTGGCCGCCGATGATGACGGTTTCTGCACCGCTGAGTTTGCCATCGTGGCCGATTGACACAACGCCCAGGATAACGCCGGGCACGGCGAGCGGAAGCGGCGAGCCCGGCTGCGGCATGAGCGCCCAGCCGTCATACGATACCGCATAGGTCCCACGGACCGTCAGGACCGAGCAGACCGGTTGTGCCGCGACAACCGCACACGCCGTCAGGATCAAGAGGAACAGTCGCTTCATAGCAACCTCCATTCGAGCCGAGAGTACGCTTGGTTCCGGCGGTCTACAAGACGACGGGATGCGACATCGGGGTTGTGACGTATTTCCCTCTTTCTTGAGGAAGGCCAGTAGTAAGCTGGTATCGCGGGTGCATCGTCATGGCGGATCGACTGGACTCCTGGAAGTCGATTGCTGCGTACCTTGGCCGGGAGGTCCGGACCGTGCAGCGTTGGGCGGTGAGCCGCCGGCTGCCCGTGCATCGGCTGCCTGGCGGCAACAAACCACGCGTCTACGCTCTGAAGCCGGAACTCGATGGCTGGTTGGAGAGCGGTCCTTCGCAGGCCCCGGCGGGGGCGCCGTCGATCGCGGTATTGCCGTTCGTCAGCCTCGGCGACGAGAGCACGGAGTATTTCGGCGACGGCCTTGCCGACGACATCATCGACGCACTGGTACGGGTGCCCGGTCTGCGGGTCATAGCCCGAACCTCGTCGTTCGCATTTCGCGGCCAGACGAGAGACGTGCGCGCCATCGGAGCGCGGCTCGGAGCTGCAAACCTGCTGGAAGGCAGCATTCGCTGTTCCGGAGACCGCGTGCGCGTCTCGGCCCAGCTAGTGAGCGCAGCGGACGGTTGCCACCTGTGGAGCGAATCCTACGATCGGCTCCTGACGGACGTCTTCGCCGTCCAATATGAGATCGCTCAGGCGATTGCCGGCGCCCTGGATATCCGCCTGTCGCTGGAAACGTCGTGCGAGCGTCCGCCGGGCGACCTGCGGGCATACGCCCTCTGGCTGAAAGGCCGGGCGGCCGCCGCATTGTACACGGCGGAAGGCTTCGGTACGGCGCAGGAGTGCTACGCGGCCGCCATTGCCCGCGACCCGAGGTTCGCCATCCCGTATGTTGACGCGGCCGAAGCGCTCATCAACGCGGCCACGTTCGGAATGACACCATCGCCGGACGCCGCCAGACGCGCCCGCGAACTGGTGCTTGCGGCCCTGGAACTGAACGAGTCGCTAGGCGAGGCGCACGCAGTACGCGGTTCTCTCGAAGCCGTGATGGGGCACGATTGGAGGGCTGCCGAGGCGTCGTTTCAACGCGCGCAGGAACTCAGCCCAGGGTCGGCGTCGGTCCTCTGGCGGCACGCCTGGTACTACCTCGATCCGTTGGGCAGGATCGAAGAGGAAGTCGCGGAAGCCCGCGAGGCTGCGGCGCGAGACCCGCTTTCGGCCTTGACGCACAGTATTCTGGGCCTGGTGCTGATGGTCGCGCGCGATTACGCCGGGGCTGCGCGGGAACAGCGGCTTGCCGTGGAACTTGCGCCCGGACTGGCCTACCCCCAGTGGTTCCTCGGCACGGCATTGCTGCTAAGCGGGAAGCTTTCCGAGGGCTTCGCGCAGTGCCGCTCTGTGTACGAGCGGTATGGCAGTGATCCGATGGCCGTGGGCGGCATGTCGGTCGTGTACGCCCTGAGCCTGCGACGGGGCAAGGCGAGGGCCTTGCTTTCGAGGCTGGAGTCCTTGACTGCCAACACCCATGTCCCTCCTCTGGCATTCGCCTGGGCCTACCTGGGGTTGGCGGATGATCGCGTTTTCGACTGGCTGGACCGCGCGATCGCGGAGCACGATCCGGCGGCAATTCACATGCCGTCGATGCCCATCTACGACGCGATCCGCGACGATCCCAGGTTCGGCGCGCTTCTGGCGAAGATGAACCTCGGTTGAGACGCGCTTACAGGCCGAGACATTGTCTCAAGCGGCCAGTGAGGTTCGCCGGGTGGTCGATGCGCAGGGTCTCGAAGCCCGCGGCCCGCGCGCTGGCAAGGCCGGCCTCGGAATCCTCGACGGCCAGCACCTTCGTCGCGCCCAACCTCCGCGCCGCCTCCAGGTACTGGTCCGGCGCCGGCTTGGGCCGTTGCACGTCGTCGCGGCAGACGAGCACGTCAATCAGCTCACTCACACCCGCGCGCACCAGAATGGGCTCGATCTCGCTTCGGGCGCTAGCGGTCACCACACCGAGCTTGACTCCGTCAAGCGATCGCAGCAAGTCGATCGTCCCCGGCTGGATTGGCGGGGCCTCCAACGTCTTTCTCCGGAACGCTTCCTGTTTGCGTGCGGACGTCGCCCACGCCGTCTCGAAGTCCACCGGAGGGCGGCTCAGCCGGCACAGGATCTCCACGGCCTGGCGGTCGGGCACGCCGATGCAGTGCTCGGCGAAGGTCGGCCAATCCATCTGAACTCCAAGCGGAACGAGCACTTCCTTCCAGCACTCGTAGTGCACCGGCTCGGTGTCCGCGAGGACTCCGTCGAAGTCAAATAGAATGGCGTCGTAATGGTTCTTCATTCCTTGATCGGGCGGGGCAACCGCCCAGTTCCCTTCCCCCGCGCACAGCGGTGAGCGCTCCAGCGCGGCTGATATAATCATTGCATGTTGAAGCCCACAGAGAAGATCTGGCACAACGGCCGCTTTATTGCTTGGGACGACGCGAAGATTCACGTTCTGTCCCACGTCGTAAGCTACGGGACCTCCGTATTCGAGGGCATCCGCTGCTACGAGACCGCCGCGGGTCCTGCCGCCTTCCGCCTTCGGGATCATGTCCGCAGGATGATCGACTCCGCCAAGGTCTACCGCATGGAGATTCCGTATAGCATCGATGAGCTTGCCGCCGCGATGCTGGAGTTGGTCCGGGTGAACAAGATGCGCTCGTGCTACATCCGGCCGATCGCTCTCCGCGGCTACGCCGAGATGGGCGTCTACTCCCTGCGCAATCCCATCGAGGTGTTCGTCGCCTGTTGGGAGTGGGGCAAGTACCTGGGCGAGGAAGCGCTTGCCAGCGGCGTGGACGTGTGCGTCTCCAGTTGGACGCGCATCGCGCCTAACACCCTGCCCGCTATGGCCAAGGCCGGCGCCAACTACATGAACTCGCAGCTCATGAAGATGGAGGCGGTGATCAACGGCTACTCGGAAGGCATCGCGCTGGACGCCGCCGGTTACGTGAGCGAGGGTTCGGGCGAGAACATCTACGCGGTGCGCGATGGCAAGATCTATACGCCGCCCCTGGGAGCTTCCGTACTCCCGGGTATCACCCGCGACACCGTCATCCGGCTGGCCCACGATCTCGGCATTCCTCTGGTCGAGACCCTGGTGCCGCGCGAGATGCTCTACATCGCCGACGAGGTCTTCTTCTCGGGCACGGCGGCTGAGATCACGCCCATACGCTCCATCGACAGGATCGTAATCGGCAAAGGCCGCCGCGGCCCGGTGGCCGAGCAGCTTCAAAAGGAGTTCTTCGCCATCATCGAGGGGACGAAGCCGGACCGCTACGGCTGGCTCACTTCGGTGAATGTGCCGGAATCGGCGGCAGTCCGCTGAGCAGAGAATCAATCGGAGCGCGGCCCTGGACGGCCACCTCCCCCGAGATCATCCGTCCGGGGCGCGCTCACAATCTAGCAACGGTTTTACCAGCCTTCGCGTCGAAAAGCCACAGCGAATTCGCGCTTTCCGGATCTTTTCAACAACTTTCTTTTCCTCTGATTTGTGGAAGTTGTGAGGTGTGCGCCTGTGACTATACTGTGAATAAAGCAGTGGCTGTGCGATATGTTCCGGCATCAAACCCAGCATCCAGGAGCAAATATCATGCGATCCCTAGTTGTGCCGGCCGCGATCCTGTTCCTGCTCGCGCCGCTTTTCGGGCAGACGGCGAGCATCGAGATCCCCTACCAGAAGTTCGTCCTCTCCAACGGGCTGACGCTGCTCGTGCATGAGGACCGCAAAGCGCCCATCGTCTCGGTCAACATCTGGTACCACGTCGGCTCCAAGAACGAGAAGCGCGGCAAGACAGGCTTCGCGCACCTGTTCGAGCACCTCATGTTCAACGGGAGCGAGCACTTCAACTCCGACTACTTCAACGTCCTCGAGAAGATCGGCGCCACCAACCTGAACGGCACCACCAACAACGACCGGACCAACTACTTCCAGGACGTGCCCGTGAGCGCGCTGGACACCGTCCTCTGGATGGAGTCCGACCGCATGGGTCACCTGCTGGGCGCGATCGACCAGGCCAAGCTCGACGAGCAGCGCGGCGTGGTCCAGAACGAGAAGCGTCAGGGGGAGAACCAGCCCTACGGCATGGTCGACGAGGTGTCGGCGCCGAGTATTTACCCGGCGGCGCACCCCTACTCCTGGACCGTGATCGGCTCGATGGAGGATCTGAACGCCGCCACCCTGGACGACGTGCGTGAGTGGTTCCGCACCTACTACGGCCCCTCCAACGCCGTGCTGGTCGTGGCCGGCGACATCGACGCCAAGACGGCTCGGGAGAAGGTGGAGCGCTACTTCGGCTCCTTCCCTCCGGGGCCACCCGTCGCCAAGCACGACGCCTGGGTCGTCAAGCGCACCGGCTCCCAGCGGCAGGTCTTGCAGGACCGCGTACCTCAGGCCAGGATCTACAAGGAGTGGAACATCCCCCAGATCTTCACCCGCGACGCCGCGTATCTCGACTTGATTTCGAGCATCCTGGGCGAAGGGAAAGTGTCGCGGCTATACAAGCGCCTAGTGTACGACGACCAGCTTTGTACCGACGCCAGCGCGTTTGTCGACCTGCGAGAGATCTCCGGTGAATTCGTGGTGGTGGCCACGGCCCGGCCCGGCGTGGACCTGGCCAAAGTGGACGCCGCGATGGACGAAGAGATCGCCAAGTTCCTGGAAGGCGGACCCACCCAGCAGGAACTGGACCGGGAGAAGACACGCTACACGGCCGGGTTCCTGCGCGGGGTCGAGCGGATCGGCGGCTTTGGCGGCAAGTCCGATGTGCTGGCCCGCGGCGAGGTGTATGCCGGCAACGCCGAGGCTTACAAGCAGGATTTGCAGACCGTTCAGAGCGCCACGACCGCCGACCTGAAGGCGGCCGCGGTGCGCTGGCTTTCCGACGGGGTCTACGCCCTCGAGGTCGTGCCCTTCCCCGATTACAAGCCCGACGCCGCGGACGTGGATCGGTCCAAGGTTCCCGAACCCGGCGCCGCGCCCGAGCCACGCCTCCCCAAGCTCCAACGGGCGGCGCTTTCGAACGGTTTGAAGATCATCCTGGCGGAGCGTCATGACGTACCCCTGGTGAACTTCTCCCTCCTGGTGGATGCCGGATACGCCGCGGACCAGTTGGCGCGGCCAGGTACCGCCCGCCTGGCGATGAACATGATCGACGAGGGGACCGCGACGCGCAGCTCTCTTCAGATCAGCGAGGAAATGGATCGTCTGGGCGCGCAGCTTGTCTCGGGGGCGAACCTGGACCAGTGTACGCTCCGGCTGAACGCCCTGAAGGCCAACCTCGATCCTTCGCTGGCCGTGTACGCCGACGTGATCCTGAATCCTTCCTTCCCGGAGGCCGACTTCGCCAGGGAACAGAAGCTGCAATTGGCCACCATCCAGCGCGAGAAGGTGACGCCGAACGGCATCCGCAACCGCGTTCTTCCGATGATTCTATACGGCAGCGGCCACGCGTACGGCAACCCCGGAGCCGGCCTCGGTACGGAAGCCTCCGTCTCTTCCCTCCGCCGCGAGGACCTGGTGAAGTTCCACCAATCCTGGTTCAAGCCCGGCAACGCGACGCTGGTTGTGGTCGGCGACACCACCCTCGCCGACATCACCTCCAAGCTGGAGAAGCTCTTTCAGGGCTGGAAGCCGGGCGAGGTTCCCACGAAGAGCGTTGCCGGAGTCGCACGGGCGTCCAAGCCTGTGATCTACATCGTCGACCGGCCCGGCTCGATTCAGTCGGTGGTCACCGCGGGAATGATTGCACCGCAGAAAGCCAATCCCAACGAAATCGGCATCGAAGTCCTCGATCAAATTCTGGGCGGAGCGTTCATCTCGCGCATCAACATGAACCTGCGGGAGGACAAACACTGGACCTATGGCGCGCGCACGGCGCTTGCCGCCTCGCGCGGACCAAGGATTTACATGGCCACGTCACCCGTCCAGGCGGACAAGACCGCGGAAACGATTGCCGAGATCAACAAGGAGCTGCGCCAGGTGCTCGCCGAGCGCCCGGTGACCGCCAACGAGCTCGCCATGGGCCGTGACAGCCTCACCCTCAGCCTCGCCGGGCAGTTTGAGACAATGGGCGCAGTCTCCGGCGGCATCGCGGAGATCGTGCAATTCGGGCTGCCGGATGACTACTTTCAAACGTACACGGGCAAGGTGCGCGCCTTGACACAGAAAGACATGGCCGCGGCCGCGAGCAGTCTGATCCACCCCGACAGCGTGGCCTGGATCGTGGTGGGCGACCGCGCCAAGATCGAGGAGCCAATCCGAAAGCTGAACCTGGGCGAGGTCCGCCTCATTGACGCCAACGGCAATCCAGCTAAATAGCAGGCCGCGGCAAATTAGCCACACGGCCGGGCAATCCAGGTTCAGCGGCTCGCCGGACTCCAGTGTGAAGTGGTCGGCCCCGCGCGCCACCTCTTGTAAGTGCTCTGCTGCTACAGCTTCAGCTCCCAGCCCTTTCGCAGGTAAGGACGCAGCAGCTTGTTGGCCTCGGCGCTGTTGGTGAACCGCATTCTCGGTCCGTCCCACAGCAGCTTGCCGGGCACCTGGAGCGCGATGGCGCCCAGCGCCAGCCACTCGATGTACCTGGTCGCAATGCCGAACTCGGAGACCCCCGGCGCGCCGCCCTTGCAGGCGCGGACCCAATCCTGCATATGGTTGATGCCGCGTTGCAGCACCTGCGGCGGCAGCCGGTATTCCTTCCACCTGGACGCCGGGAGCAGCCAGGTTCCTTCACCGCGCGCCGAAGTTGCCATGTAGCCTTTGGAGCCGAAGAAGATCGCGCCGTTGCCGGGAATGCGCGCCCGGTTCGCCATCATCTTAGCCATGGCGGCGTCTCTTGGCGGCCCCCCTTCTCCGGCCCGCCTCGGCGGCGGTCCACCCTGGGCGCGAGCACCACCCCGGCTGGGGGGGAGTCCGTCGATTCCCAACTGGTCGCCGATCAGATACAGGCCGTCGCCGGTGCAGTAGAATGGCCGGCCCTTCTCGGCAAGGTTGTTCATCGGCGGCAGAAGCTGCTCGCCCTCCTTGACTCCCTCGATCTTCACTTCGTCGGTCATGTTCTGGAAGGCGTGGATCGTCACCGGCGGCATGCTGCCACGCGCAGGAAACTCGAACACCAGGTGGGCGCGGAGCGGCCACAGCAGTTCGGTCTTCTCCTCCACCGCCACGCACTCCACGCTGGTCGGCGAGACCTTGCCCAGTTGCAGCGCCAGGTGCGCCGGTCCGAGGTTGTGGACCAGCCAGTCGCCCAGCGACCCGCCGGTGGAGTAATCCCGGAAGGCGCGCCACTGGTTCACCATGACCGGGTTGAACCCGCGCATCGGCGCGGGGCCGATCCAGAGATCCCAGTCCACGCCCTTGGGGACGGGCTGAGTCTCGGGACCGGAGGCCGGGATGTTGGGCTGCCCGCCGTAGATCACGCCCGTCCAGGCGCGTACCTCGCGGACTTCGCCGATGTCGCCCGACCAGAGGATCTCACAGGCCGTGCGCGTGCCTTCGTGGCTCCACCCCTGGTTGCCCATCTGGGTGGCGACTTTGTACTTGACGGCGGCGTCGGCCAGCAGCCGCGCTTCCCAGACCGTCCGGGTCAGGGGCTTCTCGCAGTAGACGTGCTTGCCGCGCTGCATGCAGGCGAGCGCGATCGGCGTGTGCGTATGATCCGGAGTCGCGATCATCACTCCGTCGATGTTCGAGCCTTCGGCGTCGAGCATCTTGCGGTAATCGACGTACTTCTTGACGTTCGGGAACGCCTGGTAGGTCCGTGCTGCCTTCTCCTCGTGTACGTCGCAAAGCGCCACGACGTTCTCGGTGGGCGTGATGCCGGTCAGGATTTGCGGGGCCCGGATGCCGCAGCCCACCACGGCGATATTCAATTTGTCGTTGAACGACTTGTAGCCGAGCGCGCCGAGGGAGGGAACGCTGCCGAACCCTCCCCTGGGCACGGCTCCAGCCAGCAGGGAGCCGTAGAAAAAATAGCGTCTCGAAAACCGGGCTTCGCCCATATCAGTTCCTCCCACCGCCGCGGCTGAGATCCACGGCCGTCGTGCAGATGTAGTATTTCAGTAACATATTACTCCTCTCCCACGCCGGGAGCGAGTTCGGATCCTTCAGGTATCCGAGGAACGCGCGCATCACCTGCGCGAAATGCGCCTCGTGGCCCACGCGATATTTCGCGGGGATCAGGATGTGTGCCCGGCTGCTTTCGACGCGCATCTCCACACCCGGCCAATCCTTCTGCATTGCGTCAATCTTTCCTCTCAGAGCGCCAAGAACCTCGTCCCCATGAGGCCTGACATAGAGCTCGGGGAGATAGTTCTCTTCCCTGCCCTGGCGAATCTCGATGTCCGCTTTGGTCCCGCGGAAGGTGGCTTGGTAGATGTCACCGAATCCCGCTGGCGCTTCCCAGTTCCACAGGACCTCAACCGCGACGTGCGCCCCCCTCACGGCGTAGCGGGCCGAATTGTTGCAGAAATAGTCGAGCTGTCCGTCCCTCACCCAAGGCGCAAGGTACGCCGGGAAGTCCGCTTCGCCGGTGACATGGCTAAACTGCGTCTTGCTGATCCGGGTGGGCCAGCGCCTCGCGTCCAGCATCCTGACGTCCGCGCGGTAGTCCATCTGCACGCCCGGGAAGGCGGTCCATTGGATCAAATCAATCACGTGCGTTCCCACGTCCGCAATGCCTTCGCCGTTTTCGTCGATGTTGAAGAACCACGAAGGCCGCCGAAGCGGCACGCCCGATACCTGCTTCATCAGGTGATGAATGCTCATCGCGGAGACGGCGGGCTCCTCTTCCGAACCCTGAACCAGTCGGCCGAAGACGGCGGGCTCGTTCACCAGCTCCTTCTGGAGGATGGAAGTGATCTCGTAGCGCTCGGTCATAATATCGTAGCCCACGAGCCCTTTCTTCCCGGCCAGATCCAGCGCCGTTGCCAGCCTGGGCAGATCCGCGGAGGCGATGATCCATGGCTTGTCGGCCAGCACGTGGTAGCCCGCCTCCAGCGACCGGACGATGCGCGCGATCTTCTCCCGGTTCCGCCCCGCAAAGACGGCCACGTTTCCGGCCCTCTCGGCCAGCATCCTCTCGAAGAAGCCCTCTCCCGTGTGGATGTTGAGTTCCCACCTGGTGGGGTTGTCCTTCCTCGTATTGAAGAGGTGTACCCGGCTAAGATAGTCGGCCAGTTCAGGTCCGAGCGGCGAATATACCGACACTTGCGGCGCGACTTGCGGGTACGTGTCCTTCTGGATGAGGGCCGAGTGGAAGTGCCCCGGATCCACGATCACGAGTCTGACGTCGTTCATTGGTTCTGTCAATCTCCCGGCAGGGGCCGCGCGCTTTCCGCGTCAATCCATCACCAGGCCGCCATTCACATGCAATGTCGCTCCGGTGATGTAGGAAGCCGCCTCGGAGGCGAGGAAGACGATTGCGGCGGCCACCTCCTCGGGCTGTCCGAGCCGGCGCACCGGCGTCTGCGCCATCCATTCCGGCATCCTGCCCGCCGAGCTTCTCATGATCAGGTCGGTGGCGATCCTGCCCGGCGCCACCAAGTTCACCGTGATTCCATTCTCGCCCACCTCCTTCACGAGCGAAAACGTCAACCCACGCAGGCCCGCTTTGGCAGCCGCATAGGCGGAGTAGTTCCTGGATCCCGTGTAGACCGCTTGCGTAGACAGGCCGATGATGCGACCCCAATTCCGGGCTTTCATCGCCGGAATGCACGCCCGTGCCATACGGAACGCAGCGGAAAGGTTCAGCGAGAGCGAGTCCTCCCATGTCCGATCGGTCAACTCTTCGACCGAGCCCGATACCATTTCCCCGGCATTGTTGACGAGGATGTCGATTGGGCCAAGGGCGCCCGCCGCTGCGGCAGCCAGCCCGGGCGCGGCGGCCGCGTCGCGGAGGTCGGCCTGCAAGGCAACTGCTTCCCCTCCCTGCGCGTGAATTTCATCGACGACCTCGTCCGCTCTCGCGGACTCGGCGCGGAAGTGAACGGCCACCCTCGCCCCGTGCGCGGCCAGCGCCAGGCAGGTCGCCCTGCCGATTCCCCGGCTTCCCCCCGTGACCAGGGCCGCCCGCCCCGTTAGATCGAGATTGAGAGCGTATTTCGTGCGCATCGTGCCTGCCTCCAGTCTGGAAGCAGGCATGGTAGCACGGCGGCGCGCGGTCTAGTTGTACTCCAGAAGCCGGCGTTCGCCCTCAAGGGCGCGGAGTCCGGTTGCGTCCTGCGTGACCTCCAGCGTGCCCAGGTACTGGTTGGCCTCATCTCGCAGCGCGAAGTAACGGATGTGGACGAAACGCCCCTGGAAGTTGATCCAGAACTCGGCTACGCTTTGCCGGCCTTCCCGGAAGTCCGAGAGGATTCGCTCCACCACCTCGACGCTCCGCGGCGGATGGCAGTGCTGTACCTTGCGCCCGATGATGGCCCGGCTGCGCGCGAAGACCCGGTCGGGGCCCTCCGAGAAGAACGCCACGCGGTCCTCGGCGTCCACGAAGGTGATGTCCACGGGCAGCGTCGAGAAGATGCTGGTTAGCTGCGCCAGGTTGAGGTTCCCCGTCGGAAGCTGGATGCCCTCCATCGTCGGGAGTCTGAGGCCCTCCTTGACCACGGAGTCGGGGGGCCGGTAACCGTCCCGCGGCTCCACCAGGCACCAGCCGTAGCGCGGCGACGATAGCCAGATCTCCGCCCAGTCCTCCTCCGTGAACGCGTCCATGCACATCCTGAGGAGGATGTTGTCCTCCTTGTACATCATCTCCTCGACCGCCAGGACCGCTTTTTCGGCCAGCTTTCTGAAGGCATCGTTCCAGGGGGTGGTAGCAGCGGCGCCGGCGCTCTTCAGCAGCGCCCGCACCTCGTCGTCCTTGGCCCACATCACCTTGGACGGCCCCGTGATTCCGTGCAGTTCCAGCTTCGGAAAGAAAGCGTGCTCCTTGCGCTGGTAGTGCTTCTCGATGTCCATCAGTTCGTTGTACGCCTGCCGCCACTCCATCTCCGACGATGCGGACAGCGCCCCTCGCATTCTGGCGAGAACTCCACGCAGGGCTTCGTTCTCGCGGCGGAAGGTGTCGGCCGGATGGCCAGGCGGAATCGGCGCGGCGGGAAGCTGCACCAGAACCTCCCGCGTCACCTGGGAGTGCAGGTCGCACATGGACTTCACCTCTTCGACCGGCATCCCTTCGGCCATCAACTCCTGCTCCATGGTCACGACCTCGGAGTAGTCGGTCTCCTTGACCAGCGCCTTCAGTTGCTCCTTGACGGCGTCGGGAGACTCCCCGGCGTGCAGGTGCTTGATGATCCCTTTCAGTGTCCGGACACGATGCGCTCTGTTGTCAATTAGTTCGCTCATTCTGAGCCCAGACTAACAAGACATTCGTGTCCGGTCGATGACCAAAGTCACACAGCGACCAGCAGCACCAGCAATCCCGCAAGCGCCCCTCCGGCAAGCGGACCCACGATGGGGATAGCCGCATACCCCCAGTCCGAGCCGCCCTTTCCGTGGATGGGCAGGACGGCGTGGGCCAGCCGGGGGCCTAGGTCGCGCGCCGGGTTTATCGCATAGCCGGTCGTTCCGCCAAGCGAGAGCCCGATTCCCCACACCAAGCTCGCCACAAGGTACGGCCCGAGGCCCGGCGCGGGCTGACCGTTGGTCGCAATCTTCGAGAAGATTGCCGCCACCACCAGCACCAGCACGAACGAGGCAATGACCTCGCTCATCAGGTTGGCGCGCTTGTTACGTATGGCCGGTATGGTGCAGAAGCATCCCAGCTTGACTGCCGGATCCTGCGTCTCCTGCCAGTGGAGAAGAAAGGACAGCCACACCAGCACGGCTCCGGCGAAGGCTCCCGCCAGTTGCGCCGCCCAGTACGGAACGACCATTCTGTAGTCGCCCGTTTGAATCGCCACCGCCAGCGTCACCGCCGGGTTGAGGTGGGCCTCCGCGCTTCCGAACAACATGGCCGTGAACACCCCCGCCATGACTCCGAAAGCCCAACCGCTGGCGACGACCATCCATCCTGCGCCCTCCGCCTTCGAGCGCTTCAGGCAGACATTGGCCACCACTCCATCGCCAAGAAGAACCAGCACCATCGTTCCCATGAACTCGCCCAAGAGCGGAGTAAGTGCCATCACGACCTCTCAATCGATCCAGTCAAAAGAACGCTCCACGGCCTTCTTCCAACTGCGATACAACTCTTCGCGCCTCTCAGCCTCCATCGCAGGCTCCCAGGTCCTGCTGGCGGACCAGTGCGAGCGGAGGTCGTCCAGCCCCGAGTAGAAACCGGTTGCCAGTCCCGCGGCGTAGGCCGCTCCCAGCGCTGTTGTTTCCGCGATACTCGGCCGCACCACGGGACGCCCCAGCATATCGGCCTGGAACTGCATCAGCAGTTCGTTAACGATCATGCCGCCGTCCACGCGCAGCACATCCAGCGCCACGCCCGAGTCCTGCTCCATCGCCTCCACCACGTCCCGGGTCTGATATGCCGTGGCTTCCAGCGCTGCCCTCGCCAGGTGCCCCTTTCCGGCGTAGCGCGTCAGCCCCGCGACCACGCCCCGCGCGTCCTCCCGCCAGTAGGGGGCGTACAAGCCCGAGAACGCCGGGACAAAGTAGACGCCGCCGTTATCCTCGACCGTTCTCGCCAGCATCTCGACCTCGGCGCTGCTGCGGATCAGGCCCAGGTTGTCGCGCAGCCACTGCACCAGCGCCCCGGTAATGGCGATGCTTCCCTCCAGGGCGTAGCGCGCCTTCTGGCCGCCCAGTTGGAACGCCACCGTGGTCAGCAACCCGTGCCGGCTTTGGACGGCCTTCTCGCCGGTGTTGAGGAGCAGAAAACTGCCGGTGCCGTAAGTGTTCTTCGCTTGTCCGGCGTCGAAGCACGTCTGGCCCACCAGCGCCGCCTGCTGGTCTCCCAGGATGCCGGCCACCGGCACACCCGTGAGCGCCGGTTCCACGGCCTTACCGTAGACCTCGCTGCTGGAGGCGATCCGCGGCAGCATCGCGGCGGGGATGCCGAACAGATCGAGCAGCTCAGCGTCCCACTCGAGCGTCTCGATGTTCATGAGCTGTGTCCGGCTCGCGTTGGTCACGTCGGTGACATGGAGTCCTCCGGTGAGCTTCCACACCAGGAAGGAGTCGATGTTCCCGAACAGCAGCTCACCCGACTCCGCCCTGCGCCGCGCTCCGGGGACGTTCTCCAGCAGCCAGCGCACCTTCAACGCGCTGAAATAGGTGGCCAGCGGAAGCCCCGTCTTCTTGCGGAAGTACTCCTGGCCGTGGACCTCCACGAGCCGTGCCACGTCTTCACCGACGCGCGTATCCTGCCACACGATGGCGTTTGCGATGGGCGCACCGGTCTTGCGGTCCCACACAACCGTGGTTTCGCGCTGGTTCGTAACCCCAACGCCCACGATGTCCGCCGGGTTCACGGCCACATCGGCGATGACTTCCCGCGTGCGGAGCCAGATGTCCTCCGCGTAATGTTCCACCCAGCCTGGACGGGGATAGATCTGCTCGTGCTCCCGCTGAGCGCTTGCGATGGCGTGGCCGTCCCGGTCGAAGACGATGAAGCGCGTGCTGGTCGTCCCCTGGTCTATCGCGGCGACGTACTCGGGCATAGCGCTTTACTTTACTACACTGCCGCGCTGCATCTCTCTGGCGTGCCAACATGGAAAGGTGACCATTCCTACCCCGCCGGAAGCGGCGCCCGCGCCGGCCATCCGCAACATCGCCATCATCGCCCACGTCGACCACGGCAAGACCACCCTGGTGGATGCCATGCTCCATCAGAGCGGCGTCTTCCGCGACAACCAGGACGTCCCGGCTTGCGTCATGGACTCGGGCGACCTCGAGCGTGAGCGCGGCATCACCATTCTCGCCAAGACCACCGGCGTCCGATACCGCGGGACGAAGATCAACATCGTCGACACGCCCGGGCACAGCGACTTCGGCGGCGAGGTGGAGCGCGCCCTCAAGCTGGTCGACGGCGTGATGCTGTTAGTCGATGCCAGCGAAGGTCCCCTGCCGCAGACCCGCTACGTGTTGACCAAGGCGCTCGAAGCCCGTCTGCCTCCCATCGTCGTCGTCAACAAGATTGACCGGCCCGACGCCCGCATCCAGGCGGTGCTCAACGAAATCTACGACCTCTTCATCGATCTCGACGCCACCGAGGATCAGCTCGAATTCCCAATCATCTTTGCCAACGCGAAAGCCGGCGTGGCGAAAGTCTCGCTCGAGGACCCATCCGGCGACCTGCGGCCGCTGTTCGACGCCATCCTGGAACACTGCCCCGCCCCGGCGGGCGATCCCGGCGCTCCTCTGCAACTGCTGGTGGCAAACCTGGACTACAACGAGTACCTGGGACGCCTGGCCATCGGACGCGTCTTCTCCGGTACGCTGAGGCTCGGCGACGAGGTGGGCATCGCCAAGTTGGACGGTTCTCTCCAGCGGACGCGCATCACCCGGCTCTACTCGTTCGAGGGCTTGGCGCGGGTGGAGGAAACCGTGGGACGGCCGGGCGACGTCCTGGCCATCGCCGGGGTGGAGGGAATCACCATCGGCGAGACCATCACTCATCCGGAAACGCCCGCGCCGCTCCCCAACATCCCCGTCGATGAGCCCACCATCGCCATGACCTTTACCGTCAACACCTCTCCTCTGGGCGGCCGGGAGGGTTCCTATGTCACTTCCCGGCACATCCGCGAGCGGCTGGAGAAGGAGCTGCTCACCAACGTTTCTCTGCGCGTCGAGGAGGCCGGAGGCCCGGACGCCTTCAAGGTGATGGGACGCGGCGAATTGCAGCTCGCCATCCTCATCGAGACCATGCGGCGCGAGGGGTACGAGCTGATGGTCGGAAACCCCGAGATCCTCACCCGCACCTCAGGCGGAGTGCTTGAGGAGCCGGCCGAGCTCCTCGTGATCGACTGTCCCGAGCTGTTCATCGGTGTGGTCATCGAGAAGCTCGGCAAGCGGAAGGGGCAGATGGCGAAGATGGTGAACCACGGCTCCGGCCGAGTGCGGATTGAATTTCACGTTCCCTCGCGCGGGCTGATCGGCCTGCGCTCCGAGCTGCTCACCGACACCCGCGGCACCGCCATCATGAACTCGCTGTTCGACGGTTACGTGGCGTGGCAGGGTGACATGCCCGCGCGCCCCACCGGCTCGCTGGTCGCCGACCGCCCCGGTCGCGCCACCGCCTACGCCATCTTCAACCTTCAGGAGCGCGGCGAGATTTTCGTCATGCCCGGCACCGAGGTCTATGAGGGCATGGTCGTCGGCGAGAATGCCCGGGAGCGCGACCTGGATGTCAACATCGTCAAGGAGAAGAAGCTGACCAATATGCGCGCCTCGACCTCGGATGAAGCCATCCGCCTGGTGCCACCTCGCATCCTCAACCTGGAACAGGCCATCGAATTCATCCGCGACGACGAATACGTCGAGGTCACCCCCCAGTCCATCCGCCTCCGCAAGAAGATCCTGAAGGCCAACGAACGCTGAATTACTTCGGCTCGACCGGCTCGTTTAGTTCGATGTAAGTGCCCCGCGGATCGGTTACGAAGGCCAGGGCCAGGTTCAGGCTAGGCACGATGCGGTAGGGCACGTCCAGCTTGATACCCTCGCTCTCCAGCTTCTTGCAGTAGGCTTCCAGGTTCTTGATGTCGAATCCGATGTGGTCCAGCGTGCGGCCCTTGGTACCCACCACCGGCGTCTTGGATACCCCGAAAGAGACTGCGGTCCCCGGCGTGGTGACCTCCCTATAGGAGCCCCGAATCGTCGCCCTGCCTCCGAACACCTTCATGTACCAGGCCTCGAGCTCGGGTATGGAAGTCTCGTTCTCCACGACCAGGTGTACGTGGCCGCCCGCCGCCTCATTCTTCAGCGTCTTGTCTTCGAGATACTCGACCCGTATCTCGTCCGGCGCCATCACGAACGCCAGCGCTCGCTGTGGATTCTCGCTGGTTACCGTAAAGCCCGCCTGTCTGGTCTTCGCCAGCATCCCCGCCAGGTCGCGCACCCGAAATCCGATGTGACTGATCACGGATCCCGCGGTTCCACCCCCGGCGTCGCCTTCCTGCAACAGCACCTGTATGCCTGGCAGCGTGATCCGGTGCATCTTGCCGAACATGTCCGGCTTGCCGCCGAGCAGGTCGCGCCAGAACTTCAGGTGCTCGGCCGTGTTGCGCGTGCGCAGGTGCAGGTGGCCGAACGTGACCCCCGCTTCATTCGGCGGGGCGAGCTGAGCGCACGCCGCTCCGGCCGTCAGGGCGCAAGCCAGCGCCAGCTTCGAGCACAGATTCCTCATGTCACCTCCAATTCCACGAGTCCCAGCATAGCAGGCTGCGATGGAGTATCCGACGGCCGGCCGTCGGGACGCGGGTGATTCTTGGGGAAGGCCGGAGGGTGCCGCCAGCGGCGCCCTCCGGTACATTGGGAAGACTAAGGGAGGCTTCTCGTTATGTCCTTTCGGCGAGTGTAACCTCCCGCTCCTTGACTGGCAAGGCTGGCAATGGTCGGTAGTACTCCACTGACCCTTGTTAACTGGCCTGCTGCCAAGGGGTGCTACGACGCAGAGGTGGCGGCGGTGTTCAAACGGCTGTACGCCACGCTCCAGATTGCACTGACGCTCCGGCCTACCGCCCTCTTTCGGCGGCTAACTCGCCCCCCGCGCTACACTGTTGGCGGGAGGACGCGGCCCGTCGCTTAGTTCCGCGAGAAGCGCCGGATCACCGGAATGCCGGCAAGCAGGCAGATTCCCACCAAAAGGTAAGTGCCAGGCTCGGGGTTGTCCACTGTGGTGATCTGGAGGCTGACGCCGCTGTTGTAGTAGTGGCAATCCGGGTCGAAGCCCAGCGCGAAATTGCCGTTGTTCGCAATGAAGGATTGAAGAATCGCCAACTGCTGCGCCGTGAATATGTAGGTGGAATCGATCTTGTTTGCCTCGCCGCCCGGGAAGGACTGCGAGGTAAGAAGAATGTTTGACGACCCGTACGCGGGTGCGAAGCTGCGCGAAGGGTTGAGGAAGTAGTCGGAGATGCTGTTCGATGGGTCAGAGCGGTGCGCCGTGCCGGCGCTCGCCGCCGTGTCCAGCAGGTGGATAAAGAGCCGGTTGGGTTCGTTCTGGTAGTTGTAGATGCCTGCAATCGTGAGCGTGGCCGACTGGATGGCATGTCCGCCCAGGTTAAGGTTGTCGATGCGCCACGTCCACACTGTGTCATGCTCCAGGTCGCCCAGGTCCGCTGGGCTGGGCGTGAAGGTCATAATCGAGGCGGGCATGATTCCGGGTACTGCGATAGAAAGAAGCGCAATCCAAAGCAATTTTCGAACTCTCACATGGTCTCCTGCCGTCAGCGTAACTTGGCGCATATTGGCGAGGGATGGCCCTTCGCCCCTGCCCCGTACCATGACCCGCCCGGAAGCGGTACTAAGGTGACTTCCGGGAAGCCCGCGTCAACTGCACGAAAATAAACGGGTTAATGTGGTGAGCCGGGCGGGACTCGAACCCGCGACCCTCTGCTTAAAAGGCAGATGCTCTACC
>JBHGAV010000031.1:0-47234 GCA_041946685.1 Bryobacteraceae bacterium | reverse complement strand
CCTTCCTTCTGCTTTTCGAGCAGCTTGCGCTTGCGCGTGATGTCGCCGCCGTAGCACTTGGCCAGCACGTTCTTGCGCATGGCGGGTATGTTCTCCCGGGCCACCACCTTGTTGCCGATGGCCGCCTGCAAGGCCACCTCGAACATCTGCCGTGGAATCAGCTTGCGCAGCCGCTCGATCAGCGCCTTGCCGCGCTCGTAGGCGTACTCGCGGTGCACGATCATAGAAAGCGCATCCACCGGGTCGCCCGCCACCAGCACGTCCAGCTTCACCATGGGCGACACGCGGTATCCCGCCAGGTGGTAGTCGAGCGAAGCGTAGCCGCGGGAAGCCGACTTCAGGCGGTCGTAGAAGTCCAGCACGATCTCGTTGAGCGGCAGCTCGTACACCAGCAGCACGCGTCCCCCGCCGATGTGCTCGAACTTCTGCTGCGTGCCGCGCTTCTCCTCCAGCAGCTTCAGGATCTCGCCGAGCGAATCCTCGCGGGTGATGACCGTGGCCTCAATGATCGGCTCCTCGACCTCGCGGATGACGGCGGGATCGGGAAACCGCGTCGGGTTGTTGACTTCCAGGACCTCGCCGTTCAAGGTGGTCACCCGGTAGCGCACTCCGGGCGCCGTGGTGATCAGGTCGATCTGGAATTCGCGTTCCAGGCGCTCCTGCACGATCTCCAGGTGCAACAGGCCCAGGAACCCGCAGCGGAATCCGAAGCCTAGCGCGGCCGAGTTCTCCGGCTCGAAGCTGAAGGCGCTGTCGTTGAGGCGCAGCTTCTCAAGGGCGTCTCTCAACATCCCGTGCGCGTGCGATTCCACCGGGTAGAGCCCCGCAAAGACCATCGACTTGGCTTCCTGGAAGCCCGCAAGCGGCTCGGCGGCGGGGTTTGCCTCCTCGGTGATCGTGTCGCCGACCTGCGCGTCGGAAACGGTCTTGACGTTGGCGAACAGGAAACCCACCTCGCCCGCCGACAACTCCTGGCAAGGCACCGGCTTGGGCGACTGGTAGCCCAGGCCCTCCACCTCAAAAGTCTTGCCGTTGGACCAGAGCCTGATCCGCTGCCCGAGATACAACCGTCCATCCACCACGCGGACCAGAGCGATCACGCCCCGGTAAGGATCGAACCAGGAGTCGAAGATCATGGCCCGTAGGGGGGATTGCGGATTTCCCCGCGGCGGCGGCACCAGGTGAACAATGGCGTCGAGCACGTCGCGAACGCCGGCGCCGCTCTTGGCGCTGACCAACAGCGTGTCACGGGCGCTGAGCCCCACTAGGTGTTCGATCTGTTCCTTTATCCGGTCCGGCTCGGCGGAGGGCAGGTCGATCTTGTTGATGACCGGGATGATCTCCAGGTCGTGCTGGAGCGCCAGGTAGGTGTTGGCCAGGGTCTGGGCCTCGACTCCCTGTGAGGCGTCGACCACCAGCAGCGCCCCCTCGCAGCATTGGAGGCTGCGGGAGACCTCATAGTTGAAGTCGACGTGGCCCGGGGTGTCGATCAGGTTCAACTGATAGGTGTTGCCGTCCTCGGCCCGGTAGTTGAGCCGCACGGCGTGGGCCTTGATGGTGATCCCCCGCTCCCGCTCCAGGTCCATGGAGTCCAGAACCTGCTCCATCATCTCCCGCTCGGAGAGCGCACCGGTAAGCTCAAGCAGGCGGTCGGCCAGGGTGGACTTGCCGTGGTCGATGTGGGCAATGATCGAGAAATTCCGAATGTACTGGGGGTCCATGCGGTATGATGAAGCTCTGAAGTCTGATTATCCCATAGGGCTTTTCTTTCAAGGGGATTGGATATGGCGAGCAAAGTGATCGAAGGGAACCTTGACGCGAAAGGCCTGAAGTTCGCGATCGTGGTGACCCGCTACAACAGCCTCATTACCGACCGGCTGCTCGCCGGTGCGCAGGACGCGCTGGCGCGCACGGGTTGCGAGGAGGCCGCGATTGAAATCGTCAAGGCGCCCGGCTCTTGGGAACTCCCCGTGGTGGCCCGGCAACTGGCTTCCCAGAAGCGGCACGATGCCATAATCTGCCTGAGCGCCGTTATCCGCGGCGACACGCCGCATTGGGATTACATCGCCGCGGAAGCCTCCAAGGGACTGGCGCAGACGGCGATGGAATACGGGGTGCCGGTATCGTTCGGCGTTTTGACTTGCGACACGCTGGAACAGGCCATCGACCGGGCCGGCGCCAAGAGCGGCAACAAGGGCTTCGACGCCGCCATGAGCGCGGTGGAGATGGGCAACCTGATGCGCAAGCTCCGCTCGGGCTCCTGAGCCAGCCGTGCCCGCGCGTCACAGGTCCAGAGAACGCGCCCTCCAGGTTCTGTTCCTGGCAGATATCAGGGAGCAGTCCGCAGAGGAAGCGATCGCAGGCTTCTACGATTCTCTTCTCACCAGCGAAGCCGGCGAGGAGAAACCCGAGCCGGACCCGTTCATGGAGCAGCTCGTGCGCGGCGCTCTCGCCGACCTGGCGGGCATCGACAAGTCGATTGCCGGGCAGAGCGAGCACTGGCGCCTTGACCGGATGCCCATCGTGGACCGCAACATCCTGCGGATGGCCGTCTACGAGATGGCGGGCATCGGCACGCCCGCCCCCGTAGTGATTGACGAGGCGCTGGAACTGGCGCGCCGGTTCTCGTCGGAAGAGTCCGTGGCCTTTGTGAACGGCGTCCTGGATGCGGTCCGCCGAGTGGGAGCCGAGCATGCCCGGCCCCTACTTCCCAATGCAGAAGGTGGAGAAAATCCGGTTTAGAATGTCGTCGGCCGCCGTGGCGCCGGTGATGGCATCGAACGGCTGAAGCGCGCTGTAAAGATCCAGCAGCAGCATCTCGTGAGGGATCTGTTCGGCCGCCGCTCCCCGGGCCTTCTCCAGAAAGGCCGCCGACTCCCGCAGTAGCTGTTCGTGGCGGATGCTGGTGATGAAGCCCGCATCCGAATCTGCTTCGGGGGCGATCCGCGCCAGAATCGCACGGCGCAGATCGGCGATTCCCTCCCCCGTCAGCGCCGAAACAATCACGACTTCGCCCTCAAGCCGGGCCTGCCGGGCGAGGTCGCACTTGTTGCCGACTACCAGGTGCCTGCCCTGCTCGCTCGCCTTGCGGATCAACTCCAGGTCATCCTTTTCGAGCGGCAGCGAGAGGTCGATCACCACCAGCGCCAGGTCCGAATCGGCCATCGCCTGAAAGCTCCGCTCAACGCCCAGCGTCTCCACGGGACTCTCCCCCTCGCGGATTCCCGCCGTGTCTACATACTTCACGGGGATGCCTTCGAGCGAAGCCGATTCCGAGACAAGGTCTCTGGTCGTCCCGGGAATCTCGGTGACGATGGCGCGGTCCTGCTCTACCAGGCGGTTGAACAGGCTGCTCTTTCCCACGTTTGGACGGCCGACGATGGCCAGCGTCAGGCCCTGGTGAACCAGCCGTCCGTAGGTGTAACTCCCGGCCAGGCGCCGGACACCATCCAGGAGCGGGTCCAGGCGCTGGAGAATGTCGCCGGTCGAGGCGACCGGCACATCGTCATCCGCGAAGTCGATTCCCGCCTCTAGCAACGCGATCAGTTCGAGCAATTGCTCCTTCAGCGGGCCGATTCTTCGTGAGACGGAACCCTCCATCTGCCTGGCTGCCACCTTCGCCTGGTAGAGCGTGGTGGCCGCGATCAGGTCCCGCACGGCCTCCGCCTGGGGCAGGTCGATGCGGCCGTTGACATAGGCCCGGAAGGTGAACTCCCCTGGTTCGGCGGGGCGAGCCCCCGCCCGGCAGGCCTGTTCCACCACATGGCGCAACACCACGGGCGATCCGTGGCAGGAGATCTCGACCACATCCTCAACGGTGTAGGAGCGCGGCCCCTCGAAGAACGCCACCACGACGTGGTCCACCGTCGCCCCCTCGGCATCGGTGACCTCGGCCAGGAACGTGCTCCACGGCCTCCATTCCGGCGCGGAGTGGAGGCGCAGGACTCGTTCCGCAATCAACCGGGCCTCACGGCCGGACAACCGCACCACGCCCAACCCGCCGCGTCCGGGGGGAGTGGAGATGGCAACGATGGTGTCTTGGAGGTTCAACTCAGCGGCGGCGGGGCCGCCGGGAATACTGCGGGCCGGCGGGGCCGACATTTGCCGGCTCCGAGGCGGACGTCGCATCCGTCGAGTACACCACGACCTGGCGATGGCTGCCGAAACCGGTGCTCTCGCTGCGCACGCCGCTCTCGTCCCTGAGCGCCAGATGCAGGATGCGCCGCTCCCGGCTGGTCATGGGATTGAACGTAAAGCTCGCGCCCGTGCGCCGCACCTTCTCCGCTGCGGCCGCGGCGCTCATGCGCAGTTCCTCCATCCGCAGAAAACGGTAGTCGTTGGCATCGAAGCACAGGAGCGCGTGGTGTTCGGGCGGCATACCCAGCACCTCCATGGTCACGTGCTCCAGCGCCAGCAGCAGCTCGGCCCGGTTGGCAAGCAGCAGATCGACGTCGGGGCCGCTGAACTTCACCATGACCTCGGGATCCTCGATCTCCGGGTGCGGGCTGTGGGCGTCCGTCACCTCGAACCGGAGACGGAAACCTGCGTGTTTGAAGACGGCCTTCAGGAACGCTTCGATCCGCGGGCCAATTCGTTCAGCCGAGTACTTCCTTTCGCTCACAGGCTATGTCCTGGCGGTCTTCTTGCTCTTGGATTTCGGCGCCTCGACGGGCGCAGGCAACGCCACGACGCGGCGGTTGAAGAACCACTGCTGCGCAATCCCCACGACGTTGCCGGTCAACCAGTATAGCACCAGGCCGCTCGACATCCCGTAGAACATGAACCCGAGGAAAAGCGGCATCATCAGCATCATTCTCTGCTGCATCGGATCGGCCGTGGTCGTAGGAGTCATCTTCTGCATGATAAACTGCGTCACGATCATTGCTATCGGCAGAATGCGGATGGGGATGGTTTCCGGCTGGGAGAGGTCGCTGACCCACAGCCATTCGGCTCCGCGCAGCTCAATCGCCACGGTCAGCACTTTGTAGTAGGCGAAGAAGAACGGGATCTGGAGCAGCATCGGCATGCACCCGCCCATGGGGTTCACGCCGTGCTTCTTGTACAAGTCCATGATCTCCTGGTTCTGCTCGCTCTTCCGGGGGTCCCGCAACGAGATACCCTTGTACTTCTCGTTGATGGCGGCGATCTGCGGCTGGAGAAGCTGCATCTTCTTCATCGACTTCAGGCTCGTGAACTTCAATGGCAGAAGCAGGAAGTTGATGATGACGGTGACAACAACTATGGACCACCCGTAGCTGTGCACCCAGCGGTTGTTGACGTAGTTGAGCGACAGGAAGAGCGGCTTGGCGATGATGCTGAACCAGCCGAAATCCACCACCTGTTCCAGCTTTGGGTTCACGCTGCGCAGGATGGCGACATCCTTGGGTCCCACGAAAACGGAGAAGTGGTTCTCCCCGCTGCCGCCCACGCCTGCGCCCAGGTGTGGGGTCTCCGCCGCGCCCTCGGCAGGAGAGACCTGGTCGCTGTACGTCCGGACTTCTACGGCGGTCTCGCCGGCCGGGAGGAACACGGCCGCAAAGTAACTGTCCTCGATGCCTGCGAACGAGTATCCGCCTACGCTGGAGACCGGCCCATTCTTGGCGGCCTTGGCCTGCTGCACCACGAGCTTGTTGGATGCTACGTCGAAGTATAGGCTGTGAAGCGCGGCAGGGTGGTTCGGCACGCTGCTGTCGCCGAAGCCGCCGCGCCAGGTGAGCACATGCGGTACCGGCCTGCCGTCGGCGATGACCTCAGAGGTGAGTTCCGTAAGATACTTGCTCTTCTGAAACCGGAAGCTCTTTCGGGCGGCCACCCGGCCGTCTGAATGCTCGAAGGAGATGTCGAGCCCATCGCCGGAGACCGTCGGGGCAAATAGGGCGTTCTTGAGATCGGCCGGCGCCTTTCCACCCGGGTACTCGAAGGAAAACGGGAACCCGGCCTTGGCGGCTCCCGCTTGGCTCACGAGTTCGAGCGGCTTGCCCGCGCTGTCCTTGTACTTCTTCAGCACCCAGCTCCGGACGACCGCCCCGCGATTGGAGAACTCGACCCGATACAGATCGGTTTCGACAACGACCCTGTTTTCCTGGCTCGCCGACACCCGCCCTGCCAGAGCCAAGGCGGCCGCGGGGGCGGGCGTCTGCACTTGTTCAACGGTCTGTGTCCGGGCTGGCGGCGTGACCGGTTGAGCCTTCTTGACCGGCTCGGACGGCTTGTAGATGTAGGGAGTCAGGAAGAGGACCCCCGCCATAAGGATGAAAGCCAGCAGAAGGCGCTTCTCCATGGAGGGACCCTGTTTCTCGGATGCCGGGTTGTCGAACTTATCCAGGTCTTGCTCTGCCATCCCTTTCCCCTCCGGCGCCGCCTAGCGGACCGGGTCATATCCTCCCGGATGCAGCGGGTGACACCGGAACAAGCGCTTCGTCCCCAGCCACACGCCACGCGGCACCCCGTACCGCTCTACCGCCTCCCGCATGTAATCGGAACAGGTAGGCTCGAACCGGCAGGCGGACGGCAACCAGGGTGAGATCCAGGACTTGTAGAAACGAAGAAGGGCGGTTATGAGCGTGCGCATCGTGCGAAGAGCCTCTCTACCTCCTTCTCAAGATCCGCCGGCGGCGCGTTCATCGCCCCACGCCTCACTTGAACCACGACCGCCCACTCTGGAGCAAGCCGGCTCAGGCTCAAACGTATCGCCTCGCGCAGCCTCCGTCTCAAGCGGTTCCTGACCACGCTCTTCCCCAAACTCTTCGGGGCGGCAAAACCAAGCTTGGCCCGGCCCTGCCCCGCGACCTTCAAGCAGACTGCCGCGAAGTAGGGCCCGCTAAACCGGAAACCCTTCTCGTAGACCGCCTGGAATTCCGCTCGCCGCAACAGCCGGGCCTCCTTGGGAAAAGACAGGTCCGGCCTGGAGCTTTCGGTTGGGTTATTCGGCGTAGCGAACAGCTCTCTCCGAGCTTACGGTCAGCTTCTTGCGGCCTCTGGCCCTGCGGCGCGCCAGGACAGCCCGGCCGTCCTTGGTCTTCATCCTCACCCTGAAACCGTGAGTCTTGGCCCGCTTGCGGTTGTTCGGTTGAAATGTGCGTTTCGGCATGCTTCTCGTCCGTTTTTCGCGCCAGGCACACAACCGAATCCGCATCCGGACAGGGAGCGGCCTTCGCTTCCAATCGTTTAGTATAAAAGGGCTTGGAAACACATGTCAAACGCCCCGACAAAGCGTACTTTGCGCTGCCCTTGCTGGTGATCCTGTTTGCGGCCAGCGGCTGCGCGGCCCTCATCTACGAGGTCGTCTGGTTCCAGTTGCTGGAGCTGGTGATCGGCTCCACGGCGGTATCGCTCGGAGTCCTGCTCGCCACCTTCATGGGCGGGATGTGTGCCGGCAGTCTTCTCTTGCCGCGCCTTGTCTCCGCCGGCCGGCACCCTCTGCGCGTCTACGCCTGGCTGGAACTGGGGATCGCCGCATGCGCGCTGCTGGTGCTGTTCGGACTGCCGCTCGGCGGACGGATCTACGCAGCCGCCGTGGGCTACGGGGCGCCCGGCCTGCTCCTGCGGGCGGTGTTCTGCGCTTGCTGCCTCCTTCCCCCGACCCTTCTTATGGGCGCCTCCCTGCCCGCGGTGGCGCGGTGGGTAAGAACCACCCCGGAGGGGGTCGCCCGGCTGGGTTTCTTCTACTTCGGCAACCTGGCCGGCGCGGTGGCCGGCTGTCTTGTGGCCGGCTTCTACCTGCTGCGACTGTACGACACCTCGACCGCGACCTACGCCGCCGCGGCGATGAACCTTGCGGTTGCCCTGGCGGCATTCGCCCTGGCGGCAATCACATCCTACTCCCCTGCTCCTGAAGGGGCGGTGCGGGAACCGGGGTGCGGGTCCGGCCCTGCATGGACCGCATACCTCGTCATCGGGCTTTCCGGCATGTGTGCCCTCGGTGCGGAGGTCGTCTGGACGCGCCTGCTTGCACTGACGCTCGGCCCGACCGTGTACACCTTCTCCCTGATTCTGGCGGCGTTTCTGGGGGGTTTGGCTGCCGGCAGCAGCGTGGGAGCGCTCGTTGCCCGCCTGACGCCGCGGCCGCGATTCGCCTTGGCGATGTGTCAGATGCTGATCGCCGGAGCGGTCGCCTGGGCCGCCTATTCCATATCGTCCACCTTGCCCTTGACTCCGATCAGCACGGCCTACTCGACAAGGCCGTGGGTGACCTTCCAACTCGACCTGATGCGGTGCCTGTGGGTGGTGCTGCCGGCGGCCTGCCTCTGGGGCGCCAGCTTTCCACTGGCCTTGGCGGCGGCTGCGCAGCCGGGGCAGGACCCTGCCCGTCTGGCCGGCCGCACCTATGCCGCCAACACCCTGGGCGCCATCGTCGGCGCGCTGGCCTTCAGCCTCCTGCTGATCCCCATGGCAGGCACACGGCGTTCGGGGCAGGTGCTCATCGCGCTGTCCGCTCTTGCCGCGGCGATAGCGCTCGTCTCCGCACTGCGCTCTATCGGTGGCCGTGCACTGGCTGTGGCCTCCATCACAGCTTGCGCCGTAGCGCTGGCTGTCACCGTGTCTCCAGTGCCGTGGGAGGTTTTCGCCTATGGCCGGCACAGCCTGAACATGCGCGGCTTTGCCCGGCCGCTCTACGTGGGAGAGGGCCTGAATGCTTCGGTCGCCGTCTCCGTCAGGGACGACGGGGCGCGCCAGTTTCACGTCAGCGGCAAAGTGGAGGCCTCGGCCGACCTCCAGGACATGCGCATGCAGCGCATGCTCGGACATCTGCCGGCGCTGGTTCACGGCGAGCCGCGCACCGTGCTGGTCGTAGGTTGCGGGGCGGGCGTAACGGCGGGGGCACTGGCCATGCACCCCAGCGTCCGGAGAATCGTGATCGTGGAAATCGAACCGCTCGTGCCCAAGGTGGTCGCGCAGTACTTCGCCCCACAGAACCACAACGTGCTCGGGGACCGCCGCACCGAGGTCGTCTATGACGATGCGCGTCATTTCATTCTCACCACGCGCGAGAAATTTGACGTGATCACATCCGACCCGATCCACCCCTGGGTCAAGGGCGCCGCTACTCTCTACTCGCGCGAGTATTTCGAGCTTTGCAGACGGCAACTGAGCCCCGGAGGGGTCATCGCCCAATGGGTGCCGCTTTACGAAAGCACGCTCGATACGGTGAAGAGCGAGATCGCGACGTTTTTCTCGGTCTTCCCCGGCGCAAGCATCTGGAGCAACAACCTGAACGGCCCGGGCTATGATGTGGTGCTTCTTGGGCAGGCGGGGCGGGCCGGAATCGATATCGACGCGATGGAGCGGCGGCTCACGCGCGCCGACCACGCGGGCGTGCTGCAGTCGTTGCGCGAAGCGCGCTTCGGCTCCGCGGTTGACCTGCTTGCCACCTACGCCGGCCAGAGCGGCGATCTGAACCTCTGGCTGCGCGGGGCCCAGATCAGCCAGGACCGCAACCTCCGCCTGGAGTACCTGGCCGGCATGGGGCTCAATGACAGCGGCGCCGAGTTCATCTACGACGATATGCTCCTCCACCGGAGGTTCCCCGAAAACCTCTTTCTCGGTTCGCCGGGACGCCTGCGTGCCTTGCGCGCCACCCTGGGCCTTTAGCCGATGCTCTATAATGTGCATCTGGGAGCCGTGCCCTCCTAATGGAAGACATCAAAAAGAAGCTGCAGGATGAGATTGCGGCGCTGGAGCACGAACTCCGGCATGAACTGCCGAAGGAGATCCTGAGGGCGAGGGCCCACGGGGACCTCAGCGAGAACGCGGAGTTTCACGCGGCGAAGGAGCGCCAGGGCTTTGTGAACGCACGCCTCGGACAGCTCAAGGCCCGCCTGTCCGAGATCTCCATGGTGGACCTGTCCAAACTTCCGTCCGACAAGGTTGGCTTGGGCTCCACAGTGGTCGTGCTGGACTTGGGCAAGGACCAGGAAATAACATATAAACTCGTCACCAGCGAGGACGCCGACGTTGCGGCGGGGCGAATCTCCACCAGCTCCCCGATCGGCCGCAGCTTGCTTGGCAAGTCCCTCGGAGACACGGTGAAGGTCAACATCCCCGGCGGGGTGAGGGAAATGGAGATCGTGAAGCTGGTCACGATCCACGACGCGACGGAATGACGTTTACGCGGGCCATTGGTACGGCGTGCGACAAAGTGGTCCTCGCCATCGTGCGAGCGCTGGCTCTGTCGCGGATTCACCCCAACGTGCTCACCTTCCTGGGCCTGCTCGTCAACGGCGCAGCGGCGGCCCTGCTGGCCTCCGGACGCTTTGTCGCCGCGGGGCTGGTCGTCATGGCCGCCGGACTGTTCGACATGGTGGACGGCCGCGTGGCCCGCGAGACCAACCGCGTGACCCGCTTCGGCGGCTTCTTCGACTCGGTGCTGGACCGCTACTCCGATCTGGTCGTGCTGATGGGCCTGCTGGTCTACTACGCCTCGATCAACCGGTTCTTCTATGTGGTGTTGACCGCCGTGGTCATGACCGGCAGCGTCATGGTGAGTTACACGCGCGCCCGCGCCGAGTGTACCATTCCTCTCTGCAAAGTTGGGTTCATGGAGCGGCCCGAGCGGACGGTGCTGCTGATCATCGGGGCGCTCACCGGCCGCATGGCCCAGGTGCTTTGGGTCATCGCCGTGCTCGCCAACCTCACCGTGGCCCACCGTATGATTTACACCTGGCGGCAGACCCGCGCCCTGGAACAGGTGGAAGCGATGCCCGCCCGCGCGCGCGAGGCGGCGGCCACCAAGTCCGCGGAATAGCCTCAGGGCTGCTGCGGACAAGCTTGGGTGACAAATCACGTGTACTTAAGTTAGCCGGGCACTGCGAGTTACTTCAATCTACTACCCCCAAAAGGGTGATGATTCCACCTTAGTCCTGGGAGTATTGGGCCTTGACGCGTCTTGCCGGTGGTAGTACTGGACGCTTTCATGGCAGTGCTGCGGCTGCCCGGCAGGCCGATGGCCGTTTTTCGCGAGTTGGCGTAATCTGGAAACGGAGCCCCATGTCCATTCTAAGAGGCAGTGTAAGATTCTTGTCCGTTGCTGCCGCACTGACCGCAATGAGTGCTACGGCCCAACCTCCGGCTGGTGACCTCTCCGCGCCTCAGGGCAGGGCGCCGAGTTTCCCTGAGATCGAGTACGCTCCAGCAGACCCGCCAACCAGCAACGGCCACAAGCTGGATCTCTACCTTCCGCAGACGGCGGGCAAGGCCTTGCCGCTGGTCTTGTGGACGAGTGGCTCGGCCTGGATGGGCGACACCGGCAAGTCCGGCGCCGGCCTTGTTGCGGCACAACTGAATTCATCGGGCTACGCGGTGGCCGGCGTTTCCGTCAGGTCCAGCTCGCAGGTGAAGTTTCCGGGCAGCCTGCACGATGTCAAGGCGGCGATCCGTTGGCTGCGGGCAAACGCTGCGAAGTACAACCTGGATCCGGACCGCGTCGCGATTATGGGCGATAGCTCCGGCGGGTGGACCAGCGCCATGGCGGCCGTAACCGGAGACGCGCCTGAGATGGAGGGCGCGGTGGGGATTACCGGGGTGTCAAGCTCAGTCCAGGCGGCAGTGGCCTTCTACCCACCGACCAACTTCCTTACCATGGACGCCTGGGCCCTCAGAAAGTGCGAAGGGACAGCCTGCCACGACAGCGAGGAATCGCCGGAATCGCGCTTACTGGGCTGCCCGATACAGAGCTGTCCGGAGAAGGTGAAGGCGGCCAGCCCGATGAATTACATCACTCCGGCCGACGCTCCGATCATGATCCTTCACGGAAGCTCCGACCCTCTGGTCCCCCACAACCAGGGTGAGGCCCTGTACATGGCGCTCAACAAGGCTTGCAAGGACGCCGTCTTCATCAACCTGCCAAAGGCCGGTCATGGGCCGTGGCTGAGCTTTCTCACCAACGACGCGATTCGCGAAGCAGCAACGATACGGTCCACGGCAGCCGTGGGATGCACGGTGGTGAACCCGGCGCCCTATGCACCAACCTGGCAGACAGTGATCGCCTTCCTGGACAAATATCTGAAGGCGCCGGCGCATTAGCCGCACCGGCAAGCGGGCTCGTGCGAGGAGTTGCCCGCCCTGGTGGCTACGGCCTGTCCTCTCTCTGCGCGAATCAGGCTTCCTTCGCCTGCGCAGCCTGCTTCTTGCGGTACTCTGCCCAGCGCTTCTTCTGCGCCATCGCGATGCGTTTCCTCGCTTCAGGACTGAGCAGCCTCTTCCTGGCGGGCTTTCCGGCACGTACCGCCGCCCCGAGCCTGCCCTGCCGTCCACCTAGCATGGCTTTCACTTGAGCTATCTGCTCCTCGATTCGCTGCCGTTGCAGCTCGAGTCCTTCCAGCGCCGCGGTTAGGAACGATGCGTCCTGAAGTGATTTAGCGGGTCTTGGCATTTCATCTCCCATAACTACGATATCACCATTGCGATACAGCGTGTCAAGTTACCGCCTCTGAGTCGACAATTATAGTTACAGGACCTTGGTTGACCAAATGTACTGACATGAGCGCCTGGAAGACGCCCGTCTGGACTTCGACCCCCCGGCCGCGTACCGCTTGAAGGAAGTACTCGTACAGCACGCGCGCCTGCTCGGGATCGGCGGCTTGGTCGAAGCCCGGCCGGCGCCCTCTTCTTACGTCGCCGTAGAGAGTGAATTGGGAAATCACCAGCAGGCTGCCGCCGGTCTCCTTGATGCTGCGGTTCATCTTGCCCGCTTCATCGGCAAAGATCCGGAGCCCGGTCACCTTGTCCGCCATGTATTCGGCGTCCCGGCGTGTGTCCGTCTTTGAGACCGCCAACAGGATCAAGAGACCGGGACCGATCTCGCCCACCCGCCGCCCTTCCACCTCCACTCTTGCCTCTGACACTCGCTGCACCACCGCGCGCATACTCATCCAGTATGGCAAAATGGGTGCGGTCCCATGCTCGAAACCTATGCATACGCCAGAGCCGGTTTCCTAGGCAATCCCAGTGACGGATACTTCGGCAAGACCATCTCGTTACTGGTGAGAAACTTCAGGGCCCGAGTGGTGCTCTATCCCAGCGCACGGCTGGAAATTAAGCCTTCCAAGGCCGACATGCCGGTGTTCGAGAGCCTGGAGGACCTCTACGGCGTCACGCGCTGGCGCGGATACTACGGAGGCATCCGTATCATCCAGGCTTTGATCGTGCGGTTTATCGATTATTGCAGGAAAGAGGGCATCGCCCTGGAAAACCGCAACTTCACCCTGGAGTACGAATCGACCATTCCGCTGCGCCTGGGGCTGGGCGGATCGAGCGCCATCATCACGGCTGCTCTTCGCGCTCTGTGCCGGTATTTTGGCGTGGAAATCCCACTCCCGATCCAGGCTAAGTTGGTCCACGAAACCGAGACCGTGGAGCTCGGCGTGCCGGCGGGACCCCAGGACCGTGTCATCCAGGTCTACGAAGGTTTGATGTACATGGACTTCAGCCGCGAGCTGATGGAGACGCAGGGCTACGGCCGCTACGAGCGGCTCGACCCGGCGCTGCTGCCCCACCTCTACGTCGCCTACCGGACCAGCCTGAGCGAGGGCACCGAGGTGTTTCACAGCAACGTCCGGGAACGTTGGAGAGCCGGCGAGCCGCAGGTGGTAGAGGCAATGCGGACCTGGGCGGACTACGCCGATCAGGGTCGCGACGCCCTGCTGCGCCGCGATTACTCCGCCCTGGACAAGCTGATCGACGCTAACTTCGATCTTAGGGCGCGCATCTACGAAATCAGCGAAGGGAACCTGCGCATGATCCGTGCGGCGCGCCAAGTGGGCGCCTCCGCCAATTTCGCCGGCTCCGGCGGAGCGATCGTGGGCGCGTACCGCGACGATGCGATGTTCGACGCCTTGGTGTCCGCCATGCGGCCCCTGGACGTGGCCGTGATCAAGCCCAGAGTTCTTTAGCGGGGTCCGCCGCCGATATACTGAAGGTTCCGATACTCATGCCTACTCAGAAGCCCATTCTCTACAAGGATGCGGGCGTCGACATCGACGAATCCGATCGCGCGCTTGCGCACATCAAGAAGCTGGCGCGCGCCACATTTCACGCCGGCGTCCTCACCGACATCGGCAGTTTCGGGGCCGGCTTCCGCCTGAGGGGATGGAAGGCACCCGTACTGGTGAGCTCGGCCGACGGCGTGGGCACCAAGTTAAAGATCGCGTTTCTCACCGGCCGGCACGGGACGGTGGGAGAGGACCTCGTCAATCACTGCGTTAACGATATCGCCGTTCAGGGAGCTACGCCTCTGTTCTTTCTGGACTATTTCGCGGTGGGGAAGCTCGCGGCCGAGGTCGCGGCAGAGGTCGTCGGCGGTCTGGCCCGAGGATGCCGGAACAACGGCTGCGCTCTGATCGGCGGTGAAACGGCGGAGATGCCCGGCATGTACGCGCCGGGTGAGTACGATCTGGCCGGGTTCATCGTTGGTGCCGTGGAGCGCGGGAGGCTCCTTTCGGGCGCCGCCATCCGGCGGGGCGACGCTCTGGTCGCGCTGCCTTCTACAGGACTGCACACCAACGGCTATTCGCTCGCCCGCAAGCTGCTGCTGGAAGTAGCCGGTTTCGCGCCCGGCAAGTTCTTGCCGGAGCTGGGATGCACGGTGGCCGACGAGCTGCTGAAGGTGCATCGGAGCTACCTGTGCGCCATCCAGTCGCTCCACGCCAAGGGACTGCTGCGGGGAGCCGCTCACATCACCGGAGGCGGCATTTCTGACAACACGCCCCGCATTCTGCCGCGTGGCCTTGCCGCCAGGATCGATACCTCGTCCTGGACCATTCCTCCGGTGTTCCGCCTGCTGAGGGAACTGGGCCGCATCCCGGACGATGACTTCCGGCGGACCTTCAACCTGGGCGTCGGGATGATCCTGGCGATCCCGGCCGCCGGCCTTCTCAGGGCCAGGCGGCTTCTGGACAGGCTGGGGGAACCGCATTGGGAGATCGGGCGCGTAACGGGAATGCCGCGCGGCGCCGCGTCGAGGGTGATCTACGCATGAAACGTCTCGGAATTCTGCTGTCGGGTCGCGGATCGAACTTCGAGGCTATCGCCGACAACGTGGCCGCGGGCCGGATCGACGCCACAATCGCCGTCGTCATCTCCAACCGGCCCGAAGCGCGGGGGCTGGAGATTGCGAGAGAACGGGGGCTCAACGCGGTCTCGATCCCCTCCAAAGGCATGGAGCGCGAAGCCTATGATCGCTTGGTAGTCGCCGAACTCAGAAAACACGAAGTGGACCTGGTATGCCTGGCGGGCTTCATGCGGCTGCTCAGCGCCTACTTCGTCCGGGAGTTCCCGCAAAGGATCCTGAACATCCACCCGGCGCTGCTGCCGTCCTTCCCCGGACTGGACGCGCAGCATCAGGCCCTCGAGCATGGAGTCAAGATCACCGGCTGCACGGTGCATTTCGTGGACGAACACCTCGATGCCGGGCCGATCATCATACAGGCCGCCGTCCCGGTGCTTGACGGGGACACGGTGGAAACCCTCTCCGCCCGCATCCTCAAGGAAGAGCACCGCATTTACAGCGAAGCCATACGGCTCGTGCTGTCGGGCGACTTCCGCTTTGAAGGACGCCGCGTCCTATTCGGCCAATAGCGTGTTGACCCTGGCCATCACTTCGAAGGCGTCGGCCACATAGAGCACGTCCGCCTTGCCGCGCGCCCAGCCGCAGTTGGGATCGAGGTTTACCGCGCGGCGCTCGTTGATGAACCTCCAGCCCACCACGTGCGGCTCCTCGCCGTGGCAGCAGGTCGCCAGTCCCTTGGGATGCCGCGGCGTAGACCCGGTTTGGCCGACCTGGTTCAGGTGGCTCAGGAAGGGCAGCACCGCCTGGCCCTCCGTCCCCAGGTCCACGAGCGACTTGCTGCTGCCGAGCGAGGATTGGGTCTTTCGCAGGAAATCCAGGATCAACGCGCCGGCCTCTTCCACGTGCGTCTTGCCGTCGGGCTGCTTCTTGGTCCAGCCGGCCCCGGCCACCAGCAGCAGTTCAGCGTCCGGCCGGATGGTCTGCTCATCCGCCTTCGGGGCCCTGTATTCAAGAAAGGCGGTCCGCGCCGACGCCGCGGCCGGGACCTTAACTACGGAAAACGCCACTCCGCCTGTGCAGGCCTGGTAGCAGCCGGGGTCCACCAGTATGAACCAGGGCCGCTCGGCGCGCGTCTGGACCGCCTCCATCCGCTGCCGGTAATACCACCGGGACACGGCGATCTTCCCGCCCTGAACGATGCTGATGCCGGTGACATGGGTGTCCACACGGCCGTTCATCCTCTGGGCGACGCCGGCCAGGCACCGGGACCAGCGGGAAGTCGCCGGCGCGATCACCACCGTGGCGCCCGCGGCCCGCACCGCGGCCTCCGCCGCGGCGGCGTCGGCGGCATATCGAGGTTGGGAGACCTCTACGGCCGAGACGGCCAGGCTCGAACCCGGCAGCGCCTCCTGCAAGGACCTTGCGGCGCTCACCGCCTCCAATGCCGGCCTTGCCAGCGACCCGTCTTCTTCCAAGTGTGCGAGGCAGAGAATCGTTTCCATGTCTAGTTCCCCCTGATCCACTCGACGATCTCGCGCGCGATCTGGTCGGCGGAAACGTCCTTGACGATCCGGGTTTCCCGGAGTTGGCTTGGCACCTTCACGCTCTCGTAGCTCAACGTGCCCGCTCCGGGCTTCCATGGCCTGGCGCGCTGCAAGGCGGGCATGATGGAGCGCATATTGGCCATGCCCACTTGAGGATTGTTCGGGGGCTCGGGCAGGTTCCCTGTCGCCCATCCCAGCACGGCCGGGGGCCCTTCGCAGGAGGAGAGCTGGTGCTTGCCGCCTTCCACACGCTCCAGAATCCGAAGGGAACCGTCCTCGAGAACCGTCAGCTCGTCCACGCCCTGGAACTGGTCCGTAATCCCAAGCCGTTCGCCGACCATCTGCATGGTGGCGCCCGCGCCGCGAGAGGCCGATTCCCAGCCGCCGAACACGAGCAGCCGCGAACGGTCCGGCCCCGCGATGCCTTGGATGGCCTCGGCCAGCGCCGCGGCTGCTTCGTAGGAATCGAGGAAACCTCCGGAGGGTCCATCCACGGCCACCAGCTCGAAGGGGACCTTCTGCGCGACCGTCATCATCACCTGCTGGAGCTTGGCCTTGGGGCCCAGACTGACCAGCCAGACCTTGCTCCCGGGGACCTTCTTTGCCAGGTGGGCGGCCTCATAGAGGGCGTGCGCGGCCCATGGGTCGAGCACGGCTGGCAACATCATCTCGTTCTTGAGAGCCGGACCGGGAACCGGCTCCAGCGTCTGGAGGGGATCGGGAACAATGCTCCCGCAGACCACGATCTGTAATGGCTGCATTTTCTCAGTATATTCAGTGCGTCTTGAAGGAGAAGAAACCGCTCACGTTCTCCCAAAGGAGAGTGGGGAAGCTCTTATCCAGGTAGGAGCGGATGGACACGTAGCATTGATCGCAGGTGTTGTTCCTTGTGAATTCCTCGACCATGCGCCGCCTGTCGCCCAGCGCGTAGCGCTTGAACTGCATCGAGCACGGCTGCAATTCCCCCTTGGCCGTGACCACCAGGAAACGCAACCCCGCCTTGCAGCCAGGCCTTCCGCCGTTCTCAAAGTATTGGCGCGTGGCGTCCAGCGTGGTCTTCGAGTTGACGATCCAGCCGGATCCGTTGCGCCTGGCCTCCACCTGGTCGAGTCCGCGGTTCATGGCGGCCAGTTGCCCGGCGGTGTTCAGGAAATAGTCCCGGCAGCCCGTGCGGCGCGGCGAATAAGAGCTGTAACAGATGTTCACCCCCCACTCGCGCGCCTTCTCGGCCATGGCGTCGATGTCGTTCACGTTCACGCTGGTGATGCAGGAGTTGAGCACGATGTCGTCGTAGCCGTGCGCCGCGCACGCCGGTATCACCTGCCGCAGGTGCTCGTATAGCCCGGGATGCACGCGGAAATCATCGTGGCGCTTGTCCGGGAAGTCGAGGCTGACCGAAAACTGGTCCACGCCCGCCTCGTGAAGCTCGAGATACCGCTTCTCGGTCATCAAAGACCAGTTCGAGACCAGGATCGTGTAAGGCAGGCCCTTTTCGTCTTTGATGTTGCGAACGATATCGGCCACGTCCTCGCGCATCAGCGGCTCGCCGCCCGAAATCTGAACCACGCAGGGCCGGAGCGAATCCATGTAGCGGCGATAGTCGGCCGGCTTCAAATTGCCGGAGTCGTCCTTGGGCCCGCCGTGGTCGCAGTGCTTGCAGTAACAGGTGCAGGAGTCGGTCACTTCGAACGAGACGACAATCGGCCTTTCCCGCAGCCAGTTCATCGTACCGCGGCCTATGATTCTCAGTGACTCAGCTAGAGGTACTCTTCTCATTCAGAAGCCGGACAGACCTTTTCACCGGGATCGTAGCAGAGCTCGGCTTCGCCTGGCAAGGTTGTGGCGGCGATCAGGCGTCTTCGCCCCCCCGGCGGCGTCAATTCTCCGTCGAATGGAGCCCGCCCGCCCCCGCCCGGAACTCGATGTTGGTCTTTTCCTTGTTCCCGGCGAGCGTCTCTGAGCAGTTCCATACGCAGGCGCCGCAATGTACGCACTTCTCGCGGTCGAACTGCGGCGGGCCTTCCGCACTCGCCGTGATCGCCTCGCCCGAGCAGATCTCGACGCAGATCCTTGTCCCACAGGTCTCGCACAGGTTGGGGTAAAGGAAGACCACGTGGTCGGCATACCCCGGCGGGGCCTGCACCTTGCCTCCCATCAGCAACGCATCCTGATGGGAAACAAGGAGTTTTCCGTCAAATTCAATATCCGGCCAGCCCGCCCGCTTCATCAAAGCGTCGTGCACCGGCGACCCCTTGGCTAGAGCCTCCAGGCGGACACGGTCAACTTCTTCCGCCTTAATCTTATTCCTGTAGTATTCGGAGAACGAAACCGTGTGTTGCTGGGGTGTCTTGGCCTCGCCGGGCATGGTCACCTTGCCCCGGGTCATGCCGGCCATCGCCATTCCCGCGAGGCCGGTCACCAAGCCCCGGTGGAAACCGATGCGCGCCCGCTCGGCCACGCGGCCTTCGGCCTCCACCCAGCTTTCCCGCCGGCGCCTGACGTAGGCCCAGTCCAGGTTCTCGCGGGTGAACGGCTTGCCGTCGCGCAGGAGTTCGATGACCCCCTCGGCTAACTGGACGCCCGTTGTCCATGCCTCGTCCACGCCCGACCCGGTCAAAACGTTCGTGCTGCCCGAACCCTCTCCAATGCGTGCGCAACCGTCCAAGACTAGGTGCGGCTCCCCCGTTCGCCCAGACTCCTGAAGCGACTTGGCGCCCCAGCTCCGCATCGTCCCCCCCTTGAGATAACGCCACAAATAGGGGTGCTGGATGAAATGCTGCAAATACCGGTAAGACGTCCGCATCGGGCTCTGGAGCCAGGAGGGAACGAAGATCCCCACGGAGGCGACCCTTCCCGGGTGGACATAGAGGAAACCAAAGATCTCCGGCTCGGGGTATCCGAAGGTGTGAAAGACCGTTCCCTCCTCCAGACTCGACCCCTCGGGAAGGTCCACAACCATCTTGGCGCCGACCGCCCAGTCCCTCTGATGACGACCTTCGGGAAGACCGAAGTGTTCGTCGAGTTGCCGCCCCACAGGTCCGAACGGACCATCTCCCACAACCGTAAGACCTGCACGGATGTCCATGCCCGGCAGATAGCCCGCCTCCGGGTTCCCTTGCCGGTCGACGCCTTGATCCACCAAACGGACACCGGCGACGCGGCCATCCTCGATCAGGGCTTGGGCCACGGGCGTGCCGGGCCAAACCTGCACCAGGCCTGTGCCCATCACCTGCTGTCCCACCCACTGCATGAACTGCCCTATGGACAGAACCAAGCCCCCCTCCTTGTGGAGGAATTCGGGGGTGAAGGGCAGGTCGAACGCATTCTCTTCCAGAGACAGGATTGGACGGAAGCCTCGGAGAAGCCCGTCCGCCAGTCTCAGCGAGGCCGAGCGGCGGCTGGCGCCGGTGGGATCGAGCAGATAGAGCACCTTCTCGTTGCCGACCTTCGCCGCCATGGGAATCTGCGACGGGTTCAGATCCGGGAAGGTTGTCCGAATCCCCCGCGCCTTGGTGACCACGCCGGAGACGCCAAAGCCGATGTCGTCTGCCCGCTCGTAACAGAGCACTTGGAGGGGCATGCCCGGCGCAACCTTGCTCTCGTAGCAGGGGGTGCCGTCCGGGTTGAGCAGTTCGCGCGAGAGCGTGGCCAAAAAACCGCCCATCGCCGGGCCGAAGCCGACACAGACGATGTCGACCTCCATGGTCTGGCGGCCGGCAGGTTCGCTCATGCGGGGTAATCCAGCGCTTCCGGAATCATCACCTTGGTCAGCGATTCCGCCGCGCGGTCCTTGGCCAGCTGGGCCCCCGTCAGACAACCGTCCAGTTTGGCCCGCAGGCGCACAAACTGCTCGCAGCCGTCGAAGCGGACGCAAGGCCCCGCCTTGCTCGGATGGGAGCCGTCCTTGCCGACGACGTCGACGGCCGTGCTGCCCAGCCCGGGCATGACGCCCTCCAGTGCGACCAATTCCTCAGCCTGATAGCACACTTCGCCCGCCTTCTCGTCCCACGCGGGGTGCGGCCTGTAGCCAAACACCAGCTCCGCGCAGATACGGCCCACCTCGCCGGCCGCCCTGGCTGACTGTACGTGGCAGAGATCGGTGTAGAAGCTCACCAGGCCCGGCAGCCCTTCGGCGAGGACCGGATTCGCCGCGCCCTTCTCCTCCAACTCCAACAGGTCCAAAACGAAATAGCGCGACGCCAGCAGCCAGCAGAGCGCATCGGCCAGCGGGAAAGTCACTCCCTGGCGGGAGCTGTGGTACAGCTTACCGCCGGAGGGGTCGGTGGCCTTCTGCAGGTAGTTCAAGGTCCACAGCCACATCTGCATCGCCGTGGCCAGTGAGCAGGCGCCGGTGCCTGGCCGCCGGGAGGCGATCTCGCGCATCTCCGCGATCCAGCAATGGAACTGCGCCAGGAACAGGTCGTTGGTCATGGTGACGCTCAACTGCCGGCGCTGCACGGCTTCCGGGCCCTCGTAGGTGGCCTCCAGTTGGGCGTCCATCCACTTGTGCCCGAGGAAACCCGGGCAGTCCTCCGTGATGCCGTAGCCTCCCATGAGGCTCACGGCTTCCCGCATAACCGTCGCTCCATAGCCGGTGTTCCAGAGCTTGGCGGCGGGACACAGCACGTTGGCCAGGCTATCGAGCAGCACGAATTGCACCATCGGATCGCCGGAACTGCCGCCGTGTTGGATCGCATCGAGCGCATCCTTCTGGTACCGGCGCATCGCCTTGAAGGCTGCCGACCCGCGCCCCACTCCTTCCGCGGCAAACACCTCCTCCTTCTTTCGTTCGAGCGGATCCAGCTCGTCGAACAGCCGCGCCGCGGCGAAGCCCAGCGACGCGCTCGCCTCTCCGGTGGCCCAGACGTCGACCAGCCGGTGCAGCACGTCCTCCTTCATCTGCAAGCCCAGCTCATAGCGCGGGGACCCGGGACTGGCAATTTCGCCTCCCCGGAACCGTCCGCGGTGGTAGCGGATGATCGGCTCCACCGCCGAAAGCAGCTTGGCCGATGTCATGACACCCACCGTGACTCTCGTTCGGCGGAACACCGCCTCGATGATCTCCCCGTGGCTGTAATTCGGGACGATCACCCCGTCCTTCAACGTGTAGCCGCCGATGATGCGGCTGGCGGGCACCTTGAGGCTCAGGGCGGGATCGCGGGTGGACGAGAGCTGATGGACCAGCTTGCGGGCGGGCGTGCCGCGGTCGAAGGTGCCCGGATCGGTCTCCTCCAGGATGACCATGCAGCTCCCTTTGATGCGCGGGTCGGCCGAATCGACGGCGGCTGTCACGAAGTTGGCGAAGGCCATGTTGGTAATGAAGCGGCCGCGCTTGTCCACTTGCAGGATCGGTTCCTTGCCTTCCTCCCATTCGGCCACGCGCACCTTCCCGCCGAGCAGCCCGGTTTCGACGCCCACATATGGGATCGGTTCGGTCAGAGCGAAGGCGCCGCGCCAGATGGCGCGATTCTCGCCGGGAGCGGGCGTGGCGCAGCGGCTGAAGTAGGCGTCGCGCTGCTCGGGCGTTCCGCGCTCATGAATGGGCGCCAGGGCCAGGCAGTTGGCCAGGCTGCTGGTCGCCGCGCCTGCGTCCACCCAGGCCAGTTCGAAAGCGACCAGGGCCAGCGCCAGGTTCTTGGGGCCTTCGATGAAACCGCCCTGCGACGGGTCCAGGAAGACCGCCGTTATCCCCGATTCGTCGAAGGCCTTGAGCAGGCCCGCCTTCTCCTCGGTCCATTCGTGGGTGTTCCGGGCTCCTTCGGCCACCATCCGGGCGACCGGACCGCGCGCCACGGCGCGCGCCGACTGCACCACCATCTGGAGGTCGTACCGGTCGGCGAAGCGCCACATGATCTGGCGGACGTCGTCCCCCGGAAGCGTGCGCAGAGTCTCGTTCTTACGGTCTTCCAGACCCAATGACATTCCTTGGAATCCTCTCTTCCCTATGATTCTTGACCGCGCGAAGCGGTTATGGCAACTCGGCGGCTAGCGGCGGGCATCCCCCCAGAGGTCCGCCGCCGGCCGGAACAGCACGGACACCGCAGCCAGCGCCGCCGCCATCAGGACCACGAAGGACCGCACCGGCGAGGTCAGCCGCTTGGCAATGGCCCTCTCCGGAACCAGGAAATCCAGCGCCGCCAACAGATAAAACCCGGCCTGGGCGGTGAGGGCGGCCGTCCGCCAGGGTTCGGCCAGTCCGAAGCCGGCTACGGACACGAGGATCAGGGCAAAGGGCAGGAGCAGACGGCCGAACTTATAGGAGACAAAGTGGATCCAGAGCCGATTGCGCGGCCCCAGCAGCTGCGGAAAAGCTCGGATGACCTGGTAGACGCCAGCTTGCGTGCGCACCTTCCGCCGGAACTCGGTCCTGAGAGAGGCCGGGATGTCGTAGGCCTTGGCCCCTTCGTCCAACACCAGCCGGTAGCCCCGAAAGAAGGCGGCAAGCGGCAGGTGCACGTCGTCGAGCAGGGTGCCCGAGGGCAGCGGCTCGGCCAGTTCCCGGCGAAGGGCGTAAATGCAGCCCGTCGCTCCGAAGATGGAATCCAGCGCGCTCAGATGCTTGCGTATCCATTTCTCGTAGCGCCAGTAGAGGCCGGTGTCGGCTTCCTGCCGCGTTTCGCCCTCGCGGATGATCAGCTCTCCGCTGGCCGCTCCGACCGTGGGGTCGGCGAAGCATTCGACCAGCCGTGCCAAGCTCTCGCGATCAAGCTCTTGCCGAACGTCGGTGAAGAACAGGATCTCTCCGCGTGCTTGGCGCATGCCCTCGTTGATCGCCTCCGCCTTGCCGGATTGCGCCAGGCGAATCAGGCGGATGCCGCGCGGCTCAAAGCCGGCCGCGATCTTCTCGGTCGAGTCGGTCGAGCCGTTCGAGATGACCAGGATCTCCACCAGTTCACGCGGGTAATCCAGTTGCAGGATGGACTCCAGTTTCCGGCCTATCCATGCCTCACCGTTGCGCACGGGCAGAAGCACGGACACTGTGGGACGGATGGGCCCCTTGCGGACGGGCCTGGCCCGGCGCCTTGCCGCCATTGCCAGAAGGGCCGGGTAACCGAAGAGCACATAAAGGACGAACACCCCGCCGACGAGGAAAAGGCCGGTCCACATGGGTAGCCCCCCATGGTAGCCCAATTGCCCGGAACCTGTTGAAATCCAATCCTCCCGCCGATAGACCTTCTGGAGGCACTTGCTTGGGTCACGCCCTGGTCACTGGCGGAGCGGGTTTCATTGGCAGTCACCTCGTCGACAGGCTGCTCAGCGAAGGATGGCGAGTGACGGTTGTCGACAACTTCGACCCTTTTTACGACCGGGCCGTCAAGGAAGCCAATATTGCCGCTCATCGGCGCAGGGAAGGCTACAAGCTGGTGGAGGCCGACGTTCGCGACCTGGATGGCCTGAGGGCCCGCCTCGACGGCCGTTACGACGTGATCGTGCATCTGGCCGCCCTCCCTGGCGCGCGCGCCTCGCTGCAGGACCCAGTCCTGTGCCAGCAAGTCAACATCGGCGGCGCCCAGAACATGCTGGAATGCGCGCGCCGGTGGGGCGTAAAGCAGTTTGTCTTCGCGTCGGCGAGCAGCGTGTACGGCCTCAGTCCGCGCGCACCCTGGCGCGAGGACGAGCCGCTGCTTCTGCCCATCAGCCCCCATGCCGGCGCAAAGCTGAGCGCGGAACTTCTCGGCCACGTCTACAGTCACCTCTACGGCATTCGCTTTCTCGCGTTGCGGCTGTTTGAAGTCTACGGACCGAGGCAGCGGCCGGACCTGGCGCTGCACAGGTTCGCCCAGGCAATGCTCTCCGGCCGGCCGGTTGAGATCGCCGGCGACGGCTCCGCCCGCCGGGATTGCACCTTCATCGGCGACATCGTGGAGGGAATCCGGAGGGCCATGGACTACGGAGACTTGAGGTACGAAGTCATCAACCTGGGCAGCAGCCAGACCGTGAGCCTGAATGAGATGGTGAGCGGTTTGGAGCGGGTGCTGGGCGTGAAGGCCCGCATCGAGTGCAAGCCGGACGAGCCGGGCGATGTGCCCCGGACCTGGGCCAACATCAGCAAGGCACAACGCCTGCTCGGCTACCACCCGCGCACTTCGTTCGAAGACGGCTTGTCCTATTTCGCCGCATGGCTTACAGGAACCTCCGCCGCGAGCCTCCTCGCCCTGCACCGGGCGCTGGCCGAGCCGGCGACGGTGAGGACGACCACCGAACCTCCTTGCACGGCTGCGTAGCCATACAATCAGTGTGAGGAGTGGCGATGGCAGATTCCGCGCTTGTGCCTTTTCGCTGGCCCGCGGGCTGGCGGGACCCGAAGTTGATCTCGCTCTTGGAGGGCGGACCGTTCAACTGCATTGTCGCCAGCGGCGCACCCAATAGTGTGGTGGAAGCCGCTAGGAAGGCCGGGATTACGGTGCTCGAGTGGGGTTCGCTCGGCGCCGCGCCGCTCGCCAAGGCGAACTGGAATGCGGCCGCGCCACGCGTCACCCTTACCGATCTGGTCTGGCCGCGTGTCAAGGCCGCCGCCAGCCGCGACGAGGCCGATTCGGGGCCGACGGGGGCTCCCTGGATCGACTCCAACTCCTGGGTGGCGCGCCTGGCGCTGGCGCGTGCGCCGGGTAAGCAGATCTGGCTCGCGTTCGAGCCTCCCAAGGAGGAGCCGTCACCAAGCGGGGACGCCTACAAGGTTGCGGTCGCCGATGCCGCAGCAGCCGGCGCCCGGTGGCTCGTCACCCTGGATGAGAAGCTGAGCCAAGCCCTGGCCGCGGGGAACGCCGAAGCGCTTAAGACATGGCGTGGCATTGGGAGTGCGGTGGAATGCTTCGAGAAGCGGAGCGCCTGGCGCGGCTACACACAACAAGGGCCGCTGGCGATCATCTCGACGTTCGCCGGCGACAACGAGTTCATGGGCGCGGAGGTGCTGAACCTGGCAGCGCGCCGCAACCTGCTCTACCGGATTGTGGACCGCACACAGTTGGCCTCGGCCGACCTCGCCGGTTTGCGCGCCGCAATGTGGGTAGACAACGATCCGCCCGCAGGGGACGCGGCGGCGAAGCTGGCGGCGTTCGCGCGCGGAGGCAGCCTGTTGATCGTGCCGCGTACGGCGGCGTCCGTATTCAAAGGCGAGCAGGTCCTCACCTGCCCGGTGGCCGGCTACGAGCTGCGCACGTTCGGCAAAGGCACCGTGGCCGCTGCAACCAGAGATTGGGATGACCCTTACTTCCTGGCCGCCGAGGTGCACAGCCTGGTGGGCCGGCGCCACGATCCATTCCGCCTGTTCAACGGCGGTTCCTGCTGGGCCCACTACTCCGTGGCACCGGCCGGGCAGGACCGGTTGATTCAGCTCGTGGCCTTCGGAGGCGGAGGGCGGAGGGGCGGCAGCGGAGCCGCCGACATCAGTCTCAGGATTCCCGGCCCGTTCCGCTCGGTGACCGTGCACAAGATCGACGCCGCGCCGGAGGCTCTCCAGCCGGCGATGGAAGGGGAGCATCCCGAATACCGCCTGCCGCAGCTTTCGGTCTACGCAGCACTGGAGGTGAAAGCATGAAACGCCGTGAGTTTCTGAAGAGTACCGGTGCCGCCGCCGCACTTGTTTCCGCCCGCACGTGGGCCGCCGAGGCCCCCGCTTTGCCCGTAGCCGTGGCACGCTGCCAGAGCTACGGACCCGGAGTGCTTGAAACGATGCGGAGGATGTTCGACCAGATCGGCGGCATCGGCTCTCTGGTGAAGGGCAAGACGGTGGCGGTGAAGGTGAACATGGTCTCGAATCCCGACATCCGGGCCGGATTCATCGCCATCGAGCGCATGACTTACACGCACCCCGACGTGATCGCGGCGACGGTCCACCTGCTGAGCCGGGCCGGCGCGTCGCGAATCCGGATCCTCGAGGGCCCGTGGAAATCGGCCGAGCCTCTGGAAGAGTACATGATATCGGCCGGCTGGGAACCGAACGACTTCATCCGCGCCTCCACCGGGGCCAAGGTCGAGTTCGAGAACACGAACTTCCTGGGCTACGGCAAGGAGTACTTCCGGTTCCCCGTGCCGAAGGGCGGGCTGCTGTTCCCGGCCTACGACCTCAATCACTCCTACCGGGACTGCGACGTCATGGTCTCGCTCGGAAAGCTGAAGGAGCACCGCACGGCGGGCGTCACTTTGTCGATCAAGAACTGCTTCGGGATCACGCCTTGCACGATCTACGGCGAGGGTGCGCCGGAGAACGAGCCGGGGCTGGTGCCGCGCGGAGGCCGGCAGTTCATTCACTCCGGTAGCCGCCAGCCGTCCAAGAGCTCGCCTTCGGAGATTGATCCAACAAGCCCTCGCGAAGGCGGCTATCGCATTCCGCGCTGCATCGCCGACCTGGTGGCGGCGCGGCCCGTCGACCTGGCGGTCATCGACGGCATCGAGTCGATGAACAACGGCGAGAACACCGGAACTCCGGAGCAGTACGTCAAGCCGCACGTGCTGATTGCGGGCAGAAACGTGGTCAACACCGACGCCGTGGGCGTCGCGGTGATGGGCTTCGACCCGATGGCCGATCGCGGCACGCCTCCCTTCGAGCGCGCGGACAGCACGCTGCGCCTGGCCGAGAGCCTGGGCGTCGGGACTCGCGACTTGAAGCGCATCGAAGTCGTCGGAGCCAGGATCAGTGACGTGGTTTTCGACTACCGCAAGTCGCGTCCGGGGCCCGACGGAAAGCCGGGCGGGTGGCCGGGGCGGCAAGGGCAGGCCCCCGCCGGATCTGGAGCCCCTGCCCGCGGCTAGGACCGGCAGCGAGACAGAACTGCCCGAACGTTGGCATGGACGGCGTCAGGCACAGAGCCTGGCAGGGCAGGGGCTTGGCCGGTCGACTGTGACGGGGCGGGAGGGCACTGGTATCTGCACTGAAAAGAAACGGCTTGACGCAAGGCTGGCTTTATGCCACAATGCCGCTGTGTTCATGAAAAGTCGAGGCATTTTGCGAATGCGGGCCTTACTTCTCAGTTTGAGCTTGTTCGTGGTCGCCCCTCTGGCCTGTGCCGGCGTGATCACGTTCGAAGGTTATGACAACCAGATGTACGATGCTCCAATCATTCGACTTGAGTTGGAGATCGGGAATCCAGTCGGGCAGGAGCAGCACTTTCACGAGATCACCAGCACCTCCTATGGTTTGCCCAGCAATGGTACTGGCGTACTGTTGAACGATCGCGATACGCAAATCTACTTCATCCCAGCCACTGGGGCATCGTTCACCTCCTTCAACCTTTACAGCGTTGATGTGGCCACGGCCACCGGCAATGGGCCTGCTACGGACTTGGTCATCACCGGTTACCTTCTGGGCAGCCCGACCGGCAGCATCAGCTTGCCTATCGATGGAACATGGGTCACTGTGGGCGGCGCGCCACTGGGTACGGTTGACCGTATCGTGTTCGACGGGACGGGAGACGGGGGCGGCTTCGTGCTGGACAATTTTGATTTTGGGACAGAAGCAGGCGTGCCCGAGCCTTCCAGCTTCTTGTTGGCGTCCCTGGGCATTGGTCTCCTCGCTGCGGCGTTGAGAAAGCGGTAACGTCTCCCGGAGCGGCCCGCCCGCAGGCCAAAGGAAGCGGCGCGCCGGGTCGCGTCTAAGGTCGGTAGGTCGCGGTTGAGGTATCCGTTTCCCAGAGCTTCACGGCCGAGACACGAATGGCGGGGTCGTTGAGCCCCTTGCTCACTTCGTCGTGGAAGTACTTCGCCATGTTTTCGGCGGAGGGGTTCAGGACGTCGAAGGGCGGGATGTCGTTGAGAAACTCGTGATCGAGGCGTTCGACGGCCGCGTGCAGCAACCGCTTCAGCTCCACGAAATCCATCAGGAGGCCGGCCTCGTTCAGGGCGTCCCCTTCGAGCGTGACCTGCACGCGGTAGTTGTGGCCATGCACCTTCTCGCATTTGCCGTGGTAGTTACGCAGCGAGTGTCCGGCGGCGAAGGTCTCTTCGACCGAAATTTCAAACATTGAAGAACTTCTCCACGTCACTTAGATCCGTCGTGAAGCCGTAGTCGGGCAAGCTGTCAAAGAAAACCTGCCCGTAAGACTGTTTTCTGATCCGGCTGTCGAGCAGTGCCACCACGCCGCGGTCCGAGCGGCTTCGGATCAGCCTCCCAAAACCCTGCTTGAGGGCCAGCGCCGCCTGCGGGATCTGGTAATCGTAGAACGGATTGCCCCCCTGCTCGCGGATGCGGCGGATGCGGGCTTCCACCACAGGATCGCTCGGCACCGCAAACGGCAGCTTATCTATGATAACAAGGCTAAGCTGCTCGCCCGGCACATCCACCCCTTGCCAGAAGGACGAGGTCGCAAAGAGCACGCAGTTGGGCGTCGAGCGAAACTCCTCAAGGAGCGCGTTGCGCGGGCCCGTTCCCTGGAGCAAAGTGGGGAATTCCAGGTCGAAGGCGATGCGGTCGTAGACCTGCTGCATCTGCTGGTAGCTGGTGAACAGGACGAAGGCCCGGCCCCGGCTGAACTCGAGGAGCCGCCGGACTTCCCTGGCGGCCTGCGCGGTGTAGGCCGGGTGGCGCGGCTCAGGCAGGTGTTCGGGCACGTAAAAGAGTGCCTGCTTGTGAAAGTCGAACAGGCCGGCGACGGTGAGCGTCCGCGCGTGGGCGAGGCCCAGGCGCTTCCGGGTGTATTCGAAGCTGCCCGCGACGGCCAGGGTGGCCGAGGTCAGAATCGCCGTCCCCAGTTTCGAGAAGAGCCTCTCGGAAAGGATGGACGCGACGTCGATGGGCGTGGCTTGCAGGAAGCAGCCTCGCCCGCGCCGCTCGATCCAGTAGACGTAGGCCTCATCGCGGTCCTCGATCAGGAGATGGAGGCTGACGGCCAGTTCACCGAGGCGCTGGCGCAAGGGTATCAGTTCGTCGGACTCGTCCGGCACCAGTTCCAGGGTCGCAGTCAGGCGGTTGAGGGCGCCGCCGAGATCGGTGTAGGCTTCGGCGGGAACTTTCGAGGGGAAGGGCGAGCGTCCTTCCACGGCCGGAAACGCGGAGAAGAACCGGGCCGCGCGCTCGTCCAGAGACTGGAGGGCTGATTCCAGGTCCGGCGAGCCGAAGCCCTTGCGGCGCGCGAGCGAAGCGATGTCGCGGCGCAGGTCGGAGAGCTGATAGTTGCTGACCGAGACGCCGAAGTATTGGCCGGCGACGTCCTCGATTTCGTGCGCCTCGTCGAAGACAACGGCGGCGTAGTCGGGGATGATGGAGCCGTACTCCTCCTCCTTGACGGCGAGGTCGGCGAAGAAGAGGTGGTGGTTAACGATGATGATATCGCTGGCGGCGGCCTGCTGGCGCGAGCGGGTGATGAAGCAGCGTTCGAACTGGGGACACTTCTGGCCGTTGCACATTTCGCGGCGTGCGTCGAGCTTGGGCCAGACGGTGCTGGACTCGGGGAGCTTGCGGATCTCGGCGCGGTCGCCGGTCTCGGTGGTCTTCTCCCAATCGCGGATGATCTCGAAGTCGGCGATCTCTTCCAGGCCGGCGAGGATGGGCTCCTTCTCGGCGTCGTAAACCTTCTGGCGGCAGACGTAGTTGTTGCGGCCCTTCATGTAGGCGACGCGGAGCGGCCGGTCGAAGTGCTGCTGGAGGAAGGGGACATCCTTGAAGAAGAGCTGTTCCTGGAGGTTCTTGGTTCCGGTGGAGACGATGACGCGGCGGCCGGAGAGGATAGCGGGGACCAGGTACGCCAGGGTCTTGCCGGTACCGGTGCCGGCCTCGACGATGAGCGAGCGGCGGTCGTTGAGTGCGGCCTCGACTTCGAGGGCCATTTCGAGCTGGCCGGGGCGGAACTCGAAGTTAGGGTGCCACTTGGAGAGGGGGCCATGCGGGGAGAAGAACCGGCGAACGGTAACGGGCCGCGTGGCGTGGGACATGGGCGAATCTTTCATCAGGATAACATGCTGATTTCAGAATACTTAGCTCCTGGTTGACAAGGCTCCATAACAGCCGGTGAGCCAAAAGTCGACCTGTCACTCCTCATGCAGTCATTCTAGGCACGGAAACGAGCGCGCTATAAAGATCCAGAGCCTCGCCCGCCGAAGTATACTGCTCAGAGGCCGGGAGGCGGACGCAGAAGATGTCGAAGGACAAGCACAAGGACGAGAAGCACAACGGGCACAAGCACGGGCACCCGCATGACGGACACCAGCATGGGCACGAGCACGAGAAGGCCGGCAAGAATGGCGAAGCGGGCAAGAGCGTAAAGCTCGAGCCCGGCGTCTACGAAAAAGAACTGCGGCGGTTGCAAGAGGAACTGGTCAAGCTCCAGGAGTGGATCAAGGCCAAGGGTCTCAAGGTCGTCGTGATTTTCGAGGGGCGTGACGCGGCCGGCAAAGGCGGCGTCATCAAGCGCATCACCGAGCGGATGAATCCGCGCATCTGCCGCATCGAGGCGCTCGGCACACCTACCGAACGCGAGAAGACACAGTGGTACTTCCAGCGCTATGTCGCGCGCCTGCCGGCGGCCGGCGAGATGGTGTTGTTCGACCGGAGTTGGTATAACCGCGCCGGAGTCGAACGGGTCATGGGATTCTGCACGGAAGAGGAATACCAGGAGTTTCTGCGCTCCTGCCCGGAGTTCGAACGCATGCTGATACGCAGCGGCATCATCCTCATCAAGTATTGGTTCTCGGTCAGCGACGCCGAGCAGGAGAAACGCTTCCAGGACCGCATCAAAGATCCCTCCAAACGGTGGAAGCTCAGCCCCATGGACCTGGAGAGCCGGGCGCGCTGGGTAGAGTATTCCAAGGCCAAAGACGAGATGTTTGCGTTCACCGACACCAAGCAGTCGCCCTGGTACGTGGTGAATGCCGACAACAAGGAGTGCGCCCGGCTTAACTGCATGCATCACCTGCTGAGTATGATCCCGTACGAGGACCTGACGCCCGCGCCGATGAAGTTGCCGACCCGCCGCGACGAAGGGGGCTACAAGCGGCCGCCGATCACGGACCAGACGTTCGTGCCGGAGGCGTACAAGCCGGCCTAATGACTGCCGCGCTCTCCGGGCCAGTGCCGGAGGACGCCCTCGCGGCTGACGATCCGATTCCAGCGGTCGTTGAAGCGGCGGGCGATGTCGGGGTGACCGAGGAGCAGCGGACCCAGGCCGAGCCGGAGATGAGGCTCGGCAACGTCCTGCTGCGCCGACAGGCGGCGCTCGATTTCGGGCCAACGGTCAGTCAGCCCGCCAGTGTCTAGCAGTACCACGCGCTCTCCCGTAACCCCGAAGTTCTTCAGGTGCGCGTCAACGGAGAACAGGCCCCGCTGCCATCCGGACTGCCGCAGGTTGAGGAAGCGATCAAGCCATAGCTCCAACTGGTCGAAGTCGCCCGCCGCGGCCAGGTCGGCGAGGCGCTTGTGCAGGGTACACTCCACTCGCTCGGTGGCTTCGCTGACGGTGAGCCAACCGGGCCAGCCGCCGACGCGCACACGGACGGGGGGAAAGGCCACGCGCTCCGGGATGAGAGACGTTCCGGCCAGGTGCTCGCGCGCGAGGCGCTCTCCGCGAACGCTGCGCCGGTGATAGGAGCGCCACATCCCGCCGATGTGGGTCGCCAACCAGAAACTGCGGGGAATCAGAGTCACAACGGGGCGGAACATCACGCGGAGAAAGCGGATGCGCTTGGAGGGACGCTGGAGCAAGGGCTCGATAAAGCGCCCCGGTAGGATCCGGGCGAGGAATCGCATCCCCTTCCAGATCGCGATGAGGGCGATAATGTCGGCGGGGCGGCGCTCGCGCTTGACCACCCAGTGTTCGGAGCAGTAGACGACCTTGCCCACGCCCTCGCCCAATCGCCGCAACCGGCCGCTGGTCAACTCGGCCGGCGCGTGGGCAAGGAGATGGGCCGGATCGGACATATCAGCGCATGAGGATCTCGGCCTTGCGGCCGGCGAGGAACATCAGCGGCTCCATTCCGAACAGCGGGCGCTCAGCAGGACAGAGAAAAACGCCGGGGCTGCCGCCAGACGCTTGCACAACTTTGACTGTGTCCTCTCAAGCCTGCTAGGGTTTGAGGGAACCGCCGGAAGTCTCCTGGGCCAGGCGAAACCTGGCTTTCTCCAGCTTCTCGCTCACCTTGGCGATCTCGGCGGCATCCCTTTCCACAGGGGCGCTCGCCTCCCACTCTTTGAGGGAGGCTTGCCATTCGATCACGGCTTCCTTCAGTTTTCCCTGTCGCGCCAGGACATCGCCGAGGTGGTCGCGGATCGTCGCGTCGTGCGGAACCAGCTCCAAAGACCGGCGCAGGTAGGTCTCAGCCTCCTCCAGCCTGTCCATCTTGAAATAGACCCAGCCCAGGCTGTCCAGGTAGGCGCCGCTCGTGGGCTCAAGCTCCACGGCGCGGCTGATCAGCTTGAGGGCCTCCTCCAAACGCACGCCACGGTCGGCAAACATGTAACCGAGGTAGTTCAACACGCCCGCATTATCGGGGTCCAGAGCCAGTGCCTTGCGGAACTCGATCTCGGCGGCGGCGTAATCCTTCCGCCGCTCGTGCATCGCCCCGCGCATGAAGTAGGCGGTCCCTTTGTCGCTGTCGGCGACAGAGAGTCTCTCGACGACGTCGAGCGCCTTGCCCATCGCTTCGAAGTCCTTCGCCCTTTCCGCGACCTGCGCTACCGTCAGCCAGCCGTCCCGATCCTCCTCGTCGCTGAGAAGTTTCCGGGCCTCGGCCACGGCCTCCTCTCCCTTGTTCAGGTCGGCCAACAGAAGAGCGTGGTAGACAATGACCATGCGGTCGCTGGGGTACTTCTTGAGCGCCGCGTCGGCTTCCTCGGAAGCCCGGCCAAATTCCCGGGCTTGACGATAGGTGTCGATGACCTGGGCGGCGGCGCGCGCGGCCAGATCCGGATCCAGGTCCGCCATCTGGCGGAGGGCATCGACGGCCTGCGAATACTGCCCGCCTGACCTGTAAAGGGCCGCGAGGCGCTCGAGGAGGGCCGCGCGGCTGGAGCGCTCCGGGCGGCTGTAGGATCGCTTCTCGGTGGAAGCGAGCAACTGCTTCATCGCGTCGAGGGCCTCGGAGTGCTTCCCTTCTTCCTCGAGAAGCGTCACCTCGCTGTAGCGGATCTCGACGTCGTCCGGTTGCAGCTTGCGGGCGGCTTCCAAGGCCTCCCGGGCGCGCGTGAAATCGCGCCTTCTCCGGTGTATCTGAGATATGCGCAAGAAAGCCTGGGCGTCCTTGGGATCGTCGGCGGCCACCTCGGTGTAGGCCTGGAGGGCTTCGTCCAAGTTCCCGGCGTAGAGCAGATCCTGTGCAAGGCCGCGCTTCAGCTCCAGGTTGTCAGGCTCAAGCTCCAGAGCCCGGCGCAGGACCTGAACCGCTCCCGTGAAATCGCGGAGATCCTCGTAGGCGCCCGCCAGGGTGGTCAGGGTGCGGCGGTTGGGGTTGCGGTCGGCTACCTTCTTCAGAAGGTCGATGGCGCGGCGGTTGTCCCCCAGGCTGGAGTAGACCAGCGCCAACTCAGTCAAAGCCTCTTCATTCTCCGGCTCGAGGGAGAGGACCTTCTGGAAGGCCTTTTCCGACTCGACGGAGTCCTGGGAGACGCGGAAAAGGCGTCCCAGCAAGAGCCAGCTATCCACATCCTTGGGATCGATTTCGACGATCTTGCGGTATTGTTCGATGGCCCGCTTGAGCATCTCCTCGTTGACGCGGTTGGTCTGCGGGTCGCCGATGAGGCGCGCGTAGAGGCGTGCCAGCACGCGGCGGGCGTCAACGGCGTTAGGGTCTTTCTTCAGCCGGTCCTCGATCTCGGTGACGGCGTCGCGGACCTTGCCCGCCTGGATGTAGAGGCCGGCAAGCTCCTCGCTCACGATGGCGGCCGTGGGGTCGGCCTTCATGGCAGCCTTGTAGTACTCAATGGCCCGCGAAAAATACTCCCCCCGGTTGCCGTAGGAGGCCGCCAACTCGGCATACAGATGCCCCATCGAGTAATTGAAATAAGCCTCCGCCCGGTTGACCACCTGGGCTGGCGGCGTGTCCGCGCCGAACTGGGATGCGGGCAGAAACGCCAGCAGAGACAACACCAGGACCCCTCTCGCGATCCGACTCATCAATAGTCGCCTTGGCGCGCCCACCCCTGAATCCAGGAGGCCCGCAAAGTTCCTCTCTCCAACAGTATACGCCACCCGCAGGAGGCGGCTGCGCGGCTGGGGCTCTAGACTAAAGGTTGGCGATGTCCCAATCAGCCCACGTCCGCCCGCTCATCGCAATCGTGGGGCCGACCGGCTCCGGCAAGAGCGAGCTGGCCCTCCGGCTGGCCGAGGAACTGGGGGGCGAAATTCTGAGTTGCGACTCGCTCCAGGTCTATCGGTATTTCGATATCGGCACGGCCAAGTTGCCGCTGGCGGAGAGGCGGGGCATCCCGCACCACATGATCGATGTCGCCGACCCGGACGAGGAGTTTAGCGCGGGGGAGTTTTCGCGCCGGAGCCGGACCGTGCTGGAGAAGATCGTGGCGCGGGGCCGGTTGCCGATTCTGGCTGGGGGAACGGGCTTCTACCTGCGCGCGCTTGTGGACGGGCTCTTTCCAGGACCCGCGCGTAATCCCGAGATCCGCCAACGACTGGCGGAGCGGGAGAGGCAGCGCCCGGGCTCGTTGCACCGGTTGCTTTCGCGGTTCGACCCAGAGGGCGCGAAGGGGATTCACCCAAGGGACGTTCGCAAGCTGATCCGCGCCGTCGAGGTGTGCCTGCTGACGCGGAAGCGATTGTCAGAAGCATTCGCCGAGGGGAGGGATGCGCTCGAAGGCTTCCGCTGTCTGAAGATCGGTGTCAATCCGCCGCGCGAGGCGCTGTATCGCCGCCTTGACGAGCGTTGCCGGCAGATGTTCGCGGGCGGTCTGATCGAAGAAGTGCGGCGGATTCTCCTGCTGGGGTTTCCACCGGAGGTCAAGCCGCTGGAATCCCACGGCTACCGCCAGGCCTTGCAGGTTCTGCGCCGGGAGCTTACGCTCGAACAGGCAGTTTTCTATGCCCAACGGAACACGCGGCGATACGCCAAGCGCCAGTGGACCTGGTTCCGCCGGGAGGAGGGACTGGAGTGGTTCAGCGGCTTCGGAGACGAGGCCGGGCTGCAAGACGAGGTCATGATCCGCGTTCGGGAGCACATTCGGGAGCCGGGGTAGCAGCGTTCCCGTAAGCGCAGAAGAGAGCGTCTGGTAAACTTGGGGAATGCGGCGGGCTCTGTTGATGCTGCTCGTGTGCCTCGCGGCGCGGGCGTGGACTCAGACCACCGTGGTTCTGCCGTTTTTTAACCTCTCCGGAGACTCCAATCTGGATTGGATCGGCGAGAGTGTTTCGGAGGCCATTCGCGAGGCGCTTGTTTCCAGACGGATGTCCGTAGTTGACCGGGAGAGCCGAGCGGAGGCCTACCGCCGCCTTTCGCTGCGCCCTTACGTCGTGCTGACCCGCGCCTCGGTCATCAGGATCGGCGAAGAGCTTGAAGCCGAGCGAATCGTGTACGGCTCCTTCCAGGTGCCGCCCGGCAAGAGCTCGCTTGTGCTCGCCGCCCGCGTGCTGGACCGCCGCGAATTGTCGCTGAGCCCCGAGGAGACCGCAACTTCGGCGCTCGAAGACCTGGCCGAGGCGCAAGAGCGCCTGGCGGGGCAGGTGTCGCAGCTCATGGGGGCGTCCGGCCGCGGACCAGGCCGCCGGAAACCGGTCCGCGTGGACGCACTGGAGAGTTACATTCGGGGCCTGATGGCAACTTCGCCGGAGCAGAAGCACCGATTGCTCACGCAGGCGGCGCGGCTGGACGAGGGTTTCGTACAGCCCTGCTTCGAGCTGGGCCGGATGTTTCTTGCGAGCAAAGACTATAAGGTCGCAGCCGGCTGGTTCGAAAGGATTCCGCCGGACGACCCCAACGCCGTGGAAGCCGGCTTCTTCCTGGGACTGTGCCGGTACGAGCTGGGGGAATACGACGCGGCCATCGCCGTTTTCCGTAGGGTGGTAGAAACGGCCCCGCTGGGCGAAGTCTGGAACGGCCTGGGAGCGGCACAGTCGCGGAAGAACCTGCCGGAAGCAGCCGAGAGTTTTCGCAGGGCGAACGCCGCCGATCCGGGCGATACGGTCTACCTTTTCAACCTTGGCTACGTGCTCTGGAAAGGGAGCGCCTTCGAGGAAGCGGCGGAGAAGTTCCGCGCGGTCCTGGACCTGACGCCGGATGACCAGCAAGCGATGTCCATGCTCGGGCGGTGCATTCAGAAGACTCCGCCCAGACCGACCGATCTGCAACTGGCGGGCCTGGAACGGATCAAGAGCAAGTTGGAGCAGAAGCAGAAATAGACAGGAGTGTTCGTGCGAGTTGTTCTTACTGTACTTATCGCCGCCGCCTGCTACGGCCAGGAGACAAACAACGCCACCGCACTGCGCAACGAAAACGTGGCGGTCTACCAGATCGATACCAACGCCATCAAGGAAGCCATCATCCGTGTAGGCACCACGACCACATTCGTCCCCGAACCAACCGTAGAGACGACCTACTTTGCGACCGAACACGGCCGTCCCCCGGGAGAGTCATTCCTGTTGCCCCCGACCAAGCTGGCCGGCGGCCACCACGGTGAACTGTACTGGTGGCACCAGAACAGCGTCTTTAACGCACGGACGTTTTTCCAGGTGGGGCCGGTCCAACCCTCGCGCCGCAACGGCTACACGGCGCGTTACACAGGAAGCCTGGGCAAGCTGGGAGCGCTGACGGTGAACGCGGGCCAGACTAAGGTCCGCGGGATGGTAAACGGCAACGTACTGGTGCCGCTGGAGAGCGAACGAACGCCTCTTACCAGTGATCCAGCCGCGGCCGCGCTGATCACCAAGTTCCTCGCGGCGTATCCAAGAGAGCTGCCGAATCGTACCGATTTCGATCCCCGGGCGCTGAACACCAACAGCCCGCAGCGGAGCGACGAGACCATGGCGGACCTGAGGCTGGACCGGGAGATGGGCGGCAAGTCGAGGATCGCGGCGTTTTACGGCATCTCACGCCAGCGGATCGACGCGTTCCAGTTCGTCGCGGGCCAGAACCCGGACACGGAGATACACACCCATCGCGCCCGCCTGGCGTGGCGCCGCTCGCTGGCGGCCGGCTCGGAACTGGCGGTCGCGGCGAATTTCCAGCGCTCGAAGTCGGTGCTGCTGCCCGAGCCGAACGCCGTCGGCCCGCGCGTGCGCTTCGGCTACGCAATCGAGGAGCTGGGGCCGGAGAGCCAGTTCCCGATCGACCGGGCCCAGAACACCTTCAGCTACGGCGCAGTCTGGTCGAAGTCTGCGGCTGGAGGCAGCCACACACTCGTCGCCGGCGGCGACCTGTTCCGGTACCAGTTGAACGGCGTCGAGACCAGCAACCAGCGCGGCCAGATCCAGTTCGGCAACAACTTCGGGCGGACCGCCATAGAGAACTTGCGCTATGGCACGCCGAACTCCTACGAGGTGACGATCGGAGAACTGGCGCGCGGCTTCCGCAACTGGTCCGCCGACCTTTTCGCCGCGGACCGCTGGCGGGTTAATGGCCGGCTCCAGATCTACTACGGTCTGCGCTATTCCCTCGAGGCTGCACCCGTTGAGGTGGACAGGATCGACGTAATTCCTTACGGATGTGACTGCAACAACTTCAGCCCGCGGCTGTCGCTCGCCTACAGGGCGGGTGGGGGGTGGGTGGTGCGCGCGTCCTACTCCGTGTCCTTCGGCCTGATCCCGCCGGTGATGTATCAGCAGGTTCGCAACAATCCACCCTATGTGCGTTACATACAGGTGTCGAATCCCGACCTGGTGAATCCGTTGCGGGGCATCAACCTCAACGATGCCAGCGGCCGGTATTCTCCGACGTTGCTTTCCCCGGACTTAGTGGACTCTTACTCCCAGCAGTACAATTTCGCGCTTGAGCGAAGGCTCACGGGCAACGCCTTGCTGCGAGTGGCATACGTGGGAAGCCACAGCCTCAAGCTCCCGAACGTTCATGTGATGAACCGCGCCGAACCGGTCCCCGGTATTCCGTTGACCACGGCGACCGTGGACCAGCGGCGGCCCGATCCGCGCTACTACGAGGTCAAGCGCATCATGAGCAGCGGCATCGCCTACTTCGACGCCGGGCAGGTCAGTCTGGAGTTGCCCAGGACGCGGGGGATGGCTCTCGGAATCACGTACACATTCAGCAAGGGGATCGACGAGGGGGTGGATTACGCCTCCACGGCCGCCAATGCCGATCTGATGAAGCAGCGCAGCCAGTGGCAGTACGACTCGGCAGGCGACAGAAGGAGCCTCAGCAACTTCGATTCGACTCATTCGGCTTCGGTTTACTACAGCTATGATTTGCCGCGGCCGGCGCGCTGGGGCTGGCTGCTGGGGGGGTGGCAGGCTAGCGGCGCGACGCTGGTAAAGACGGGCACGCCGCTCACTTTGTTCGTCGGCTCGGATGCGCCCGGATTCGGCAACGTGGATGGATCGGCCGGTGACCGCCCAAACATCCTGGACCCGTCCATATTGGGACGGACTCTCTCCAACCCGGAGGTTTCGCTGGAACTCATCCGTCGGGACCGGTTCGCTTTCATCCGGCCGGGCGAGCACCGGGGAAGCCTGGGACGCAACACGTTTCGCAAAGCGGGCATCGCCAACTTCAACACCGCCCTGACCAAGCAGTGGCGCGGGACCAACGGACACGCGTGGACGGCACTGCTGCGCATCGAGGCGTTCAACTCCCTGAACCATCCCCAGTTCGACGAGCCGCAGCGAAACCTGAGCGCGGCCAGCTTCGGGCGCATCACAAACACCTTGAACGACGGCAGGGTGCTCCAGATCGGCCTGCGATTCTTGCTATAGCGGCCATGCACGTCGCCCTGGTCAACACCAACCGGATGCAGCCGCCGATCGCGCCCATCGGCCTGGACTACGTTGCCGAGGCGCTGGAAGCCTCCGGACACCAAGTGCAACTGCTCGACCTGTGCTGGGAGGAAGATGCGGCAGCGGCCATCGACCGGTTCTTCCGCCGGACGGAGTTCGGCCTGGTGGGCGTGACGCTGCGGAACACGGATGATTGCGGGCTCCCCAAGGCGGTTTCCTTCCTTCCGGATCTTGCCCGCACGGTAGCCGCCATTCGCGCGCAAACGGACGCGCCCGTGGTGGTGGGGGGAATCGGTTTTTCCGTGTTGCCGGAGAGGATCCTGGAAATCACGGGCGCGGATCTGGGCGTGTGGGGCGAGGGGGAGTTCGCGTTTCCGATGCTGGCGGCAAGAATCGAGCGGGGCGAGGAGTGGCGCAGCACGCCGAACCTGGTCCGGCACGATGGCGACCGCTTTCGGCGCAACCCGCCGGTCTTCCCCGACCCGGCCGGATTGCCGCCGATGACGCGCCAATGGGCCGACAACCCGCGCTACTTCCGCGAGGGAGGACAGGCAGGATTCGAGACCAAGCGCGGCTGCCCGGGCGAGTGCGTCTATTGCGCCGACCCGCTGGCCAAGGGAAGTCGGACCCGGGTGAGGCCGCCCGAGGCCCTGGCCGACGAGCTCCAGCGGCTGGTGGAGATGGGCATCGACCACCTGCACACCTGCGACGCCGAGTTCAACCTGCCGCCGGCCCACGCCCTAGCCGTGTGCAGTGAGATCGAGCGGCGCGGCCTTGGGGAGCGGCTGCGGTGGTACGCCTACTGCGCGCCTTCCCCGTTTTCGGAGGAGCTGGCCGGGGCCATGCGGCGGGCCGGCTGCGTGGGCATCAACTTCGGAACGGACAGCGGGGATGCGCAGATGCTAAGGCGCCTGGGCCGGCGGCATATTCCCGACGACATCGTGAGCGCGACGCGCTGGTCGAAGGAGACGGGAATGGCAGTCATGCTCGATCTGCTGCTGGGCTCGCCGGGGGAAAGCCGGGAAAGCCTGACCCGAACGATCGAGTTGATGAAACGGGCTGCGCCGGACGTGGTTGGCGTATCGGTGGGGGTGGGAGTATACCCCGGCACGCGGCTCGCCACCGAACTCGGCGGCGACCAGCAGCCGCGCGAGCCGTGGTTCCACCTGGAGCCGGCCGTAGCGCCGTTCGTCTATGACCTGCTCGATACGCTGATCGGAGACGATCCCCGCTTTCTGTACTTCGACCCCAGCCGCCCGGAGCGGAACTACAACTACAACGCCAACCAGCGCCTCGCCGAGGCGATCCGCCTGGGCCACCGGGGCGCGTACTGGGACATCTTGAGGAGACTGGGGTAGTCCAACCAGCCCCCCGGAACACCCAATATCGCAAGCGACAAATCCGCGCTCCAGGGCACTACTACCTCTAGATGAGACATCTCGTGCTGCTGCTGGCGCCGATGTGCCTGGCGGCTCAATCCTCTTCTGACGGCGGCATGCTTCAAGTCCGCGTGGTCGAAGCGAGCGGGCCAGTGCATCTGGCGGGTTCCCGAAGCAAGGTGGCCTTGGAAGTGGAGGTTTCCGATGAGAACGGCAAGCCTATCCAGGGCGCAACAGTAGCCTTCCGATTGCCGGCGTCCGGTCCCGGGGGCACATTCGCCAACGGCTTAACGACCGACGTGGTGGTGACGGGCGCCGACGGCAGGGCCTCGGCCACGGGAGTCCGCTGGAACAAGACACCGGGGACTTTCGAGATTCGCGTGGCCGCTGCCAAGGGCCAGCTTCGAGCTTCCGCCGTTTCGGCACACAGGGTTCTAGCGTCGGCAGCGGACTCGCCGGCAGCCGCACTTTCGGCGGGACGCAGCAGGCGGAAGATTGTGCTGATCGTAGCGGGAATCGCAGCCGGTTCGGCGGCAGCAGGATTGGCCCTGGGGCGGAGGGCGTCGGCGGCGAGCGGGACAAGCCAGACCGCCGCCACACTCAGCGTGGGAATACCGACGATCACGGTGGGAGGCCCGCAATGAAGAGAGGATTCATCTTTCTCGCGGTCTTTACCGGCTTACTGGCGCAGTCCGGCGTCGCGCCTCCCCTGGCGGGCTTCGCCCGGGACCGGGCCGGGGCGCTCCGGCCGGTGTACGGAATGACAGGCAACTTCGTGCTGGGCGCGCCGATCGCGCAGGGCGTGGCGGCGGCAATCTTCGATGGCCAAACAGGGCTGGCGAGGATTCAGGACGCCGTCTACGCCTTCAACAGCCGTGGGCAGCTTCTCGGGCAGATCCCCGAGGAGTGGGAAGCTCCGGCCCTCCCCCTGACGGTTGAAGGCGACGAGTTGGTTCTTCGCAGAGACGACGGAGGCGAGCTGCGGACAAAGGTCGAGGGCGAGGTTCTCGAAATCGAGCAGATGGGTGAGGGGTGGTTTTGCGTGCACCAGGTTGACCGCCGCCTTGCCGTCCGGCTGCTGGACGGCCGCCTGGAGATCTCCCGGCTGCCGGAGGCGGCGCCATGACGGGGAGGCTCTTGACGGCGGCGCTGGCCGCGCCCCTGCTGCTGGCTGCCGAGATGAAGCTGTTCGTGGTCCGGTATGGAATCGAGCAGGCAGTCGAAGGCTCACTCGACGTGGGGACGGTGGCGGCGGGCGAAGCGCTGGACACGCAGTTCCGCGTCAGAAACGCCGCCCCCGAGGCCGCATGGCTCCAGGGACTCAACCTGGCGGGCAGCCGGTTTACGTTCGCCAGCCTGCCAAAACTGCCCCTCCTGCTCGGGCCGGGAGATTCATCGGACTTTGTCGTGCGTTTCCAGCCGCTGGCCCCCATTTCGTATCTCGCCTATCTCAACATCAACGGCGTCAGAACCGTGCTCACGGGAACCGGCGGCGAGCCCAAGCCTGTCGAGCCTCCACCTCCCGTCGAGCCCCCGAGCCCCCCGAAGCCGTCGGTCACAATCGAGCCGGCGGCCCTGAAGGGAGGCCAGCAAGCGAAGGTCGCCGTCCGCCTGGCCTCCCCTTCCCAGGTGTCCGCCACGGGCGCGTTGAAGATGGAGTTCAAGCCGGGCGTCGCGGGCAAGAGCGATGACGCCGCCGTGCTGTTTCCGGCCACAGGCGGCCGAACGATCTCCTTCACGGTGACCGAGGGAGAGGACGTGGCAAGGTTCGGCAGCCGTTCGGATACGGAATTTCAGACCGGCACCACGGCCGGCGACATCACGTTTACGGTCACGCTGGGGCCGCACAAGGAACAGCTTGTCGTGCAGGTCCCCCCCGCGCCGGTGGTGATCAGCAGCACTCGCGCGGCCCGCCCGGCTGGAGGCATCGAGGTGCAGGTGACCGGCTACGATACGTCGCGCTCGGCGTCTCTGGTTTCCTTCACCTTCTTCGACCTGCTAGGCCACGTGGTCGCGCCCGGAACGATTCAGGCGGACGCCTCCCGCGCCTTCCAGCAGTTTTTCGAGACCACGACTCTCGGGAGCATGTTTACGCTGCGCGCCGTGTTTCCGGTTCAGGGGGACAGCTCACGCATCGGTTGGGTGGATGTGGAGCTCAGCAACTCGCTCGGCGACACTCGCAGCGGGCGTGTCGCGATTCCGTAGCCTCTCACCGCCGCCCCAGGTGTAGCGCCACGATGCCTGCGGTCATGCGCTCGAAGGTGACTTCGCGAAAGCCGGCACCGCGCATGTCCGCGGCCAGCGTCCCGGCGTCCGGGAAGCGCCGCACGGAATCGGGCAGGTAAGTGTAGGCCTCCCGCGAACCGGAAAGGGCTCCGCCGATGACCGGGAGCACGCGCCGCGAGTAGACGTCATAGAGCCGGGCGAACAGGCGCGAGGGCGGCCGGGAGAACTCCAGGATCGCGGCTACGCCGCCCGGCCGTAACACGCGGGCCATCTCCTCAAGCCCCGCCCGGTAGCTGGCAAGGTTGCGGAAACCGAAGGCCACGGTCACCAGATCGATTGAATTGGAGGGCAAGGGCAAACGCAGCGCATCGGCTTCAATCAGCGAGGACCGGCTGCCCGCGGCATCAAGCTTGCGCCGGGCAATCTCCAGCATCGGCCGCGAAAAATCGCAGCCCCAGACGGCGGCGCCGCGGCGCGTTTCGAGCGCCAGCATCAGATCGCCAGTGCCGCAGCACAGGTCGAGGACGCGTGCCGAGGGCATCGAGAGCACGGCGGCAACTCGTTCCACCGTCCGGCGGCGCCAGGAGCGGTCGACGTTGAAGGAAAGAAGGTGGTTGAGCAGATCGTAGCGGTGCGCCACCGAGCCGAACATGCGCCGCACCCAGCGGGCGGCTTCTTCATCGCCAGCCGTGCCAGTGGGCTTGGTTCCCGAACTCATTCCAGGGCCGCGCGGGCGGCGGCCCGCAGCGCCGCTTCGTCGAGTCCGGAGACAATTCTGACTTCCCCGATCCCTTCCGGAAGCACGAAGTGCACCTTCCCCTGCAAGGTCTTCTTGTCGCTGGCGAGCCGCGCAACCAGATTCTCAGCAGAAATCCCTTCGAGCGAGGGGATGGGACCGTACTGATCGACCGTGTCTATGATGGACCGGGCGTCGGCGGCGGACAAAAGACCGGCCATGCGCGCCAGGTGGACGGCAGCCCTCATGCCAAAGGCGACCGCCTCGCCGTGCAGGAAGCGGACATATCCGGTTTCGGCCTCGAGCGCGTGCCCGAAGGTGTGCCCGAAATTCAAGATGCGCCTCAGGTCGCTTTCGCGCTCGTCGGCGGAGACGACCTCCGCCTTGATGCGAACAGATTCGGCGATCATCTCGTCCACTGGTTCGGGCGCCCGCGCCAGCACTTCATCCCGGCGCTCCTTCATGAGCCGGAACAAGCTCGCCGAGCGGATGACTCCGCACTTGATCACTTCATAGATGCCGGCGCGATATTCGCGCTCTGCGAGCGTGGCGAGCACATCGGGATCGGTGAGTACAGCCAGCGGCTGGTGAAACGCGCCTACAAGGTTTTTGCCCGAAACCAGGTTCACGCCGGTCTTCCCCCCCACGCCGGCATCCACCTGGGCGAGCAGTGTGGTGGGCGCCTGGATGACCGGGATTCCGCGCATAAAGACCGCGGCCACAAAGCCTGCCACGTCATCCACGACGCCGCCGCCGAAGGCCAGCACGATGCTCGACCGGTCGCCGCCGCGCTCCACCATCTCGCCGGCCAGCCGCTCGACTTCCGCGAGGCGCTTGTGGTCCTCGCCTCCGTGGAAGAAGATCACCTCGAATCGGCGCCCTTCGAGGCCGCGCGCCAGGGCGCCGCCGTGGAGGCTCCAGACGTCCTCGGTGGTGATAACGAACAGTTTGCCGGCCCGCTCCGGGACGTATCCGCCGGCGCGCGCCAGGATGCCGCGCTCCACCAGCGCCCGGTAGTTGCGCTGCGCGGTCGTAACCTCGAAGAACGGCATACAAGAGTTGTACCACGCAAGGGATGATAGAATCGCAAGGTAGATGACTGCCGATTTTCTGGTGGTCGGCGCGGGGGTCGCAGGGCTGCGAGCTGCCATTGAGCTGGCAGAAGCCGGCGAGGTCCTGATTGTTGCCAAGGACAGCCTCCGGGAATCTTCCTCCGAGTACGCGCAAGGAGGGATTGCCGTGGCCCTGAGCGACGACGACGAAGTTGAACTGCACGAACAGGATACCATTGCGGCCGGCGACGGGCTGTGCGACCGGGATGCGGTCCGCGTGCTGGTGGAAGAGGGTCCGGCGGCCATCCGGCAGCTCATCGCCTGGGGCGCGGAGTTCGACCGGGAAGGAACGAAGCTGGCCTTCGGGCGCGAGGGAGCTCACAGCCGGAGGCGCATATTGCACGCGCACGGCGACTCGACGGGCCGCGAGATTTCGCGCACGCTTTACCACAAGGCGGCGTCGCTCAAGAACGTTCAATTCCGCAGCTACACCGCGATCACGGACCTGCTGGTCGAGGGAGGAGCGGTCGCCGGGGTGGTGGCCTGCGACTCCTACACGCGCCGCCTGGTGCCGCTGACGGCGCGCGCCACGCTGCTGGCAACGGGAGGGCTTGGCAGAATCTACCTGGAGACTACGAATCCGGAGGTGGCGACCGGCGACGGCGTGGCTGCGGCCTATCGCGCGGGAGCCGAGATCATCGATATCGAGTTCGTCCAGTTTCACCCCACGGCGCTGCACGTGGAGGGCGCACCCAACTTCCTGCTGACCGAGGCGCTGCGCGGGGAAGGGGGCCGCCTTCTCAACGGAAAAGGGGAGCGCTTCATGGAGCGGTACCACGAGCTTCAGGAACTGGCGCCTCGCGACGTCGTGGCCAGGTCCATCGTGGCCGAGACCCGGAGGACCGGCGATCCGCACGTGTTTCTGGATCTGACCCATCGCCCGGCGGAATTCCTGCGGGAGCGGTTCCCAAGGGTGCATCAGACCTGCCTCAAGTACGGCGTGGACATCACGAAAGATCCGGCTCCGGTGTACCCGGCGGCGCACTACGCCATGGGCGGGGTTCGCACGGATCTGGAGGGTCGCACCAGTCTTCCCAGATTGTTCGCGGCCGGCGAGGTGGCCGCCACCGGCGTGCATGGAGCCAACCGCCTGGCAAGCAATTCGCTTCTGGAGGCTCTGGTATACGGCGCTCGAGCGGGCAGAAGGATGCGCGAATGGGCCGGAGCACGCGTGCTCAGCCCCCCGCCGTTCCCGCCGCCGGAATTTCCGGACATCTCCGAGGAGGAGCTACGCCGGCTGGCGTGGGAGAAGTGCGGAATCATCCGGGATCGTGAAGGGCTGACGGCGGTGCGAGACCGCTTGCGGTCGCTCCCGATGCGGCCGTGTCCGTATCCCAACCAGGCGATCTACGAGCTACGAGGCATGCGCGAAATCGTATACCTGATCGCCTGCTGCGGCCTGGCAAGAGAGGAGAGCCGCGGGGCGCATTACCGTACGGACTATCCCGAGAAGCGCCCGGAATTCCGGAAGCATTCGCGAATCACCAAAGGCAATGAAGCCACCTTTCTGTGAGTCTCCCCCAGGCCCGGCCGGCGCCAAAGCAAGCCCCGTCATGATGTGCGCGCTGCTGCTGCTGGCCGTGACGACCGTCAGGGAGGTCCCGCCCGCCACGGCTCTGTGGGCGGCTCCGGCAATTCTGCTGGCCGCGATGTTGATCGCCTGGGCGGCCGAGTCGGCGCAGTTCTTCGTGGCCCAAGGCTTCGCTCTGGCGATCCTGGCATGGCTGCAGACGCTCCCCGAGTTTGCCGTGGAGTTTGTGCTCGCCTGGAGGCAGCAGGTGCCGCTGTTGCTGGCCAACCTCACGGGAGCGCTGCGGCTGCTCACGGGGCTGGCCTGGCCCATGATCTACTTCGTGGCGGCCGTATCCTACCGGGCCCGCCAGAAGCGTCCGCTGCGGGAGATCCGGCTTCAAGAGAGCCATTGCGTCGAGGTGGTGGGCCTTCTGGTCCCGCTCATCTACATCGTATTCGTGTGGGCCAAAGCGTCCCTGAATTTGGTCGACGCCGGAGTGCTGATCCTGATCTACGCGGCTTACCTGTTCGTGCTGCGGCGGATGCCGCCGGAGGAAGCAGAGGGCATAGAGGGGTTGGAGGCGATCCCCCGAGCCGTCGTGAAGTCGCCGCGCCTGACCCGCAACCTGCTGATCATCGGCTTCTTCCTGGGAGGCGGAGGAATCATCTACTATGCGGCGGAGCCCTTCCTGGGCAGCTTGCTGGCGATCTCGGCGGCGCTCGGCATTCCGAGCTTCGTTTTTGTGCAGTGGGTGGCGCCGTTCGTCTCCGAATTCCCAGAGAAGGTCTCCGCTTTTTACTGGGCCCGCACCGTCGATCGCGCGCCCATGGCGCTGATGAACATGGTGTCCAGCAACATCAACCAGTGGACCCTGCTGGCAGCCATGCTGCCCATCGTGTTCTACAT
>JBHGAV010000030.1:0-47263 GCA_041946685.1 Bryobacteraceae bacterium | reverse complement strand
GGTAGAGTGCAACCTTGCCAAGGTTGATGTCGCGGGTTCGAATCCCGTCTCCCGCTCCAGGGCCTCATAGCTACCACGTTTTGCTGCCTTCCGTACGGCGCATAGGGTATTCCAGCCTATGCGTGCCGCCTCCTATTCTGGAAGTGACATGAAAGTGATCTTCTCCGACCTTGACGGTACCCTCTTGCACCCGCATTCCTATTCTTTCGAGGCAGCGGAGCCCGCGCTGGCGGCTCTGCGCCGTCGCAATACCCCCCTCGTGCTTTGCACCAGCAAGACCCGGGCGGAGGTGGAGCTGTGGCGTGGAAGGTTGAAGATTGAACACCCGTTCATTGTGGAAAACGGGGGCGCTGTCTATGTGCCGTCCGGCTGCTTCCCCTTTGCCATCGACCGGTCCGTGCGGCGGGACGGGTACGATGTCGTCGAATTTGGCACGCCGTATCCTGAGCTGGTTGCGGCGCTCGAAGAGGCGGCCAGGGAAGCCAAGTGCGAAGTTCTTGGATTCCAGCAGATGAGCCTAGCCGATATTTGCCTCCGCACGTCCCTGCCCGTGCAGCAGGCCGCGCTGGCCAAGCAGCGCGAATACGACGAGCCGTTCGAGATCCTCGGCCCCGGTGCGCACGCTCTGTTGGAGGCAATCGAACGCTCGGGAAAACGCTGGACCCGCGGCGACCGTTTCTATCACATCACCGGCGCGAACGACAAGGCCGTGGCGGTCGAGTACCTCATCAAGATGTACCGGCGCGCCTTCGGTTCCGTGCGCACTGTCGGCATCGGGGACGGCCCGAATGATGCGAAGTTCCTCACGGCCGTGGACATCCCTGTGATTATACGTTCCCCGTATGCCGCTGCCCTGAAGCGTGCGGTGCCGAACGCGCGGGTCACCACCGCTCCCGGCCCGCACGGCTGGAATGAGGCGGTCCTGCCGCTGGTGACCCAGCCAGGCGTCCGGGCGGGGCGCAAGGGTGCGCCCACCAACACATCGCACCAGATGGTTTGACCCGGCAGACAGCGGCCGGCGCGGCGGGCCTCGTTCTGCCCAGGCGTCAGCGCTTCTTTTCAAACTCCCAGGCCGTGGAGACGATTTCCCGCAGGTCGGTGAAGCGCGGTTTCCAGCCGAGAGAGCGTTCCAGCCGGCTTGCGTCGGCGACCAGGACGGGAGGATCTCCTGCGCGCCGGGCCCCCATTACCCGGGGAACCTTCCGGCCCGTTACGCGCTCGACGGCGCGCAGCACCTCCAGAACCGAGTGCCCGCGGCCCGTGCCGACGTTGTAGGCGCCCCACGCGGCTCCGCTCCGCAGCGCCTCCAGCGCCAGGATGTGGGCGGAGGCCAGATCCTGGACGTGGATATAGTCGCGCACGCAGGTGCCGTCGGGAGTGGCGTAGTCATCTCCGAACAAGGTGATGGGCTGGCCCGTGCGCGCCGCCTGCAGCAGCAGCGGGATCAGATGCGTCTCCGGAGAGTGTTCTTCTCCCAGTCCGCCCTCGGGGTCGGCACCGCAGGCGTTGAAATAACGCAGTGAAATGCTGCGCAAGCCGCGGCACTGATCCAGCCACCCTAGCACTTTCTCGACTATTACCTTGGATTCGCCGTAGGGGCTGACCGGGGCGTAGGCCGCCTCCTCGGGGACGGGAATCCGCTCGGGCGTCCCGTAAACCGCGGCTGTCGAGGAAAAGACCAGCTTCCTGACGCCCGCCCGCTGCATCGCGCTGAACAGCGAAAGGCTTCCCCCGACGTTGTTGGCGAAGTAACGCTCGGATTCCAGCACCGACTCGCCGACGGAAATGAAGGCCGCAAAGTGAATCACGGCTTCCACGCCCTCCCGCTCCATCAAGCCGGCCAGCGCATCGGTGTCGGATGTGTCCATCACGTGCAGGCGAGCGGCGTCCACGTTATGGCGGTGGCCCTTGGAGAGGTTGTCCACCACGATCGGGTCGTAGTCCCTCCGGATCAACTGGCGCACGGTGTGGGAGCCGATGTAGCCGGCGCCGCCGGTGACGAGGATCTTGGTCATGCGGTCTGCCGGCTTTCCTCCAGCAGGCGCTCCACGGCGCGCCGGAATCCTTCTCCGTAGACGGGGTCGGCGAGGGCAAACTCCACGAACGTCTCAAAGTAGCTCGGGAAGTTGCCGATATCGTAGCGCCTCTCGCCAGCGGCCAGTTTCACAGCCAACACGCGCTTGCCCTCCGCGCACATGCCGCGGATCGCATCGGTAAGCTGGATTTCACCCCGCGCGTCGGGCCTGACCTGCCGGATCATGTCGAAGATCAACGGCGAGAATATGTAACGGCCGGCGATGGCTAGGTTGCTGGGGGCAGTGGAGGGAGAGGGTTTCTCCACCAGGTCTGCTACACGAATCCCGCCGCGATCCTCACCGGCGGGCGCGATGACGCCGTAGTGGCTGATCTGATCCGGCGGCACCTCTTCAACCGCTATGACGCAACTCGCACGGCTGGACTGGAACAGTTCCGACATTCTCGACACGGCCCTGGAATTGGCATGAAGCCCGAGAATGGAATCCCCCAGCGCCACCACGAAAGGCCGCTCGCTGGCGAAACTCTCGCCGCACAGGACTGCGTCGCCGAGACCGCGCTGGAGCCGCTGTCGGGTGTAATAGAACTGCGCCTGGAGTTCTTCGAAGCGTAGCTCCTCGAGAAGGTCGAGCCGCTTTCCCTCGCTGAGCAAGCGGGTCAGCTCGGGATCCTGGTCGAAATGGTTTTCTATCGAGCTCTTGTTGCGTCCCGTTACGAACAGAATCTCCTCCACCGAGCTTGCCACAAGCTCTTCCACGACGTACTGCACGATGGGCTTGCGGGCCACCGGCAGCATCTCCTTGGGCTGGCTCTTGGTGGCGGGCAGCAGCCGTGTCCCGTATCCGGCGACCGGAACGATGGCGCACTTGATCATTCTCTGAATATACAGAATATGGCCGCCGCTACGTCCTTTGCACGTAGACCACGTGGGTCTGGGTGAATTCGTACAGGCCGTGCTTACCGTCTGCGCCGCCGATGCCGCTCTTGCGCCAGCCCGCGTGGAACCCCTGCATGGCCTCGAAGTTCTCGCGGTTGATGTAGGTCTCGCCGAAGCGGATCTCCTGGCAGGCCCGCAGGGCCACGTTCAGGCTTCGCGTGTAAATCGAAGACGTGAGCCCGTATTCCGAGTCGTTGGCGTAGGCGATGGCCTGGTCGAGATCCTCGAATGTGATCACGGGAGCGACCGGCCCGAAGATCTCGCGCCGGACGATCTCCATCTCCTGCCTGACCCCTGTCAGAACGGTGGGCTCGTAGTAGTAGCCGCCCTCGCCCGGAGCGCGCTTGCCCCCCGTGACAATCTCGGCGCCGGCTTCAACCGCGCCATGAACCAGTCCGTCTACCTTGCGGAAGCCCGCCTCATTGATTAGGGGCCCATAGTCCACGGTCTCGTCGGCCAATGGATTGCCGTAGCGTGTGCTCCTCATCGCGGCGGCCAGCTTGTCAACGAACTCGCCGGCAATCTTGCGTTCGACATAGACGCGCTCGGCGCAGTTGCAGACCTGGCCGCTGTTGATCACCCGGGAAGCCGTCACCGCCCGGACCGCAAGGTCGACGTCGGCGTCGGCCATCACGATGGCCGGCGCCTTGCCGCCCAGCTCCAGATTCACCTTCGTGATGTTAGGCGCCGCTGCCGCCATGACTGCCGATCCCGTCTCCACGCTGCCGGTGAAACTGACCATCCCGATCCGTGGGGAAGCGGCCAACGCGCGGCCCGCCGACGGGCCGCGGCCATGCACCACGTTGATCAGGCCGCGCGGCAGGCCGGCTTCCATCGCGAGCTGGCAGAATCTGACGGCGTTGTGCGGAGTCTCCTCGCTGGGTTTGATGACGATCGTGTTGCCGGTGATGAGGGCGGGCGCCGCTTTGCGGGCGATCAGGAAGTACGGAAAACTCCAGGGAAGAATTCCGCCGATGACGCCGATCGGATGACGGAACAGAAAGATGCTTTCCCCCGGGCGGTCGCTCTCCAGGATCTCTCCCTCAGTCCGGCGGGCCCATTCGGCCATGTAGTCGAAGTAGTCGGCGGCGCTTGCCGCCTCTCCGCGTGCCAGTGGAAGGGGTTTGCCCTGTTCTTCGGTAATGATTCTGGCCAGCGGCTCCACGTTCTCACGCATCTTCCCGGCAAGGGCCCGTAGCACCTTGGCCCTTTCGATCGCAGGCCGCCGGCTCCACTCACGTTGCGCCGACTCCGCCGCGGCCAGGGCGGCGTCCAAATCCGAAGTTGTGCTCTCCGGCACGGTACAGATCAAATCTCCCGTCGAGGGATTCGTCACCTCAATCCGCCCGCCGCTGGATGCCACGAAGTGGCCATTGATGAAGTTCTGGAATTCCTGCATCGCTGCCTCCCGATGATTCATGATAGACACAAGTTGATACTTACGGCCCAGGCTGAAGACGCAGGCAAGCGCCTCGACCGCTTCCTCCAGGAGCGCCTGCCGGCCTACAGCCGCGCTCGCTTGCAGGAGTGGATTCGCGGCAGCCGGGTGAGGATCAACGGCAAGCCTCAGAAACCCTCCTTTCCACTGCACGGCGGGGAGAGCGTTGAAGTGGAGCCCGCCGATCCGCCACCCTTGCGCGCGGAGCCGGAACAAATACCACTCGACATCCTCTACGAGGACGAGGATGTTGTTGCCGTCAACAAGCCCGCCGGGATGGTGGTGCACGCCGGCGCGGGCTGCCGGTCGGGGACGCTGGTCAATGCCCTGGTGGCGCGTTTCGGCACGCTTTCAGGCGTCGGCGGGCAGCTCCGGCCCGGGATCGTCCATCGCTTAGACCGCTATACCAGCGGCGTCATCCTGGTGGCGCGGCACGACACCGCCCACCGCGACCTGGCCCGCCAATTCGCTGAGCGGAAAGTGGAGAAGGTCTATCTTGCGCTTGTACATGGAGTCGTGGAGCGCGACCAGGGGAAGATCGACAGACCCATCAGCCGGGATCCGGTGCGCCGCATCCGCATGACTGCCCGGCTGGGGCGCGGCCGGACGGCTTCAACCGAATACCGCGTATTGCGGCGCCTCCGGGACTTCACTCTCCTGGAGGTCCGGATCGGGACCGGGCGAACGCACCAGATCCGGGCACATATGGCCGCACTGGGACATCCCGTGGCCGGGGACCGGCTGTACGGCGCGCCAGCCCGCGTGGGAGGACAGGAGACGCCCCGCCGTTTCTTCCTCCATGCCCACCGCATTCGCTTCTCACAGCCGTCCACTCAGGCGCCGGTCACTGTCGAATCTCCCCTGCCTGCCGAGCTTGAGCGCTGGCTGGCGGGACTCCTATAATCGAGTCAGAGGCGCCATGAGGAACATTGTAGTGTGCCTGTTGATCGCCGGCGTGTTTGGCCACTGCCGTGCGCAGGCGCCGTCCGCCCAGCCGGCTACGCCGTCCGACGAGGACTCACGCAGCAAGATTGTACTGGAAGTCACGCGAGTGAACCTGCTGTTCACCGTGACCGACAAGCGTGGCCGCTTCGTCACCGATCTGAAGCAGAATGACTTCGTTGTGCGCGAGGGCAAGGTGCCTCAGAAGGTCCTTGAGTTCTCCGCAGAGAGCAACCTGCCTCTGCGCTTGGCGATTTTGGTGGACAGCAGCAACAGTATCCGCGACCGGCTCCGGTTTATCCAGGAATCGGCCATCGAATTCATTAACAGTGTCATGCGCCCCGACCAGGACAGGGCGACGGTCATCAGCTTCGACACCTCCCCCGAACTCCAGGCTGACCTGACGGATAACATTGAGCAACTCACGCGCGTCATCCGGCAGTTGCGTGCGGGAGGGGGGACTTCGCTCTACGATGCCATCTACTTTGCCAGCCGCGACAAGTTGATGCAGGATCAGCCCCGGCACAAGTTCCGCCGCGCCATGGTGGTGCTGAGCGACGGCGAAGACAATCAGAGCCGCTACAGTCGCGACCAGGCTCTGGAACTGGCGCAGAAGGCCGATGTGGTGATCTACACCATCTCTACCAACATGACGCGTGCCGAAACCACTGGAGACAGAGTCCTGAAGTACCTCGCGGCCGAGACCGGCGGAATGGCTTTCTTTCCCTTCAAAGCCGAGGATCTCTCGCAGTCCTTCGAGAACATCGCCAACGAGCTGAGACACCAATACAGCATCCTTTACAGGCCCGAACCGATGAAGACCGATGGTTCTTACCAGCGCGTCGATATCGTTGTGAAGGACCGATCGAACCTCATCGTCCGCTCGAGGCGAGGCTACTACGCCCCCATCCTCTAGGCGGCGGCTACCGTACACACAGGGTCACGGCCGGGAAACTGGAGCGGTCGCCCACGGTCAGCACCACGGGGACGTAGTCCCCGGCTGCTATGTTCCGCGGCACCCGCACGTTGACTTGCATGAGGCCGGACACGTAATAGGGGGCCGCGCCCGCGTAGAGCACTTCCGCGGAGACTCCGCCGATGGTCACCCGCACGGGAAGCACGGGTTTCGGCAGCACACCCACAGGAACGGCGCCGTCTTCGCCCGGCGGAAATGTCTGGCCCCCGCCGGTCGCGTAGAGCACCACGACGGAACCTCGGGCGGCAGGGTTTGCCGGCGAATTCAGCGTCACTCCGTCCTCGTTCAGGATCGCTCCCTGTCCGCGCCCGCTCATGTCCAGAGTGAAGATGCCGGGGGCCGACGGCGACACCCCCAGGAACATGGGCGAGCTTTGAACGCCCTTGTATTCCACCACCACTCTCGTCGATGATTTCCCTGCGACGGAGTAGGGCACTACGGCGCTGGACTGATTAGCGGAAGCCATGACCATCGGCGCGGCGACACCGTCGAACAGTATCCTAGCGCCGGCGAGCTCGGTCGCGACTTTGCCTGTGCCGTCCAGGCGCAGCAGCGCCGGTGTCACCGGGCCCAGGTTGGTGCCGAACACCGTCACAAGCTGACCGGGGGCGATCGAGCCCGACGCATAGCTCGCCGCATTAACGACGGCGGTCGATCCGGCTGACTTGGAGACGAAGTTGGCCGTCACGTCCTTCTGGTCGTCAACCAGAAGCGGTATGGGGTTCCGAAACCCGCCCAGATCCCCACTCCAGTAGTCGAGCCGGACGTGCGCGTTCCCGGGTGTGGCCGTCAACTCCACCGTTGTCCCGGCGTCGTAGTAGCCGTCCGCTGAGGAAGGGTTCAGCGCCACCGAACCCGACAACGGCGACGGTCTCACGTCTGTTGTCACCGGATGTTGGGTCGTGAACCGGGCCGTGTAGACCGCGGCCTCGCCGGCGGCCTTCACATTCAGCTCGCCCGTTTCTCCGTTGTCCCAGGAATTGAAGATGTAACGGGCCGGCGACGAAGTCTGGGGAGAGGGAGCCAGCAGCGTGTGCTCGCTGCCCGCTTCAAACCGAAAGTTGTGAGGAGCCGTGTAGCTGATGCCGTCGACGCTCACCCTTCGGCCGGGAGGATCGCTCGCAACGGTGACCACGGGACCCGTTGTAAACTCCGCCGCGGCAAACTCGAGATCCTCCGCGTGAGCCTGGAGCGGATTGGCTGCCCCTGACAGGAATCCGGCCCAGTTGAAGAAATTGTACCCTTCGGACGGCTCGGCTCTGAGCTGAATGGAGGACCTGCTCGTATAGAATCCGTCCGGGGAAGACGGCGTGATCTCTACGGCGCCTCCGGCGTCCGGAAACAACCAGAAATCGGCCTTGTACTGCTCGATGAAATTGGCCGTTAATGTGGTGACAGAGGGCGAAGCCGTGACCTGGTGCGTCTGGGCCCCGTCGTCGCTCCAGCGGCCGAATAAGTACCGGAGGAATGGATCCCCCTGCGGCGAGACCACGCCGATCGTGTGGACGCTGCCCGGAACCCAGTCCAGGCTTACTGGAGCCGTCAAGGTCTCGCCGTCCACACTCACTTGCAGCCCAGGCGGGTTCGTCGTGATTGTGGTCGCCAACGGCGGCTGGCCGTACAGGCGCCGCACGCCGTCGATGTCACCCTCGGACAAACCGGTAGCTATCCGGATGGGAATCCCCGGCGGGATTGTCTCGATGGTGGGCTCGCCGTTGCGCGAGAAGTCGTATGCGCCGTAATGCATGATGGACCCGTAGTCATAGGGCCCGCTGTCTGCGCCATCGGCCAGCTCCTGGTCGAAGTTGTAGGTGTAGCGCTTGTCGACGTTCTGGTACCGCACTTCCACGTGTCTGTCCCGGTCCGCTCTGGATTGCTCGTGCCACAATCCGACGGCATGTCCCATCTCGTGGATGGTCTCCACCACGCCGCAGCCCCGGTCCAGCGTGATCGTCTGCTCGCCGAAACCCACCATCCCGACGTAGGAGGAGCAAACACCCGTGCCGCTGCCAGGCGTGAACACCACCCAGTTGGGCTCGCTCGTCCTTTCCACGAAGCGGATCGGCGTCTTCGAGTTCCAATGCGCAACCGCTTGCCGGACACGGCTCGGGTTGACGAGGCCGGGGTCGATCACGTAGGGCACGACGCCGCCGGGCCACCGGTCTGAGGGCGAGGAGACGACCATCGCTCCCCTGAAACCCGCTTTCCCGGCCGGCTCTCGGGCCGCCTCCATTTCCGCGGCTGTCCCCAGAACAATGTCGCCCTGGTAGATGGCCATGCCATCGATCACCTGGTAGGTGACGGGGCGTCCACGATAGAAAGAAGAACGGACTTCAGGCGCACTCGTTGCCTGCTCCTGAGACAGCAGCAACGGCCCCACAGCAAGCAAAGCCCACGTTAGGCCGAGACGCCTCATGACTACATGTTACCCGGCTGCTGCGAGTGCGGTACCCCCATCTCCTGCTGGTATAATCAGCATTCCACCCCCCGGCGCTGAGGTCGCACAAGACAATGGAAGAGAAAGAACGGACACGCATGCTCGGGCTGACCCTGGGCCAGATCGAAAAGCAATTCGGGAAGGGCTCCGTGCTGCGGCTCGGGGCTAAGGAAGCCATCGTCCCCGTAGCCAGCATCCCCACAGGCTCTATCTCCCTGGACGCCGCCCTGGGTGTCGGCGGTTTTCCCCGCGGCAGGATCTCCGAGGTATTCGGCCCCGAGTCGTCCGGCAAGACCACGGTGGCTCTGCAAGTGATCGCCGAGGCGCAGAAGGCCGGCGGCATGGCGGCCTTCATCGACGTCGAGCATGCCCTGGATCCCGTCTACGCCCGCAAGCTTGGAGTGGACGTCGACAACCTCCTTGTCTCTCAGCCCGACTACGCCGAACAGGCCCTGGAAATCACCAGCGCTCTGATCTCTTCAAACGCCATCGATGTCCTGGTCATCGATTCGGTCGCCGCCCTGGTTCCCAAGTCGGAACTGGACGGCGAAATGGGCGACGCGCACATGGGCGTGCAAGCTCGGCTGATGAGCCAGGCATTGCGCAAGCTGACCGGTGTGGTCTCCAAATCGAACACCTGCCTGATCTTCATCAACCAGATCCGGGAGAAGATCGGCATCATGTTCGGCAACCCCGAAACGACGACCGGCGGCCGCGCCCTCAAGTTCTACGCCACGGTGCGCGCCGATATCCGCCGTATCGCCGCCATCAAGGAAGGCGACGCCGTCATCGGCAATCGCACCAAGGTGAAGATCGTGAAGAACAAGGTTGCGCCGCCTTTCCGCGAGGCGGAGTTCGACATCATCTACGGCGAGGGAATCTCCAGGGAGGGCGACCTGCTGGACGTCGGCGTCGCCCAGAACGTGTTCGAGAAGAGCGGCTCTTGGTACAGCTACAAGGGTGAGCGCATCGGGCAGGGCCGCGAGAACGCCCGGCAGTTCCTGAAGGACAACCCGGACGTCCGGCAGAAGGTGGATGCCGATCTGCGCAAGCTACTGGGGCTGGTCCGCGAGAGCCCGGCGGCGCCCGCGAAGACGAAATGACGCGTCCGCTCACGATCAGCTTGGTGGTCGCGGGCCTTCTGTTGAGTGCCCAGAATCCTTACAGGGCCGAGATCGAGAAGTGGCGCCGGACGCGCGAGGAGAACCTCAAGAAGGACGACGGGTGGCTCACGGTGGCGGGCCTGTTCTGGCTCCAGGAGGGCGAGAACCGGGTCGGAACGAATGAGTCCGCCCGGATCGTCCTGCCGAAGGGCTCGGTGCCGGCACGCGTGGGCAGCTTCATTCTCGCGGGCGGGAAAACGAAGTTCGTAGCCGAGCGTGGCGTGCCGGTCACCTCGGCCGGCAAGCTCATCGAGTCGCTGGAAATGCGCCCGGACACCCCCGGCCCTCCGGACATCATCAGCATCAAAGGCCTGTCGATGTTCGTTATTAAGCGCGGGGCCATGTTCGGCATCCGGCTTCGGGACGTGAACAGCAGTTTCCGCCGCGAGTTTACCGGGCTCCGCTGGTTCCCCGTGGACAAATCCTGGCAAATCCAGGCCAGGTTTGTGCCCTATCGTCCCCCAAAGCAGATCCCCGTGCTGGACATCATCGGCAACACCGAGCAGCAACCGTGCCCCGGCTACGCGGCCTTCACGATCGCCGGCAAGGAATACCGACTTGAGCCTGTCGCCGAGGGAAAGCGGCTTTTCTTTATGTTCAGGGACCAGACGGCCGGCAAGGAGACCTATCCTTCGGGCCGGTTCATGTACTCGGACGCCCCCCGGGATGGCCGCGTAGTTCTGGACTTCAACAGGGCCTACAACCCTCCCTGCGCCTTCACTCCTTACGCCACCTGTCCTCTTCCGCCGCCACAGAACCGGCTCGCCGTCCGCATCCCCGCCGGCGAGATGGTCTACCATCATTCCCAGAGCGGGAAGTGACGCTCCGGTGATGTCCGAGGGGATCCGAAACCTGCATCGCCGCGCAGCCTGGCTGCTGGTCTGCGGATTTGTGTTCTCCATCCCGTGGGAGAAGAGCGTCCTGCTGCCGGTCCTGGGCACGCTCTCCCGGCTCCTCGGCGCACTGGCTTTTGTGGCCGTGGCCGTGGAGGCGCTGAGCCGCGGATCCATGCGCCGGCTCAACCTGCCACTGGTGTTGGCAGCGTGCTTCGCTGGGTGGACTGCTCTGACCCGGCTATGGAGCATTGCGCCGGCAGAGACGTCGGCCAGGCTGCTAACCTTCGTGCAACTGCTCGCCATGCTGTGGATGATCTGGGAAAGCTGCCGGACAGGCGGCCGGCAGGCGGCGCTCATGCGGGCCTACGTTGCGGGAGCTGCGGTCGCCTCGGTGCTGACCGTGCTCCGCTACGTGCGGGACCTGGAGACTTACTACCGCCGGTATGCTGCTCCCGGCTTCGATCCGAACGATCTTGGTCTGACGGTCGCGCTCTCGGTCCCCCTGGCGTTGTATCTCGGCCTCCGCGACAGCGGGCCCGTCCGCTGGTTGTATCGGATCGCAATCCTTCTGGCGATGACCGCGGTCCTGCTGTCCGCCTCGCGCACGGCGTTTGTCCTGACGGCCTGCGCATTTGTTCTTGTCCCGTTGACCTGGCGGGTGGCGGATGTCCCGGGTCGAATCTCGGGCGTGGTGCTGTTCGGCTTGCTGCTGGCCGGTGCGCTCCATCTTGCTCCTTCCGCCTCACGCCAGCGGCTGGCGACTCTGCCCGTCGAGGCCAGCGGCGGCACGCTGCACAATCGCACGCAAATCTGGAAGGCCGGGCTGAGAGTCGCGCGCGCGCACGCCTTCGTGGGAATCGGCTCGGGGGCCTACGCGCGGGCTGTGGAGCCTCAACTTGGAGTTCCGGCTATCCCGGGACACGCCTATGTGGCCCACAACTCGTACTTGTCGGTCCTGGTGGAATGCGGCCTGGTCGGCCTAGGGCTATTCGCGCTGTTGCTCGCCGTTCTGGCTGCTTATGTATGGATCATGCCGCCGATGGAGTGTGCCGTCTGGTCGGTCGTGCTGGGGATGTGGGTGGTGGGGATCACTGTGCTGACCTGGGAGCACCGCAAGCCCGGGTGGCTCTTTTTCGGGCTCATTCTGACGGAGTGGGCCCGGTCCTTCCATCCGTCGGGGGAGCGGAAGTGAAGATCCGGGTCCTGGAGGTTCTGCCGACCCTGAAGCGCGCCGGCGCCGAGAACGTTGCGGTGTCGCTAACGTGCGGGCTTGACGGCGATCGGTTCGAAGCGGCAGTGGTGTCGCTCTATGATCGCTTTGCCGGGGGGCTGGAACCCGTGCTGCAAGATTGCGGGGTTCGCGTCTGGCATCTGGAGAAACGCCGCGGGTTCGACGTCCGCATGTGGCCCCGCCTGACTCATGTGCTCCGCGACTATCGCCCCGACGTGGTGCACACGCACTCCTATGTGCTCCGATACGTTCTGCCGGCCGCGCGCCACGCCGCAGTGATCCACACGGCGCACAACCTCGCCGGCCGGGACCCCGACTGGATCACGGGAGCGTTCAACCGCATAGCTTTCCGTCGCGGAGTGTCGCTCGTCGCTGTCTCGGCGGCTGTGGCGCACTCCTACAAGAGGATGTACGGGTTCGAACCGCTGGCCACGATCCCGAACGGGATCGATCTTGCGCGCTTCCGCCGGCCGGAGTCGCGGGAGCCCTGGCGCCGGGCGCACGGATTCTCTTCAGGCGAGATCCTGATCGCGTCGGTGGCGCGCCTGGAGCCGCAGAAGGATCCCGGAACGCTCGTCCGAGCTTTCGCACGTGGCCTGGCAGCCATTCCGCATACTCATCTGCTCCTCGCGGGGGAAGGCAGCCTCTCTGACTCTCTGCGCTCGGCGGCCCGGAGCCTGGGCGTCGAGGGCAGGGTGCATCTTCTTGGAGTCTGCTCCGACGTACCCGCGCTGCTGTCGGCCTGCGACCTCCTCGCCCTCTCGTCGCGTTGGGAGGGCAGTCCTGTGACGGTTCTGGAGGCGATGGCGGCAGGTCTTCCGGTTGTCGCCACCGCCGTCGGCGGCGTGCCGGAACTGGTGGACGATGGCACGACCGGCATCCTGGTGCGGCCGGGAAACGAGCAGGAGCTTGGCGACGCCCTGGCTTCGCTCGTGAAAGCACCCGCGCGTCGGCTGGCCATGGGCCAGGCAGCCGGCATGCGGGCGCACTGCTTCAGTGTGGAAGCGATGGTCAAAGCGTACGAGGAAATCTTCAGCCGGATCGCGGGGAAGCCGCAGTGACTGCACGAATTGCGCTCTTGACCACCAACCTGGCGCGCGGCGGCGCCGAGACGCAGGTGGCTCTGCTGGCGGCAGGCCTCGGGCGGCGCAACTGGGACGTCAGCGTGGTTTCCCTGGTGAAGCCGACGGCCTTCGAAGCGGAGCTGGCGGCCGAGTCGATTCCAGTCTACTCGCTCGACATGCAGCCTGGTGTTTGGAATCCGCTCGGTTTGGCAAGATTAGCGGTGATCCTTCGCAAGCTGCGGCCGCAGATCCTGCACGGCCACATGTTCCACGCCAACCTGCTAGCACGGCTGTCGCGGCTGCTGTTTCCGTTGCCCGTTGTTGTCTCGACGCTGCACAGCGCGGCCGAGACCAGCCGCCGTTCCTCCCAAATGCGCTGGCGCGACTCTGCTTACCGGCTCACCGACGGGCTGGGCGATCTGACGGTCGCGGTGTCCGAGGCCGTGGCCGCAAGGCACATCGGGGCCAAGGCCGTTCCGGCGCGCAAGCTCCGGGTCATTCCGAACGGCGTGGACACCTCGCGCTTCCGGCCGGATGCGGCGCGGCGGCAGACCTCCCGAAGTCTGCTTGGCCTGGGGAATCAGTTCACCTGGCTGGCCGTGGGCCGGCTGATGTGGAAGAAAGGCTACGGGCCGCTGATTCACGCTTTCGCGGGATTGGGACAAGGCATTCTGCTGGTGGCCGGCGCGGGACCGCAAGAGACGGAACTGGTCGAGCTCGCCTCCGAGCTAGGCACAAACGTGCGTTTCCTCGGCCAGCGGGCCGATATCGAAGACCTGATGCCGGCCGCCGACGCCTTTGTTCAGGCGTCCCTCGTGGAGGGCATGCCCGTATCGCTGCTGGAGGCGGCCTCCTGCGGCCTGCCAAGCGTTACGACCGCCGCCGGCGGCGCGGCCGAGGTCGTATCTGACGGGCGAACGGGTTACGTGGTGCCGCCCGGAAACGCCGAGGCGCTTGCCGCCGCCATGTCGCGGCTGATGAGCCTCCCTGCCGATGAGAGACTGTCAATGGGTCTGGCCGCGCGCCGTCATGTCGTCGAGCACTACGAGGCCGCCGCCATGCTTACCAGGTGGGAACAGTTGTACGAGGAGCTGCTCGCCAGGTGGACGTAACCAACCGCTTTGTGCTCGACTTCGCGCGCCGCCTCGCCTCCGCGCGGCCATATGCAACGATTCTGGACTTCGGTTGCGGCGCCGGGGAACTGGTTTCGGCGGGCCGCGAGGCGAGACTCGACCTGGTCGGCGCCGATGTTTTCTACGGCGGCTCCGAAGCGCGCCTGCACGCGGAGCGTTCCGGGATGCTCGGAACTGTGGTCCATGAGATTGTTGACGGTCGGCTGCCGTTCGAGGACGGTCATTTCGATCTGGTGACGAACAACCAGGTGCTGGAGCATGTCGAGGACCTGGACGCCGTGCTGCGAGAGATCCACCGCGTGCTCAAGCCCGGCGGGATCCTGCTCAGTTTGTTCCCCTCCCGCGACGTGTTTCGTGAAGGTCACATTGGCATCCCCTTCGCGCACTGGTTCCGGGCGGGTTCGCGGGCGCGGCTTCTCTACACCTGGGCCCTGCGCTCGGCGGGCCTGGGCACCTGGAAGCAGCAGGCGCCTACCAGCCGGCAGTGGGCGCGCGACAAGCTGGACTGGCTGGACCGCTACACCCGCTATCGTCCCCGCAAGGAGATCCTGGCCGCCTTCTCGCGCTGCTTCTCAAACGAGTTCCGGGAGGTCGAATACATCCGTTACCGCCTGCGCGAAACCCCCGCCCTGACGCCGCTCGCGCATCTGCTCGACCTCCCGGGAGGCTCCGCAGCCGCCACCGCCGTCTTCCGGAAGCTGGCGTTCCTGGTGGTCGTCTCCACGAAGGAGAACCGGTGAAGATCGCGTATGTGATCACCCGGGCCGACGCGGTAGGGGGTGCGAGCGTACATGTGCGGGATCTTGCGCGCGCCATGCTGGGCTCGGGACATCACGTCATGGTGTTCACCGGCGGCGAGGGGCCGGTAACCGAGCAACTGGCGCGTTGCGGAGTCCCTTTTCAGCCGCTCCAGCACCTGCAGCGCTCCATCCACCCCCTGCGCGACCTGCGGGCCGTGCTGGAGCTGACGAAGGCCTTGCGCCAGTACCCAGCGGACATCGTGTCTCTGCATACCGCCAAGGCCGGCTGGCTCGGCCGGATCGCTGCTTCGCGGCTCGGCCTTCCTGCCGTCTACACTCCGCACGGGTGGTCTTCAGGAGCCCGCTTCTCCCCTCAGGCGGGCTTGGCTTTTCGCCTCGCCGAACGGATCATGGCAAGCCGGTCGGCGGCGATTGTCTGCGTTTGCCAGTACGAGAAGGATCTGGCTCTCCGCCAGCGAATCGCCCGGCCGGACCGGCTGCGTGTGATCTACAACGGTGTTCATGACGTCGGGGCCGAGTTGCTTGGCGAACCCCGGGCGGATCCTGTTCGTATCGTCTCCGTGGCGCGGTTTGAGAGCCCGAAGGACCACGCAACGCTGGTTCGGGCGATGGCGATGATTCGTCATCTCGACTGGCAAGCCGATCTGATCGGCGGCGGGCCGCTTCAGCCGCAGGCCCGCGCGCTCGCCGGCACGCTGGGCGTCGGTGAACGCATCCGGTTCCTTGGATACCGGGAGGACCCCGCCCCCGTTCTGGCGCGGGCGCAAGTCTTCGTGCTCTCCTCCCGCTCGGAGGGTTTTCCGCGAAGCATTCTGGAAGCGATGCGGGCGCGGCTGGCAATTGTGGCCTCACGGGTCGGTGGGGTGCCGGAGGCGTTGGAGGATAGCGTCAACGGGCTGCTGGTGTCGCCCGGCACGCCGGAAGAGCTGGCCTCCGCGCTGGCGAGGCTCATCGGCGACGGCGGCCTCCGGCTCGGACTTGCCGTTCAGGCGAGGCATACCTACGAACGCCGCTTTCGCTTCGAGCGAACAGCCCGGCAGACACTCGCTCTCTACAAGGAATTGGCTTGAGAATCTTCGCCGGCTGCGGGCACAAGGCTATAGAAGGAGAACCCGTCCATGCTTGACGAGCGGGAGCGCCGCCGTGCCATCGATCAGGCGCTGGCCCAGATGGAAAAGCAGTTCGGCAAAGGGGCCGTGTTGCGCATCGGGTCCCGAACGATCGTACCGGTCGATGTCATACCGAGCGGCTCGATCTCCCTGGACGCCGCCCTGGGCGTCGGCGGTTTTCCTCGCGGCCGTGTCGTCGAGATCTTCGGTCCGGAGTCCAGCGGCAAGACCACGATTGCGCTCCAGGTGATCGCCGAAGCACAGAGACAGGGCGGCACCGCCGTGTTCATCGATGCCGAGCACGCGCTGGATGCGGTGTATGCCCGCAAGCTCGGGGTGGATGTGGACAACCTGCTGGTGGCCCAACCCGATCATGGGGAGCAGGCGATGGAGATCACGGCGGCCTTCGTGGCTTCGGGCGCCGTGGACGTGGTGGTGGTGGACTCGGTTGCGGCGCTGGTCCCCAAGGCGGAACTGGACGGAGAGATGGGCGACAGCCACATGGGCCTCCAGGCCCGCCTGATGTCGCAGGCGCTGCGGAAGCTGACGGGGGCCGTGTCGCGCAGCAACACCTGTCTGGTTTTCATCAACCAGATTCGCGAGAAGATCGGGGTCATGTTCGGCAACCCGGAGACGACCACCGGCGGGCGGGCCCTGAAGTTCTACAGTTCAGTCCGCATCGACGTCAGGCGGATCTCGAGCATCAAGGACGGCGACAAGGTGATCGGCAACCGCACCCGTCTCAAAGTGGTTAAGAACAAGGTGGCGGCCCCGTTCAAGGAGGCCGAAGTGGATCTGCTCTACGGCGAAGGAGTCTCCCGGGAAGCTGACCTGCTGGATCTGGCCGTAGCGCACAACCTCGTGGAAAAGACAGGCTCCTGGTTCAGCTTCTCGGGCGAGCGCATCGGCCAGGGCCGCGAGAACGCCCGCCAGTTTCTCAAGGAGCATCCCGACGCTGCCGACAAGCTGGATGCTGAACTGAGAAAGCTGCTCGACCTGCGAGCCCGCAACGGCTCACAGCGCAGCGCAGCCGTGGCCGCAAAGGTCTGAGTCGGGCTATTCTTTCGGCGCGATGCCGAGGGCCTTCATCTTACGGTAGAGGTTGCTGCGCTCGAGCCCCAGCAGTTCCGCAGCGCGCGTGACGTTGCCCCCCGTCTCGTCCAGCTTCTTGAGAATGTAATCCCGCTCAACTGCGGATCGCACCTCTTCCAGACTCCCGAAGCCTTCTGCGGGGCGCTCGGCCTGTGCGCGGGCCCGCGGCAGGGGAATGTGGCGCGCATCCACGCGGACCTGGGGATTCATGATCACCAGCCGCTCCATCAGGTTCCTCAGCTCCCGCACGTTCCCCGGCCAATGGTAGTCCCGAAGCGCCTGGTAGGCGGCCGGAGTCAGCTCCTTTGGCCTGCGGCCGTACGCGGTTGTGAACTCCCTCAGGAAATGATCGGCCAGCAGGGCCACATCCTCGACGCGCTCCCTGAGGGGTGGCACATGAAACGGGATCACGTTCAGCCGGTAGAAAAGGTCCTCGCGGAAATTACCTCTCTCGATCTCCTCCTGGAGGTTCTTGTTGGTGGCGGCGATCACGCGCACGTCCACCTGGATCGATTCGGCCGCTCCTACAGGCTCGAAACGCTGCTCATCCAGCGCCCGGAGCACTTTGGCCTGCGTCTTGAGGCTCATGTCGCCGACCTCGTCGAGAAACAGCGAGCCTCCGTTCGCCTTCTGAAACTTGCCGACCTTGTCCTCGTGAGCGCCCGTAAAACTGCCCTTCCGGTGGCCGAACAGCTCGCTCTCGATCAGCTCCTCCGGAATCGCCGCGCAGTTGACTTCCACGAAGGGCTCCGCGGCGCGCGGGCTCATGGCGTGGATGGCGTGGGCTACCAGCTCCTTCCCCGTCCCGCTGGCGCCGTAGATCAAGACCCGGCCGTTTGTGCCCGCCATCAGCGCCAGTTGCTGGCGCAACGCCTTCATGGGGACGCTCTCGCCGATAATCCGGTATCTGGCCTGATCCGATCCGCGCAACCGCGCGTTCTCGTGCTCGAGCCAGCGGTGGCGGATTCCGTTCTTGATCACCACCGACACCTTGTCGATGCTCAGCGGTTTTTCGAGGAAGTCGAACGCGCCGAGCTTGGTCGCCTTCACCGCCGCCTCGATGCTGCCGTGCCCGCTGATCATGACCACCACTGGCCGGTCGACGAATGGGATCTCCTGGATGCGGGCCAGCGTCTCCAGACCGTCGATTCCTGGCAGCCACACGTCTAGGAGCACGAGGTCGAAGCCCTTGGCGAGCTCCTCCAGGCAGGCTTCGCCCGTACTCACCGCCGTAGGTGCGTGTCCTTCGTCCTTGAGGACGTCGCACAACGAGTTCCGTATGCCAGGTTCGTCGTCCACCACCAGGATGCGAGCGGCGTTCAAGCGCGTGCCTCCGCGGGGCTGTCCGCAACGTGGCTTGCTGACAGCGCCGGAACCTCCACGACGAACCTTGCGCCGGAGGGGCGATTGTCTTCAACCCGGATGTGAGCCCCGTGTTCGGCGAGGATATGGCTCACGATCGCCAGCCCCAGGCCGGTCCCGCGGCCCTTGGTCGAGAAGTAAGGCAAGAAGAGCTTCTCCTTCTCCTCCGGCGAGACGCCGCAGCCGGTGTCGGCGATCACCAGTTCGATCGTATCCGGTCCTGCCAAGCCGGTCGTGACGGTAAGCCGCCGCACCAGAGCCTCCTGCATCGCCTCGGCGGCGTTATCGACCAGGTTGACCACCACCCGCTTGAACTGTTCCCGGTCGATGTTGACCGGCGGCAGGTCCTGCGCCAGGCTCTTGCGCACCTCAATACCGTCCAAGCGGCCGGCGAACACGCTCAGTCCGCTTTCGACTACCTCATTGAGGTCGGAGGGCGCCGGTTGCGCGGCGGGGAACCGGGCGAACTGCGAGAACTCATCCACCAGTGTCTTCAGCGCCTCCACTTCCTGGAGGACGGTGGAGGCCGCGTCGCGCAGCTTGGGAGCGGCCTCGTCGAGCGTAGATGCCCGGTCAAGCTGCCGGAGAATCCTCTCGGCGGACAGGGCGATCGGCGTAAGGGGGTTCTTGATCTCGTGGGCGATCCGCCGCGCCACTTCGTGCCAGGCAGCCGACTTCTGCGCGCGCAATAGTTCGCTGGTGTCCTCAAGGACCAGCACGAAGCCCGACGTGACGCTCGTCTCCAGCGCGGAGACGGTGACCGACAGGTGAAGCGTCTGTCCCCCGCGCTTGAGTTCCAACTGGCCGGATGCCAGGCCGGTCCGGCGCGCGCGCTTCATCAAGTACTTGATCTCCGCCGTGTCGTCCCGGCTGAACAGGTCCTCCAGTCTGTCCGCCCGCTCGCCATTCTCGCGAGGGAGTATCCTTCCGAGTGCCGCGTTCACCCGCAGGATGCGCCCGTCCGGGGCCAGTGAAATCACGCCGGTCGGAATGCTCTCCAATATGGCCTCCGTGAAGCGGCGCCTGCTCTCCAGTTCGTGGCGATTGGCCTCTAGCGCCTCGGTCATCTCATTGAAGGAACGCACCAGGGTCGCCAGCTCGTCGATGGCTTTCACCTCAACGCGGTGCCCGAGGTTGCCGCGGCGGACCTCGCCAGCGGCGTTCAGCAACGCCGAGATCGGCACGCTTATCTGGCGCGCCAGGAAAAGCGCCAGCCAGGTCGCGACGAATAGGATGAACAGCGTGAGCAGCAGCAGAAGCTGCAAGTAAAAGGCTCGGGCGCTCTTGCGGTCCAGACTCAGTTGGTCGTAAGCGGCCAGCCAGCCCGAGATGCTTCGCTCGACCTGAGCAAGGTCCACCGGCCATCGCGCCGCCAGCAACAGGCGGCCGTCCGGCTTCACGGGCGCCTCCACAATCAGCGGCCTTCCTTCGGCCGCCGGCCCCGCGCAGAGCGGCAGGCTCGTCCCGTCAGATCGAAGCAACCGGGCGTCCCCCAGGCTGTTGTCGGTGCAAAGTCTTTCGAAGAAGCCGGCTGGCCGCACGCCCGTCTCCAGGTAGCGGTTGGTTTCCGGAAGCGAAGCGAGCCAATTGGCCTGCGATTCCGCCTTCTCGCGAACTTCGCGCTCCAGGGCGGCCTTGACCCCGGCCAATTGGCTGCTGATTCCCACCGCCGGGCGGCTGAACCACTTGTCGAGGTTGCGGTTCAGAACGTACACGCTCCATAGGACCAGGAAGAAGACCGGCAGGAAGCTCAGCGTCAATGCGCCGGCGACCAGCTTGGTCTTGATCCTGGAGCCCTCGCGGTTGCTGCGGCGTTCGATATACAGTTTGACTGCCGTTCGGAACAGGATGAACGCCAGCGTCAGCGTCAGGAGGAACACCAGCGTCGAAACGGCCCAGTAGATGAAGGTCTGGCCCGCGCTTACGGGTCCATAGTCCCCAAAGGAGAACGAGCCCTGCCAGACCACCAGCGTGACCAGAACCGCAAGCGCGGCAATGCTCGAACCGTAAAACAGGCGCTTCCTCATGCAGGCGGCTTTTCTTGATTATAGGCCAGGCCAAGTGTCAGCCCTCGTAAGGCACAGACCCGAGGCGCACATTAAATCCAGTTAATTCTCTAGCTGCTAGCCCATAGCACCACCGACACGAGGGTGCTAATCTATATGTTTGATCTGGGCGTGATAGTGTGTCGTGACGGTGCGCTGAATTTGTCAGAATGGGTGTACCATAGGGGTCAACCTTAATTCAGTGCTGGTTAGGGCGCTGTACTGAGATGGGTTCCGGAATAAGAGGAGCGCTTTTCACCTTGGGCCTGCTGGGAGCGATAGGGCAACACGCCTACTCCTCGGCGGCCAAGCTCCCGCCTCGCCACGAAGAGTGGTTGAACGGACCACCCTCTTTGCTTCTAACCAAGACCGAGCGTGAAGCCTTTGTTGGACTTTTGACGGAAGAGCAACGGGACAGATTCATAGATCGCTTCTGGGAGATTCGGAATCCCCGGCCGGGCGGGCCTTCCAATGAGTTTAAGGATGAGTTCTACAGCCGCGTGGCGTTTGCGAACGCCTTCTACGGGCGGGACGCGGGCAGCGAAGGTTGGCGAACCGACCGCGGACGGACCTACATCCTATTCGGCAAGCCGCAGACCAGCATGAACTTCCTCTCCCACCAGGAGCTCTATCCCACGGAGATGTGGTTCTACTCCAACCCAGGCTTGTCGGAGTTGCCTCCGTTTTTCTACGTCTTGTTCTTCGAAAAGGATGGAGTCAGCGGATACCGTTTGTACAATCCCGTCACCGACGGTCCGGACAAGCTGATGCGCGCGGGCCCCACGAAGGCGCAGGCATTCAACTACTTGCGCGGGATTAATCCCGAGTTGGCCCAAGCTACTCTCACGCTGATTCCAGGCGACATGGTCGACACCGAGTCGTATTCCGGCTCCATGGCCTCGATGGCTGTGCTGAACGCGGTCCGCGGTTTCAGGGACATGCCGAGCTACGAGCGGTCGATCACCGAGAGAATCCGGCGCTACGACCAGGTCACCTCCAAGGTAACCTACGACGTTCCTCGAAGCGCCCTCCAGACCTTCGTCGCCATCGACCAGGGCGAGCCGTGGGTGCACTGGAGACTGGAGATCCAGGACCCTCTCCGTCCCAAGGTCCAAGACGGGCGGGTAAGCTTCCAGATCCGGGCGCGGCTGTACTCGAAGGACCAACTGGTATACGAACGCAATGATTCTCCAGGTTTTGCAGTTCCCGGCGGCCAGCAGGAGTCTGTGACCAGGCGCCCCTTTGTGTATGAGGAGAGGTTCCCGGTCTCTCCCGGCGACTATCGTCTGGTGGTCACCGCCGACAGTGGAGCAGGGCAGCATTACGAAGCTGAGCGTCCGTTTTCGGTCGGTTCCGTCGGCGGCAGCAAGCCGTTCGTCGGAGAATTGTTGCTCGCCGCCCGGTTTGCGGCGGACTCCCGCGCGCGGCCCTTTCAATTTGAAGGGATGCGGTTCGAGCCGTTGATGGGCGGTACGGCTCGAGCGTCCGAGCCCCTATGCGTCGTGTTTCAGGCGACAGGGAAGGCGGACGCCGGAGCCGAACTGATCGCGGAGTACGTGGTCGGCAGCATCAGCGGGAAGTTCAGGAAGACTTTTGAAGACAAGGTGGATGTGACCGAAGCGGGCACGGCGGGCGTCACGCTTGTTGCCAAGACATTGGACATCGGTGAGCTGTCTCCTGGTTCCTACATGCTCGCCTTGCGCTTGCGCAACACGCGCTCCGGCGAAGTGGTCGGCCGCTCAGCCAGGTTTCAGGTGACGGCCCAGGGTGAGGAGCGGCCGATCGTGGTGGCCAAGCCGCCTCAGTCCGGACCGCAAGCGATGGCCGCGGTTCATTACGAGAGAGCGCTATGCTGGCTCTCGCAACAGCGTCCCGACGAAGCATTGCGGGAAGCAGAGGCAAGCTGGCGGCTGAGTCAGTTGCCCGCCGCAAAGCAGTTGATGGAAGTTTTGATTGCACGAGCAGGTAAGGAGTTGCAGAAGTGAGTGGGGCCGCCCCGTTGCGCTTCCTCTCTTCTGAGGCATCTATTTGAAAACGTTTTTCGGAGTTTAGACGAGGAGAGTACCATTCAATATGCGCAAAAGCTCAAACGCGTTGATATTCATGACGCTGGTTCTTGGGCTCACGATCGCTGGGGCCTGCTACGGGCAGACCGGCGACCTGTCTAAAGGGTCGCTGGCGGTGGAAGTAGCAGACGCCTCAGGCGCTCTGGTCCCGAACGCCACCGTCACTCTCTCCGGCCCGGCCGGGGAGAACAAGCTTACGTCCAATGAACGCGGTCAGGCGTTGTTCTACAGCCTTGCCCCCGGCGAGTACAAAGTCAGGGTGCAGGCGCCGGCCTTCCGAGTTGTGGAAGTCCCAGGCTTGGTCGTGAGGGCCAACCAGCGCGCATCCATCCAGGTGAAGCTGGAAGTTGGCGCTGTGAATGAGACGATCGTCGTCTCCGGAGAGGCAGTCCAGATCGATACGACGACAACGACCACAGGTGCGGTTCTTTCGCAGTCAACGTATTCGGCCTTGCCTATCGCCCGCAACGTCTCTGCCCTGTTCTCACTGGCTCCAGGTGCGGCTCCCGCGGGCGACTCCGTGCTTTCGGGCAATCCCTCGCTTTCCGGATCCAGCGGCCTGGAGAACCAGTACATTATCGACGGGATCACGACGACGGACGCTGGCTATGGCGCCTTCGGCGTGTACTCGATCAACTATGGCTCACTCGGCACCGGTGTCAATACGGACTTCGTCAGGGAAGTCCAGATCAAGACCGGTGGCTTTGAAGCTCAATACGGGCAAGCCATGGGAGGCATCATCAACATCGTTACGGAAAGCGGCGGCAACGAGGTGCACGGCAGCGTGTATGCGTATTCCGCGCCGGGCTTCGCCGAGGCCACATACAAGCAGCCCAACGACTACCCGCGAATCGGCTCTCCACAGACGGAGACGATCGGCAGGCATTCCTGGGACGTAGGCTTCAATGTTGGCGGGCCGCTCATCCAGAACAAGTTCTTTTGGTACGGCAGCTTCAATCCTTCTTACAGCACGATCATGCGCCAGGGGCCGGTGAACTACGGCACGCGCGCTCTGGGCCCCCAGGCCCGTGATACCCATTCGTACAACTGGGTCGGCAAACTGAACTACAACATCACGGATGCTCACCGGTTGGAAGCCACGGCGTTTGGCGATCCTTCGCGGTGGCCGATGGCCGTACAGCGGACGCTGGTGCGAGACGATCTTGATTCGGCCAGCAGCGCGGTGTTCGGCAGCCGGAACTGGGCCGTGAAGTACAGCGGCACGCTCTCCGTCACAACCCTGCTGAACGGCACATTCTCCTGGAATCACGGCTACTTCGAGGAGACTCCCGCGAAGAACCTGTACGCCATTACCGACTACACCAAGCCCAAGCCCACAGGAACGTCTACCGCTACCGGCGGCTTGGGAAATATCGGCAACAGCCAGGGAGACACCAAGCAATACACCTTCGGGTTGACTCATAACGCGAACATTCTAGGCTCCCACTCGATTGACATCGGATACGCCTACAGCGATGTTCAGTATGACGCGACCCGATTCTACACTGGCCCCACGTGGGCCCTGCCGAACCTGAAGAACGTCGCCCCCGGTGACGTGGGCAAGATCATGCAAGGTTCCGCATTCTACCTTTACCAGACGCGCGCTGTCGCCGGTGTGACTTACAACAACGTGTACCGCCTGGTTCGCGGCAACTTCGGCAGCCCCGTTTTCGCGACTTCGACTGCCTATCAGAATGCCTTCGTGCAGGATGCTTGGCGGGTCAATAAGTACATCACCGCGAAAGTGGGTTTGCGCTGGGAGCAGCAGTATCTCGAAGGCGGCGTGAATAGCTACACATTCGCGGCAAACTGGGCACCGCGCCTGGGGTTCATCATCGATCCGTCCGGCACGGGAAAGACCAAGATCTTTGGCAACTGGGGCCGGTTCTTTGAGAAGATCCCGCAGGACATCGCCACGCGTTCGATGTCGGCGGAACAGGCGTACAACAACTTCTACAGCTTCGCTGTTCCACCGTCACCCTCCAATATGGTGCCCGGGGCCGTCTTCAGTCCGTACGCCACGGACGCCACCGTATGGGCGGCCGGCACGAAGGCCATGTACCAGACGGAGATGGTGGGCGGTGTTGAGCGGGAGCTGGGCGGCGGAATGGTCGTCTCCGCTCGATTCATCCATCGCAACGTGAATCGCATTCTGGAGGATATCGCCGGAGTCACGGCGGAGCAGGCTATCGCCGGGGCAGCCCAGAATTTCGTCCTGGGCAATCCGAGCGCGAGCCTGGACTACTTCCACAATGCGGTCCCCTGCACGTCGGGCGCGAATTGCGACACGGAGACAGGCTACACGATCGACTCCGGCGCAATGGGCCCGGACGGCAAACCGGATGGTTTCCCCGATCCCCGTCGCGTCTACAAAGCCCTCGAGCTGACCTTGGACAAACGCTTCAGCAAGAACTGGGCAGTGACGGCGAACTACCGGCTGGCCAAGTTGTTCGGGAACTACGAAGGTCTGTTCCGGAACGACAACGGCCAGTCAGATCCCAACATCACCTCTCTGTTCGATTTCGCGGCCAGCCCCCTCATGGGAGATCAGTTCAAAGTGGGGGTGCTGCCAACGGACCGCCGCCAGATCGTGAACCTCTACGCCAACTACGTGCTGATGAACAACATCAGCATCGGTGGGGGATGGACGGCGATGACTGGCGCCCCACTTTCGAAGCTGCTGGCTCACCCTGCCTACGCCAATGCGGGAGAGATTCCCGTCGGCGGACGTGGCGCTCTGGGCCGGACCCCCTTCGAGAATTATTGGGACACCCGGATCGAGTACCGGTTGCCGCTCAAGAGCGAGAAGTTCAAGATGAAGACCGCCGCGGACATGTTCAACCTTTTCAATCGGAAGACCGCCACTCAAATCGACCAGAACGCGGAGTTGGCCGGGGGAGTGGTGAATAAAGACTTCCAAAAGCCGCTCACCTACCACCGGCCGTTCTACGCCCGCTTCTCCTTGCGCTTTGAGTTCTAGTCAGGGCTGAATGCACAAAAGGGCGCTCCCCGTGGGGAGCGCCCTTTTCTTTATCGGATCTGGCGTCAGCTCGCCATCAAGCCCTTGGAAGACTGCGTTCGGAATTCGTACTTGTCGATCTCGACGGCCACTTTGTTGCCCCGGCAGCGGGTGATTCGCCCCCTGGCAACGAGTTTCAACGCGCACTTTCCATCCAGTTGGGCTGGCCAGCTTATCGCCAACTCAATCCGCTTCCCCGGCGCCAGCGGCTTGGGCGCCGTGAAAAGCACTCCCCGGCTGCTCACGTCAACTGTCTTGCCAACGCCGCTCTCTGGTTCCCCGCGGCCGCTCGACACCTTGTACCGGACATCCCTCTCGATCGGAAACCGGTCGTTGCCACGCCTCTCCCGGGGGCCCTCCACCATGAACCGCGTGGCTTGTTCTGTACCAAACACTTGCTTCAATCCTCCCGAAGTCCCATCTTCGGCCATCCCCCTGGGAGCGGCAATAGGAGGATGGTCACAAACCCGGTAGGAAACCGGTACTGAACTACCCTTACTAACCCATAGACTCTGAGGGGCCCTACTCCCCCCTCCCCCGTGCCCGGCGAAGTTCCCCGAGACGCTCCTGGATCCTCCTCTCCATTCCCCGATCCGTGGGAAAGTAGAATCTTTTTCCCTCCAGAGCCGGCGGTACGCAGGACATGTCCGTAATTGCGTCCTCGAATTGGTGGGCGTGCTGGTATCCAGCCCCGTAGCCCCACTCCTTCATGTGACGGGTGACCGGATTGCGCAAGTGAAGAGGCACCGGCTCGGGCATTCCCGTTCGGACCTCCTGCTGGGCGCGGTTGAGCGCCTGGTAGGCCGCGTCGGACTTCTGCGCCACCGAGAGATAGATGGCGGCCTGGGCCAGGGCTTGGTCCCCCTCTGGAATGCCGAGAAAATGAACGGTTTGCATCGCCGCCACCGCCTGTTCCAGCGCGCGGGGATCGGCCATGCCGATATCCTCGATCGCCATCCGGATCAGCCGCCGGGCAATGTACAGCCGGTCTTCCCCCGCCTCCAGCATCCGTGCCAGCCAGTACAAGGCGGCGTCGGGATCGCTCGACCGCACCGACTTATGGAGCGCCGAAATCAGGTTGTAGTGCTCCTCTCCCGACTTGTCATAAAGCAGGACTTTGCGCTGGATGGCGTCTTCCACCGCCTGGCGGGATAGCTGGTGGCCTCCCGAGGCGGCCGCCGCCGACTCCAGCGTGTTGTAAGCGGAACGAGCATCGCCGCCTGCATAGATGGCGATCTGCTGGAGGAGCTCTTCCTCGGCCTCCAGTTCCAGCGCTCCAAGCCCGCGTTCCTTGTCCTTCAACGCCCGCCTCAGAAGCGTGACCACCTCGGGCACGCTGAGGGCGTTCAAGGAGTACACCTGGGCCCGTGACAGCAGCGCCGAAATGACCTCAAAAGATGGATTCTCGGTGGTCGCTCCAATCAGAATCACGTCTCCCCGCTCGACATAGGGCAGAAAGGCATCCTGCTGGGCCTTGTTGAAGCGGTGGATCTCATCGATGAACAGCACCGTTCTCCGGCCCATCCGGCGGTTTCTCTCCGCCTGCGCCATGACTTCCTTGATCTCTTTGATACCGCTGAGGACGGCGCTGAAGGGCACGAAGTCGCAGTGAGTGATGCGGGCCACCAGGAAGGCCAGGGTCGTCTTGCCCGTTCCAGGCGGGCCCCACAGGATCACGGAGCTCAACTCGTCGCGCTCCATCTTCACCCGCAGGGGCTTGCCCGGTCCGAGGATGTGCTCCTGGCCCACGAACTCGTCCAGGCTCTGCGGCCGCATGCGGTCGGCGAGCGGAGACCTGGGGACAGGGCCTTGCGGCGGAAGACTGGAGTCGAAAAGGCTCAACGGCGCTCCTCCCGCTGGCGTCTCGCCTCGTATAGCAGGATGCCTGCCGCTACGGCGGCGTTCAGCGATTCCACCGACGCCGTTGGGATGTGAACCTGCTGTGCATCCGGCCAGTCGCCAGGACGCAGACCGCGCCCTTCATTGCCGATGACGATTACACAACCTTGCCCGAAATCCGCCTCCGCAGCCGCTACTCCTCCGGACGCCGAAGCGGCGTACAGAGCCAAACCTCTCTGGCTCGCGGCCTTGCGAACGGCCGCCGCCTCCAGTCCATGAAGCAGGGGCACTCTGAAAGCCGACCCGGCCGAAGCACGCAGGGCCTTCGGATTGTATGGGTGCACGCTTCCCTTCAGCAGCAGGACGCCGCTTGCGGAGAACGCCTCGGCGGCGCGCATGATCGCCCCGGCATTGCCGGGATCCTGCACGGCGTCGAGCGCGATGGCCAGCGGCTGCCCCACCAGCAGTTCGTCCAGGGTCCAAGAACGAGGTCTCACAAGGCAAATGACACCCTGGCTTGTCTCCGTGCCCGACAACCTGTCCATGAGCGGGTCCGGCAGCACGAAGCGCCGCACCTGTGGACGCTGCTTGAGAAGCCGCTCCACTTCGTCCAGGGCTGACTCCGAGGCGAGCACGAGTTCGATGTCACAACGGCTGCGGAGCGCTTCCTCCAGCAGGTGGGGCGTTTCGGCGACCGAGCAGCCGTTGGCGGTAAGGCCGCCTCGGGCGATGGCCCGGCGCACCTCCTTTACCAGCCCGTTGGCGGGGCTGCTCAGCCTTTGTACTGTCGGCATCTCCGTGTGTCAGACTGTCTAGGGAACCTCGGAACGCTTAGCATCATACCGCAACATGAAATGGCTTAAGTGGATCTTGGCGGTGGTGGCCATCGTCGCGCTGGGCGGGCGGCTGTGGTACGTCGCGCGTCAGATCCGGATCCAATCGAACGTCGATGAGGCCCGTCCGGCGGACATCATCCTGGTGCTCGGCGCGGCCGAATACCGGGGCCGCCCTTCGCCCGTGTTCAAGGCCCGCCTGGACCACGCCCTTGAGTTGTTCCGCCAGGGGCTCGCGCCCCGCATCCTCACCACGGGCGGCGCCGGGGGCGACCCGCAATACACCGAAGGCGGCGTCGGCCGGGCCTACCTGGTCGGCCACGGCGTGCCCTCGGAGGCCATCGTCGTGGAGCCGGAGGCCGCCACGACGGCGCAGAGCACGGCTGCGGCGGCCGAGATCATGCACCGCATGGGCTTGGAGAGCTGCATCCTGGTCAGCGACGGCTACCATATCTTTCGTGCCAAGAAGATGCTGCGGGATCTGGGGATTCGCGTCTACGGCTCGCCTCGCCCTTCCGCCGCCGAAACTGGATCGCGCTATTGGTGGCTCTACCTGCGGCAATCTGTCGGCTATATGCTTTGGGAATCTGGAATAAGATTCTAAGTAGGGGGAGTTCTTGGAGCACCGGCGGTCTGGACCTTCGATTCTGCGGGCTTGGGCAAGGGACCTGTCGCTTTCCCTGTTCATTGCGGCGATCGTCATCGTCTTCCTGTATCAGCCAATACAGGTGGAGGGGACCAGCATGATGCCGTCGCTCGTCGACCAGGAGCGGATTTTCATCGACAAGTTCACCTACAAGCTGGGGGCCGGCCGGATTCAGCGGGGGGATCTGGTTGTCTTCTGGTTTCCCGGCGAGCCGGGCAAGTCCTATATCAAACGCGTGATCGGTTTGCCGGGCGACACGGTCAGGATCGACCGCGGGGTGGTCTACGTCAACGGTGAAAGACTCGTGGAGGAATACGTCCCGCCGCAATACCGGGACAACGTCAGCATGCCGCAATTGAGGGTGAAGAGCGACTCCTACTTCGTGCTGGGCGACCACCGCTCTTCCTCCAGCGACAGCCGCTCCTGGGGCCCCGTTCACCGCGGGCAGATCTACGGGAAAGCCGTGTTCGTCTATTGGCCGCTGGACAGGATCGGCCCGGTTCGATAGTCGCTGCCGCCCGCCTGCGGCATACCTGAGTGCGCGAGCGCCCGTAAGCTTGTGAGACAATGGCACTCTTCCGGGGGAGGCCTCATTCGATGAAGATCACCAACGTTCGAACCCTGACCATGGGCACGCCCTGGCGCGATCTTACCTTCGTTGTTGCCGAGACGGACGATGGTCTGCATGGAGTCGCCGAAGCCCGCATGTTGAATCGCACTGAAGGGCTCCTCGGCTACCTCGGCGAAGCGGTCCCCCGGTACGTGCTGGGACAGGACCCCTTCAACCAGGAGAAGATCGTCCGTTCGATGTACCTCGGCGACTTCGGCCGGGTCGGCGAGATCGTCATGACCGCCATCGCGCTGATCGAGACCGCTTGCTGGGACATCGTGGGGAAGGCGTTGAACCAGCCGGTCTATCGCCTGATGGGCGGCGCCGTCCGCGACAGAATCAAGGCCTACGCCAACGGCTGGTACACCGTGGAGCGCACTCCCGAAGAGTTTGCCAAGGCGGCGCGGCGGGTGGTCGAGCGGGGGTACAAGGCCGCCAAGCTTGACCCGTTTGGCGGAGGATTCTACGAACTGGAGCGCGGCGAGAAGCTGCGCTCCATCGCCTTGGTGGAAGCGGTGCGCAGCGCGGTTGGGCCCGACTTCGACATCCTGATCGAAATGCATGGTCGCTTCAATCCGGCCACCGCCATCGAAATTGCCCGCGAACTGGAGCCCTTCCGGCCGGGCTGGCTGGAGGAACCGGTCCCCCCGGAGAACCTGCGTGCGCTCAAGAAAGTGGCCGAGGCCGTGCATTCCCCGCTGGCCACCGGCGAGAGGATTCACACGCGCTATGAGTACCGGGAGCTGTTCGAGCTTCAGGCCTGCGATATCATCCAGATGGACCCCACCCACTTTGGCGGTCTGACGGAAGCGCGCAAATTGGCCGCCTGGGCCGACTGCTACTATGTGCTGGTCGCCCCGCACAACGTCTGCGGACCGGTGGGCACGGCGGCCGTGCTGCACCTGGACGCCGGCATGCCTAACTTCAAGATCCAGGAGCACTTCAACGACTTCGCGGACGCCTGGGTCAAGCAGGCCGTGGACGTCTATCCGGAGGTGGTCGACGGCTACTTCGGCTTGCCGGAACGGCCCGGGCTCGGCGTGGAGCTCCGGGAAGATTTCATATCGGAACACCCTCGCCAGAAAGCGCATTTCAACCTTTACGCTGAAGACTGGCACAAGCGCCAGGCATCTAAACAGTAGGCGGATTGCCGCCCTACATCGTTAACAGAGGGGAACTGGGAAGTGGCATCGCAAGACGTCTACGAGCCAAGTGTCGAATTTCGCCGTCGTGCCGTGGTGCAAAGCATGGAGGACCGCGGGGATCTCTGCCGGCAGGCCGAGGAGCATCCCGAGGAGTTCTGGAGCCGGCTGGCGGAGTCCGAGATGTTCTGGTTCCGCAAGTGGGACAACGTCCTGGAGTGGAACCCGCCCTTCGTCAAGTGGTTCACCGGTGGCCAGACCAACATCTCTTACAATTGCCTCGACCGGCACTTGTCGACGCCGCGCAAGAACAAGGCCGCCATCATCTGGGAAGGGGAGCCGGGCGATCAGCGGATTCTCACCTACCAGGAACTGCACCGCCTGGTCTCGCGCTTCGCGAGCGTGCTGAAGTCGCGCGGCTTTGCCGCCGGGGACCGCGTCGTCCTCTACATGCCCATGGTGCCGGAGTTGGCGGTGGCGATGCTGGCCTGCGCCCGCCTGGGCATCACCCACAGCGTGGTGTTCGGCGGTTTCTCCGCCGAGGCCCTGAAGGCCAGGATCGAAGACCTCGGCGCCAAGGCGGTCATCACCGCCGACGGCGGCTGGCGGCGTGGCAAGCAGGTTCCCTTGAAGGCCGCGGTGGATGAGGCGCTGGAGACAATCGACCTTCGCGAGGTGATCGTCCTCAAGCGCACCGGCGCGCCGGTCAACATGAAGCCCGGGCGCGACCGCTGGTGGCACGAACTGGACGAGGCGGCGAGCGAAATCTGCCCCGCCGAGCCTCTCGACGCCGAACACCCTCTCTTCGTGCTCTACACCTCGGGAACCACGGGCAAGCCCAAGGGCATCCTCCACACCACGGGCGGCTATACCCTCCAGACCACCATGACCATGAAGTGGGTTTTCGACCTGCGCGAGGAGGACACCTACTGGTGCACGGCCGACATCGGATGGGTGACCGGCCATAGCTACGTCGTCTATGGACCTCTCTCTGCCGGTGCGACGACCCTCATGTACGAAGGCGCCCCCGACCATCCGCAATTCGACCGCTGGTGGCGGATCGTGGAGAAGTACCGCGTCAACATCTTCTACACTTCCCCGACGGCCATACGCGCCCTGTTGCGCCAGGGCGACCAGTGGCCCGAGGGCCACGACCTCTCCAGCCTGCGTCTGCTCGGCTCGGTGGGCGAGCCGATCAACCCCGCCGCCTGGGAGTGGTATCACCGCGTCATCGGCAAGGGCCGCTGCCCCATCGTGGACACCTGGTGGCAGACGGAAACGGGGGCGATTCTAATCTCCCCCATGCCGGGCGCGGTTCCCGCCAAGCCCGGCTCGGCCACGCTGCCGTTGCCGGGGATTCTTCCGCAGGTAGTCGATTTCGACGGCAAGCCCGTGCCGCCGGGGGAGAAGGGCTTCCTGGTGATTCAGCGTCCTTGGCCGGGCATGATCCGTACGATCTTGAACGATCCGCGGCGTTACGAAGAGCAGTACTGGAGCCGCGTGCCCGGCAGGTACTTCACCGGAGACGCCGCGCGCCGGGATGAGGACGGCTACTACTGGATTCTGGGTCGGGTGGACGACGTGATCAACGTGAGCGGACACCGCCTCAGCACCATGGAGGTGGAGTCGGCTCTGGTGCGGCATCCGTTGGTGGCCGAAGCGGCGGTTGTGGGCAAGCCGGACGAGGTGACCGGCCAGGCGGTCTGCGCCTTCGTCACTCTCAAGAGGGTTGAAACAGACCACCGGGACGTGGCCGGCGAGCTTCGCCAGTGGGTCGCCCGCGAGATCGGGGCTTTCGCGCGTCCCGCCGAGATCCGCCTCACCGATGCGCTGCCCAAGACCCGCAGCGGGAAGATCATGCGGCGGTTGCTGCGCGAGATCGTGACCACACATGCCGTCGCCGGCGACGTGACGACGCTGGAGGACATGGCCGTCGTCAACCGCCTCGCCGCCCAGCACGACGAAGAAACCTAGGGGCTGGGCATGCCCGGCCTTATAGGTGCGCCCACGAGATCAAGCCCGGCAGGAATGCTGTCGGCAGATCCGGATGGTAGGGCAGGACCCGCACCGTGTACCCGTGCAGTCCGCTGTCGGAACAAGATACCGGGCTGGCCTCGAAGTTGTAGCTGCCCTCCTGGCCTGGGCCGGCGGCTGACATGGGGGTGGCCAGCGCGTTTACGATCCGCCCGTCGGCATTCACCCGCCCGTGATATAGTTCCACGGTAACGTCGTCGGGTGTCAGCCGCCCCAGGTGGACGCGCACGCGGGCCTGAATCGGTTGCCCGACCGGCAGCGTTGCCGGCGAGCCGTTCTCTACCGATTCCACCCGCACCTCGGGCCAGGCGGCTCGCACGCGTTCTTCCCACGCAACCAGTTCCTTCGTTCGCCGCGCGCCGTCTGCCGCCATATCGGCAAACTTCCTATGCGCCGGGAGGTAGAAGCTCTCCGTGTACTGTTGCACCATGCGATGCGTGTTGAACTGGTGGCACAAGCGGCTGAGGGAGGCCTTCATGCGGTCGGTCCAGAGCCGCGGCAGCCGGTCCGCGCCGCGTTGATAGAAGGTTGGGACTACCTCCCGCTCCAGCAACTCGTAGAGGGCATCGGCCTCCACCTGGTCCTGCGTCTCCGGGTTGGGGTAGGTCTCGCCACGGCCGATGGCCCAACCGATGAGCTGGGTCCCGGCCTCGCGCCACGCTTCGTCCCACCAGCCGTCCAGCGTGCTCAAGTTGATGGTGCCGTTTGCGGCGGCCTTCATTCCGCTGGTGCCGCTGGCCTCCATCGGCCGCAGCGGGGTGTTAAGCCAGACGTCCACTCCCTGCACCAGATACCGGGAGACCGTCAGGTCGTACTCTTCCAGAAAGACCAGCCGCCTTCGAAATTCCGGACGCCGCGCCAGTGACACGATTCGCTGGATAAATTCCTTGCCGGCGTTGTCGCGGGGGTGGGCCTTGCCCGCATAGATCACCTGCACGGGCCGCTCCGGGTCGTTCAAGATCCGTGCCAGCCGCTCCGGATCGCGCAGCAGCAGGGTGGCCCGCTTGTAGGTGGCAAACCTGCGCGCGAAGCCGATGGTCAGCGCATCCGGATCCAGCACCTCATTGGCGGCCTGAAGCTCCAACTGCGATGCGCCGCGCCGCTCAAGTTGCCCGCGCAGCCGTTGGCGGGCAAAGGCGACCAGCCGCTCGCGCCGCCGCTCGTGGCTGCGCCACAGTTCCTCGGCCGGGATCGTCTCGGCTCTTCTCCACAGTTCTTCGTCCCCCGGCTCCTCCCGCCAGTCCGGACCCAGGTAACGGTCGTAGAGCTGGTTCATGTCATGCGAGATCCAGCTCCGGAAATGCACGCCGTTTGTGACGTGCCCGATCGGCGTCTCGTCCGATGGCACACCGGGCCAAAGCCCCTGCCACATCTCGCGGCTGACGCGGCCATGCAGCTTGCTCACACCGTTGTGGAAGGCCGAGGTCTTGAGCGCCAGCACGGTCATGCAGAACTCCTCGTGCTCGTCGCCGGGGTTCTTCCTGCCGAGGCTGAGAAAATCGCTGCGGCCAAGACCCAGCGCTCCGAAGTATTCGTTGAAATACTTCTCTATCAGGTTGGGCGGGAAGTAGTCGTGCCCCGCTACCACCGGCGTGTGCGTCGTAAAGATGAGCTCGGAAGAGGCAAGCTCGCGCGCTTCGGCAAAGGTCAATCCCTTGGACTGCATCAGCTTCCGTATGCACTCCAGGGCTAGAAACGCGGAGTGCCCCTCGTTCATGTGGTACACGCCGGGTTGGATGTCCAGGGCCTCCAGCGCCCGGAAACCGCCGATGCCGAGTAGGATCTCCTGCTTCAGGCGCATTTCCAGATCGCCGCCGTAGAGTTGGTCGGTGATATCTCGATCCTCGCTCCGCAGGTTCTCCTGTATGTTCGTATCGAGGAGATACAGCGGCACTCTGCCTACGTCCACCCGCCACACCTGGGCGTGGACTTTGCGGCCCGGGAAGTCCACCGACACGCTCAAGATGCTGCCGTCCGGCTTGCGGACCAGCGTAAGGGGCAGGTTGTGGAAGTCGTTGTCCTGGTAGGATTCCTGTTGCCAGCCCGCGTCGTTGAGGTACTGGTGGAAGTAACCCTGCTGATAGAGAAGTCCCACGCCGACGATCGGGACCCCAAGGTCGCTGGCCGATTTCAGATGGTCGCCGGCCAGGATTCCCAGACCCCCGGCGAAGATCGACAGGCATTCGGTCAAGCCGAATTCGGCCGAGAAATAGGCGACCTGGCAGGTGTGGTCCTGCCCGTAGGTCCGCTGGCACCAGCAAGCCTCGTTCGAAAGATAGGCCCCCAAGTCCCTCGCCACCCGCTCCATGTGGGCCACAAACGAGTCGTTGGACGCCGCGGCCTCCAGGCGCTTCTGTTCCACCGAACCCAACATGCGGATCGGATTGTGCCCGGTTGACTCCCATAGACTGCTGTCCAGCCGCCGGAACAGCTCAATCGAGTCGTGGTCCCACGCCCACCGCAGGTTGTAGGCGATGCGCCGCAAGGGCTCCAGAACCGGGGGCAACGAGGGAACAACCGCGAACGTGTGTATTGGTCTCATGGCGAAGTCTGCGTCAAGCACGAGTCACCCTCCTACTCGGCTCTTCAGAAGCTATCGGCCGAAGATGCCGTTGACTTGCGGGCCCATCGGACCCATACCTGCGGATTATAGGACGATCTGGCCCTCGAGGAAGCGGACCGCCCGGCCCCGGATGACCACTCTGGCGCCCCGATCCTCGCACCACAGCTCCCCGCCGCGCGCGGAAGCCTGGCGGGCGTGAAGGCTGGTCTTTCCCAGGCGCTGGGACCAGTAAGGGACCAGAGTGCAGTGCGCCGAGCCGGTAACCGGGTCCTCCGCGATGCCGCCGCGCGGTGCGAAGAACCGGGAAACGAAGTCCGAATCATTCCCGGGCGCCGTCACAATCACGGCGAAAGCCTCGACCCTGGTGAGCAGGTCCATGTCGGGCCTCAGGGCGCGCACTTGCTCCTCGTGCTCAAAGACCGCCATCAAATCCCGGCTCATCAGCGTCGCCAGCGGACGCCGCCCCAACGCCTCCTCCAGCCTCGCGGGCAATGGGCATTCCGCCGGCGGCCGGGAGGGAAAATCCATGGACAGCAAGTCGCCGTCCCGGCTTACGATGAGCTCCCCGCTCCTGGTGTCGAATGCCACCTGCTCGCTCGCCCTGTCCAGGTAGTTGAGGATGACGAAAGCCGACGCCAGGGTTGCATGGCCGCAAAGGTCCACCTCAACCGTGGGCGTGAACCAGCGCAGATGGTAACGATTCTGGCGCTTCACGAAAAAGGCGGTTTCCGACAGATTATTCTCGGCCGCGATCGCTTGCAGCACGCCGTCCTCGAGCCACTCCTCCAGCGGGCAGACCGCCGCCGGATTTCCGGCGAACAGCCGGCTGGTGAAGGCATCAATCTGGTAGAGAGGGATGCGCATGACTCATTGTCCACTGGAAGCGACTGCGCGCGAAAGAGTCGCTGCCGTCGCCGAGGACATCGAGTCATAGTACTTGACGAATCGCCGCGGCTCCTCGGCGTCGTACTTGCGGAGATTCGACGCCCAGCGGTAGGAGATCGTCTGGAAGAGGAGTTCCGCCTGTACTCGGTACGGGCCGGGCGCATCCCCAAGCGCCACCGAATACCGGATCCGGTCACCGCCTGCCTGGAAATCGTCGTCCTCTCGTGCTTCCCCCGTGACCGCGATATCCTTGTTCGCCGTCCGCTTGTCGAATCCGCGCGGCAACAGCCGGTTATCTTTCAGGTAGCGGATCGCGGTTAGCAGGCCCGTGGTCACCGCGCCTGTTTGGTCCGCGAGGATAGGCTCGTAGATCTGTACCTGGTCCGCGCTGCGGATCTCGGTGTGGTGCGGCTCATAGCGAGCGGGATCGGCGTCGTTGTCGTTGCCACGAATCGAGCCGTCGGCCTCCAGCGCGCCGGACTCGAATACCGTCCTGCTGTTCCGGTCCCGCACCACCACATGGAGCCACGCGCGGCGCGATGGATAGGCGGTGGGCAGCTTGTGCCCTGCCAGGTTCTCGACCGAGATCCGGATTTCCAGCCTCCCGCCGCGCACCTCGGCCTGCTCGACTGCAATCCGCGAGGACTCCGACTGGAGGTGGATGATCGTTCTCTCGCTCCCGGCCGAGAATTCCTGCGGCAACGCAGCCACGTTCAGTTCGTTACGAAACCGGTTGAGCAGCCCCAACATGGAGAAGTTGCCCCCGATGAAGCTGTGCCGGGCAACGCCCGCTCGCGGCTCTCCAAGCACGCTGCTGATCGGGGCCTCTCCCTTGACGGCCGGCATGTGGCAGGACTGGCAGCTCCTGCTCTGGCGATACTCGCTCTGCAGCCACTCCTGGTAAGGAACCTGCTCGGGAAATTCGCCGATGACCTTCCCTCCAGGCCCCAGGGTGCTCGTGTAAAGCGTGTGACAGGTGGCACAAATCTCGGACTGGCGGATGTGCAGCGATTCGACAGGCTGGAAACCGCCCGAACTCGACCGCATGATCCGCGCATGACCGGAATCCACCGGGTACGGACCGTACTCCAGCCGCTCCCCCCGGGCGTTAGCCGGGTCGATGACGAAGCCTCCGACGAAGCTTTCACGCGTCCCCAGCTTCCCCTTTCCGATCTGGTGGCAGAGTGAACAGGAGACACCGTCCGCCGCCAGCCGGTCGCCGGGATCGTCCGGGTCGAACCGCAGATGAGCGAACACTTCGCCTTCGTGACCTTGCTGTCTCGCCTCCCACGTCGCCATGGGCATGTGGCAGATCGAGCATTCATGCTCGATTGCCGCACGCGATTCCGGATGGTCGATGGTCTCGCGCCTCACGCCCGCATGCCAGTATGGGTCCCGGGCCGCGTTGGCCATCATGGTGGGACGCCAGTCCAAACCGATAGAGATGTCCTCGCCCGAGGATGCCGTCAGGCCGTTGTGACAGGCGACGCAACGGTCGTGAGTCTGAAAGCGCGGACGCGCCGGTCCGGCGCCCCACACAAGCAGCGCCGTCGCAGCAAGTACGCAGCCCAGGGCTACCTTACTTCCAGCCATCGCGCAGCCCCCCGTCGAACCAGTCCCACATCAGGTAGAACACGAACTGTGTGGATCGCGGGCCGTAGTCGTTGACCGGTACCCGCACGCCGAAGTTGGCACGGATGTGTTGCCTCCTGCTCAGCGTCACCTGGAACTGCGGCACGACGTCCCAGTTGATTCTTTCACCGGTTGCCAGTTCCCGGTCCGCCAGCAGTTCGACCATCGGCGCCCACATCCGCCCGAGCCCCTGTCCCTGTCTCAGGTGCTTGCCCACTGTCGTGCGCCAGAAGACCGCCTTGTTGGCGTCGTCGTGTGTCGGCAGCTCTATCCCGGTCTGGAATTGCAGGAAGCTCTCCTTGGGCAGGAGCTGCCCGTAGGATGCGAAGGACTCGAAGACCGTGACCCCTTTACCGAACCCCCTGGCTGCGTCACCGGTCGGAAGAATCGTCTCGCCGGCGAGGCTGAAGATCGATCCCGTGCGGAAGCTGTGCGCTAGCACGCGCTTGTAGCCGAGAATCGTGTCACCGACGCCGCCCGCCCAACCCGCGCTTGTTCTGCCTTTGAAGCTGAAGGGGACCACAACCTCCATCTGTCCCCTCGCCCCAAGGCGCTTCTCGTAGACGATCTTGTTGGAAACGGCGCCCGCACCCTCCGCATCGATGGCGGAAGTAACCACTGCCTCGTCCTCCGGGAAGGCCTTCTCGGTGAACAGAGGGCGCGGCAGGTTCAGATCGCCGCGCGGCCAGGCGTTGTCCCGACAGAATCCGCGGACGTACTGGATTACGCTCCGGACCTGATCTGTCGTCAGTACCTCCCGGAAGGAGGGCATGATTTCGGAGAATCCTCGCTCCGGCCCCCCGTTGTGGATGATCGCGCTCCAGAACACGTCGGGCTCGCGTGCCGTCGCCCGGCATGCGGTGAAATCGGGGAATGTCGGCGGCGGCTTGAAGCCCCTGGACGACTGGGGCGCCCCTCTCCCGTCCGCCCCATGGCAGGCGGCGCAGGCCGACTCGAAGATCTGCTTCCCGGCTGGCGCTTCCGCGGCGGGCAGGCAGAACCCCGTCACCAGCAGCGCGATCGTCGTCCAGCCCCAGTGGTTCATGGCAGGAGGCAACTTTACCGCGATCGTGGGCGTCATGTCAATGTGGGTGGAGGGGTGCGCATGACTAGAGTCTGGGTCTGCTTTCTCTGCCTGGCGGCCGCCTGGGCGCAGAGTGCCGGTTCCCAGAAATCCCCAAAGATAGAAGGACGTGTGGTCAATGCGAAGAACGGGGAGCCGGTTCCAAGAGCCACGCTTACGCTTGCGGGTTCGGGAAGGAACGCGGCGCCCCGGGGCGGCCGCTCAGACGGGGAGGGACGCTTCCTGATCGAGAACATCGAACCAGGCAGCTACCGGCTCACGGCGGAGCGCGTCGGCTTCCTGCGTCAGGGATACGGATCAAGCACGCCCGGCGGGGCGGGCGCCCCCCTGAATCTTTCCGAGGGCCAGCATCTCAAGGATCTGGAAATCAGGCTCACGCCCCAGGGCGTGATCATGGGCCTCGTGGTCGACGAGGACGGCGACCCCCTGCCGCGGGTGAACGTGACCGCATGGCGGCAAGGAAACTCCGCTTCGCCACAGACCACCAGCGGTTCCATGACCAACGACATCGGCGAGTACCGCATCGCCGGCCTGAGTCCCGGCCGGTACATCGTTGTCGCCGAGCGCCAGGCCGGGGGCATGGCCCGCGGAGGGCCGGGACGAGGAGGCTTGATAGCAGCCGAGCAGGCCCCGGTGCCAACTTACTACCCTTCGACCGCCGATGCCTCCGCCGCGCTGCCCATCGACGTCGCCGCCGGCCAGGAGATTGCCGGCATCAACATCGCCATGCGCACGGGTTCCCTTTTCCGCATCCAGGGCCGGGTCATGGGAGCGAACCCGCAGGACACAGCCGGCGGGATGAGGCTCATGCTGATGCCGCGGGGAAACAGCGTTTTCCGGGGCATAACGAGAGGGGGAGCGCAGGTGAGGGCGGACGGCTCCTTCGAGATAACCCGCGTGCCGGCCGGCAGCTATTACATCATCGCCCAGAACACCGGCAGGCAAGGGGGCGGCGGACCCGTGGGGAAGACTATGGTGGACGTCTCGACCTCCGACATCACCGGACTGCTGGTGTCACTCACGGAACCTCTGACGGTCTCCGGGATCGTGAAGGTCGAAGGCCAGCAGGCCGCCGAGCCGCAGCGCGTGAACTTGAGTCTGACGCCCTTCGAGGCGGGCATGTTCGGTTACCCTTCCGGGCGCACCGCCTCGGACGGTTCCTTCAAGGTCTCGGGGGTGTTCCCCGACAGGTACTACCTCAACCTGAGCGGTCTGCCCGAGGGCGCATACGTCAAGTCCGTGAAACTGGCGGGCCAGGAGGTGCTCGACAAGGGGGTTGACCTCTCCGGTTTCCGGGGGAGCGCCGCCCTGGAAGTGCTGCTGAGCCTGAAGGGCGCGACGCTGGAGGGCACAGCCACAGCCGGCGACAAGCCTGCCGTTGGCAGCACCATCGCCGTTCTGCCCGACCCGCCGCGGCCGTCGCAGCCCTATCTCAACAAGACCGCTACGGCGGACCAGGATGGCAAGTTCACTATTCGGGGCCTCGCTCCGGGCCGATACAAGGTCTACGCCTTCGAGGAATCGATGCCGGAGCTCGCTCGCGACCCCAGCCTGGCCGCGCCCTTCGAACAGAAGGCGGTCAAGGTGGATCTGGATGCGGGCGCCGTTGAGCGCGTCGAACTGAAAGCCCTCAAACCCGAAGACGCTGGCCGGTAGCTACTCCGCCGGCTGCTGCTGGGTCAGGCAGTGCAGCGTGCCGAAGCCCAGCACCAGATCCACGGCATGGATGCCGACCACGGGGCGGTCGGGGATCAACTCCTGCAAGATCCCCAGCGCCACCCTGTCGTTGGGGTCGTTGAAGGTCGGCACCAGCACGGCGGCGTTGGCGATGTAAAAGTTCGCGTAGCTGGCCGGCAGGCGGTCGCCGTCGAAGTAGATAGGCGCGGGCATGGGCAGCGGCGCCACCTCGGGCTTCGATCCATCCTCAAGACGCAGATCCTTGATACGCTCCCAGTTCTCTTCCAGCGGCAGGTAGTTGACGTCGCCGGGATTGGACTCGCGGGCGAGCACGACGGTCGTTGGATTGACAAAGCGGCAGATGTCGTCCACGTGGCCATGCGTATCGTCGCCTGCCACGCCGCCGCCCAGCCAGAAGACGTTGCTCACGCCCAGGTTCTCCCTCAAGGCCGCCTCCATCTCCCGGCGTCCGTAGCCCGGGTTGCGGACCTGCGTCGTGGGGTCCAGATAGCACTCTTCGGTCGTGATCAGTGTACCCCGGCCGTTCACCTCGATACCGCCGCCCTCCAGGATCAGGTCTGTCTCTCCCAGCCTGCCCTCGAACAGGCGCTTGCCAAGGCGGGCGGCGGCGACCTCGGGCACACGCCGGTCCTGCTGCCAGTCCGGGTACTTGGCCCAGCCGTTGAAGTGGAAGTGGATGATGGCCGTCTCGCCCTTGCGCTTCACGAATACCGGGCCGCTGTCCCTGGTCCAGCCCCGGTTGGTGGGATGCTGGATAAACTCTACACGCGCGGTTTCCGCGCCCGCTCTTGCCAGTTGGCGGCGGGCCTGGTTCTCCTGTGCGCCGGAGGCGACCAGCAGGCGGACGCCCTCTCCGGGAGTGATCTTCCGGACGATTTCGCCGTAGACCCAGCGGATGGTGTCGAGCTTGTCCGGCCAATCGGTAGGATTATGGGGCCACGCCAGCCACGTCGCTTCGTGCGGCTCCCATTCGGCCGGCATCGAGAAGCCGAGCGTGGACGGCGTCGCGGCCGCCGCAGGGGCCGCTTGGTTCTCACGCTTCTCTTCTACAGCCGCTCGGGGCGGGGCGATCTTGGCGAGAGCCAGCTCCGCCGCGCGCCGCAGTTCGGGTTCGGGACTCCCCAGCGCCTCCGAAAGCGGAGCGATCGCCCTGGAGTCGCCGATTTCGCCCAGAGCGACGGCGGCCCGTACGCGCTTGTTCGGGAGAGCCTCACGCAGCATGGCCACCAGCGGCTCCACGGCGGCGGCGCCGAGAAGTTGGAGGGTGGGGAAGTCTTCTCTGACCAGAGCGCAACGCAGCCGCAGCTCTTCGTTGCCGGCGGCCCACCCGCCCAGTTCCAGCGCGTCCGCCGCGGCACGCCTGGCCTCATGAGAGCCGCTATCCAGCGCTTCGATAAGCGCGTCTCTGGCCGCCTCTCCACCGATCTTCTGGATCGCCTTCACTACGTAAACCTGATGGTGCGGCGGACCGCTGTTCAGGTGCTCGCGTAACGCAGGGAGAGCGCGCTGGTCGCCGGTGTCTCCGAGCGCCTCGATCATCGGGTGGCGGGGACTGATGGACTTGTCGCGCATGGCGTCCACCAGGGCGTCCACCGCGCGAGGATCACGCGATGCGCCCAGAGCGGCCGCCGCCAGGGCACGCGTCGTCCGGTCCTCGCTCCGAAGCCGCCGCAAGTTCCACCAGAAGATCAAACCCATCTCCTCAAACGCAGATTGTACCCTGCGGGCGCAAGGCGGCGTTCTGCCATAATCATAGTCTGCGCCATGGCCAAGACGAACAAGCCCAACCAACGCTACCGCGAAGACCTGTCCGAGATGCCCGACTGGCTCCGCAAGAAGAGGTGTCCGAACCGCGACAAGTATCTCTCCGGCAAGCGCATCCTGCCCAGGAATCTGACCGGAAAGGAGACTCTCACGCGGATCGTCGACGACACGTTCCTGGCCTACAACTCGGCCAGGCTCAAGGAGGGCTGCCAGTTGTTCGTCGAGAAGATGCTCGCGCCGGACGTCACCATCGGCATGAGCCTCGCCGGCGCTCTGACACCCGCGGGCCTGGGCTGCTCTTCAATTGTGCCGCTGATCAAGGCCGGCTTCGTCGACTGGATCGTCGCCACAGGCGCGAACCTGTACCACGACCTGCATTTCGCCCTCAACTATCCGGTGCGCGTCGGCCGCTACAACATGGACGACACCGAGCTGCGCAACAACGACATCGTGCGCATCTACGACGTGCTCCTTGGATACAGCGACTGCCTGATGGCCACCGACGAAATCCTGCGCGGCATCCTGGTCCAGCCCGAGTTCCAGAAGGAGATGGGCACCGCCGAGCTGCACTACCTGATCGGCCGCTACGCCGCCGAGTGGGAGCGCAGGGCCGGCGTCAAGGACGTCTCGGTGCTGGCCGCGGCCTACCGGGCGGGCGTGCCCTGCTACACCTCGTCGCCCGGCGACTCGACCATCGGCATGAACGTCGCCGGCGTCGAGCTGCGCGGCAACAAGCTGCGGATCAATCCTTCGATCGACGTCAACGAGACCACGGCCTACGTACTGGCGGCCAAGCGCTCGGGCGGCAAGAGCGGCGTGGTGCTGTGGGGCGGGGGGAGCCCGAAGAACTTCATGCTCCAGACCGAACCCCAGATCCAGGAGGTGCTGCGCATCAAGGAGTTCGGGCAGGACTACTTCCTGCAAGTCACCGACGCGCGCCCGGACACGGGCGGGCTGAGCGGCGCGACGCCGAGCGAGGCGGTCAGTTGGGGCAAGGTCGACCCGGACCGCCTGCCCGACGCCGTGGTCTGCTACACCGACACCACCATCGCCATGCCGATCCTGACGCACTACGCCCTCGCCAAGCACAAGCCGCGCAAGCAAAGGCGGCTTTACGACCAGCGCGACGTCATGATGAAGGCCCTGGTCCGCGAGTACTTCCGCCACAACAAGGTGAAGATGCTCGACGGCAGCGATCCGAAGTAACCCGCTACTTTCTCACCAGGAAGACGGCCACCTCGGCCATGAGGTTGGGGAGGAATCGGCCCATGTAGTGGCCGGAGAGGAAGATCTTGCGCTCGACCGTCAGGTTCTCCTGGCGGGCCAGTTCCTCGAAGTCCTTCACCGTGAGGAAGTGGATGTTGGGCGAATCGTACCAGTTGTGCGGAAAGAGCTTGGTCTTGGGCGCGCGGCCGCTGACCAGGTGCGCCAGCCGCACCGACCAGTGGCCGAAGTTGGGGAAGGTCACGATGGCGTGCCGGCCCACGCGCAGCATCTCGCGCACCACGCCGAGCGGGTGGCGCGTCTCCTGCAAGGTCTGGCCCAGGATCACGTAGTCGAAGGCCTGGTCCGGGTAGTTGGTGAGACCCTCGTCGATGTCCCCCTGATAGACGGAGACGCCCCGGCTGATGGCGCGCTGCACGCGGGCGCCGCTGATCTCGATGCCCCGCCCCTCAACGCCCTTGTTTTCGGCAAGCCACTGGAGAAGTTCGCCGTCCCCGCAGCCCAAATCCAGGACCTTGGTCCCCGGCTCGATCAGATCGCTGATGATGGCGTAGTCGCTGCGCCCGAGCACTTCCCGCACGAAGGAGCGGGCCTTGGTGTCGACCGCGGCGGTCATCGTCAGCCTCTCTCCTTGTAAGAGCTGGCAAGGAAGCCGCGCAGAATCTCGGTCTGCTCGCCGATGTCCACCAGAAACGCGTCGTGGCCGTAGTTGGAGGTAAGCTCGCAATACGCCACATCCCGGTTGCGGCTGCGGAGCGCGTTGACGATCTCGAGTGACTGGTAGCTCGGATAGAGCCAGTCGGAAGTGAAGCTGATCACCAGGAACCGCGCCTTCGATTGGCCGAGCGCCTCGGCCAGAGAGCCACGACCATTCGCCAGGTCGAAGTAGTCCAGGGCCTTGGTGATATAGAGATACGAGTTGGCGTCGAAGCGCTCCACGAACTGCGCGCCGCGGTAACGCAGGTAGCTCTCCACCTCGAAGTCGATGGAGAAGTCGAAGCCGTAGCGGTCGCGGTCGCGCAGGCGGCGGCCGAACTTCTCCCGCATGGACTCGTCGCTCATGTAGGTGATGTGGCCGATCATGCGCGCCACGGCCAAGCCGCGGGCCGGAGGCTTGCTCCGCTCGTAGTTGCCCTCGTTCCAATCGGGGTCGGCCATGATCGCCTGCCGGCCCACTTCGTTGAATGCGATCTGCTGTGCGCTGTGGCGGGCGGTGGTGGCGATGGGGATCGCCGCCGCGACCGAGTCCGGGTAGGTAACGGCCCATTCCAGGGCCTGCATGCCGCCCATCGAGCCCCCGGCCACGGCCAGCAGCCGCTCGATGCCGAGATGGTCGATGAGTCTCTTCTGAAGGCGCACCATGTCCGGGATGGTCACGCCGGGGAACGACATGGCGTAGGGAGCGCCCGTGGCGGGGTTGATCGATGTCGGGCCCGTGGTCCCCCGGCATCCGCCGAGCACGTTCGAACAGATGATGAAGTACTTCTCGGTGTCGAAGGCTTTGCCGGGGCCGATGGAGTTGTCCCACCAGCCGGGCTTTCCGGTCTCCTCGCTGATGCCTGCCGCGTGCGCGTCGCCCGACAGCGCGTGCAGGATCAGGATCGCGTTGGACCTGGCCCGGTTCAGCTTGCCGTAGGTCTCGTAGGCCACTTCGACGGGGGCGAGCGTCGCGCCGCAGTCCAGCGACAACGAGTCGAATTGGGCCTTCTGCGCATTAATGATCATGGGTCGCGAGGCGAGATTTTCATAATACCAAAGCGCGCCGGTTGAACCTGGGGGCGCGGCGTGTTCAAATAGGAGTTACCCCTTCCTGGAGGACAAGCGGATTGAGTAAAGCGATCCTCGCCCTGGAAGACGGCAGCGTCTTCGAGGGCAGGGCATTTGGTGCGCCCAGCCGGAGAACCGGCGAGGTTGTTTTCAATACCTCCATCACCGGATACCAGGAGATCTTCACCGACCCCTCCTACGCCGGGCAGATCGTTATCCTGACCTACCCCGAAATCGGGAACTACGGAACCACGCCCGACGACAGCGAAGCCGCCAAGCCCTGGATCGAGGCGCTGGTGGTGCGCGAGTTCTCCTCCATCGCCAGCAACTGGCGCTCCAGGGAGCAAGCCGAGGAGTTTCTAGGCGCTTCGAACATCCCTGTGATCGCGGAAGTCGACACCCGGCGGCTGGTGCGCCACTTGCGCACCCGGGGCGTGATGCGCGGCGTCGTTTCCGGCACGGGCGGCGATCCGCAACAACTTGTGGAGATGGCGCGCAGCAGCCCCACCATGGCGGGGCTCGATCTGGCGACCAGGGTTTCCTCCAAAGAGCGCTACATTTGGACGGACGGCGTTGAAGCCTGCTCCCCCGCCGAACAGATCGGGACGCCGGCCGGTATACAGTTCCACGTCGTTGCCTATGACTTCGGGATCAAGCGGAACATCCTGCGGCGCTTGGTCCACGTGGGGTGCCGCGTGACCGTGGTGCCGGCGACCACGCGCGCCGAGGACGTTCTGGCGCTCAAGCCGGACGGCGTATTTCTCTCTAACGGCCCCGGCGATCCCGAGCCGCTCCACTTCCAGGCCGCCCAGGTGCGCGCGCTGCTCGGCAAGACGCCGGTCTTCGGCATCTGCCTGGGGCACCAGATCCTGGGGCTGGCTCTGGGCGCGAAGACCTACAAGCTGAAGTTCGGACATCGCGGGGCCAATCACCCGGTGCTCAACCGGGTCACCGGCAAAGTGGAGATCACCAGCCACAATCACGGCTTCGCGGTGGATCCGGATTCGCTCAACGCGGCCGAGGTCGAGCTGACGCACATGAACCTGAACGACCAGACGCTGGAGGGATTCCGGCACCGCAGCCTTCCCGCGTTTTGCGTGCAGTACCACCCGGAGGCCGCGCCCGGTCCACACGATTCGCGCTACCTGTTTGACGACTTCGTCAAGCTCATGACCGAATTCAAGGGGGGGCGCTGAAGGATGCCGAGACGAAACGACCTTCACAAGATCCTGATCGTGGGCTCCGGGCCGATCATCATCGGCCAGGCTTGTGAGTTCGACTACTCGGGCACGCAGGCCTGCAAGGCGCTGAAGAGCGACGGCTACCAGGTGGTGCTGATCAACTCCAATCCGGCCACCATCATGACCGATCCCGACCTGGCCGATTGCACCTACGTCGAACCGCTCACGCTGGAGTTCGCCGAGGAAGTGATCCGCAAGGAGCGGCCCGACGCCCTGCTCTCCACGGTGGGTGGGCAGACCGGCTTGAACCTTTCGGTGGAGCTGGCCGAGGCGGGCGTGCTCGACAAGTATGGGGTCGAGCTGATCGGCGCCAAGCTGGGGGCGATCAAGAAGGCGGAAGACCGGCTGCTGTTCAAGGACGCCATGCGGAAGATCGGGCTGGATGTGCCCGATTCCAAGCTGGTCAACAACCTGGAGGACGGCCTCGACTTCGCCGGCAAGATCGGATACCCCGCCATCCTGAGGCCCAGCTTCACGCTGGGCGGAACCGGCGGCGGCATCGCCTACAACCGGGAAGAGCTGATCGAGATCCTGGAGCGGGGCCTGGCGCTCTCGCCCGTGCACGAAGTCCTGATGGAAGAAAGCGTCCTCGGCTGGAAGGAGTTCGAGCTGGAGGTGATGCGCGACCTGGCCGACAACGCCATCATCATCTGCTC
>JBHGAV010000003.1:0-117858 GCA_041946685.1 Bryobacteraceae bacterium | reverse complement strand
TCAGGGGTCTTTTTTACTAGAGGTTAGTCTCGCTTTGGTGGGAGTTGCCTCCCCGGCTTACTTCTAATAATAGTATATGGAATTACGGAATGCAAGAGGGAAATTTTCGTTTTTTGGGATTTCCTCGAGGGTCCACATGGTGCGCAGCTTATGCATACAGCCTGGAGGGCTGGCCCTGTTGGGGCCAGCCTGGTGGTCTGGGTGCGCCCTTGGCGCAAACCATTAGTGTGGATCTGGATCGCCGATGGGACCGCCACCGCGCCGGGCGCCACCTGGGGCTCCCTGAACGCCGGTTCCACCACGGCCGCCCGCTCCGTCGCGGCCGGCCGGAGTGATGCCGAGCGACATCTGGGCACCGGAGCGAATGAACTGAACCTCTCCGCCGCCCTGGAAGAAATGGAAGTCGGGACGATTGGTCCAGGATTGAGGCCCGCCGACCTTCTTACCCGCCTTGAGTGTAGCTTCCTTGATCTTGGTGACGAGAGCCTCGTACTGCGGATCCCCCTGCGCTCGGCCTGAGAAAGAACTGAGGTCGCCGCTGGCGGCGAACACGACATCGACGCCGGGGACGGCGGCGATCTTGTCGGCGATTGCGACGCCGGCTGGCGATTCGATCATCGCCACGATCATGATGTTGTCGTTGGCGGTCTGGCGGTAGTCGTTGCCCCAAATCGCGCCCGCCTGGTTGCCGCCCGAGCTTCTCTTTCCGAGCGGCGGGTACTTGGCGAACTTGACCGCATTCTCAATCTTCTCCACGGACTCGACCATGGGAACGATAATGCCCAGCGCTCCGACATCGGTGGCCTTCTGGATATCGCCCTCGGTGGCGTCCGGCACGCGGAGAAAGGGGATGGCCGGATTCCCGCGGCAGGCGAAGATCATCTTGGCGGCATCGCTGTAGGTCATCGTGCCGTGCTGCATCTCGATCCATGTGAAGTCGAAGCCGGAACTCGCCATGGCACAGTAGGTGCTGACATCGGAGAGGTAGATGGTCCCTCCGATCACCTGTTTGCCCTCGGCAAGCTTCTGCTTCACAGTGTTGTATATCCTCCCGGACGCGGTGGCCCGTCCCGGTTGGGCTCCCAGCAGAGAGGGAAGAATCAGGCCGATGAGGGCGCAGGCAACGGCGCACACGAAAACACGCTTCATAACCAGGCAACTCTCCTTTCGTCGCGGGTCCTCGACGGACTAGCAGTCAATGATACAACAAGGCGGGTGGGGCGGGCGATGCGCTAGAATGTGGAATTTCAGGGGTGTTCCCGGAAGGAGAGGGAGAATTTGGCAGAGGACAAGATCTACAAGGCTGAGTACGTGGGCAGCGGGACGTTTCACATCAGCAAGCCCAAGCGCAAGTCCAGAAAAGCCAGACAATCGAAACTGAAGAACCCTCAGCGCGGCGCCCGGAAGTAGCTCGCAGCTCGTGGCCGGTGGGGCTGCTTTCCCACGAGCCACGAGCGGCGGGCCACAATCTGAGGGAATCCGGCGAGTGCAGTACGCTCCCTACATGGAGCGGGCGGGGTGTTGGGGAGGATTGCAGGTCTCGATTAGGCAGGGCCGAACGCTGGACCGAACTCCCTCTTACGTTCCCAACATACAGCACGCATCGGGGGCTGAACGGGGCGCAAGGATTCAACCCGAAGAAAAGACACAGGAAATTTCTTCGCTCGAGGTGTGAACGCTCCCGCTAGAAGATGAAATTGAAGCCGCCGCGCACGCTGCGCGGGGTGTGCAAGAGCAGGGCACGCCGGCTGCCGGACGTCGACAAGGGAAGATAGCCCTGAGCCAACAAATTGCGCAGGTCGGCGGTGATCTCCAGCCGCCCTCGAACCGCGGAGACGACGGGCACCGGCTGGCGCACGTGGACGTTCCAGCCGATGTCCGTGCGCAAGGGCTGGGTGAGATACAGATGCGGGGCCGTCAGCGACCTGCCGTCCGCCCAGCGGTAGCTCGTCGTAAATAGCGTGCGCGTGACCGGGACCGTGGCGGAGTACCTCAGCGAAACCCAGCGACGCTGGCCATGTTGCAGGAGACGCCGCAACTCGTCCCCGCTCGCAGCCTGCAAGTCGGATCGGGCCGGTATCAGGGCGCTGCCGCTTCCCCCGGCAAGGGTCAGGGCCATCCGTTCACCGAACGCCTGCGTGACCGAGGCCATATAGCCCGCGCTGGAGTAGTCGCCTACATTGAACACCGAGCTGTTGGACAGCAGATCCGGCAGCAAGTCGGCAGCCGGAACCACGCCCGGCCCGGCAACCATGGTGAGAGCGGCGTTGGTCATCGACTCGCGGTACGCGGCGACCGCATAGGTTCGCGAGCCGATGGTCGTGTGGTACGCCAGCTCGAAGTTCTCGGCTCGCTGTACCCGTGCGCGGCCGTTTCTCAACGATACGCGCGGGAAGAGGGAGAGGGCCGCCAAGTCCTGCTGCAAATCACCGGTGCCGTCCTTCTGGGACGCAAAGAACTCGGCTGGCGGAAGGCCGGAGTTGAAGGCGAACTCCAGAACGCCGCGCTCCCCTAAGTCGTAGCTGAGGCGGCCGTAGGGGCTGAAGTAGTTCAGCGTATTCAGGAAGGTCACCGACTCCAAGGTGAAGCCGTATTCGAGCTTAAGGCCGTCGGCGATCTGCCTCCGGTCCAGAACGCCCACCGACATGGTTCGCAATGCCGGCGCGCCTCCCTGCTGGCCTGAAATCAGGCCGGCTCCGACTCTTGAAGGCAGGTACAACTGCCGCATGGTCAGATTCACCTGCGCTGAGGAATGGCCCTGGGAGCCCCGGCTGTAACTGGTCCTGAACCCGGCGGCCGGAATCCCCGTCGCGGAGGAATAGCCAAAGTTGCCGCTGACGTGGATCTGGTTGTTCCCGAACACGGAGGTCGCCAGGGCGAAGGCCGTTCCGAGGTCGGGCTCGTTGCCAAGTTGGGAGACGTTGCCTTGGTCGCCTGCGGAGAACTTCACAATCCCGCGTGTGTCCGAGAAGAGGCTCTCGGCGGAGGAACGGCGGCCGCCCGGCTCGGCGATGGTGATCCGCGGGCTGTAGCGCAAGACCGGACGCGTGGAGCTGGAGCTGCGCAACACCCATTTCCAGTCGTCGCTCATGACCGAGCCGCTCCCGGTCGCCGAGTATACCAGCTCGATGGAACTCAGCACGGTGGCGAGATTGATGCTCAGGAGGCTGCGCGTGCCCGGCTGGACTACGATGTTCCTCTTGAGAGCTGGGAGGAAACTGGCCAGAGTCACGCGCACGGAATAGGAGCCGGGCGTCAGCGAGTCGAACAGGAAGCTGCCGTATTCGTCGGTTAGAGCCCGGACCACGAGGCGATCGAGGCCATTGAACAGGAGGACCGACGCGCCCATCTGCGGGGAGCCCACGGAGTTGGTCACGTACCCGACGATGGTGCCGGACAGCTTTCCGGAGGGAGCGGCTGCCGCGGAACACACAAGGAACAACGCCGCCAACCCTACTATCGCCCTCGCTCGTGTCCTGGCGATCATCCCAGCACGAAGCCTCACATGCTGCCCTGGAGATTCTACTCCCTACTCTACAGTAAAACCGGCCGAGGTGGCGACCTTCTGGTCGCGGCTGCGGTCGGTGGCGGTCACCCTGAGAGTATAACGCCCCGGTTCAAGGGACTGAAGCGGGAGGAGCTTCTCGATGGTGACCTGGTTGGCCGAGAAGCCTTCCACCGCCGTCACGTCCTCGGTGAAATCGATCACCTTCTCGTTGGCGCCTTCCCTGGTGATCTCGTACTGAATCGTGCCGTTGGGCTTCTGCGTCTTCTCGTCCGGCGAGAAGTTGTAGAACTGGACGTAAAGGCCCATCTTCTCCGCGCGGCGGAAGTTCTCGCCGATGCGCGGGCGTACCTTGGTAGTTCCGATCACGAACTGCCCCGTGCCGATGTTGCGGGTAGGAACGGGCTCGATCAGGTCGGCCAGAACCAGTGTGCTGGAGGCGAGTGTCTCCTCGTCATAGCGCGGCACGTGCAACGCCACCTCGTAGTTGTTCATGTTGCCGCCAACCACATCCTTGGCAACAACGTTCATGCGGTAGGTGCCGGGCGCCAAGTAGATGGACTTGCCGTAGATGGAGGAACCCTTGATCGCTTCCTGCAACATTTCCGGAGGAACATCCACCGACACCACGTCCTCGAAGGTGTTGATCACGCGGCGCGCCATGGACGTGACGCGGCAGTAAATATTCACCGTCGCCTTCTCCACGCCGTCCTTGTTCTGGAACTGCAGGTCCTTGCGGTCAAACAGGAGCGAGATGTTGGTCAGCACGGACGAGGTGGTCATGCGGATGTAGTCCACGCGGACCCTCATCGGAAGGATGTTGTAGGTGATCCGGCTGGATACGGCGGCCTCCAGGTCCTTGAACTTGATGGCCGGGGGTTTCTGGAGGTTGGCGAACTGCTGCAATCTCTCGAACTGATTCATGCGGGAAGGCAAGGGCGAGTCGCCCGTTCCCAGGCGCGTACCGTCGGTGCGGCTGAAGCGGTCGGCCTTGTCGGCGAGGCCCAACTGCTCCATGATCGTCAGGCCAGCGTTGGGAACGTAAAGCAGCGCGTCCTTCTCGGAGGGGTCCATGGTCATGCGGTACTCGCCGGTCATGGTGGGATCCACGAACTCGATCAGGACGTCGGTGCCGATACCCTCGATCCAGCGGTAGCGCCAGATCTCGAAGGGGTAAGTGGAAGTGGTGCCGCCGCCCTCCTCATAGGGGCGTTCGTAGCTTCCGCCGGAGGGATGCTCCTCGCGCTCGTCCGGGGGGCCGTAAGTGATGTAGATGCGGCCCCGATCGCTCTTCCAGCCGGGGATGCCGGAGGCGAACCGCTCATTGGCATAGGCGATTCGGCGGTAATGCTCTTCCTTGAACTCGTTCTCGGCGGTATCCGGCGTCGGGTCGCGCCGCAGCCAGAATTGCTCGATGAAGTTCTCGCGCTCCTCGTCGGTAGAAAGACGCTTGAAGGAAGTGCGCTCCTCGTCGCTGATGATGTAGCCGACGTCTTCGTCGAGCCAGCGGCGGTAGGGGGTCTCCAACTCGCGGCGGAGCCTCTCCTCCTGCCGGCGCTTCTCCCTCTCGCTGAGGGGCCTTGCGACGGTCTCCCGCTTCGCAGGCGCGGGTTTTGGTTTGTCGGCCGCCTGGAGCAAACACGCCAGGGGCAACAAGCTCGCCACAGAGCAAACAATCAAGACTTTTCTTACACTCATGTCCTGCTGCCTTCCCAGGGCATACCACCCGTCTGCTGCTAACTATCCACCTCAATTTTAGGCTCCGGGGAGGGGGGCGTCAAGCCTGGGCGGGGGCTTGCGGGGGGGAGGTCAGGCCTCGATGGGATTCGCGGTGCGCAGGCCCGGGAAGCGTGAAAAGTTGCGGTCCGTGGTGCACAAGGTGGCGCCGTGCTCAAGGGCGAGGGCGGCCAGATGCGCGTCGCTGGTCAGCGCGCCCCGAACCTGAGCGGTCTTGAGCAGGTCGCGCAGGATCTCCCAGTGGCGTTCCCCGGGCGTGAGGATGCTCACGCTTGGCTGGCCGAGCCAGTCATTCACGATGCCGGATGCCTCTTCCATTCGCAGCGGGTGGCCGCTCAAGCGGAGATCCGTGCTGATGCGCAGAAAGGCCAGAATCGTCATCCAGGCGATGCGCACCGGGTACGGGCCGGAAAGCGTGTGCGACAGCCAGTCGCGGGCTGCAGCGTGATGATCAGACTGCTCCAGGTGTGCGTAGAGCAAGAGGTTGGCGTCAACGAGAATCATCGCCGCCACGGTCCGTCCAGGAAATCCAGCAATTCCTCGACATTGTCGAAGCTCATCCCTGGCGGAGGACCGGCGGGGAAGGTGCGCACCAGGAACGGGCGGGCGGAGCCGGCCTTCGAACGCTGCTGGAAACCCAGGCGCAGGAAGTCGTTGACCACCTGCTTGAAGGGCTTTCCCGTGCGGCGCATCTCCTGGCGGATCTGCTCGCTGACGTCATCTTCCAGTGTCAGAGTCGTCCGCACATCATGATTCTTGCATCAAGGCATCATGATGTCAAGCGGTCAGGCGGCTTACTCGTGACGGAGGGCCTCCATGGGGTCGATGCGCGTGGCGCGGCGGGCGGGGAGGCAGGCTGCAGCGGCGGCAGTGGAGGCCAGCAGAAAGCCGGAGGCGCCGAAGGTGACCACATCCGACGCAGAAATCCCGTACAGGAACGCGGCGGCGTAGCGCGTGGAGAGCAGCGCCAAGGCTACTCCAACGCCGATGCCCGCCAGCACAGGAGCGAGGCCCCGCCAGAGAACCAGCGCGAGCACGCTGCTGGCACTCGCACCGAGCGCCGAGCGGACCGCGATCTCATGTGCGCGGCGCGCCACCGAGAAAGACACCATGCCGTATACGCCCACGGCAGCCAGCATCAGCGCGGCCACGCCCAGCCCCGAAAGAAGCGCCGCCGCCAACGACTCCTGGTTCAAGCCCCGCCTCCGGTGCGACTGCCAGGTCATGACGGCGCCGAGCGGGAGCTCCCTGTTGAGTGCCCCAACGCTGTCGCGGATCGCCCCCGTGTATTGCAGGGGATTGCCCACCGTCCTCACCTCCAGGGCTGACGCCCAGAGGAACGATTGCTCCAAGGGAAAGTAGACGGTCGGCCGAACGGGATCGCGGAGCTTCCCGAAACGCCCGTCCCGGATAACGCCTATGACTTCAGAATCACGCGCGTCTCGGGCCAGTCGTATGCGTTTGCCGAGCGGATCCTGGCCGGGCCAGAAGGTGCGCGCCGCCTGTTCGTTGACCACCGCCACGAGGGGGGAGCGCCCGCCGTCGCGCGGGCTGAATTCGCGGCCGCGAAGCAACTGCAACCCGGCCACCTCGAAGTAGCGGGGCGAGACCCCGTTCCTGTCGGCTTGCGCGGGCCGACTTCCGTCGACTACGATGCCGGTCTCGCCCCGCGTGCCGCTCAAAGGGACAGTCCACACCAGCGCAGCCCCGCGGACGCCGGGAATGGCTTCGACACGCTCGACGATCTGGCGGTAGAACAGCCGCGCGCGGGCCTCGTCGTATCCCCAGCCCGACAAATCGAACCTGGCCACCAGCAGGTTGCCAGGTTCGGAGACCACATCCTCGGCCAGCAAATTGCGCAGAGAGCGCGCGAAAAGCCCCGCGCCGACGAGAACCACCAGCGAGAGCGTCACCTGTGCGGCGACCAACACGTTGCGGGGGGAAATGCTCCGCGGACGCGCCGTCAGGCTGCCCGCCTTGAGGGCTGAGGTGAGATCCAGGCGTGCTGCCTGCCGGACCGGCGCCAGGCCGAAGGCGACGGCGGAGACCAGGGCGACCAGCAGCGCGCAAGCAAGCGCGCCGGCATCCAGGCCGGCCGTGAGGACCAGGGGTGCGCCGAACGCCCCAGGGTAGCTGGAAAGGAGGCGAATCGCTCCGGCCGCCACGGCCAGGCCTGATGTGCCTCCCAACAAGGACAGGAGCAGGCTCTCGATCAACAATTGGCGCGCGAGGCGCCCGCGAGAGACGCCCATCGCCAGGCGGATGGCGATCTCCTTGCGGCGGCCCGAGGCAAGGGCCACGAGGAGGTTCCCGACGTTGAAGCACGCGATCAGGAGAACAAGCGCGGCCACCCCCGCCAGAACCGCCAGGAACCGTGTGACCGGACCCCTGTAGGTGGGCCAGAATCGTGCCTGCTGGAGCGGAAGGACGACGGGCCTCAAGTCCAGCGGCCGCTTCAGTCCCTGCTCTCTCAAGGGCGCGACCTGCGCCGATAGCACGGAGAAGGCAGCTCGGGCGCGCTCTACTGTCTCGCCGGGGCGAAGACGCCCTATCAGGGGGAACGACTGCATCGCCCAGCTTTCGAGCACGGGAAACTTCGCCAGTACAGGGACCGCCTCCCGATAGGCGCTGGCGGGAACCCAGAGGTCAGGCGGCCCGCCCCAGTCCATCACCACTCCGCGGAAAGAACGTGGCGCGATGCCGATTACCGTGAAGTCGTGTCCGCCGATGACCACGATCCGCCCCAAGACGCCGGGGTCAAGGTTGAATCTTCTCCGCCAGAGGGCGTGGCTCAAGACCACCACGGGGCCTGATTCGCTGTTGTCGAAAACGCGGCCTGCCGCAGGCCGGACTCCCAACACGGAGAAGAAATTGCCGCTGACCAGCTCGCCACGGACTTCCTCTGCGGCATCGCTGGTGCGCAGCACCACGGGAAGGCGGAGATACGCCGCCAGGCCCGAGAGGACTTCGTTATGGTCGCGATAGAACTCGTACTCGGGAAAGGAACTGCTGACCAGGGCCTCACCGGGAGCGCGGTGATAGACGGAAACAAGCCGCTCCGGATGCGGTGCTGCCAGAGGACGCCACAGGATCGTGTCTGCCAACGTGTAGACCGCGGTTGTGATACCGATGCCGAGCGCCAGCGAAACCAGCGAGGTCACGGCGAATCCAGGGTTTCTTAGCGACAGGCGAAGCGCGAAGCGAGTATCCTGCGCCAATTCCTCCAGCCAGCGCCAGGCCCAGAGGTCCTTGCTTTGCTCGCGCAGGAGCAGGGGGTTGCCGAAGGCGCGGCGGGAGGAGGCAGGGTCGCCGGTCTCGGCGGCCTTCATCTCCAGGTGGAGGCCCATCTCCTCTTCGAGGTCGCGGTCGAGCCGATCGCGGCGGAAGAAGGCGCGCATTCGGCGGAAGAACTCACTCATGGCGCAGGGTCTCCATGGGATCAATGCGCGTGGCGCGACGCGCGGGGAGGTAGCTCGCAGCCAGAGCCACCGCGAGCAGCAGCCCGGAAACGCCCGCTAGCACACCGGCATCGTGAGGCCCAACACCGAATAGCAGAGACCGAAGCAGCCGAGCGGCTCCAAGGGCCAGCGGCAACCCAATCGCAACACCCGCCAACCCCAACCAGGCGCCCCTCCGCACGACCATCGCCAGTATCCTGGCCGAATCCGCGCCGAGCGCTGCCCGGACGCCGATCTCGTGCGTCCGCTGATTGACCGAGTAGGCGATCACACCGTAGATGCCGAGGGTGGCTAGTGTCATGGCAAAGAGGGCGAAGCCGCCGAACATCCACGTGATTGTTCGAGAGTCGGCCACCGAGTCGGCGACGACCTGCGTCATCGGTTTCAGGCGATCCAGCGGAAGATCGGGGTCAAGAGCGCGCACCTCGCCGCGCACCATGGACACCAGCTTCATGGGGTCGCCCAGTGTTCGGATCGCGAAGTGGGCGGTTCCGGGGGCCCGCAGCATGAGCGGACCGTAGATCTGGGGCTCGGGCTCCTTTGAGGGTCCGTTGTGCCGCAGATCGCCCACCACGCCTACGATGGGCGTGCCGCTGATACGTCGGCCGAGGGGGTTCTCACCCGGGAAGAACCGCCGCACCAACGCCTCATTAACAATCGCCACGAATCCCGGGCCCTGGTTGTCTTTCTCCTCGAATTCGCGGCCCATCAGCACCGGTATGCCCATGGTCCGGAAATAACCGGGCGCTGCCCGAAGATACTGTGCGCGCAGCTCCTTTGAGGCGGGCCTGCCCTCAATCTGAAACCCGCCCCCCGCGTACTCCATGCTCATCGGCAAGGGGCTCACCGCACTGGCCGCACGAACGCCTGGCAGCAAGCGCAGCCGGGCCAGCAGGTTTCCAAAGAACATTGCGCGACGTTGATCGGAGCCGTAATTCGGCCCTTGAAGTCCGAGTTGAAAGGTTAGCAGGTTGTCTGTGTTGAATCCGGCGTCGACACGGAGCAAGCCTGCGTAGCTCTTCATGAGCAAGCCACCGCCGACCAGGAGCACCGTCGCCAGTGCGATCTCCGCAATAACCAGTCCCGCGACCAGCCGGTTCCGGCGCCTTGCCTCCGGAGCGTCTTTCAGCAGCAGGTTGGGATTCGGCCTCGAACCACACACCGCGGGCACCAGACCGAACGAGATGCCGGTAAGCACGGAAACCGCCAGCGCGAACCACAGGACCGGACCGTCGATCCGGAGAGCTGAACCCAACCCAGACGCGGGCGGCGCCACGGCGACAACGGCTCGAATCCCCCACCGTGCCAGCCAGAGGCCCATCGCGCCCCCGGCCAGCGATAGCAGTACAGACTCAGTGAGCACTTGCAGCGCCAGACGGCGACGCCCCGCGCCGAGCGAGGCCCGCATGGCCATCTCCCTAGATCGAGCAACGCCCCGAGCCAGGAGTAACCCGGCGAGGTTTGCGCAAGCTGCCAGCAGCACCAGACCGACAGCGGCGACCGGGGCCGTAAGGAAGCCCCTCACCCGTCTCACGAGGTCCAGGCCGATCCGCACTGCGGTTGCTTCCCGTCCTTTGTTCGTGTCGGGGTACTGTTGCGACAACCGCCGGGCAATCATGGCCAGATTGGACTGGGCCTGGGCCAGCGATACGCCGGGCTTCAGCCGGGCGATGGCATGGTCCCCCGTCCACCAGGTACCGCGTGTCGCGGAAGGATTGTAGGCTGCCGGGCGCCAGAACTCACAGGAGAACATGCCCGGTAGCGGCAATCGCCCGGGCATGACGCCGATGATCTGATGCGGCTCTCCATTGACGATGAGCTTCTGTCCGAGCACGTCCGCGCGGCCGCCGAATTGACGAGCCCACAACCCGTAGCTCAGCACCGCCACGGCGGGGCCGCCGGGCGCATCTTCCGCTGGCGTGAAGAACCGGCCCAGGGCGGGCTGGACTCCGAGCACGCGCAGGAAACCTGCGGTCGCCCTGCCGCCGAACATCCGCTCCGGTTCAGGGATGCCGGAGACGTTGGTCCGGTCGTATCCGTAGGCCGCCACTTCTTCAAAGACCTGGTTCTGCTCGCGCCAATCGAAGAAATCGCGAACCGGGACACTGGATTCAAAGCGCCCTGACTGACCTACCTGAATGTCAACCATGCGATCGGGCTCAGGGTAGGGGAAGGGGTTCAGCAGTAATGCGTTCGTCAGGCTGAAAACCGTGATGCCGCCTCCGATGCCCAGAGCCAGGATGAGCACAGCGACGGCTGTGAAGCCGGGGCTGCGGCGCAGCGTCCGCAGCGCGTAGCGCATGTCCCGCGCGAGCGCGTCCAGCCATCGCCAGGCCCAGAGGTCCTTGCTCTTCTCGCGCAGGAGCAGGGGGTTGCCGAAGGCGCGGCGAGCGGCGGCAGGGTCGCCCGTTTCGGCGGCCTTCATCTCCAGGTGGAGGCGCATCTCCTCTTCGAGGTCGCGGTCGAGGCGATCGCGACGGAAGAGGGCGCGCATTCGGCGCAGGACCTCACTCATGGCGCAAGGCCTCCATGGGATCGATGCGCGTGGCGCGGCGGGCGGGGAGGTAGCAGGCCAGCATGGCCACGGCGACGAGCAGCATGATCGCGGACGAATAGGCCAGCGGATCGGCAGACGAGACGCGGTAGAGCTGGCTTGACAGAAGGCGCGTCAGCACAAATGTGAAGGGCAGCCCGACTGCCAGAGAGACGGACGAGAGCACGGCTCCTTCGCGCAAAACCATTCGCAGAATCCTCGAGCGGCCGGCGCCCAGCGCAAGACGGACTCCGAAATCACGGTAGCGCGCGGCGACGGCATAGGTGAACACGCCGTAGACCCCGACAGCGGCAAGAGCCAGCGAGAGAGCGGCCATCAAGCCAAGCAACACCGCCGCCAGCCGGGCACGCCAAGTGGCCTGGGCGACGATGTCAGCTATCGTTCTCACGTCGTATACGCGAGCCTCGCGGTCGAGCGCACGCACAGTCTGGCGCAGGGCAGGAATGAGCGGCCGAGGGTCGTGTGCTGCCCGTACCACCAGGAAGGAACCCGGCCGGTTCTGGAGGGTTGAGGAATAGACGACGGGCCGTGTTCGTTCTTCCGGCGGGCCGTACTTCACGTCGCCGACCACGCCGACCACTTCAGCAAGGTTTTGAATCGCGTGCGGGTATTCAATCCGCCGACCAACCGGGTTCTCACCGGGGAAGAAGCGGCGCGCGGCCGAGTCGCTGAGCACCACCACGCGAGGGCGGTCTTCGCGGTCGGCGTCGGTGAAGACTCTTCCGGCGAGGACTGGCACCTGAAACAATCTGAAGTAGGTGGGAGACGTCTGGAACACGCCCGTTTCGATGGGCGAGCCCCGCCCGTCGATGCGCAAAACCGTACCCTCATCCGGGCCGAAGGCCGGCAGGACGCTGCTCAAGGCGGCCGATTCGACGCCGGGCAGCGCGCCGACCCGACGCTCCAGTTCGCCGTAGAACACGCGTCGCGCTGAGAGGTCGCGGATCCGAGGTTGTACGTTCAGCGTGAGGATGTTGCGGGTCTCGACGCCGAAGTCCGTACCCACCAGGGCCGCGAAACTGCGGATCATCAGATCCGCGCTGGCAAGGAGCACCAGCGCCAGCGCCATCTGCGCTGCGACCAGTCCGTTGCGGAGCCTCAGATGCGCGGGTCCGGCGACGTCTAAACCGCTCCGGATCCCCTGGCTGAGATCGGCTCTCATAGCCTGCCATGCCGGAAGCAGTCCGAAGACGATGCCGGTGGCGAGCGCCAGAAGGACGCCGCCCAGGACCAGCGGCAGCTCGAGGCGCAGTGTTGCCGGGTCGATGAAACGGGTGTAGCCAGACGAGAGGAAATTCCAGCCGGCTGAGGGCAAGAAATGTGCCAGGGCGCGAACCCCGCCGGCGGCAAGGAGCAGTCCGGCGGTTCCACCTGCCAAGGCCAGCAGCACAGGCTCTACCAGCATCTGACGCATCAGGCCCATGCGGCCTGTGCCCAAGGCCAGACGAGTGGCCAGTTCCCTGCGCCTGGCGGCTCCCCGGCCAATCAGAAGGTTGGCGAGGTTGACGCAGGCGATCAACAGCACGCACGCGGTGGCGGCCTGGAGAGTCCACAACACCTTCCGTAACCGCGGATCGACCCTCGCTTCGAGCAACGGGCGGGCGCCGCCAGTCCACTTTGTCCGGCTCGTTCGATCGCTCGGATGATCACGCTCCATGCGCGCGACTACGCGCCGGACGTCCTCGTCCGCCTGCTTCGGACTCACCCCAGCTTTGAGGCGGCCAATCGCCTGAAGATTGTGCGCGCCTCTTCCCGGGTTCGGGTCGATCGTGAGATACGCCGCCATCGTCGCCCAAGCCTCGGTTCGCCCAGTCTCCCCTTTGAAGCCGGGCGGCAGCACACCCACAATCGTCATGGGCACGCCATTGAGGCGAAGAGTGCGTCCGACCGCGCCGGGATCCGCGCCGAAATTGCCTCGCCAGAGCGCATCCGAGATAAGCAGGGCGCAGCCTGCTCCGGTGGGCGTGTCGTCCTCGTCAACAAAGACCCGCCCCCGTTGGGCGTTAACGCCGATCATCCGGAAGTAATTCGCCGATACGATCTCGGCCGTGAAGCGATCTTCAACCTCGCTCAGCGTCAGAACGCTGCGCTGCAACGCTGTGAGCGTTTCGAAGCTGCGGTTCCACCGGAGAAGCTCCTGGAACTTGGGGTACGACCAGGTCATGGGGATGGTGCCCCGCCGCTCCTCGGTGAAGATCAGGTGGACGTCCATCAAGCGGTCGACGCCCCGGTAGTCTACCGGCCGCAACACTATCTTGTAGATCAGCGCGAAGACGGCCAGGTTCAGACCTATCCCCAGCGCGAGCGTGGTCACGGCCACAGCCACGAAACCGGGGCTGCGGCGCAGCGTCCGCAAGGCGTAACGCATGTCCCGCGCGAGCGCGTCCAGCCAACGCCAGGCCCAGAGGTCCTTGCTTTGCTCGCGCAGCAGGAGGGGATTGCCGAAGGAGCGGCGGGCGGAAGCGGGGTCGCCGGCTTCGTCGGCCTTCATTTCCAGGTGGAGGCGCATCTCTTCTTCGAGATCGCGGTCGAGGTGGTCGCGGCGGAAGAGGGCGAGGAGCCTGCGGAAGAACGGTCCCATCTAGCCCTCCGCGGGTTGGATCACGCGGCCGATGGCGCCGATGACCCGGTTGAACTCGGAAATCTCGGCCACGAGACGCTTGCGGCCGGCGGCGGTCAGGCGATAGAACCGGGCGCGGCGGCCCGTCTCAGTCTCTCCCCAGGCGGCCTCCACCCAACCCTTGATCAACATGCGTTGCAGGGCGGGGTAGAGAGAACCCTCCTCTACCTGGAGCACGTTTTCCGAGGTCCGCTTAATGTGCAAGGCGATGCCGTATCCGTGCAAACGCCCGTGGAGAGCCAGGGTCTTCAGGATGAGCATGTCCAGGGTGCCCGGCAAAAGGCCGGCGTTATCCATAGATTACCTATGGATAGATTCTACACGGTTCCGCCCTCTTGTCAAGACGCCGCTACCAGGAAATCCGCACCGGGTAGCGGGCAACCTGCTTGTCGGGGGTGAGAAGCACAAGCCCGTGCACGATCGCCTGGGAAGCAAGCATACGGTCGAAGGGGTCGTGGTGAAGCATGGGAAGCCGCGCCACGTGCAGGGCGGACTCCTCGTCCAGGGGCAACGATTCAACTCCGTGCGCCTGCCGCTGAAGGGGGATGAACTCGCCCGGTGGCTCGGGGAGAGGCAGACGCCCAAGCGAGTGCTTCAAGGCGATCTCCCAGCAGGACACCACGCTCAGGTACACCTCGCTAGAGGGATCCACGATGAGTTTCCTGGCATTGGCCGTCAGTTGCTCAGGCTCGGCGACCATCCAGAGGAAAGTGCATGTGTCAAGAAGCAGTCTCAAGGCCGGTCCCCTTGAAACGCTTTAAGGACGGAGCGAGGCAGAGGCTTGAAGAACTCCGGAGTGACTCTGAACGCGCCCTTCGCTAGGCCGAGAGGACGCTTGGTACGGCGCGGGGCGGGCAAGGGGCGGATCTCGGCAATGGGCGTGTTGTGCTTGCACAGCAGGATCGATTCGCCCTTGGCCAGGCGCGCCAAGTAGCCCGAGAGATGCGTTTTGGCTTCGTGGACGTTGAGCCGAATCATAGTTCAAGTATGAACTAACTAGTAAATCATATCAAGCCCAACCCGGCGGCATAGCGGCGAGCCCCTCCCCCGCCGGCTGCGGGGGAGCTGACCAGGCGGCAATGAAAGCCCCTACATGTCCGCGGATTTCGCCTCTTCCAAAAACCGGATTTGCTGTCTTCCCACAGCCGGTTTATGCTGGTTTTCTGACACCCGGATGCTTGGCATCCAAGTTGCTGACGATTTAGGACAGAAGGGTGTGGTGTCGGGCCTTGGGGGAACAGAGGCGACAATTCGCGGGAGCGTTGCTGGCTGTACTGACCGTGGCGGCGGTCGTGGCAGCCGGTATTAACTTCCAGCAACAGCAGCATTTCCGGCTTCCCGAAGACGGCGCGACCTGGATGGACCAGGACGGGAAGATCGTGGCGCTCCACGTCGTTGACGGGAGCCCAGCGGCAAGGGCAGGGATCAGGGCCGGGGACGTGCTGATCCAGATGAACGGAACGCCGGTGGGGCAGGCCACCGACGTGGCGCGCATCCTGGTGGGGATAGGCGCCTGGCAGCCGGCCAAGTACTCACTGGAGCGCTCGGGGGTGCCATTCAAGGCCTCGGTGATGGTGGGCGAGGCCGGCCGGGAGCCGTCGCTGTACTTCCAATACCTGGTGGGAATCGCCTACCTGGGGATCGGACTGTTCGTGTATTTCCGCCGCAGCACCGCCCCCGGGGCGACCCATTTCTACGCCCTTTGCCTGGCCTCGTTCGTCCTGTCGGCATTCCACTACACGGGGAAGCTGAATAACTTCGACAAGGTCATCTACTGGGGCAACGTGGCGGCGGGACTGCTGGCGCCGACGCTGTTCGTGCATTTCTGCCTGGCCTTTCCCGAGACCCGGCGGCGGACCGGCGGCCGGGCCGGCATCGTCGCCCTATATTTGCCCGCGGTGGTCCTGATGGCGGTCTTCCTCGGGGTCAGCTCCGGCACGCTCCGTGTGGCGATTCCGGCGCTGGAGTTGCGCTGGCTGTTGGATCGGATTTGGCTCGTGCTTCTGGCAGGCCTGTACCTGGCTGGCGGGGTGATTCTCACCGTGCGCCATCGAGCGGCCGAGGATGCGATTGTGCGGCAGCAGCTCAAGTGGCTGCGTAACGGCGCCGTTTTCGGAGTGCTTCCCTTCCTGCTCTTCTATGTGGTGCCTTACAGCCTGGGGGTGGTACCCGGCCCCTACATGAAGATGGCGGTGCTGTCGCTGGGCCTGGTCCCGCTGACCTGGGCGTACGCCGTGCTGCGTTACCGCCTGATGGACGTGGACGTGATTTTCCAGCAGGGCTACGTGTACACCCTGGCCACGCTGTGCATCCTGGGCCTGTTCTACGGGCTGATCTTCTCCTTGGGGAAGTTCGAGGATCTCAGCCCGGGAGCCGCACTGCTGCTGATCCTTATCGCCGCGTTCGCCTTCCAGCCCATCCGGGGATGGATCCAGGTGCAATTGGACCGGTACTACTTCTACAAGGACCGTTACGACTACCGGCGGACGCTGATCGAGTTCGCGCGGGAGCTCAGCTCGGAAACCGACCTGGAGGCCATCCTGGCCGGTGTCGCCGAGCGGATGCGGCGCACACTCTCCGTATCCCGCGTGGCCTTCTTCCTGGCCGACGAGACGGAATCCGGCTTCCGTCTGCATGCCCAGTTCGGCCCTCCGGAGCGGCGCGCGAAGGCTCCCACCGAGGAGCCGGACCTGAGTTTCCTGCCAACCGATCCCGGAATTCCGTACTTGTTTTTCGAGCAGCCCCGTCATCCGCTGGATGTTCCGTCCCGGCGCTGGCCGGCCTCGGTGCGGAGGACCATCGCGGACCTGGACCTCACCTACTACGTGCCCTGCACCGTGAGGGGGAGGACCATCGCGTATATTGGGGTGAGCCGCACGGACAAGGGCGACTTCCTGCCGAGCGAGGACGTGGAGATGCTGGTGACGCTGGCGGGCTCGGTGGGCATCGCCGTCGAGAACACGCGCCTGTACAGCTCGCTCCAGCACAAGGTGGAAGAGAACGAGCGCCTCAAGGAGTTCAAAGAGAACATCATCGAATCGATCAACGTCGGCATTCTGGCGGCGGATCTGAACGACCGGGTGGAGAGCTGGAACACGCAGATGGAGAGGCTGACCGGCATTCCGCGCGAAAAGGCGCTGGGGCAGCCCCTGGCTTCTCTGTTCCCGGACGAACTGGCGCGGAGGTTCGACGAGACGCGGGGCGAAAGCGGCGTACAGCACATGTACAAGTTCCCCCTGCGAAGGCGGGACGCCGCCGGGGGAACCAACGGCAAGGGCGTGCTGGAGATGCCGGCTCCCGGACGCGAGGGCGAGCGGGATACCGTCGAGACGCTGGCCAACATCGCCATCGCTCCGCTGGTTTCGCGGGACGAGCGGCGCATCGGGCGGCTGATCATCTTCGACGATGTGACCGTGCGCGACGAACTGGAGCGGCGGCTGGTGCAGGCCGATAAACTCAGCTCGGTGGGTCTGCTCGCCGCCGGCGTGGCGCACGAGGTGAATACCCCGCTGGCGGTGATCTCGACCTACGCGCAGATGCTGGCCAAGCAGGTGGAAGACGATGAGCGCAAGTCGGCGCTCTTGGACAAGATCGCCAAGCAGACTTTCCGCGCCAGCGAGATCGTGAACTCGTTGTTGAACTTCTCCCGGACCGGCCCCCGCAAGTTCGAGGACGTGGACTTGGGAAAGGTGGTCGGCGAGACGCTCACCCTGGTTCAGCACCAGATGGAGAAGTCGGGCGTCCAGGTAAAGGTGGAGGTCCAGGACGGGTTGCCGCCGATTCGAGGTAACTCCGGGCAGCTTCAGCAGGTCTTTCTGAATCTGTTCCTGAACGCCCGGGACGCCATGGAGCAGGGCGGCACGCTGGAGGTTAAAGCCTGGGAATCGGGCCGGGCGCTGCGGGTCGAAGTCAGCGACACGGGCCTGGGAATCCCGCCCGAACACCTCAATCGAATCTACGATCCTTTCTTTACGACCAAGGCATCACGGAAGGGGACCGGTTTGGGGCTGTCGATCACATATGGCATCGTGCGCGATCATGGTGGAGTGATCGAAGTGGAGAGCCGGCCGTCGGAAGGTACAAAGTTCCGGCTGGAATTCCCGGCTTTGAGGAAAGCCGTGAATGCCTGAACAGGCGGTCGCTGAAAGCTACCCCATAACAACCAAGGGCCGGATTCTCATCGTGGATGACGAGGCGGACATCCGCGAGAGCTTGGGCTATCTGCTCACCGAGGAAGGATACCTCGCCGACACGGCGGTGAACGCGGCCGACGGCCTGCGCAAGTACGAGGCTGGTGGCTACGATCTGCTGCTGCTGGATCTGATGATGCCGGACCGTTCCGGTTTGGAAGTCCTGCGCGAGATCCGGCAGAAAGACAGAGAGACACCGGTCCTGGTCATCACCGCCTACGGGTCGGTGCCGGTGGCCGTGGAGGCCCTGAAAGCGGGCGCCAACGATTTCTTCGAGAAGCCCTGGAAGAACGAAAAACTGCTGCTCGAGATCGAGCGCACGATTTCCAAACGCCGCCTGGAGGACGAGAACCTCCAGTTGAAGCGGACGCTGAAGCAGCGGTATAGCTTCCTGAACATCGTCGGGAAGGGCGACCGGATGGTGCGCGTGCTGGACATGGTGGCGCAAGTCGCGCCCAGCAGGGCGACGATCCTGATTACGGGCGAGACCGGAACCGGCAAGGAAATCATTGCCAAGGCCATACACGCCAACTCACCGCGCGCGGAACACATGTTCGTTCCGGTCAACAGCGGGTCGCTACCCCCGGACCTGCTGGAGTCGACGCTGTTCGGACACGCCAAGGGAGCGTTCACGGGCGCGGTGGCGTCCCGGAAGGGTTACTTCGAGATCGCGGACCGGGGGACGATCTTCTTCGACGAGATCGGGACGATCGGCGCCGAGACCCAGGCCAAGCTGCTGCGGGTGATTCAAGAGCGGGAGTTCATGCCGCTCGGCTCGTCGGAAACGATCCGTGTCGACGTGCGCATCATCGCGGCGACCAACGCCGACCTGAAGAGACTTGTGGAGGAGGGGAAATTCCGTGAGGACCTCTACTACCGTCTCAACGTGATCAACATCGCCTTGCCCCCCTTACGGGAGCGGAAGGAAGACATCCCTCCCCTGGTCGAGCACTTCTTCACCAAGTACAGCCGCGAAAACGACAAGTTTCTGGGGCCGGACGGCCGGAGCGTCCTGCATTTCGAGCCGGAGGCCGTGCAGTTGCTCATGGATCACAACTGGCCGGGAAACGTTCGGGAGCTGGAGAACGTGGTGGAGCGCGCCGTGGTGCTGGCCACCTCGCCGCTGGTCCCCGTGAACGTGTTGCCCGACCACCTGCTCCAGGCGGCGGGACTGCGCATCCGCAGGGACGAGAGCGGCGGGCTTGCCCCGGATGCCTCCCTCTACGAGATCGTCGCGGACTTCGAACGGCGCGTCATCGTGGAGCACCTGGAGCGAGCCGGCTGGAGTCAGACGGAGGCGGCTGCGAGTCTGAACGTACCTTTGTCGACGCTGAATCAGAAAATCAAGCGGTTGAGCATCGAGATCCGGAAGAGGTCGGAGGCGCCCAGAGCAGAACGCGGGGCGTAGAGGAAGATTCTAGAATGCAAAACCCACCGGCCGCTCACGCGGCCGGCCCGTCAGAAACCGGGAAAGCTACTAAGGTCAGCGACCGAGGTCAGTGCGTCTTACGCCGCAGCAATCCCAAAAGCAGCAGGCCGGAGCCGATCAGACCGAACGTCAGCGGCTCGGGCGTATGGAAACTCTGGGTGAACTCGGACATCGTAGCACCCGTTTGCAGGGTGATGTCCTTCACGATGTACGCGGGCGACGAGATGCCCTCAAACCACACAGAGTCTTGCGGGGTGGCCGAAGTCAGGAGCAGGGAACCGATCTGCTGCGTGTGGCCCTCATCTTCGTAGGCAATCTCGGAGATGTTCCTGACACCACTCCCGCCCATCCAGCCGTCAATTCCAACGATCCCGCCCGTGACCGTATACGCGAACGTGATGTCGCGGAACTGGTCCGTTACCACGTTGAAGTTGGTCTGAAAGAAGAGGTTGATGGTGCTGCCGGAAACGCCCGTCTCGTGGCCCGAGATACCAGCCGCAATGGCGATGATTGGGGCAGATCCCAGGCCAATCTGAGAAGCGCTGAAATTGCTGAAAGTAAGCCCACCCAACTCGCAAAAGAAGCCCGGCGTCAGGACGTTCACGCCGTAATTGTCAGTACACAGCCCATCCGCAGAGGCGGTAGCTACGCCGATTAGCGCGATCGCCAACACCAGAATGAGTCGTCGCAATTGTAACCTTCCTCCCCGTGCCCAAATCGTGACATTTCGTTAACTTGCACCCACCGTCATCAGGGATGCCTCTCTTGGTCTATGTCACCCCAAGAGAATACCTTAGGCTGTAGTTCGGGTTCAATAGAACTAGCGCTCATTCTTGCAGCCTTTGCGCTAGTTCAGTACTGGTACCACATCAACCCAAGCGGGGATGGCCACCCTCCCGGCGCGCCCGGCACCCCGCTCACGCAGCAGAGGTCTCGTTCATTCGGGTGATGATCCACCGGCAAAATTCTGAGATACCAGAACTTGTGGTGCAGGATGTTTCGAAAATCTCCAGGGAAGGATTGACGCGGAGGGCGAGGGCCTTGGCCTCCTGGAGGTCGTAAGGGAGGTAAGGCAGCAGGTCGATCTTGTTCATGACCAGAGCTTGAGACCGGCGGAACATCGCCGGGTACTTCAGGGGTTTGTCTTCCCCTTCGGTGGTGCTGGCGAGGACCACCCTGAGGTGCTCCCCCAGGTCATACGATGCGGGGCAGACCAGGTTGCCGACGTTCTCGATGAAGAGCAACTCAACCTTCCCGATCTCCAATTGGGTCAATGCGCCCTGCACCATCTGGGCGTCCAGGTGGCAGGTGCCGTTGGTGACCACCTGCACCACCGGCACGCCTAGGGATTCGATGCGCCTCGCGTCCCTGTCGGTCTGGACATCGCCCTCGATCACGCCCACGCTGACCTCCTCGCGTAGGAACGCCAGGCTCTTCTCGAGGAGGCTGGTCTTGCCCGAGCCGGGGCTGGAAGCCAGCGAGACGGCGTAGACGCCGTGGGCGTCGAACAGCCGCCGGTTCTCGTCGGCCACCTCGCTGTTGCGTTTCAGGATCCTTTGCTCAAGCGTGAATACCTTCGCCATCTTCCACCTCAATGCTGCTTAGATGCAGCTCATCGCCGTTGCGGAACTCGAGCGCGCGATCGCCGCAAGCAGGGCAAAGCCATACCGTCTCGGTCAGAGAGTGCTCGGCGCCGCAACTGCCGCAGCGTGCCTGCAAGGGCTCGAGGGTCACCGCCAATTCGGCCTGGGGGCTGAGGGCCTCCTCGCGCATCAGGTCGAAGTAGAACCGCATGCTATCGGGGCTTACCCCGGACAGCAGGCCCACCCGAACATCCACGCGCCGCACTGCGGCTGGGTCGGGAACGTTCTGACGCACCAATTCGATGAGGCTCTGCACTATGGATGCTTCATGCATATCGGCCGGCTGCTCCGCCGGCGCGGGGGCGCCTGCTACCTTATCTCCGATTATAGCCGCTCCCGGCGCAAGGCTACTGGAAGGTCACGTTGGTGACGTGCTGGAACGTGTACTGAAGATAGCCGAGGTCGAGCCCCGGGGCTGAGAACTTGCCTGAACCGGGCAGGGGCTGGACGGAGACCCCGAGAAGGCCGGCCGGGTAGGCGGAGCCTCTTGCATCCCCGGCAGGCAGAGAGGAGAGAACCCAGGACGGCACAACGAACCTCCCTGCGGAGGACCTCTCCTGACAGACAAATGCTCCCACCACGCCGGAAAGCACGTTCATGGAAGCGCCGACGATAGAAACGACCTGGCTCGCGTCCGCTCCGGTCCATTGAATCGTCAGGTTCTGCGACCGCGAGATCAGGTTGCTGGTGGGAAGCTGCCAGGTGAAGGCAGCAGGGATCTTGGTGGTCGCCTGGAAGGCCAGCACGTCTGCGCCGCCGCCACCGTTGTCCACGGCGTAGGCACCGGGGACGAGGTACACCGGCTGGGTGACAACCTGCCCATCGGAGTAGGCGAAGACGGAATCGTACAGCCCCTGCCGCACTTGGGCGATGTCGCGTGCGCCGCCAGGACCGCTCACGAACAGGGCCGGCCCGGCATCCAGGGGCTGCTTTGGGACGGGATCATACGGTACCCATTGGATGTCATCCTGGGCCCTGAGGCCGTACACGACGCAAGCGCCCGGCGTGGAGGCAACCTGCACGGGACCGAGCCCCGCCAGCATTTCGGAAACGGTTCTCCGAAAGAACGCCGCTGCGCCCTGATCCAAGCTGGCCTCGGTCTTCGTCGCACCGCTCCTCATAGTGCTCTTCACCTGGCCCAGATTGATCACGCCGATTCTGGCCTCTCCGCTCTCCAAGGCCCTCTCCAAATCCGGGGAAGCGAGGCCAGAGGAATCCGAGCAGGTCTTCCCTGAAGCCGCGATGGACATCGTCACCGGGTTTCCCAGAACTCCATCCACCTTGAGGTTGATGGGGACATAACAACCCTCGACGCCCTCCGGCACCACGAAGTTGATCTGGTCGATGCCGGCGTAATAGGGTGAACGGCCGGCGTAGTCCACTTTGGCAGACTTACCGCCCACGATGACCTCGACGTTGAAAGGGAGGCTGCCCACGGGCGGATACGTGGAATCGTCGCCGCTGATCGGGCCTAGCCCCGTCGCCCAAAGCACCTCTACACCCCCCGGATGGGCCGACTCATTCAGGGCATTGACGGGCCATGGGGCCGCGGGTGTGTAGTTCTGCACGATCGCCGGTCCGGTCCCCGCCTGGTTGCGGGCGTAGACGCCAGGAGCGCTTCGAACCACATTGACCGTGGCCGGCTGGCTCGCGGCTCCCAGGTAGGTCACCTTGATCGTGCCGCTGCCGATGGGGGTCACCGAAGGCAGGATGGCTGCCGCCTGAGTCTCCATCGCGTAATACACGAAGCAGTCCACCGTGGTTCCCTGCACGGTCACACTGACGGAGACGCCGGCCAGGGAAGTTGGCAGGGGGAGAGCTGAGGCGATCTTCAGCGCAGGCGGTCCCAGGCCCTTTCCGAAGATTACGAACATGGAGCCCTGAGCGATGCCGGAGTTTGGCATCCCCGGGAGCGCGTAACTGGCGGAATTCATCACCGCGTCAATCACCGGCTCCCCACTTGCCGCCGCCGCGGCGGCCAGCAGGAGACCGAAGACCACCAGCATGGAAGGAGCTTTCATGAGAGCCTCAATCGATCTTCTGCGTGACGTAGATCCGATACTTGTTGGAATCCACGTTCCTCCACCCGATGCCTAGATCAAGCTGATCTCCCGCGCCCGGCTCCGTGTGGGTGGGGATCAGTATCCTGGCCTGAGCGACACCGACCAGCCCCGGCACCAACGTGAAGGACTGCAACTCACCGCTTGTGCCCTGGGAGGGATTCTCCGGGCGGGTCATGGTGATGCGTTCCGGCTGCTGAGCGACGTTCACGTTTGTCGACGGAGCCGGCGCGGCAGAGGAGACAGTCGGGTTTGTCAGGCCCGCGCCGGTAACATAGGCGATCATTGTGTCGCCGGCGGTGAACTTGGCGCCGGCGCTGTTAGGAGTAAGGTCAGTCTTGTAGACGGCCAGGATGCCGATTGCCATGCTGCGGACGCTGATCGTGAACGGCCGGCTTGAGATACCGTTCACGTAGACAAGCAGGTAAGCGGTCGCCTCGGCGGGTGTGCCATAAGACAGTTGTGCAACGATCTTGTTCGGACTGACGGAAAATAGGGGCAGATTTCGCCCGGCAGCGCTCACGACCGTGCTGCCCAGTGACGTGGGCAACGGCGTGGTGCGTTGGTCCAGTGGTTTGCCCGCCTCCAGGGTGTCCGCAGCCAGGCGGTCGCCGGTAATGGTGATGATCGCGCCCGGGGCCAGGACGGCCTGGCCGGAGGCGTAGTTCAGCACGCTGGAGATGATGGGCCTCTCCACCGGAAGGGTTCGGGTAAGATCCAGTTTCGTCACGAAAGCATTGCGCGGCCCCGCCAGGGAGTTCTGGACGGCGCCGGGAGTCCTCAAGAAGTCACTGGAGCCGGTCTGGCCGGTCACGTAAGCGTTCCCGGCGCTGTCCACGGCGAGCGCCTGCGCCTTGTCCGCGCCGCCGCCGGCCAGGTATGTGGCGTAACTCACGGTGATCCCATCGGGGTTGAATCTCATGACGAAGCCGTCCGGAGCCGCCGCCAGCGACACCTGCGGAGCGTCGTCGGTGACGGGCAGACCCTGCAAGGTGGTCTGTCCCGCGACCAGGACTCCGCGATCAGTGTCCACTGCGATGCCCAGATCGAGGTAGTTCGGCTCGGCGAGCATGAATCGGTTGGAGAAGTCCAACGCGGAGCCGGTGGAATTGAGCTTTGCGACGAAGTAGGTGGCGGATGCGGAGCCGGCGATTGCGCTGCCCGGTGTCCTGGGGAAATCCGGCGAATTGGTGAAGCCTACGATATATGCCGCCCCGGCGCTGTCAATGGCGAGGCGGCAGGCTCCGTCAGAATTGGCCCCGCCGAACAAGGTCGAATACGTCAGTCCGCTGCCATCGGCGTTGAGCTTGGCCACGAAGACATTGCTGGATCCGCCGTAAGTGCTCTTGTATGCACCCGGCGTGGTAGGAAAGGACGTGTAGTCGGAGGCGGTGATCCCCGCGACGTAAGCCTGGCCCGATGCGTCCACCGCGAGGCCGTACAAGTCGTCGCTCTTATCGCCGCCGAAGAGCGTTGAGTAGCCAAGGCCACTGCCATCGGCTTTGAACTTAGTCACGAAAGTGTCCCGCCCGCCGGCGAGAGAACGCCGGAATGCGCCGGCAGTCGTGGGGAAGTCGCTGGACTCCGTGGTGCCGGCGACGTAGGGCAGGCCCGAGCCGTCGAGCGCGACTCTGGGGTAGAAGCGCTCGATGCCCTCATCGCGACTGCCTCCCAGGTAGGTGGAGAAGAGCAACTTGTCCCCGTCCGGACTGAGCTTGGCGAGAAATACATCGAAGTTGCCGCGCAATTGAGTCTGAAACGCGCCTGGGGTGACCGGGAAGCCGGCTTGAGCGACTCCCGCCACATAGGCACTTCCCCCCGTGTCCACGGCTATCCCCGAGCCGGCGTCCACTCCCGAGCCGCCGAGATAGGTCGAATAGAGGAGGTGGCGACCGGTGGGATCGAGCTTGGCGACGAAAACGTCGGTTCCCTTGCCGCCCCGGTACCATGGTTGAACGGCGCTGTCGGTTACGGGGAAATTGACCGACGGCGTGGCTCCCGTAACATACGCGTTTCCGGCGGCATCGGCGGCGATGTCCAGACCCTCTTCGCTGGTGCTCGTTCCCCCTCCCCCGAGGAAGGTGGTGAAAGCGAAGCTGGAGCCAGCCTGGTCCAACTTGGCTGCGAAAGCATCCCCGCCTCCACCCGGAGCGGACGCCAGATAGGCTCCCGGCGTTGTGGGGAAATTGGCCGAACTAGTAAAGCCGGTTAGACAGATTCCGTTCAGATCGTCTGCGGCCACGCTGTGGATTCGATCCTCGCCAGAGCCGCCCAGGTAGCTCAGGTAGGTGAGACTCAGGTCATCCGCCTTGAACTTCGCCACAAACCCGTCGGCCTTGCCTCCGGCGTTGTAGCTCTGACGGGCGCCGGAAGTGACGAGCAAGTCCGGGGATTCCGTTTCCCCTGCCAGGACCACCTCGCCGGCGGAAGTGACGGCGATGCCGTTGGCGGCATCCAGGCCTTTGCCCCCGATGTATGCTCCGCCGAGGAAAGAGGATCCGGCGCTATCCAATTTGAGCACGTAGGCGTCTTGTCCACCGGAAAGGTTCTGAAACCGGTACGCCCGCAACGCCTTCAGCAGCAATCGTACGGGGTCGAGAACGCCACCTTCGAAGCCAATCAGAGTAGAGGACTTCGTGACAGGGAGATCTCCGGACCAGGTGGCGCCCGCGACATACGCCTGTCCGGCGCTGTCCACGGCGATGCCCCTTGCGCCATCGGTAGAGCTGCCACCGACGAAGGTGGAATAAACGAGGGCACTCCCCTCTGCATTAAGCTTCGTCACAAACCCGTCCTCGAACTGGACAGTCTTCCGCGCCGCGCCGGCAGTGATCGGGAAATCCGCCGAGGCCGTCCTGCCGGCTACATAAGCCATGCCGGAAGGATCCAGCGCCAGAGCTGTCGCCATGTCGTCGTTGCCGCCGCCCAGGAGGGTCGAGTAGATGAGGCCGCTGCCGTCGGGCCGGAGCTTGGCGACGAACGCATCGAAGGCCTGCCGGAACGAGGGCTGAAACGCGCCGGGCGTGACGGGGAAACCCGGCGAGGTGGTCTGGCCGGCAACATATGCCTCGCCGGCGGAGTTCACCTTGACCGCGTTAGCGAGGTCGTCACCCGCGCCGCCGAGGAGTGTGCAGTAAAGCAGCGCGGAGCCCGCGGCATTCAGCTTAGCCACAAAGGCTTCGTAGCCGCCTCGCCGGGCCGTCTGGAAGGCGTTGCTGGTGACCGGGAACTGAGAGGAATCGGCATACCCGGTAAGATAGGCATTTCCTGCCGGGTCCACTGCAATGCCCAGAATCTCGTCGGTTCCATTCCCTCCGAAGAAAGTCGAGTAGACGACCGCACCGCCAGGGCCGAGCTTGGTGACAAAACCGTCCCTCGAGCCGCCGCGGTAGGCCGTGGCCAGGGCGCCGCCTGTCGAGGGGTAGGAACTGGATTCGGTGGTTCCGGCGACGTATGTATTCCCGGCGCCATCGCTCGCGATCGCGCGCCCGGTGTCGACACCGCCCGAAGCGCCGCCGTCGCCGCCCAGATAGGTGGAGTAAATCAGCACCGGGTCGATATTCAGCGGCAGGCCCGGGTCATAGTGAGGAATCTCGATCCCAATCGTGTTCTTTCCCAGAAGCAAGTAGTGGCCGTCCACCAGGCTGCGACGGCCGTTATTCTCTTGGTAAATCACGGGCTGCCGCTGCCGCACCTGGCCTGCTGCTGTCGAGACGAGGAGGTCGCCGCTCTCCAGGCGAAGGCCGTCCGCACCCTCGAACTCGATCCGAATGGCGCGCGGGCTGCTCCCCGGCTCCAGAAGCAGGTCGTATTCTACCTGCCGGTGGTTTCCGTAAAAGACCGCTGACACACCGGGGTAAAGGTCCCGGTAAGCGACGCGGGCGTAGTTCGGCACTCCGGTTCGCCAGTGGGTGGGGTCACCGAGGAAGTAGTTGGTCCTGCCGGGCAGCCGGTCGAGGGGCCGAATCACGGGCGCACGGTTGGCGCCCACGAACTTCATTCTCACGGCCGCAGACGCACCATGGCCCGACAGGGTCAGGACCACTTCCATGCGAGTGAGAACTAATGAGTACCCTTCCCCGCGGGCGAAGAACTGGATCGCCGGATCGAACTGGCCGCGGTTTGCCTCGAAGGCAAGTGGGAGTTGGCCGTAGTGGTCAGCCGCATTCCTGGTGGAAGATGAGGCCGAATACAGAAAAGCGGGGGTCAAGACGGCGGGCAAGAGCCAGCGCGCGGGGGGATGCATCGGGGATCAACTTTACTGCGGGGGCAAACACGCGTCAAGTGTTTTTTTCGCGCATCAGCCATCTCACCAGCAAATCCCGCAACAGCATGGCAACCATCATGCCCCCCAACATGCCCACAAGCATCGCGATGTGGTGCGCTGAGAAGTGGCTGCCTGTGGCGCGCATCAAAGGAAACGTCCACCAGGATGCCACCAGGATCATTCCGGTGAGCATACCCGCCGTGTCCAGCAGCAACGCGAAGGCCAGCCAGCCTGGGCGTTTTCGCACGGGCGCCAGGCAGCGGCTCCAAACCGCGCCCGGCGGGACCGCGAACAACAGCATCAACCACGTCATCCACGTCGCCAGAGGCCGCAGCGAGGGGGCGCGCGGGTGAGCCGGCGGCGGAGGGGGGATGAGCGGAAAGCCCTTGTCAATCCAGGTGCCGAGCATCATCCCCAGCCCTCCGAAAGCGCCCATTAGCAACAGCATGTCCAGGTGGGCAGGGAGCCTTTCCCTGGCCATCCAGGCCTGGTAGGCGGCTAGCGCGGCGAGTGCGGAGACCAGATACCACTGAAATCCTCCGGGGCTCCACAGGCCCATCCAGATCCCCTGGATTGCCGTGGAGGCGGCGAGCGAGCAGGCGATGGTGCGGTCGAGCGTTGTGGCTTTCATGGGGATACCCCTTCGGCATTCTGATTGCCCGGCAGGAGGCGGCTGGCCCGCCAGCAGACAAACAGGCTTGAGCAGGTCATCAGCAGCACGGAGGTGACCGGGTGAACCAGTCCGGCGGCGGCGATGGCGATTCCGGCCGCGTTGTAGCCGGCGGCAAAAAGGAGGTTAGAGCGGGCCACGGCGAGCGCCTGCCGTGCGGCCGCGAGCGCACGCGGAATCGCGCGCAAATCATCGTGCAGCAGCACCCCTCCCGCCAGACTGGCCGTGAGGTCCACGCTGCCAGGGGCGGCGATGGAAGCATGGGCGGCCGCCATGGCCGCCGAGTCGTTGAGGCCGTCGCCGACGAACAGGACCTTTCGCCCCGCCGCTTGCAGTTCTTCAACGAGGGAAATCTTGCCCGCGGGCGTCAGCGAAGCGTAGTGACGCCCGGCCGGGATGGCAAGAGCCCGCCGGGCGGCGTCCCCGGTGGCTACGATCGTCTCCACCCGTAACCCGTGGAGTTCCGCGACCGCGGAGCGAACCGAGGGAAGAATGCTCTCCTCCAGATCCACGACCGCCGCGGGCCCGCCATTTACAAGCACCGAAAGACGTCTTGCCGCCTGGTCCGGCTGGTTGTCCGCGAGCCCGATGGTGACGTCCCACCGGGAGCCCGCCGGCCCGGCCAGGGAGGCCTTGAAGCCCCTCCCCGGCAGGGTGCTGAGCGAATCGACCCGCAGGGGAGGACCGGAAAGGCCGGAGTCGAAGTCGCGGAACGCCGCAGCGATGGGATGATTGCTGGCCCGCTCGGCCGCGGCGACCAGCCGGCGCAGGAACGGCTCATCCACACCTGGAACCGGCAGGAACTCGGCCCGCGCAATACGCCAGGATTCCGAGGTGAGCGTCCCGGTCTTGTCGAGAATTACCGTGTCGGCCGTGGCCAGCCGCTCCACACAGTCCCCGCCGCGCACGGCCATGCCGATGGCGGCCAGACGGCGCACCGAGCTCCAGAAAGCCAGAGGCGTCGCGAAACCGATGGCGCACGGACACGCGATCAGGAGGACGGCCAGGCCGTTCATAAGACCGGTGGGCCACCCGCGCGTCAACCCCCAGGCGGCCAAGGTAAGCAGCGCGGCTCCCAGCACCAGCGGCGCGAACCAGCGGGCCAGCCGGTCGGCGGTTCTCTCCAACCGGGCGGGGGACTGGAGCGAGCGGCTTACATGGTCGAGCGCCAGCGAAAACGCGCTTTCCCCGGCGGCAGCAGCCGTCCTCACCTGGATTGCCGCATCCACAGGACAGACCCCTGCCAGAACCGGATCACCGGGCCGGACCGGCCGCAGGAAGCCTTCTCCGGTCAGGTGCGCCTCCTCGAGGCAGGCCTGACCCGAGATCACAGTCCCGTCGACCGGAGCGATCTGGCCGGGTTTGACCAGGACGACATCTCCCGGCTTGAGGTCTCCGCTCGCCACCTTCCGGGTTGAGCCGTCTGGCAGAACCAGTTCACAATCCGTTTCCGCCCGCACGCGCGACAGAGAATCCAGCGCCGACTGCTGGGATCTGGAGACCAGGCTCCGGCCGAGGGCATACACCACGAGCAGAATGGCGACAACCTCGAAGTAGACCGCGCCCCGGCCGGTCGCCACGGCCAGGAATGACTGTGCAAGGGCGCCCCCGATGCCCAACAGGAAAAGCGCCTCGATGGTGACGCGCCGGGAACGAAGTTCGCGCCATGCGTTGACAACCAGCGGTTGCCCCACGAGCCCGGCCACCAGAAGGGTTCCGCCGATCAAAGCGGCATACAGGAACGTCCTTTCCCGCGGCGTGGTTTCCGACAGGTTGACCGAGAGCGACAGGCTCATGATGTTCACAGCCAGGAACGCTCCCGCCGCCAGACGCACCCAGAGCCAGACGCCCGCCGGGGTGGGCGCCGAACAGCCGCAGGCGAGAGCCGGCGCCCCCGCCCGGCCTTCCGTGGAGGTCATTTCGAGATTGGCACCGACGCAAGCTCGGCGGCGGTCCAGGGCCGGGCCCGGCCGGAGGTGGCTTCCCTTATCGCCTTGACTGCCTCGCCGTCGATGGCGGGGGCGCTGTTGCCGAACGAGGCGCGGATGTAGGTCAACACCGCGGCGATCTGATGATCGGGCAATTGCTGCCAGGCCGGCATCTCACCGTTGTAGGTCTTGCCATGCACCGTCAAAGGTCCACTGAGGCCGTGGAGCACGATGCGGATCAGGTGTTCCGGAGGGCCGTTTACGAAGGGGGAATCCGCCAGGGGAGGATAGACGCCCTCTACCCCCTTGCCATCAGCCTGGTGGCAGGCGGCGCAGTTCGCAAACACGCGCTGGCCGAGCACCATGGGATCGGCGGGAGCTGCCGGCTTGGTCTCGCCGCCGCCGAAGGCCAGCCGCTGGCTGGGGCCGTCCGTGAAAACGTCCGCGCGAAACGCCCCGCTGTTGGTCGCGAGGTAGAAGCCACCCCACCCGATCAGGGCGAAGTACAACAGCATCAGCCAGACGGGCGTGGGCTCAAGACCGTCCTTGGGCTCGGCCAGCTCCCGCATGATCGGGTGGTGCATGGGGATGATGTCGGGAGTGAGGCGCTCCTCCTTCTCGAGCCGGGCGCGGGGCGGGATGTTGCCGGAGTCGCTCACCTGGCCTCCGGGAGTTCATAGTTATGGTTGAGGCTTCTCAGGTAGCCGGCCAGTTGCGCGCCGCGGAGCGTGGGAACGACCCAGGCGGGCTCGGGGAAGCGCTCCGCCGGAAGGCGCACGGCGCCGGGCGGCGCGCTGCCGCCGTTTCGTATGACCGAGAAGAGGAACGGATAGCGCGGCATCGTGGAGCCGGGCGACGTGATCGCAGGGTCGTAGAGGTGCAGCAGGTGCCATTCCCGGCTGGGCTGCCGGGCGCCGATATTGGCGAGGTCAGGTCCGGTGCGCATGGTGCCGAGCAGCGGAGGCGAGTCGTGAATGTAGTCGCGGGCCACCGTGCGGCGCATTCCCCAGCCGCGGGCGATATCCGCGCCGTAGCCCTCCGGCCGCACTTGCTGGGAATGGCAGTACACGCAGCCGAGATCGATGTACACGGCGCGGCCCGTGACCGCTTCCCCGAAGGGGGCGGAGGGCCAGGTCTCCCCGGCATCGTCCTTGTACGCCGCCAGGCTTCGGTACTGCCAGTTGGGCAGGAGGACCAGCCCAAGCAGCGACGTGAACACCGTCACCAGGACACCGAGCGCGATCAGCGTGGCGCGGTTCACGCGGCCTCCTTGGGCGGCGGCGCCGGGCGAGAAACCGTGCGCAGCAGCGTGGGGCCCAGCAGCCGAGCGCCGCGCTGCCGGAGCATGTTCCAGACCAGGACGGCGAAGGCGACATGGCCCACGGTCATCAGAGCGCCGGCGACCGTCCGGGCGTGCAGGTACGGTTTCATGGCCGCCACGATATCCAGGAACGGGACCTTGGGATCGAGCATCATGAGGCCCTGCATCCAGCCTCCCCAGGTAAGGCTCACCCAGTAGAAGGCGATGCCGGCGGCGCAGCTCCAAAAATGGAGCCGGATCAGGCGCGCGGAATGCCACTCCGAATTCAGCAGCCGCGGCAGCACATAGTAAAAGGCCCCGAACATCATCATCGAGAAGAAAGCGTACACGCCCAGGTGGGCATGGGCGATCGTGTAATGGGTGAAATGGTTGACCTCGTTCACCGTGCGCAGGCTGGTCAGCGAGCCCTGTACGCTCACGGCGGTGTAGCACATGGCGCCGAAGACGACAAAGCGCAGAGTCGGGCTGTACCGGAGATGTCCGAAGTTGCCCACCATGGTCAGGTGATGATTGACCGCCACCGTGATCACGGGGATGAACATCATCACGCTGCCGACGATTCCCACCGTGACCACCCATGCCGGCAGCGGCCCGCCGATCAGGTGGTGCGTGCCCGCCCAGTTGTAGAAGATGGCCAGCGTCCAGAAACCGAGCAGCGAGAGGTGGTAGCTGTGAACCGGGCGGCCGATGACCTTGGGGATCAGGTAGTACGCCGTGGCCAGTCCGATGGGCGTGAACCATAGGCCCAGCACGTTGTGGGCGAACCACCAGTTGGCCGCGGCCTTGGCCACGCCGGCCGCCGCCGGGGTGAAGATCATGGCGATCGCCAGCGTGTAAAGGAACGGGAACCACAGCACCGAGCCGAACAGGTACCACTGCGAGACATAGGTGTGCGACACCTGCCGCCGCAGGAACATCCGCACGGTCGCCGCGATCAGCACGGCCACGCAGAAGGCGAAGAAGCCGAGCGTGGAAGGCGGCATCTCAAGCCATTCCACGCTGGTGCCGAATCCCGCCAGGACGGCCACCGTGCCGTAGGCCACGCCCACGTTCCAGACGATGGCCGTGACCGGCAGCAGGGCGGGGAACGGGAGCCGCACGCGGCACAGGCGGGCTTCGAGCCACAGCAGCGTGCCGACTCCGGCCATCGATCCCCAGCCGTAGATCACGGTCAGCAGGTGCGCGGGACGGACACGGCCGAAGGTCAGCCATTCCCATTCGGTCAGAAAACCCGGCGCGTGCATCTTGATGGAGGCGATAATCGCCAGCACGGAGCCCGCCAGCAGCCAGAAGACGGCGCTGGTGTAATACCAGACCACGGCGCGGCGCGCCGAGCGGTCAATCTGCACGCGCGTCAGGCGCTCCTGGAGTTCGTCCGGCGGGAGCATGGCCGCGGTTACCGCCGACATGGTGGATCTCCTGCGGGCGGCGTGGGTCCGTGCGCGAGCGCGGTATCGGTGATGTGGCCGACAGGCTCTTCGGGATCAAAGATACTGGAGGCGCCGCCCGCGAAGTCGGAGAACTGACCCGAGCGGATCGCCCAGACCAGCGCCCAGATGGCGCTGGCTCCGAACAGAAAGGCCACCCCAAACTCGGCGATATAGGCGACGATCATGTGTCGGGCCCGGAATCCGCAGCCGGCCTCTCGCTCCGCTACAGTATACAACGCACCTTCCGGCATCGCCGCCAGCCGGCGGCTTCTACCGTCCGGCCGGGGACGCCGGCTTGGAGAGGACCGCCTCGAACAGCTTCACCTTGGCTGGATCGGCCAGGGGCCGTGGCGCGAACCGTTCGCCGAGTTCCATCACCTGCGGATTGCTCACATCGAACACCGGCCACTCCGGCAATCCCGCGCCGTTCGGATTCCCCGTGCGGACGAAATTGGCCCAGTACGAGGATGTCCTGTCCGCGATCTCCCGGTCCAGGGGCTCGAAAGGCCGCTTCGCCCGGGAGAGGCTGTTGAAGACGTACCCGAGCTCGGCTGAATGGTGCGCGCCGTAGACGTCCTTCTTGGGGCCGGGGACCGGGTGGGTCCACAGATACGCATAGACGGGCGTCTTGGCGTGGACCGCCCTCTGTCTAGCCCACAGAAGCATCGACACCAGGTTCTGATCCCGCGCGCTGGCTTTCTGCGACACGCCCGCCTGCCCGGCCGTGGCCGCCGGGTACAGCCGCAGAAACTCGTCCGCCAGATCGGACGCGCCTCCGGCAGCGCGGCGGACTTCGCTCTGAAACTCCTCCGGTGTGCGTTTCCCGTATCGCGAATCGGAGCTGCCCTCGTCGGCCGTGTACCCCGTCATGGTCACGACGTCGTTCTGTTTGCCCGCCGCGAAGATGGCGCCCGGCGTCTCGGGCAACATCCACCCGTCGACCACCGGACCCGGGCGGGACACCGCCACCTCGACCGGCGCCAGCACCTGGTATACCGGCATATCGCGCATCTCCTTCAGAGTCTTTGCGCCTTTCGCCGTCATGAGCTTGACGCCGTCCGCCTCCGCATCCGCCAGCGTCCGCATACGATTGGAGGCACTGGAGCCGCTCTGCGCGATCGCCTGGTGGAACAATCCCTTGGCGAGCGGTGAAGCCACAAGAACGTGCACGGCCGAAGACCCGGCCGACTGCCCCGCAATGGTCACGCGCGTTGGATCTCCGCCGAATGCGCCGATGTTGGCCTGCACCCACTTGAGCGCGGCAATCAGGTCCAGGATGCCGTAGTTCCCGGAAGCGCGGGCCTCGGACTCCCTGGTCAGTTCCGGATGCGCGAGGAAACCGAACAGACCCAGCCGGTAGTTCGTGGTGACGACAACCACACCCTTGCGCGCCAGCCCCTCGCCGTCGTACAGCGCGACCGAGGTGGATCCCTGATCGAACGCGCCGCCGTGAATCCAGAACAGGACGGGACGCTTGCCCTGGCTCGCCGCAGTCCAAACGTTCAGGTACAGGCAGTCCTCGCTGCGCTCGTTCTGGTCCATGTATTCCTCGGTCCAGGGGCCCAGACTACTCGCGGACGCCTGCATGCACGACTTCGAGAAGCGGTCGGCTTTGAGCACGCCCTTCCATGGAGCCGCCGGCCTTGGAGCGCGCCACCGCAGATCGCCCACGGGCGGCGCCGCGTAGGGAATCCCTTTGTATACCGTCACAGAGGGGTCAGTTGCCGGGACCCCTGCCACGAGTCCCTTATCGGTGCGGACCGGCTTCGCGGCGAAGACCAGGCAGCACAAGAGCAGGAATATTGTGATGGTTCGAAGCATATGCCATAACCTCAACTTATGAGCGCACGGCGGGCAGGCGCGGATTGCGCTCGCCGCCGAACTTGTGCTGGTGCCAGTAGGGGTAAGGCTCGGGAGTGGCGCTCGCCTCGTCCAGGCGGGCGATCTCTTCGGCGGTGAGGCGCCAGGAGGCCGCGGCGAGGTTGTCGCGAAGCTGCTCCTCGTTGCGCGCGCCGATGACGACGGTGTCCACCCGCGGCTTGGATGCCACCCAGTTGAGCGCAACTTGGGCGGGGGTAACCCCGCGCTCCCGGCCGATTGCCCAAAGCAGGTCGACGATCTTGTAGAGCCGCTCCTGGTCCACTGTGCCCGGCGCGTCGAGCTGGTTCAGCCTGGTCTGGGACGGGCGGGCGTCCCGGCGGAACTTGCCGCTGAGCAATCCGAAGTGCAGCGGGCTCCACGCCATCACGCCGACGCCCTGATCGATCGCCAGAGGAATCAGCTCGTGCTCCACGTCGCGCGAAAGCAGGGAATACAGAACCTGCTGGCAAATGTACCTGGGCAGCCGGTCGCGCTGGCTGGCGGCGAGGCTCTTCATGAGGTTCCACCCGGAGTAGTTGGAGCAACCTATGTAGCGGATCTTCCCCTGGCGGATCAGGTCATCGTACGCGCGAAGCGTCTCCTCGATGGGAACCAGCATGTCCTGCGAGTGCGACAGGTACAGGTCCACGTAGTCCGTGCGGAGACGGCGCAGGCTGGCCTCGCAGGCTTCCACCAGGTGCTGGCGGCTAAGCCCCACGTCGTGCGGGCCTGGGCCCATTCGCATGAAGCCCTTGGTGGAGATCAGGAACTGCTGCCGCCGTCCCTGCAATGCTTCTCCGAGCACTTCCTCGCAGGCCCCGAACGAGTACAGGTCGGCCGTGTCGATAAGCGTCACGCCGGCCTCCTGGCAGATGTCCAGCATCCGCCGGGTCTCGGACACGCCGAGCGTGCCCATCTCCTTGAAGCGGTCTCTGCCGCCGATGGTCATGGTCCCGAAACTCAGAACCGAAACACTTAGTCCGCTGTTTCCCAATAAGCGCTGTTCCATGTTGCCCACTCCACTACAATATCCCCTTGGAGGAGGTCTCAGAAAGTTGAGGGCCCTTCGGAAGGGACTATGGTTCGTAGTCCGGCTGCTGTTGCTGCTCTGGCTGGGCGTACACCTGGTGTGCGCGCTGGGCCTTGCGGCGCTCCGATGGGTCGATCCTCCGACCACGGCGGTCCAGGCCCAGCGCCGGATCGAGGCCGCAATCAAGAAGCGGAGGTACGAAAAGCGCTACGATTTCGTCCCCCTGAGCAGGATCTCCCCGGATTTCCAGCATGCGGTCATTGCAGCCGAAGACGGCAGGTTTTACCAGCACCGCGGTGTGGACTTCCTGGAGTTGCGCAAGGTTGTCGAGGAGAACATCGAGGAGGGGAAGATCGGACGCGGGGCCTCCACCATCACCCAGCAACTCGTCAAGAATCTCTTCCTGACGACCTCGCGCTCTTTCGTTCGCAAGGGCCTCGAATTCACGGTGGCGCCGCTGGCCGAGCTGATCCTTTCCAAGCAGCGCATCCTGGAACTCTATCTCAACGTGATCGAGTGGGGGCCCGGCGTCTACGGAGCCGAGGCCGCGGCCCGGCGTTACTACGACATCCCCGCACGCGCGGTCAGCCGCGAACAGGGTGCACGGCTGGCGGCGATCATCCCCAACCCGCTGCGGTGGCGGCCTTCCCGCATGGACGGCTACGCCGCCGAGATCCAATCCAGGATGTCCCGGATGGGGTGGTAGGCGCCGCTGTCAGGCGGGCCTTCGACCGTGGATCTTCACGATGCTGGGGTCCAGCGACTTCAGGTTCGGCTTGCAGCACATGGCCATGTCGCGGCCCAGGTCGGTCTGGAGCATCTCCAGCATCGTCTGGACGCCGGCGGCGCCATAGGATGCCAGCGCCCAGAGCACGGGTCGGCCCAGTAGGACGGCGCGAGCACCCAATGCCAGCGCCTTCAGGATGTCCGTCGCCCGGCGGAAGCTGCCGTCGATCAGGATCGGCGCTTTGCCCGCAACCGCCTCCACGATCGAGGGCAGCACTTCGATGGGCGCCGCCAGGCCCTTCATGTTGCGGCCGTAGTAGTTGGAAACGATGATGCCATGGATCCCGTTGTTCACCGCCGTGCGGGCCTCGTCCGGGCTGACAATGCCCTTGAGCAGAACCGGGACGCGAAGGCCCTGCCGGATCCGGTCGACGACGCTCCAGTCGGTGCCGTTCACGGTGATGCAGAGCGCCTTGCAGCCGGCGTCGATGGCCAGATCTATGCGCCTGCGCTGGGCCGCCGCATCCTTTTCCGGATAGATCTGGTACCACAGCGTAGTAGACGCCTGCGCGGCGATCTCCTTGACGGGGTAACTGGCGCGGTCGTCCACAACCATTGCGGTCTTGGCGGCCGCGGCGCCGCGCACCGAGGCCAGCTCGCCTTCCGGGTGAAATCGCTTCTGGTCGGCGGTCGGCCCCACCAGGATCGGCGCGAACAACTGCTGGCCGAACAGGTCCACTGTCAGATCCAGCTTCAGGGTGTTGACCATCATGCGGGGCCGGAAGGTGATGCGCTCGAAGGCTTCCCGCTCGCTGCCCGCGATTTCGGCGAAAGCCGCCGCGCTCAGGCTGCGCTGGGCCGCCGCCTCAAATTCGAAAGTGTTCACCAGTTCGTTGACCGGCGCGAGGTGGCCTGTAGGCTCCCCTGTTGAGGTTTGCATCGCGCTCATACGAACTCCGTTCTCGCCAGGCTGCGGTCGATCGAAGCCAGCGTGGGGCGGCCGGTCGCGGCCATGGCCTGGACCAACTCGGCCTGCAAGATCTCCAGGATCTTCTGGAGACCCGGAGAACCATAGGCAGCCAGGCCCCATAGCGGCACCCGGCCCAGGCCCACCGCCTTGGCTCCCAGCGCCAGCGCCTTCAGAATGTCCGTGCCGGAGCGTATGCCGCCATCGTAGATGATCGGGACACGCCCGCCCACGGCGTCTGCGATTTCGTCCATCACTTCTAAGGGGGAAGGCACATAGTCCAACGTCCTGCCGCCGTGGTTGGAGACGAAGATCGCGTCCGCGCCGTGCTCCAGGCACAGGCGCGCGTCTTCCGCCGTGAGGATGCCCTTGACGACCAGCGGGACCTTGATCATCCGCTTGATGTCGTCGAGCAGCGTCCATTCATACCAGAGCCTGTCTTCCGGCACCCGGTACGGATTGACGCGAGGCCGCTTGACATTGACCGTAGGTGCAGGCACCGGAGATGCCGCGGTGGCCAGGTTCCGGTCGTGCATCGAGCGCTCATAGGTGGTAGCCTGCTGGTCCACGGTGACGACGACCGCCTTGCATCCCACCGCCTGTGCCAGGTCGAGCCGCCCGCGGTTATAGTCGGCTTCGGGCTGGGGGTATAGCTGGAACCACAAGGGACCGGAGGCCGCCGCCGCGATCTTGTCCAGAGGGAGGGTGGCGACGTTGCTCACGATCAAGGGGGTATTGGATGCCGCGGTTGCTCCCTGGTGCGTGGCCGCCTCGGCGTTCGGGTCAAACATGATGTGACGGGCCGTGGGCGAAATCAGCATGGGAAACGCCAGCTTCGTGCCGAGAAGCTCCGAAGCGGTCTGAACCGAACTGACATCCACCATCCGGCGCGGGACCAGCTTCACCCAGTCGAACGCCTCGCGGTTGCGGCGCAGCGTGAACTCGCCGTCGGAGCCGTAGGACATGTAGTTGTAAGCCTGGCGCGTGGTCCTGGCATGCGCCACGGGCTCAAAGTCCAGGGCGGTGCGCATCTCGCTCAGCGCCGGGATGCGGCTGTGGTCCCGGAAGGGGTCCTGTTGGGCGGCTGCCACCGAAGAGCCGGCGGCGAGCCCAGCCATCCCGCGGAACAGAGTACGGCGGTTCATCGAATCCAACACACGATCCTCCCATCCGAAGCGGACGGACGCCGCCTCAAGTGGTCGTCGGCAGCCCTCGATTATACTTCAGGTCTCAGGGCAGCCCGCGATGCTGGATGCAACCAACCCTGTGGCGTAGCTGGCAGCCTCAGGCGCGCACTTCCTGGAGCCTGCCGGTCTTCACGTCGTAGATGAAGCCTCGCACTGGAATCTGACTTGGAATCCATGGATGCGACTTGATCCTCTGGATCTGCTCCCGGACGTTCTCTTCCAGGCTGCGGAATGTGTAGAAACGGGCCGGAGCGAGGGCGGCGGCTCCGGTCTCCTTCTGGAGCCTCGCCGCAAGCTCCTCGTCTTTGAAGGTGAGCATCCCGCAGTCGGTGTGATTGATCACGGCGAATTCCTGGGTTCCCAGCAAGTGATGGGAGATGATCAGCGACCGCACCGCGTCTTCGGTCGCAATCCCTCCGGCGTTGCGGATTACGTGCGCCTCGCCGCTCTTCAGCCCCAGCACCTGGTCCACCATCAACCGGGCATCCATGCAGGCGAGGACCGCCAGTTTGCGGGAAGGCGGCATCGGCAATCCGCCGAAAGTGAAGTTCTTAGCGTATGCCTCATTGGCCTTCAAGGCTTCGTCGACAACGCTCATGTTGACATTCTCCCAGAACTATAGTATCCCCATGGGGATTATCTAGATTGTATCACGCAATCCCAAGGAAATGGGCGGCCGCGGTTTGTTGTATCCTTAGACTCCAGTCATTCCAGCCATGACGCGCAGCGAACTCATCCAGCATGGCTTTGCCAAGTGGACCTCGGACTTCGATTACGTTCGCACTTCGTTCTGCGAAATGCTCCAGGACGAAGGGGAATCGGATCTGGCGGCCTACCTGAAGAGCTGTTTCGACGGGGGAAGCGCGTCGGGAGTCCCGCTGACGGAACGTCACTTGCAAGCGCTGTCGATCGTCTTCCAGCTTCTGAACATCGTCGAAGAGAACACGGCCAACCAGGTGCGGCGGAGGGCTGAGGATCGCCAGGGGCAACAGGGCGAGCCCGGGTTGTGGCTCGCCAGCTTGCAGGACCTGCGGAACCGGGGATACCAGGAGCGCGAGGTGCGTGAACTGCTCGAACAAGTCTCGGTAGAGCCGGTGCTGACGGCGCACCCCACCGAAGCCAAGCGAGCCAGCGTGCTCGATCACCACCGCGTCATCTATCTGCTGCTCGTCGAACGGGACAGCCGCGTGCTCACGGGAGTGGAGGAAGCGATCTTCAACCGCCGTCTCAAGGCCGCGTTCGAGCGGCTGTGGCGCACCGGCGAGATCCTCCAGAGGCGGCCCGACGTGGAAAGCGAGGTCCGCAATTCGCTGCACTATCTGCGGAATGTCTTCCCCGACGTGGTGGAGCTGCTGGACCTGCGGTTCCAGCACTCCTGGCGGGCGACTTTCGGCGGCAGTCCGCCGCCCATGCCGCGGCTCAGCTTTGGCAGTTGGGTGGGCGGCGACCGTGACGGGCACCCGTTCGTCACCTCCGAGGTGACCTCGCTTACGCTGAACCTCCTGCGGGAGGGCGCCTGCGCCATGTTGCGAGAGAAGTTGCAGCAGGCCGGCGCGCGGCTCAGCCTCGCCGAGCCCTCCGGACGCAGGCTGGACGATCTCCAGCGGCGAATCCACGAGCTGAGAGGCCGCCTGGGGGAAGCGGCGCAGGAGGCCTTGAAACGCAATCCCGGGGAGCCGTGGCGGCAGTTGATCAATCTCATCCTGCTTCGGGTGGAACGCACGGCCGCGGGCGACACTCTGCGCGGCGGGTACGTCTCCTCCGACGAACTGGTGGAAGACCTCGAAGTCCTGGAGCATTCTCTGTCGGAAGCGGGTGTGCGGCACGTGGCCGAACTGGATGTCCGCCCGCTGGTGACGCAGGCGCGGACCTTCGGATTCCACCTGGCGACGCTGGACATCCGGCAGAACAGCATGTTCCACGATCTGGCGATTGCGGGCCTGCTGCGCGCCGCCGGGTTCCCCAAGAGCGACTATCAGGATTGGAGCGAGGAGAAGAAGCTCGAGTTGCTCAATCTGGAGTTGCAGAGTCCCAGGCCGTTCTCCGGCGCACACACGCTTCTGAAAGACGAGGCGCGGCAGGCCGTCAGCCTGCTGGTGACGCTGCGCGAGAGCATCTCGCGATATGGACCGCACGGGATCGGGCCCCTGATCGTGAGCTTCACGCGCAGCGCGGCGGACTTGCTGGCCGTCTACCTGCTCGCGCGTGAGGCCGGGTTGTTGGTGGACACGCCCGAAGGGCCCGCATCGGAAATCGCGGTGACGCCCCTGTTCGAGACGATCGGCGACCTGGAGAGGAGCGAGGCGATCCTGGACGCGTTTCTGTCGCATCCCATGACGGAGAACACCCTAGAGTACCTGCGGCGCCGCGACAAGAGAGCGGCGCGCGAGATGGTGGTGATGCTCGGTTACAGTGACAGCAACAAGGACGGTGGAATCCTGGCAAGCCAGTGGAGTCTGCACCGGGCCGAGCGCAGGCTGGCGCAGCTGGCCAGACGGCGGGGAGTGCGCCTGGCCTTCTTCCACGGCCGGGGCGGAACGGTCGGCCGGGGAGCCGGGCCGGTCCATATTTTTCTGGAGACACTGCCGGCCGGCTCTCTGATGGGCCGCCTGCGCGTCACCGAGCAGGGCGAAGTCATCTCCCAGAAGTACGCTCAGCGCGTGACCGCCACCTACCAGTTGGAGCGGTTGCTGGCGGGCGTGGCCAGAACCTCGCTGCTGCACCGGTCCGGTGATGTCCCGCCCCATCCGCTGGAGCGCATTTGGCCGCTGGCGGTCGAGCGAAGCCTCACCGCATACCGGCGGCTGGTCGAGACGGAGGGCTTTGTCAACTTCTTTCATCAGGCTACTCCCATCGACGTGATCGAGCGGAGCCGGATTGGATCCCGCCCGTCCCGGCGCTCCGCCAGGCAGTCGGTGGAAGAGTTGCGGGCGATTCCGTGGGTCTTCAGTTGGAGCCAGGCCCGATTCCACCTGCCCGGCTGGTACGGCGTGGGAACAGCGCTGGCCTGGCTGAAGAGGGAGCACCCGTCCGAGTGGGCCGAGCTGCGCTCGGGGATTCAGAGCTGGCCATACCTGGGGTACTTGATGCACAACGTCGAGGCCAGCCTGATGATGGCCGACCCGGACCTCATGCGGCTCTACGCCTCTCTCGTGTCCGACGAGAGACTGCGGGCGTCTATGCTCGAGACCATCCTGGACGAGTACCGGCGGGCAGTGGCCTCCATCGACGAGCTGTTTGGCGGATCGGCCCAGGAGCGCCGCCCCCGGCTTGCGCTGGCCGTGCGGCTGCGCGAGCGCGCTCTGAGGCCCTTGCACGCGGAGCAGGTCAGGCTGCTCGCCGAGTGGCGGGCCAGCCCGACTGAGGAGCTGCTGAGGACGCTCCTGCTCACGGTCAACGCCATCGCCATGGGTCAGAAGATGACGGGGTGACTCAGCCCACGGTCTGCGCGGCGAGTCGGCTGTCCTCCGGCGGCTGGATTTGGGCCGTACCCTGGAGCCGGGCCACGACCAGCGTGAGATCGTCCTGAGCCCTCTGCTTCCCAAGGAAGCGCTCGACCTCCCTGAGGATTGCGTCGCGTATCTCCCCGGCGGGCCTGGCCGCGCTCGCCCGGACCACGGCTTGCAGTCGCTCCTCGCCGAATTGCTCGTCGCGGGAATTGGTGGCCTCCACCACGCCGTCTGAGTAAAGCACCAGCAGATCTCCGCTGGAGACTGAGGCGGAACCCTGCCGGTATGCCGCGCCGGGCAACACTCCCAGCACCGGGCCGCCGTCCTCCAACTGGCGGACCTCGACCTCCCCATTGTCGTTCCGGGTCGCGATCATCGGAGGAAGGTGGCCGGCGTTCACGTACCGCAGCACCTGGGCATCCGGTTCGTAGTAGCACCAGAAGAGGCTGGCGAAGCGTTCCACGGATGTGCGTGTGCGAAGCAGTTCGCTCAGTTCGGCGGAGGCGGCCTCGTGCTCCGCGCTTCCCTGAAGCCAGGGACTCGACCGGATCGCTCCCACCAGCAGCCCTGCCACCACGGAAGCCGGCAGACCCTTTCCCGAGACATCTCCCAGGACGATAGCGATACGCCCGTCCGGGGCCGAGAACACGTCGTAGAAATCGCCGCCCACCTGCCAGGCTGGGAGGCACTCGGCGGCGAAGTCGACCTCCTTCAACGTGAGGTTGGGCGGCGGGAGCAGATCCGTCTGGACTTGACGGGCCAGTTCGGTCTGTTGCTCCAGCTGCTTGCCCCGCACGTAGTTGGGGAAGCGCAGCCACAGCAGGACCATCGAGGCGACCAGTCCCAAGGCCGCCGTCGTATTGATGATCAGGTTTGTGAGCAGGGTGCCGAACGTCGCCGAGCCGCCCTCCACGTACAGGGCGATTTCAACGAATCGCGGTCTCCTCCGTTGCGCCGTGGCGGGCGGAGGTCCCTGCAATTGTGGAGGCTGCCCAAGCGGCCTCCGGGCCATCAGGGGGAGCACCATCACTAGGACCCTGCCCTCCGGCGTCGAGCGGATCTCGCTGGGAGGCGGGCCCTCCATCGCTTCCTGCGGCGGCCGCAGGCGGGGGGGAGACCCGACCGGAGTTCCAGCTTGCGCCAACGTTTCGCCGGTCGGAGCGATCACTCGGATCCACGCAATCCTGCTCCCGGACTCGTGACGAAGCTCCTCGAGAACGGATCGGAGCTTGGCCGCGTCATCGAAACCGACCTGAACGACGTCCCGGGCGACCAGGTTCGCCTGCCGCTGCGCCTCGCGGCGAAGCTCGGCGAGAACCATGATCCTGGAGACCTGGTAGTAAGTTGTGAACGACTCGTAGAGCAGGAGCAGGCCCAGCAGTGAGCCCACCACCAGCGCCAATTTGAACCAGAGGTAGCGTGCGCCAAGTTTGACCATGGTCTGGCCTGCCGCCGGCTATGGCCGGAGATCTCATTCTCGCAATTCGCGGCAGCCCGCGCACGGGCGGCTGGCAGCGACCGCGGTCCGTCCCCGCGGGTTCAACTCCAGTAGCTCCGGTCCAGGCTGCGATACTGTACGGCTTCGGCAACGTGCTTGGCGGTGACGAATTCCGAGCCGCCCAGGTCGGCGATGGTGCGGGAGACCTTCAAGAGGCGGTCGTGGGCGCGGGCTGAGAGGCCCATGCGACGCACGGCCATCTCAAGGGTGCGCTCAGCGGCATCGTCCAACTCGCACAGCTTGCGGAGCACGCGCGTGGGGATCTGCGAGTTGTAGAAGCCGCGCGCCTGCTGGATGGCGCGGGCGCGCTCGACGCGGCGGCGGATCTCGGCGGAGGACTCGCCAGCCTCCTCGCCGCGCATCTCCTTATAGGCCACCGCCGGGACTTCGATGTGCAGGTCGATACGATCCAGCAGCGGCCCCGAGATCTTGCCCAGGTAGCGCTGGATGATCCCGCCCGTGCACCGGCACTCCCGCGTCGCGTCGCCGTAGAACCCGCAAGGGCAAGGATTCATGGCGGCGACCAGCATGAAGCTGGCGGGGAACGATAGAGTCATGTTGGCGCGGGCGATCGTCACCGACCCGTCTTCGAGCGGCTGGCGCAGCAATTCCAGCACGTTGCGCGGGAACTCGGGGAACTCGTCCAGGAAGAGTACGCCGTGATTGGCCAGGCTGGCCTCGCCGGGTCGGGGAATGCCCGCTCCCCCGCCGATCAGCCCCGCGTCGGAGACGGTGTGGTGCGGCGCGCGAAAGGGACGCTCCGAGAGCAGCCCCGCGCCGCGCGCCAGGTGTCCTGCGACGCTGTGGACCTTAGTGGTTTCGAGCGCTTCCGGGAACGTCAGAGGCGGCAGGATGCCCGCCAGCCGCTTGGCGAGCATCGTCTTGCCGGAGCCTGGGGGCCCGATCATGAGCACGTTGTGAACGCCGGCGGCGGCGACCTCGAGGGCGCGCTTGGCGGTGGTTTGGCCCCGCACGTCGCGGAAATCCGGCGCGGCCGGTGCCGCCTCCCGGCAGGCCTGTGGGGTGGGGCTGGCGGCCGTGAACTGCTCCGGTTGCTCCAGGAGAGCGACCACTTCGGACAGGTGCCGCACGCCAAACACGCGGACACCCTCGACCACGGCCGCCTCCGCCGCATTCTCCTGCGGCACCACGACGCTTTCGAGGCGATTGTCGCGGGCGCAGGCGGCGATCGATAGCGCACCACGGATGGGCCGGATAGTCCCGTCCAGGGAGAGTTCGCCCACCAGCAGGTGACCGTTGGTCTTGGGGGCGTGGCCCATGGCGCCGAGGATGCCGACGGCCATGGGCAGGTCGAAGCCGGCGCCTTCTTTGCGCACGTTTGCGGGGGCGAGGTTGATGGTGACGGCCTTGTTCGGGTAACCGAAGCCGGAGTTGATCAGGGCGCTCTTGATGCGTTCACGGCTCTCCCGCACGGCCGTGTCGGGCATGCCCACGGTGACGAAGTCGCGGGCGCTGCCCGACGCCCACAAATCCACCTCGACATCGATCAGGTGGGCATCGATGCCATACACCGCCGCGCTGCGCGTTCGGAAGAGAGCCAATACAAGAGGTAGTGGCGGAAGGAGGAAAACCTCTCAGCCGTGAGTGACGGAGAAGTCCTCCTCCGGTCCCGAGCGCTGCCTCACTTCTTCGCGCCGAACTGATCGGGCCAGGCGGGCAGGTCCACACAAGGCGGGGTCTGGCGCTCTCCGCCATCATAGCCGCAGTTGTTTGCGGCGGCCCAACTGGTGTTGTTGAACTGGAGGTCGAACACGTAGTAGCCGTTGGAGGCCAGCGACGAGGTGCTTTCGTTGCGGAAGATGCCCCGGAAGAAGCCGCTGTAGTTCGATGCATTGGTCGTGTTCGTGATGAACCCGTCGGGGCCTTGAACGCCGTTCAGACCCGTTGCGACGAGCACATACTCGTACTTCAGGAACGTGCCTTTGGTGGATTCACCGCTCCCGGCGGGCGCGCAGGCGTTCCACAGGCGCGCCCAGTCCTCCGGGTTTGCCGCCGAGGGCTAGGTTGCGTTGCGCCCCTTGCCGCGGACCGTGAAGGTGCTCAGGTCCTTGCTCCAGGAGGCCTTCTGGTTCTGCCACGCGTCGGCGTCGTCGTCATAGAGTTGGATAAAACCCTCGTTTGTGTTGCTCGGGCTGCCGCCGTTATTCGCGTACCAGTTCGTCAGGAGCATGTTGGTATCGACGTAGTATTCGGGGGCGTTCTTCACCGCGAGGATTGCTCCATCCCGCTGAGGCCACACTACATCTGTGCAGCGCGCGTTGCGCCCGCTGTTGGCGTCCTCCCACGAGTTGTAGACCGATACGATGCCCGTGTACCCGAACCTCTCCGAGGAGGCATAGAAGCGATCCGACTGGCCCTGCGCTATAGCAGGGCTCGATGCGATGAGCAGCAGACCTACGATCGCCAGGCAGAAACTAACTCTCTTCACGTTGATCTCCTTTCTGCGTGTGATGGACGAAGAAATCCCAGGAATCCGCGGATTTCCCGTAGTCAAAGCCACATCCTGAATTCAGGTTTCGTACAGGTTCTAGGTTTCGCCGCCTCCCCCGGTGCATGGCCGGGATCTGCTCGGCAATGGATTAGCCGGTTATTCTGTAGCTCAGCGCTCGTAAAGAAACCACTCCGAGCTGGAGACGCGAATGCTCCACTTGGAATACTGACTCGTGGCTTGGCGGGTGTCAAGAGCAAACCAACGAGCAGCGAAGCCAGCGTAGTTCCATTACCGGCGGTACCTTAGCCGCATGTGCCCTTCGCGCGTGCCCACGTCCGAACGACAGACACGGGTCATCAGTCCTGGCTCGGATCGGAAAGCGGATTGTTCGTACTCACGGCTCTACTCGGAATGTGCTGCGGGTCTCCGCGGTCTGATCTCCGATCAGGTCGCGGGCCGTGACCACCAGGGTGTACTCGCCAGGGGTGGTCTTGGGCTGCACCGTCAGGCTGAAAACGCCCGGGACGTAACGCCTCGGATAGAACGAAGTATCTTCCTCCAGCGCCGCCTCGGGTTCCGAGAACAGCACCTTACCGGCGGGGCTTACAATGGAAACCCCGTACAGAACTTCGACGCGGTTCTTCTCGCCAAGCTTGAAGCCGGTGATGTCGAAGCGGGCCCAGAAAGCCTCGCCCGCCCTGTAGACCGGAGTGACCATCGGCGTCTGGTCCTCCTCAGAGCGGTAGAAGCGCACGTTACGAACCGCGAACGGACCGCTTGTATCCACTGCGCGACCCTGCACGCTGAACCAGACCTCCGTCTTGGCATCGAGCCCGCTACGCCCGTCCCGGACCACAGCCGAAACGCGGTACTTGCCGGGCAATGCGTGGGGCGGGACCAGGACGCTGTAGCGAACCTTGGGCAACCACTCCTTGTCCTGGGGACTGAGTTCGGTCTCGACCCTGCCGGTATCCGGCTCAACCAGCGCTACGCCGTCCGCATCCGCGGCCTCAATGCGGTACGTCAGCAAGACCTTGCTGTCCGAAGAGACGCTGTATCCCTTGACCTGAAAGCTGACGAACACGGTCTCGCCGGGGATGAAGCGGTTCCCTGAGGGGACCGCCGGGCCGTCTTCGTACTGATGCACCGTAACGTTGACGATCTCGGGTGGCTTTGCCGGAGCCTGCGCCCAGATCGCCGCCGGAATCAGAACGACCGTAAGAGCGACGACGCGCATGGGCTGTCAACGGTTCTTCTTCGATTCGGGCAAGTACTCCGAGGTGGCTTCCAGCCGGAGCGGGATCTGAATCAACGCCAGTTGCGCATCCGCCGGATCGAACGCATCGTCAGACACACGAAGCTGATAGTCCCCGCGGGGCGCGTCGAAAAGCGCCCAGCCGAACACCGTCTCGTTGGGCTTCAAATGCCGGAGGACGCCCAACCAGTCCTCCACGCCCTCCCCGTCCGTCAGTTCGGCGTATTCCCGGCCGGAGGGAGATACGAGGGTCGTTAGCGGGACGGAAGCATCGTGGGGGCTGCTGTTAGTTATGCGCAGGCGCACGAGCAGGAAGCGGTCGTGCGGCAGGCGCGGCGCCGGAGCTTCGCCCAACTGCGGCCTCCATACGGCCTCCAGCGCGGTATAGATGATGAGGCCCGCATCGGCCTGCTCGCCGATCGTGTAGCTTCGGATGGCGGTCGCCTTCGGGGTGCAGGCAGTGATGCACAGGCAGGCCGCCACTACCAGCGCCATTACGAAGCGGCCTGGCGGGGACTGGAATCGGATCATCGGTTCGGCCAACCTCCCGATACATGCTAACAGAGTCAGAGCGAGAGTGGATCCGGGGTCCCCTAGAAGAAGGACTTGGCCAGGTCGAACTCGCCCTTGAACTCGTCCAGCAGGCCGGCAGACCTCTCGGTGATCCCCAAAGCCTCAAGCACCTCTCCGGGCGGCTTGCCGTCTTCCTGGTGCGAAGCCAGCACATTGATTCCAAGACGGTTGACACACTCGTCGGCGGCCTGGACGATGCGGCCTAGCGGCAGCGGGCCCCCATCAGCCGGATTGGGGGAGTGATGAAGCCGTACCGCCCGGACGATGGCCTCGGGAAGGTGCCAACCCTCCAGCGCCGCGGCCGCCAGCTCGGAGTGGGTGATCCCGAAAGCTTCCCGTTCGCGATTCTCAGGGTCTACCCCATCCTGCGCAGAGCCGGATAGAAAGTCGTTGAACTCGCGCGGCAGCACGGTCGCAACAAGGAGCTTGCCGAAGTCGTGAAAGAGACCGGCCGTGAAAGCACCCTCGGCGTACTCTGCCGGCACATGCTGGGCGATCAGGTCCGCCAGGATGGCGGTCGCCGTGGAGTGGAGATTGAATCGCGCCGGAGACCAGCCGGAGACGGCCACTTCACGGCGCCACAGCCGGGCAAAGGACATGGTGAGAACCATGTTCCGCATCTTCTCGAGGCCGATGATCGCGAGCGCGTGACGAACCGAGTTCACCGTGCCCGCCAGTCCGTATAGCGCCGAGTTCACCAGACGGAGCAGATTGCCCGCCAGCACCGTGTCCTTCTCGATCAGCTCAGAGATGCTGGAGAATTGGATGTCTTCCCTGGACAGAGTGGCTAGCAGGCGGTTCAGGATAGGCGAGAAGGGCGGCAGGGTGCTCGCCCGCAGGAGGAGCTTGTCGCGATGGGACCCAATGGTCGCGGCAGGCGCTTCCATGGTACTTCTATCGGCCGATCCCGCTCCGAGAATGAGGCCTCACCCGTGCCAACTCCTTCTGGTTCCATTAGGATAGAGAGGACCATGGTGGAGGAATCGACGGCCATCCGGCTGTTGGAGTTGCGGAAGGAGTATGGCGGGAGGGCCGCTGTCGACGGGCTCACGCTCCTGGTGCCCAGAGGCTGTTTTTTCGGCTTTCTGGGCCCCAACGGGGCGGGGAAGACGACCACAATCCGCATGATGATGGGCCTGATCCGGCCGAATTCGGGCCAGATCGAACTGTTGGGCAAGGGGATGCCCCAGGAGGCGCTGGAGATCAAGCGGAGAATCGGGCTGGTACCGGACGAGTCTCTCCTCTTTGACATGCTGACCGGCCCGGAATTCCTGGAGTTCGTCGGGCGCATGTATGGCTTGGCCCGAGACGTAGCCAGGGCGAGGGCAGAGGAACTCGTGGCGCTGTTCGAACTGGACGGCGACCGGTCGAAGCTGATCGGGGGTTATTCCAAGGGCATGCGCAAACGCCTCGCCATGGCGGGCGCGCTGATACACCGGCCGGAGCTCTTCCTGCTCGACGAGCCCTTCGAGGGTGTCGACGCCGTCGGGGCGCGGCTTATGAAGGACATCCTGCTCGATCAGGTCCGGCGCGGCGCCACGGTATTCCTCACCTCGCACGTGCTGGAAGTGGTGGAGCGGCTTTGCGACCGGGTGGCGATCATTCACGAAGGCAGACTTGTGATGGAGCAGAACATGGGTCAGCTCAGGGACGCGTCCCAGACGTTGGAGGAGGTGTTCGTCAGAGTGGTAGGGGGGCAGCGGGCGCCGGAGAGACTGGAATGGCTGTAGCCAAATGACGGGCCAAATCGGCGCCATCCTGTGGGCCCAGCGCCGCAGCTTCCTGCACCATCTGAACAGTGGAGGAAAGACCGGGCCCATCCTGTCCGGTCTCGTGCTCGCCGGTTGGTATGGAGGATGGCTCCTTCTGGCGGCTATGGCCGCATGGTTCGTTTCTAGGGATACCGGCGGACAGCTACTCTATCTGATGCTCCCCCGCGGCCTGCTGTTTTTGACCCTCTACTGGCAGGCGGCACCGCTGCTGTTGGCCTCCCAGGGTGCATCGCTTGATTTGAAGAGACTCCTCTCCTACCCCATCCCGTCCGGTCAACTGTTCGGCATCGAGGTCCTTCTGCGGACCAGTACCAGCGCGGAGTTGATCTTCGTCGTCGCCGGCGTGGGCGCCGGCCTTTTCCTCAATGGAACCATGCCCGTGAGGACGGCCCCCGCCGGCCTGGCTTTCTTTGTGCTGTTCAACCTGCTGCTGGCCGCCGGGTTGAAGTATCACATGGACCGCTGGCTGGCCCGCCGGAGGTTGCGGGAGCTGCTGGTGCTGTTGCTGGTGCTTGTGGCGGCTCTCCCCCAGCTCCTGACCACGATCGGCGTGCCGGCCCGGCTGCGCGAAGCGTTTGAAGCGCTCTGGGGCCCCTGGTGGCCCTGGTCGGCCGCCGCGGGCCTCACCTTGGGGCATCCTTCCGCGACAACGTGGCTGGTGTCCATTGGCTGGCTGGCGGCCGCCTGGATTTACGGACGCAGACAGTTCCACCGGGGCCTGACGTTCGAGGCTGCCGCGCAAGCTGCGGGGGGCCGGCCGGTTTCGGGTCCCCGGCCCCGGCTTGACTCACTCTACCGGCTGCCGTCGCGGTTCCTGCCCGACCCGCTGGCGGCGGTGGTAGAGAAGGAGATCCGTTGCCTTGCGCGATCGCCCCGGTTCCGGCTTCTCTTTGTGATGGGATTCACCTTCGGCGTGCTCATCTTCCTGCCGCTGATGCTGCGTTCAAGGGGCTCCGGCGGCGAAGTGCCCTCCTACCACCTCCCGCTCCTGGCCGGCTACGCCTTGCTGTTGTTGGCGGACCTGATCTGCTGGAACATATTCGGTACGGACCGCCAAGCCGCGCAACTGTGTTTTCTCCAGCCTCGGGCCGTCCGCGTGACGATTGCGGGTAAGAACCTTGCCGCGGGCGTCTTTGTGCTGCTTGAGATTACCGGAGTCGTGCTGGTGTGGGCCCTGCTTCGTCTTCCCGTCAGTCCCGGCAGGATCGTGGAAGCCTACCTGGCTCCGTTGATCCTGTTCCTCTACATGATGGTCGCGGGCAACCTGACCTCCATCTACTACCCCCGGGCGGTGAGCCCCGCGAAGGCCACCGGCGCGGGCTCGCCGGCCACAATTCGAATCCTCCTCCTGCTGATGCTGCCCGTGCTCTCGATTCCCGTTCTGCTGGCTTACCTGGCACGGTACTTCTGGCGCAGCGAGGCGGCCTTCTATCTCGTACTGGCGGTTTCCGCCTTTGCCGGCGTGGTGTTCTATCGGTACGGCTTGCAGGCAGCCTCCTCGAAGGCCGAAGAGCGCAAGGAACGATTCCTGGCGGCGCTCTCGGCCGGTGGCGGGCCGGTGCAGGCAGACTGACGCCTGCGCTGCCGCCCTAGCGACCCAGTTCGAAGTTCACCTCCACGTGCATCAGAATCTCGATCGGCTCGCCGTTGAGCGTGGGAGGCGTGTAGCGCCAGGAGCGCACGGCGGTCATGGCGGCCCCGGCCAGCAGTGCGTGACCCTGGATCAGCCGGAGACTGCGAACTCTGCCGTCGGCGGCGATGATGGCCTCCAGAAACACTTTGCCTGAAACCCGCGCCTGCCGGGCCAGCACGGGGTACTCGGGCGGCGGCGTGTGGAGCGGCGCGGGTGCCTGCACCTTACCGCCGACTCTCACCAGCGGAGGCAACGGGGAAGCGGATGACAGCACAGGAGCGTCCGTCACCGGCGGAGGAGGCGCGGGCTTAGGCGTCTCGACGAGGGCGTTCGTCAGCACGCTGCCGGGATCACCCGTGGCGAAGGGCACGCCGGGTCCCACTGCGTACTCGGTGTGCCAGGCCGCCTCCGGGTCGACGAGGATCGCCGGCTTGGCGGGGTACGCCCGGGGTTCGTACAGCTTAGCGGGACCGGCGCTCTGCCGGACTGCCGCCGGTTGCGAAGAAGGCTGCACGGGGGCCTCCGTTGATACCGGACGCGAGGGCACCGGTGGAGCTACCAGCCTTACCAGCCAACGGGCCTGAGGCAGCGCGTCGACAAACACGAGTGGCGCCAGGATGCTCAGGCCGATCAACGCGGACTGTCCGGCGGCGGAGATCATGAACGTGTAAGGCCGCGCCGGGCGGCCGTGCGCTTCCACAAACGCATACTCGAACATGTTGCGCCTCCTTCCTGGTTGCGGCCCCTTACATCCTCCTCGCTCCGCAGCCGCCTATGTAGACACGCGAAGCCGGCCGCGGGTTCCCGCCTGTGGTGGCCGAAACCAGCCACCCATGGCCAAACGCAGCCAGCGGCGCCGCATGGCCTTACTGAAATGAATGGACTTGGAGGTTGGAAGGGAAGATGCAAAACCGTTTGTGTGACGGAGGCTTGTTCAGTTATGTGGATCCGACGATGCTTGTTGTTGGCGGCAACCGTGGCGATTGCCGTGCCGGTACTTTCACAGACACCGGAGCCGGAGGACGGCAACCTCACTCTCCCGCCCGGCACCTTCGTCAAAGTGAGAGTGGACCAGAGGCTTTCGAGCAACCGCAACTACGCCGGGGATGCCTTTACCGCGACGCTCTCGCAATCGCTCATCGCGGGAGGAATCGTTGTCGCGCGCCGCGGGCAGACGGTTGGCGGCCGCGTTGTCGAAGCCGTGAAGGCCGGCAAAACCAAGGGCACCTCACGCCTTGCCGTGGAGATCACCGAACTCACCCTGGTCGACGGCCGGCAGGTGCCGGTGAGGACCCGGCTCATCGAATACCAGGCAGGTTCATCCGCCGGCCGCGATGCGGGCGCGGTTGCGACCACCACGGGAGTCGGCGCCGCCATCGGAGCCGCGGCGGACGGCGGATTTGGCGCCGGAGTGGGCGCGATCGCGGGCGCGGCCGCGGGCATGATCGGCGTGCTGGCCACTCGCGGCAAGCCGGCCGAAATCTATCCCGAAGCTCAGCTTACCTTCCGGCTGGAGGATCCGCTGACCGTTTCGACCGAACCCGCGCCGCAGGCCTTCCGGCAGGCCGCGCAAGAGGACTACGAGCAGACAACCCTCAGCCGCCAGCGACGGCCACAACCGCCGCGCTACTACTACAGCCCTTGGGATTGGTGGTACAGGCCTTACTATCCGGGCCTGTTTTACGGCCCCAGCATCTACGTCTATTCGGGACCGCGCTGGATCGGCCACAGAGGCTTCGGCCGCCGCTGGTGACTCAAACGGTCTTGGCCCACCGCGTTTTCAATTGTGCGTAGGCCTCGGGATCGTTCACATCGTCCAGCACGCCGGGGTCGTCCACGTCCAGGTAGACCGTCTCCTGAACATGCGCGTGGATCACATCACGGGCCTGAGCCTGGTAGGGCAGGGCCAGCAACTGCTTTACCAGTTCCCGCGACACCGCGACGGGGTGTCCATGGCGGCCGCCGGCACGCGGAATCACCAGCAGTTCGCCGGGCTTTCTCTCCACAAATCGCCGCGCAATCGCCGCGATCGTGGGCTCAAGCACGGCGGGCTTGTCCACCGGAATGAACATCACCCCATCGGCGTTCGCGGGGACTGCGGCGAGACCGCATTGCAGGGAGCTGAGCTGCCCCCGCGCGTGCTTCGGATTGAGCACGAATGTAGCGCGGTCCGCATTCCGCAGGCCGGCCCGGATGCGCTGGGCATCGCCGCCCAGCACGACAATCACCGGAGAACACGAGCTGCCCAGCGCGTCGATCAGACGGTCGAGAAAGGTCTCCCCGCCGAGGTCCAGCAGGGCCTTTGGGGTTCCCATGCGCCGGCTCTCGCCCGCCGCCAGGATGATTCCCGTGAGCTTCATTTCGCTTGCGCTCCTTTCTCCACGCGCGAGTGGAGAGACATGGAGAGTTGCCGCCAGCCTGATTTCGCGTTCCGGCGCAGCGCGATCATCTCCGCCACCACCGAAACCGCGATTTCCTCGGGGGTTACCGCTCCGATGTCGAGCCCCATCGGCGCATGAACGCGCTCCAGCAAGGCTGCCGGGATCCCCTCCTTTTCGAGTTCCCTCAGTATCTCGATCACTTTCTTCTTGCTGCCGATCATCGCGATATAGCGGGCCGCACGGGTGGCCGCCAGCCGCAAGACGCGCAGATCGTCCTTGTGTCCTCGAGTCACGATGATCAGGTAGCTGGAATCGTTGACCGGAAGCTGTGGAAAGACCGTCTCGTAGTCGGCGGCATACACCTCCTCTGCTTCCGGAAAGCGTTCGCGGTTGGCGAACGAGGCCCGGTCGTCCACGACGGTCACGGCGAAACCCGCCAGGCTGGCGATCTTCGAGATCCCCTTGGAGATGTGCCCTGCGCCGAAGATGATGGCGGCGGGCTGCGGAAGCACGGCCTCTATGAAGATCTCCAGCTCGCCGCCGCAGATGAGCCCGCTTTCTTCGAGCGCTCTTCCGCTCAGGTCGAAGCTGAGGGTCTTGGGGCGGCCGGTTTCCATCACCTCACGCGCCACCGTCAGCACCTGCGCTTCAACGCATCCGCCGCCCACGGTTCCGAGGATCGAGCCGTTCTTCCGGATCAGCATCTTGGCGCTTTCGTAAGCGGGAATCGACCCGCGGGCGCTAACAATCGTAGCCAGCGCGCACTTCTCGCCGGCCCTCCGCAGCCGCACGATTTCGCTGTAGATGTCCACTCCTGGCCATTGTAGATCAGAAGCGACGCCCCGGCCCATCTGTCTCCGAGGCTGGCCAGTGGTTGATTCGCGGTGATAGTGTGGTGACGAGTATGCCTGCGAATTTCAAAGCTGAGTTGGTAGGTTGTTTCGGTCAGCCGGTGGCGGAGAATCCGACCGGGCCCATGCAGGAAGCCGCGTTTCAGGCGCTCGGATTGAACTGGCGATACCTCACGGTCGAGGTGAGCCCCGAGAAGCTCCGGGACGCGATCGCGGGCGTGCGCGCATTTGGGATGAGGGGGATCAACCTCACGATTCCGCACAAGGTCGCGGTGATCGAACACCTGGATCGCATCGCGCCCGACGCCGCGATCATCGGTGCCGTGAACACCGTCAGGCGGGAAGGCGACCGCCTGATTGGCGAGAACACCGACGGCAAGGGTTTTATGCGCAGCCTGCGGCAGGACGGCGGAGTCGACCCGAAGGGCAGGCGCTTCCTGGTTCTGGGGGCGGGCGGCGCGGCCCGCGCCGTCGTGGCCGAGCTGGCGCTGGCCGGCGCCGCGGACGTGCTCGTGGTGAACCGCACCATCGGACGTGGCGAGCAGATGGCCGGCGACCTGGCTTCCAAGACAGGAGCGCCAATCAGGTTCAGGCATTGGTCCTCCGTGTACTTGGTCCCGGGCGATGTGGATGTGCTCGTCAACACGACTTCGATCGGCATGTACCCGGACGTCGACTCCGCGCCGGCGGTCGATCTCACCGGTGCTCGTCCCGGGATGCTCGTCTGCGATGTCGTCATCAACCCGCCCGACACCCGCCTGCTCCAGACGGCTCGCGGGCGCGGATTGCCGGTGCTCGATGGCCTGTCTATGCTCGTGTACCAGGGAGTCATCGGCTTCGAGCTGTGGACGGGTCAGAAGGCGCCCGAGGCGGTCATGAAGGCCGCACTCCGCCAGGCATTGGGGATTCAGTAACCTCCGCGCCTCTCGCGGCGCCGGTCCCCGGCCTGAGCGAAGGCCTTTTCGTGGCCCAAGCCTTGAGAATCGGCTGTACAATCGATCCCAGCAGGAGGTGGCAACCGATGGCCGCCGCATTTCGCTCTTCCAGGCGCGCCGCACTCAAGACGGGGCTCGCCGCCGTCGCTCCCCTGATGGCAGTTCCGGTGGAGCAGCCTGGGGAGGCGCGGGTCCTGTTTCTCGTGGGCGATTACTGGCACAACCCGATCATGCACACCAAGGTGCAGCCCGCCCACATCCACCAGCTCAACCTGAGCCACCCTATCACCCAGAGGCCCAAGCCTTTCGACATCGGGGATGACGAGATATTCAACGCCGAGCTGAAGCCGGGCCAGAGCACTCTGCTCTTCAGGACCAGCGGCGAGGAGGAGAAGGTGGACGCCGTCGGCGGCTGGTGTCGCGAAGAGGGTAAAGGCCGGGCGGTGGTGCTGCTCCCCGGCCATATTCCAACGCTTTACATGGTGGAATCCTACAAGAAAATCTTGTGGCGTTCCGCCCATTGGGCGCTAAAAGGGCCCATGGGTCCGGAAGACCATATCAAAGGGAGCTACTGAGGGAGTCTTATGGAGCGCACAATCACCTTCACTCTTAACGGCAAGCCGGCGCGCGTGACGACCGACGACGAGCGCATGCTCTTGTGGGTCTTGCGCGAAGATCTGGGTCTCACCGGAACGAAGTTCGGCTGCGGCGAAGCCCTGTGCGGCGCGTGCACGGTCCTCGTGGACAGGGAAGCCGTCCGGTCCTGCGCGACTCCGATCCGGGACGTCGCGGGCAGGCAGGTTCTCACCATCGAGGGCCTGAGCCAGGGCCAACGGCTCCACCCACTTCAGGACGCCTTTCTGAAACACCACGCGTTTCAGTGCGGCTACTGCACGCCGGGGATCATCATGGACGCCTATGCCCTCCTGCTGAAAACGCCACGGCCCACGCGCGAGCAGATCACCCGGCATTTGGATGATCACCTGTGCCGCTGCGGCTCGCACGTTCGCGTTTTGGACGCGGTCGAAGAAGCCGCCGGGACGAGAAAGGCGGGTGCGTGATGGCAACCAACAAAATGCAGCGGCGCGACTTCCTAGGCTTGGCGGGGCCGGGCCTGTTCGTGTTCTTCCACACCGGACCTCTCGAAGCGTTTCAGGAGCCGGAACGGCTGCCCGCGAGGATGGCCTACCCGACCGACTTCAACGCCTACCTCCGCATCAACGCCGACGGCAGGGTCGGCTGTTTCGTCGGCAAGGTCGAGCTGGGACAGGGCGCCATGACCTCGCTCGCGCAGCTCCTGGCCGAGGAGTTGGACGTCGCCCTCGACTCGGTCGACATGACGATGGGCGACACTGACCTGTGCCCCTGGGACATCGGCACGTTCGGCTCGCTGAACATCTGGCAGTTCGGCCCCGTGCTGCGAGCCGCCGGCGCCGAGGCCAGGGCGGTTCTGTTACAGATGGCGGCCGAGCAGCTACAGGCGCCGGCCGACCGGCTCCAGGTGAAAGGCGGGGTCGTCACCGACACTGCCTCCGGAGGCAAGAGCGTCACCTATGCGCAACTGGTTCGGGGAAAGCGCATTGAGCGGCATCTGGCGAAGGTGCCCGTCAAGCCGGTGAAGTCGTTCCGCGTCATTGGGCAGTCTCCCCGGCGCAAGGATGCGCTGGAGAAGGTCACTGGAAGGGCGAAGTACGCCGGGGACATCGTCCCCGCGGGCGCGCTGCATGCGCGAATCCTCCGTCCGCCGGCCCACGGTGCGACGCTGAAGGATCTCGACACCAGCGCCGCCGAGAAAGTGCCCGGCGTGACGGTCGTTCGCGACGGCGACCTGATCGCCGTGCTTCACGAGCGCCGCGACGTCGCCGACAAGGCTCTGGCTCTCGTCAAGGCGCAGTTCGTCCGGCCTCAGCCGTCCGTCGATGACAAGACGATCTTCGACCATCTGCTCAAGACCGCTCCGCAGCCGAGGCTGGTGTCGGAAGGCGGCAGTCTTGCGGAGGGAGAGAAGCTGGCGGCCACCGTCTTAGACCAGACGTACCTGAACAGCTACGTCTCGCACGCCACCATTGAGACCCACTCCGCCGTAGCGTCGATCGAGAACGGCAGGGCCACCGTCTGGGCTTCCACCCAGGCGCCGTTCTCCGTGAAACCGGCAGTGGCCATGGCCCTGGGCTTTTCCCAGGAGAACGTCCGGATCATCACCCCTTACGTTGGAGCCGGCTTCGGCGGCAAGAGCGGCGCGCCGCAGGCGGTCGAAGCCGCGCGGCTGGCGAAACTGACCGGGAAGCCGGTCCGGGTGGTCTGGGACCGCGCCGAGGAGTTCTTCTATGACACCTTCCGGCCCGCAGCGGTCATCCGGATTCGATCGGGACTGGACGCCGCGGGCAAGATCGTCTTCTGGGACTTCAGAGTCGTCGGGGCGGGGGACCGCAACGCGGAGCAGTTCTACAACGTTGCCCATCACCGCACGACTTCCGCGGGCGGATGGCAGGGAGGAAATCCTCCCGGGATGCATCCGTTCTCCGTCGGGCCCTGGCGCGCGCCTTCGGTTAACTCGAACACCTTCGGCCGTGAATCGCACATCGACGTCATGGCGGCGAAGGCCGGCGCGGACCCGGTCGAGTTTCGCCGAAACAACCTCACCGATCGGCGCATGCTGCGCGTGCTCGACGCCGCCGCCAAGCAGTTCGGCTGGAAGCCGGCGAAGGCCCCGAGCGGACGGGGTGTCGGCGTGGCGTGCGCCATCTACGCGGGGACCTATGTCGCCACGATGGCCGAGCTTTCGGTGGATAGGAAGACCGGTCATGTCCAGGTCCGCCGCGTGGTGTGCGCCATGGACGAGGGTGTCGTCGTGAGCCCGGACGGAACTCGCCAGCAGATGGAGGGCTCCATCGCCATGGGGCTCGGCTACGCGCTCACCGAAGAGGCGCGATTCAAGGACGGCGAGGTTCTGGACAAGAACTTCGATACCTACGAGCTGCCGCGCTTCTCCTGGCTGCCCAGGATCGAGACGGTCCTGATCGATAACCCGGACCTGGCCGCGCAAAGTTGCGGCGAGCCGCCCATCGTCACCATGGGCGCCGTCATTGCCAACGCCATCTACGATGCGGCTGGGATCAGGCTCATCCAATTGCCGATGACGCCCGCACGCATCCTCGAAGCGCTCAAGAGGGCCTGACACCGTTGGACTCCGACGCAGCCCGTCATTACCAGCAGCGGCTCCAAGGGTACCGGCTGGCGCTGAACCGGCTTGAGCGCCTGCACATCGCGATCGGCAACGCTCAGATCGGCCTGGCATCTTCGATCATTGTGGCGGCGCTTCTGGCTCTGGCCTGGAAGCTGTTTTCGGTCCTCTGGCTCCTGGTTCCCATCGTGGCGATGGTGACGCTGGGGGTCGTCCACGAGCGCGCGCTGAGGCGGCGCGCACGATCCGGGCGCGTGGCGCGCTTCTATGAACACGTACTGGACCGCGTCGAGGACCGCTGGGCGGGGAAGGGCGAAGCGGGAGACCGGTTCCTGGATCCCGAGCACCCGTATGCGAGGGATCTGGACCTGTTTGGCCAGGGCTCGCTCTTCGAGTATCTTTCGACCGCACGAACGCGCGGGGGCGAGGCGACGCTGGCTCGCTGGCTGCTCTCGCCTTCCGAGCCGGCGGATCTGGAAACGCGCCACGAGGCCGTCCGCGAGCTTGCGCCGGATCTCGACCTGCGGGAGCAACTCGCGGTGCTGGGAGAGGATATCCGGGTTGGAGTGAACCCCGAGGCCCTGGCGGCTTGGGGCGAGGAGCCTCCGCGGCTTGCTTCGCGAGGCCGGTGGCTGGTGGCAGGCGCGCTGTCGCTGCTTGGGGTAGGCACGCTGGCGTGGTGGATCTTCTTTGGGATGGCCGCGCCGTTCGTCGCCGTGTTCGTCGCAGCGCGCGTGTTCACTTACCGCATTCGCGGGGACATCGCGCACATGATCGAGGCGGTAGAAGGCCCCAGCCACGATTTGAGGCTGCTTTCCCAGGTGCTGGTTGTGCTGGAGCGGCGGGATTTCTCCTCGCGGCGGCTGGCGGAGCTCCGGTCGGCATTGATCGTCCAGGGTCACCCGCCCTCCCGCCGCATAGCCCGGCTCTACAGGCTGCTGGAGCTGCTGGATTCGCGCGACAACCTGGCGCTGCGCGTCATCGATCCCGTGCTGCTCTGGACCGTCCACATCGTCTTCGCCATCGAGACCTGGAGGCGCACGTCGGGCCCTCACCTGAGAGTGTGGCTCGATGCCGTGGGGGAGATAGAGGCTCTCCTGTCGCTGGCCGGGTATTCTCATGAGCATCCCCGGGACCCGTTTCCGGAGTTTGTTGACCGCCCGCTGTGCTTCGAAGCCGAACAACTGGGGCATCCTCTGATCCCGGAAGCTCGGTGCGTGCGAAACGATCTGCGCCTGGACGGCGGCTTGCGGGTGCTGGTCGTGAGTGGGTCGAACATGTCGGGCAAGAGCACCTTGCTTCGCGCTGTCGGAACGAATGCCGTGCTTGCCATGGCCGGCGCGCCCGTGCGCGCCACCAGGCTGCGGATCTCGCGGCTGGCGGTCGGCGCGTCGATCCGAACGCTCGACTCGCTCCAAAGCGGGACGTCACGCTTCTACGCCGAAATCACCCGGCTCAAGCAACTTGTGGAGATGGCTGGCCGGGACCGCCCGCTCCTGTTCCTCCTGGACGAGCTTCTCCACGGCACCAATTCGCACGACCGCCGCATCGGGGCGCAGGGCCTTGTTCGCGCGCTGGCGGCGCGCCCAGCGATAGGGCTACTCACCACCCACGATCTGGCGCTGGCTCAGATCGCGGACGAACTGGCTCCGCTCGCGGTGAACATGCATTTCCAGGATCAGATCGAGGAGGGGCGCATGCGGTTCGATTACCGGCTTCGCCCGGGCGTCGTCGAGCACAGCAACGCTCTGGACCTGATGCGCTCGGTCGGCCTGGACGTGTGAGAGGCTGCTTGAGAAGCCCCTTGATGTCCTGCACAGGGCAAGCCGCAGCCATGCCGCTCTTGCTCCGTCAACCACTTGCGCCGCTCGTTGGGTAGGTCTCCGACCTTGCCGACGGCTCTTTCGGCACCTTCGTAGGGGGTATTGCCTATCGAAGAAAGTGCCGATAGATGCGGAAGAACGGCTCATGCCCACGCTTGACCAGCCCCGGTTGGAGGCGATCGACGGCAGAGGACGGCTGATTCGCGATCCGCTCCTGCGCCTGCGGTACCTGCGCCGGATGACGGCTTGCGGCCTTCCCTGCGTGGAGGTTGCCCCTGCCGTTCCGTCCAAGCGGTCGCCGCGGACGATGGCCATGTTGGCACTGGCGCTGATATTGCCGGCGGGCTACCACTCCGAGACCACCGCGCCGGTGTCCAGGGAAATCCGGGCAACGCCGGAGGAGTGGGTAAATACTCCGCCCACCGTCTGGCAGGTCGAAACGGCGCAGGGCTTCGACATTTACAGCAACGGTCTCCGCGTCGAGAACCAGTACGCGGTCGCGAATCACCCGCGCCGCTACGTGGCGCTTGCCCGTGCCGCCGACAACGTCCCGGAGGGAGAGGTGCGACGGGAGCCGGCCGGGATCGTCTTTCACACCACCGAAAGCCATATGCTGGCCTTCGAGCCGGAGCAGACGGTGGCGCTGAGAAGGGTGGGGAAGTACCTGCTGGAATACGTCCGCGACAACAGGTCCTATCACTTCGTCATAGACCGGTTCGGCCGGGTTCACAGAGTGGTTCAGGAGAGCGATGCGGCCTACCACGCGGGTTGGTCGGTGTGGGCGGATGACAACCGGATCTACCTGAACCTGAACGAGAGTTTTCTGGGCGTGGCGTTCGAGGCGCAGAGCAGGGCCGAGGACGGGCAGCCCACGGTGAACACCGCCCAGGTCCATGCAGGCCGAGTGTTGACGGAGATGCTGCGCGCCAAGTACGGCATCCCGGCCTCCAACTGCGTCACGCACGCGCAAGTCTCCGTGAACCCGCGGAGCGGCCGCGTGGGGTACCACACGGATTGGGCCGACAACTTCCCGTACCGGGCGGTCGGACTTCCGGACAATTACGGCCGGCCCCTTGTGAGCGCGCTGCTATTCGGGTTCAGTGTGGACGGCCCGCTCGAAGAGACCGGCGTGGGGAGAGGATTGCTCGTCGCCGAAACGTTGATGCGCAAGGAGGCGCTCGCGCGCCGGATGACGCTCGCCGAATACAGAACTCTATTGAGGCTGCGCTGGCGCGCGGCCTTGTCCGCGCTGGAAAGATCCGGAGTGGAGAAGGAGAAAGAACTATGAAGAACAAAGCAACCCCGGGAGCCGCGATTGGACTCGACGTGGGCACAAGCCGCATCGTCGTGGCCAGCCGGCCGGAGCAGGAATACGTGTTTCGCTCGCATCTGAATGCTTTTGTTGCCGTCCCGCACACCAAGATGACGGCACTCACGCTGAAGAAGGAAGGCATTCTGCATCTCGTCAAGGATTCCGAGATCCTCATCTACGGCAACGAGTCGGAGCGCTTTGCCGATCTGTTTCATCTGGAAGCCCGCCGGCCGATGAGCGGTGGAATGCTGAATCCCGGCGAACCGCAGAGTCTCGATCTGATCCGCCACATCTTCGAGGCCGTAGTGGAAGACGCGGGAGGAGCAGCGTTGCGGGTGTGCTACAGCGTTCCGGCGCCTCCGCTCGGCTGCGAGAGCCAGGTCACATACCATGAAGCCGTGCTGGGTGAGATGCTGGGCGAGTTGGGCCACGAAGCCCGCAGCGTGAACGAGGGCATGGCCGTGATCTATTCGGAGTTGGAGGATAGCAACTACACCGGTATCGGTATCAGTTGCGGCGGCGGGTTGTGCAACGTGGCGCTGGCCTACCTGTCCGCGCCTCTGTTCAGTTTCAGCGTGCCCAAGGCCGGCGACTACGTGGATTCGTCGGCGGCCACAGTAACCAACGAGGTGGCGACGCGAATTCGCATCGTGAAGGAGACCTCCTTCGGCTTCAACGGCCACTACGCCGACAAGGTCCAGCAGGCCCTGAGCATCTACTACCAGGAGATGATCCACGCCCTGATCGAAGGCCTGCACAAAGCGTTCTCGGACACGCGCAACGTGCCCAAGATCGGGCGCCCGGTTCCGATCGTGCTCAGCGGGGGGAGTGTGCTGGCCGGAGGTTTTCGGGAACGGTTCGAGAAAGAGCTTCGAGAAAAGGCGTTGCCCGTTCAAATCTCGGAGGTTCGCCTGGCGGCCGAACCGCTCAACACGACGGCCAAAGGAGCGCTGGTTGCCGCTCTGACGGAAATGTAGGGGTCAGGCGCTGAAGACAGTGAAGTGGGTGACTACGTCGTACCCCATGCGGTGGTAGAGCGGAAGGCCGGCGGACGTCGCCTGGAGGATGGATCGCCTGATCCCGGACTGCTCCTGAGCAAGAGCCAACCCGTAACGGGTCATGGCTTCAGCGAAGCCCCTGTGCTCATACGCCGGCAGTGTCGCGACGGCGTAGATCCCGATGGCGCCGGCAGCCGCCAGAGTCGCCACCGTGGAAACCGGCTCGCCGCCGGAGTAGCCCACGTGTCCCACGAAAGCTCCGCCCCACAAAGCCTCCAAATCGTACAACTGGAGACACCACTCGTAGGGGATATGGAAGGCGACGGCGTTGATGTGAGCGAAGACGGCCCGGCTCGGCCGGTCCTGAACCGGCCGGATCTCCAGGTCAGGCAGCCTCCGCCGCGCAGGCGCCAGCCGCTCCGAGACCATTCCGGGGTGACGCAGCGCCGGTGTCAGGCCCCGGCGCCGGAAGACCCTGGAAGCCTTGAACGAGATGCATTCGCGGAGCCTCTCTTCACAGGCCCAGAAGGCCCATCGGCCGCCCCCGCTTCCCAAGCGGGTGGCTGCCAGGTCGATCCGGCACGCCAGGTCCTCCTCGCCCCCGGTCACGGGCGCGGAGAGGAACGCCGCGTTGAACATGTGGAACGCGATTCCCGAGGCTGCGATGGAGACGCCGTCGAGTTCCTCTGTTTGTCCCGTGCCGCGAACGCGGGCGAAGTGCCGGAAGAACTCGACCAGGTTTTCCTGCACGGCGTCGGCGGCGGTCATGGCGTCGTCACATGAGACTCAAGGGGTCCACGTCGATTACCAGCGCCGTCGGAGGCCACCGGGACTCTAGCGCAAAGCTACGGACGCGCTCGAGCGCCGAAGCCAGCACCTTCCGGCCGGCGGCTTTCAACAGGAGCTGGTAGCGGAACTCCTTCTGCACGCGGGCCACCGGAGCTTCCGCGGGTCCGAGCGGCCGCAGTCCTTCCGGGGGAGGATTCATCAGGCTCCCGATCTGGGAACTCATGCAGAGGGCTTTTTCCTGGTTCTCGTCCCGCACCAGTATGTTGGCCAGGACACTGAACGGCGGATAGCGCATGGCCCTGCGGAACTGAAGCTCCTTCTCGTAAAAACGCGGGTAATCCTGCGCGGCGGCAAACCGCACGGCGTAGTGGTCGGGTGCATTGGTCTGAACCAACACGATCCCCGGGACGTTGCCGCGGCCGGCGCGCCCGGCCACCTGGGTCAGGAGCTGGAAGGTGCGCTCGGCGGAGCGGAAATCCGGCAGCGCGAGCCCGATATCCGCGTTCACCACGCCCACCAACGTGACGTTGGGGATGTCATGTCCCTTGGCGATCATCTGCGTGCCGACCAGGATATCGTAGCTGCCCTCGCGAAAGCCTTCGAGGATGCTCTCGTAGAGCCGTTTGCCGGTCACGGTATCCCGGTCCATCCGCGCGATGCGGGCCTTGGGAAACTCGCGGTGCAGTTCCTCCTCCACCCGCTCCGCGCCGATGCCCTGAAAGTGGATGTGCTCGCTCTGGCACTTCGGGCACAGATGCGGGACCGTGGTGGCGTAGTTGCAGTAGTGGCAGAGCATGCGCCGGTCGCGGCGGTGAAACGTCAGCGTGACCGAGCAGTTCACGCACTGGAGTCTCTCGCCGCAGGCGCGGCACATCAGGAAGCTGGCGAAGCCCCGGCGATTGAGCAGCAGCATGGTCTGCTCGCCATTGGCCAGACGGGCACGGATGGCGTCCAGCAGTTTTCTGCTGAAAGTCGCCTGCTTGCGCGTTTCCAAGAACTCGGCGCGAAGGTCGACCAGCTCCACCTGAGGCAGCGGGCGGCGTTCGATGCGTTCGGGCAATTCCAGCAGCGTGTACTTGCCGCGATCGGCGTTGTAGCGGCTCTCCAGGCTGGGGGTGGCCGAGCCCAGGATCACGCAGGCGCCGGCCGCCTGCGCGCGGACCAGGGCGACGTCCCGGCCGTTGTAGCGCGGGGTCTCGTCCTGCTTGTAGCTCTGATCGTGCTCCTCGTCGACGACGATCAGTCCGAGGTTGGGGACGGGAGCGAATACGCCCGACCGTGTGCCAACCACCACGGGCGCGGCCCCGGAGCGGATTCTGCGCCACTGGCCGGCTCGTTCGGCATCCGAGAAGGCGGAGTGCAGGATGGCGACCCGGTCGCCGAACCGATGGAAGAACTGGCCCGCCATGGCCGGCGTGAGTGCGATCTCGGGCACCAGAAGCAGGGCGCTGCGCCCCATGGCCAGGGCGGCCTCGATGGCTCTCAGGTAGACCTCGGTCTTGCCGGAGCCGGTTACCCCGAACAGAAGAAACGCCTGGTAGATCTTCGAGCGCAGCGCTCCAAGAATGGCGTCGAAGGCTTTCTGCTGGTGCGGGTTCAGCACGTGCGGCGGTTGGGGGGAAGGCGTCGCGGAGAAACCGGGCCGCTCCTCGGTAACAGCGAGGAAACCCTTCCGGGCGAGGGCGCGCGCCGCCGTGCCCGCGTTCTTCACGGATTGCTCGACCTGTTTGAGGTTGTGCGAGCCGGGGTGAAGCTCCAGGTAGGCCACCAGCTCTCGCTCGGCTTTGGGCAGCTTCACGCCCTCGGGGCGCCGGAGGATCTCCACCCGCAGACGAGTGGAGGCGGCGCGCAGAGGATCTCTTTCGGCCTGGACTGCTTCGGCGCGAATCATGCCCTTGCGCTCCAGCGACTTCAGGGTCTTGGCGGCCAGCGGGATCTTCCTCTGGATGGTCGCCGCCGTAAGGGGGCGCTCGGCGAGCATGTGGAGCAACTGGACGGCGGGATCTTCGCTCGTCTCGCCCAGGAGCAACTGCCTGGCGGCGTCCCGGCCGGCGCCGGTGAGCGCGTACACCTTCCCCTGGCGGATCTCGCTTCCGAGCGGCGTCATGGCCCGCAGCACTTCGCCGAGCGGCGCCGAGTAGTATTGCGCGATCCAGCGCCCGAGGTTCACCAGGTCCGGGTCGAGCACCGGCTCTTCATCAACCAGGCGAAGGGCGCTGCGAACTTCCATGGGGGGCGGCTCATTGTGGCAGCGCAGCACAATCCCGGTCAGCCTTCTTGAACCGAAGGGGACAATCAGACGGCAGCCCGGCACGACGCGATGCCGCAGCGTCTCCGGCAAGCTGTACGTAAACGCCTGGTCCAGCGGCACCGGCAGACTGACGTCGCAGTACTTGGAGCCGCCGGGCAGCATTTCTCCATCCTACCTTGGCAGTTGTCCCGATGAGCCACGCTGCACACGGGCACTACACGGGAGGACTGGATGGCAGCGGGACCAGCATCGCGTCGTGGGTTTTCTGCGGCATCCGCAGGCGGCTCGAACGGCTCAACGCTTCAGCCCGGCCAGGGCCGATTCCAGCCGGCTGGCCGCCGCCTGCGACTGGCTTTCGGCGAACCGGGAGTGCAGCAGCCTGTGGATCAGGCCGCCAGCGACAAACCGGAGTTGCTCGGGAACGAGACCGTGCTCCGCGCTGACGCGGTCCGCAATGGCAGTGGAGAGCGCCTCATCGCCGGTGGAGAGAAGACGCAATACCAGGGGTACGAAGTAGGCACGCAAGTTCTCCTCTGTGACCAGAAACTCGCCTATCCCGGCCGAGGAGCGGACCAGAGCGGGAGTCACGTTCTTCTCCAGGGTGGCGAGCAAGTGGGCCAGGATGATGTCCCGCTCCTCCGGCTGGAGGAAGGACAGGTCCGACCCTCGGAAGAACGAGCCTTCGTAGCACTGGACTACATACTCGCTCTCGTTCTCCACGACCTGCACGAACCTCCTCGACACGGCCGCCTTCAGGTCGGGGGGAGAGGCATCGAAGGCCGTGCGATAGCACAGCTCCAGGAGCCGCAAGCGCTGGCCGGCCTCCGGCGAGGCCTGCTTGGCGGTTTCGAAATATGCCTTGGGAATCAGGTCGATAAGCAGCCGCTCCATCTCGAGGCGGCTGATTCTGCCGATCAGGTGCGGGAGAATCGCCGAGGAGCAAGGATCGGTCTGGAGCTTGGCGACGATCTGATCGGCGCTGTGGCGAAACATCTCCCTCTGACGGCTCGATACTTCGTTGATCACGATTTCGAGCAATGCCTGGGCAATCCGCGCGCTGGTTTCATCAGTGGCGGCGCCGAGCCGGACGCCGGAGTTCGGGCTGATCAGGTCCGCGTAGGGCCGAATGAAGGCGGCCAGGTCGACCGTCCGCGGAGACAGCACCTGCCGCGCACGGCAGAGGCTTAGCAACTCGGAGAACGGCATTCGGAGCAACTCCTCTTCGCCGGCCTGGCCGGACGCGGTGAGATGCTGGACCAGCGTGGAGTGGATCAGGCTCCCGGCCAGGACGTGGGCGGCCTTCCACGCTCCGGCCTTCATGCACGTGACGAGCTCTTCGGCGTCCCTCTCGAGGCAGAGCCGCAACTCATCCGATGCCACAAAATCAAAAGCCGCCACGCTCGCCTTTCCGCGCTCAGAGCTGTTCCGGCAGAGGCTTCACCTGCGCTGTCGCCCCGGTGAGTTCCTCCAGCCGCTGAACGGCGGCCCGCAGTTCTTCCCGGCGAGCGGTCTGTTCCAGCGCGGCGCCGTGCAGCGCCCGGATTACCTCTGCTTGTGCGTCCAGCCTCTGCCGCAGCGCCCGGCATTCCTCCTGAAGCTGCTCGCAGAGGGCACGAAGCTGGCCCGCGGCTTCCCTGTCCGCCTGCACGGCGTCATGGAGCCCGTCGACCCTCTTGTGAGTCTCTTCCTGCTGGGTGGCCAGGAGCCCGGCAAAATCCGCTGTCTCCTGCCGCTTGGCACGCTCTTCGCTGAGCGACGCCTCGACTGCGGCGATCCTGGATCGCCACTGCTCTTCCGCCAGTGCCTCGGAGGCGGCCTGCTCGTGCAGTCTTGCCAGGTCCGCTTGAAGGGCGGGCACCGCCGCCGCCAGACCGGCCGCCTCGGCAATCTGCGTTTCCAGCCTGGTCATCTGAACGCGGCCGGCCTGCTCCACCTCGTGCACCATGCTGCGAAGCACGGAAACCAGGTTCCTGCTGATAGCTCCTGCCGCGGCCTCGATACCTTCGGCTTCCACGGCTTGCGCTTGGGCCGCGCCCGGGCCCCCCGCCCCGCCGGCCGACTGCTCGGGTACCACCGCCCAAAGCAGGCCCTCGGGGACTGCGAACGTGCGCCAGCAGGAGCGGCACTCGAACCTGGCGTTGGTCGCCTGCGAGCCCTCACACTTGAAGTCGCCGGAGAGCCGAAGCCGGCCGCTCTCGTCGAACCCCCGAACCTCGCGGCACACAACTCCCTCCGCCAAGTAATTGAAACCGTAGGACCCAAGGGGAGGTCTGCTGGTCTCCACGGTCCCGTCGTGACCGCAATGCGGGCAGACTACTTTGTTGCTCGGCACGGCTTCCTCCTCATCTTCCACAGGAAGTGTACCAGCGAAGCAAGAGAGCGTAAAGGTTACGGGACCGATGGCAAGGTGCCTCTCGTACTAGTCCCAATTGGAGGATTGCCTAGTACGAGCGGTCTCCCTGACGCTAGAGATGTGCGAGAGAGAAGCGGCCGTCGTTCCAGGCTAGCTCGTCGCCCAAAGCGCGCGGCTGCGGGGCGTCCCTCTGCTGTCGAGGCCTTGTCCGCGCACGTTTGCCCCTTGCTCGTAGGCCGCGCGCAACAGCCCGGCGACGGCTTCGGCGGGCAGGGGCTCGCCAATCAGAAAGCCCTGAAGCCGGTCGCATCCGACGGAGCGGAGAGCCTCCAGTTGGCGTTCGCTTTCGACGCCCTCGGCGACGACACACAGTCTCAGGCTGTGGGCGAGGGCCACGATCGCCTTGAGCAGCGGCACACTGTTCGGGTCGGAATCCACCTCGCGCAGGAACGACCGGTCGATCTTGAGAGTGTGAATCGGCAGCATCCTGAGGTAACTGAGGGACGAATACCCCGTACCGAAATCGTCTATGGAGAGGCTGATGCCCAGATTCCGAAGCTGCTGCATCTGCCGCGCGGACTCCTTGATGTCCCGCATCACGACGCTCTCGGTCAGCTCCAACTCGAGCAACTCGGGGTCCAATTCGGTCTCTCTGAGCACTGCGGCTACGGCATCCACGTAGCCCGGCCGGGTGAACTGCGTCACCGAGACGTTCACGCCTACCGTGACCGGCACAGGCCAGGAGCGCTGCCACTCCGCCCTTCGCCGGCAGGCCTCGCGGAGGGCCCAACTGCCCAGCGTGATGATCAGTCCGGACTCCTCGGCCAGGGGGATAAATTGCGACGGAGGGATCACGCCGAGTCTGGGATGGTTCCAGACCATGAGTGCCTCAAGGCCGGTCAACACACCATCGATGTCGGTCTGCGGCTGGTAGCGAAGCTGAAGCTCGCCGTGTTCCAGAGCTCTTCTCAGCGCATTCTCCAGTTCCAGCGACTCGAAGGCGGCGGCGCTGATCTCCGGAATGAACATCTGGAAATTGTCCCGGCCCCCATTCTTGGCCCGGTACATGGCGCTGTCGGCATTCCGCTCCAGCGTGGCCGCATCCTTGCCATCGCGGGGGAAGGTGCTGATCCCGATGCTGGCCGTGATGAACAGCTCGTAGCCATCGACATGGATGGGAGCCTTTAGCGAATCCAGCAGCTTCTGCGCGACCTTCGCGGAGTACTGGGAATCGGACAGTTCGGTCAGCAGGATGGTGAATTCGTCCCCTCCCATGCGGGCCAGGCTGTCGGTCTTGCGTATGCAACCTTCCAGCCTCCGCGCCACTTGCTGCAAGAGCGCGTCTCCGACCGGATGGCCGAGCGTGTCGTTGATCTGCTTGAACCTGTCCAAGTCAATGAACAGGACGGCGACATGCCAACCGTGCTTGCGAGCATGGAGCAACGCCTGATGCAGCTTCTCCTTGAACAGAGTGCGGTTCGGGAGGCCCGTCAGGGAATCGTGTTGCGCCTGGTGGGCCAGACGGCTGGTCAGTTGCCTCTGCTCAATAGCGATCGCCGCCAGCCGGCTCGCCTTCCCGATCATATCCAGTTCGGCTTCCTCGGGTTTTCGAGTCACCCCGCAGAAAACGGCAAAGGCCCCGAGCACGGCCCCTGTACCCGAAAGAATCGGCACACTCCAATTCGCCCCAAGGACGGGCCCTGGCAGGATCTCCCGGCAAGCTTTTTCCTCCGGAGAGGGCGACAGGCTCTTCACGTCCAGCCTCTGCAGGTTCCGCAACGAATCGCCGGACAGCTTGGCGCCCGCCACCGGCACCAACGCGCCGTCCTGTATCAGCAGCACGGAGCACCGCAGGTCTGGACACTGGCGCTCGACCATCTGAGCCAACTGCGCCAACACCAACTCGAGCGGTTCATTGCGCGCCACCAGTTCCAGCACCCGGTTGCGGTCCCGCTCCAAGTCCTCGGCCTGCCGCCGCTGCGTGGTCTCGCGCTGGACCGCGACCCAGTGGGTGAACTGGCCGTCCTCCTCCGTGATTGGGACGAAATTTACCTCCACCCAATATGCCGATCCGTTCTTCCGGTAGTTAACCAGTTCCACTCGCACCGGCTCCCGGCTGGAGAGGGCCTGCCGCACCAGACTCAGTTGATCCCGGTCAGTCTGCGGCCCCAACAGGATGCGCGGCGTGCGCCCGACGGATTCCTCGGCGGAATAGCCGGTCATGCGGCTGAAGGCCTCATTGACGTATACGATCTTGCCTCCCAGATGATCGCCGGGTTTCGCCTCGGCGATCAGCACCGCGTCGTTGGCATTCACCACAACCGACTTCAAGAGGCGCAGATCCGCGCCCGACGGACGGGGCACTCCAGCTTCGCGCGCGACAGCGACCACCCCGCCTGGCCTGCCCGATCGGAACAGCAGCCGAGACGTCACTTCCAGGCGCAAGAGCTTGCCATTCTTGGTCCGGAGTCCCGCTTCGTAGGAGGCGCGTGCGCCACCGCCCAATTTGCTGGCCGTCATCCGCCGGCTTGATTCCCACGATTCCGGAGTCAGCAGATCGGCAAGGTTCAGCGCCAGGATCTCGGCGCGGCTGTATCCCGTGGCTTCGGGGACGGCCTGATTCACCGAAGTGATGTTGCCATCCAGGTCGTGGAGGAAGACCAGTTCGTCCACGTTCTCCAGGATTTTGCGGCAGGACTCTCCGGCCAGCGCATCCGCGCACCCCTCCTCAGGGCCTTCCACTGCGAGGCGGCTTGACAACAAGTCAATCAGCACGGCCAGACCGTCTCCCTAATGTACCAGTCGCCTGCTGTTCTCCTCGGCCGGGCGGGGATTCGGCTCGGTATCACGCACCTCCATACGCTGGATCTGAAAAGCCAGGACAGGAGCATCATCGCCGGAAGCCGTGTCCCGCACCACTCGCCCCGTGCATTCGAGCGATCGCGGAGCGTAGTTGGCGTTGCGGGGCAAGTCGATCACGATTCTGGCATCGGCCCCCAACTTCGGGAGCAGGCAAGACTCGGCGGAATCGGGGAACCGGATCAACACACCCGCACGGCTGATATTCAGGGTGACTCCCTCGATACCCCGTGACGTGAGAGCATCCGATTTCACGCGGCACGGGCGCTCAACCTCGTGCCGCTGCTGCTGCCGCCGGTCCAGCCTCGCCACGGCGTCCGCCTTCTTCCTGCGAGCCATGTCTATAGCATAGCCGGACTTGAAACATTTTCAAGTCACAATTGTCTATGGTACGGGCCGCCGGTACACTACTAACTTTGGTTATCGGTTTGGCCGCGAATCCGGGCCCCTGCCGCAAGAAGCTAACCTTGGGGATGAGAGCGCCGGAGACAGAGCCGGGTTCAGAGGAGAGACTTCTTCATGGATGCCATTGAAATGCTGAAGACGCGCCGTTCGGTTCGTGCATATCAGAACCGGCCGGTGCCGCGCGAACTCATCGAGGACATCGTCGATTGCGGCCGGCTGGCCGCCTCCGCCAACAACGTCCAGCCTTGGGAATTCGTGGTGGTGACGGAAGCGGCGGTTCGTGGCCGTTTGGCCGCCGTCACGGACCACGGAAAGTTCATCGCCGAGGCACCCGTGTGCATCGTCGTCCTGTGCCGTGACTCGAAGTACTACCTGGAGGACGGCAGCGCCGCGACCGAGAACATCCTGCTGGCGGCACGAGCGCACGGCTTGGGCTCGTGCTGGGTGGCCGGCGACAAGAAACCCTATGCGCCCAACATATGCACTATCGTCGGTGCGCCCCAGGGTTTCCGCCTGGTGAGCCTGGTCGCCGTGGGTTATCCGGCCGAGCAGGCGGAAAAGCCCAAACGCCCGCTCGCCGACATGTTGCACTGGGAGAAATATTGAGGGCGCCGGGAACCCGCGCCGCCTAGTTCGTGGGAGACGCCGGAGGCTTGCGGATCAGTGAGACTTCGATGTTGATCCGCACGTCTTCGCTGACGACCATGCCGCCTGCGTCGAGAGCGCGGTTCCAGTTGACGCCGAAGTCCTTGCGGTTGATGCGGGTTGTGGCCGAAGCGCCCATCCGGTAGGCGCCCTGCGCCTGTACCTCGGCGGTCGGGCCGTCTACGTCCAGGACGACCTCCTTGGTGACGCCGCGCATGGTGAGATCCCCTACCACACGGAGCCCTCCTCCTTCGGCTTTCTCAACCTTCGTGGAGCGGAAAGTGATCGTCGGGTGGTTTGCGGTATCGAAGAAATCCGCGCTCCGCAGGTGCTCGTCGCGTTTCTCGTTCCTGGTGTTCACGGTCGACGCATCGATCACCGCCTCAATGCGGGTCTGCCCGACGTTGCCGGGATCATACTCCACTGTGCCGGACATCTTGGAGAAGGCCCCGCTCACATTGGTCACCATCATGTGCCGTACCGTGAATCCCGCGGTGGAGTGCGAGGAGTCTATCTGGTAAGTGGCCCCGGCAAGGGTTAGGGGAAGCGCCAACAGCAGCGCTGCAAGAAGGCGAGTGGTGGCAGTGGTCATATGGTTGCTCAACTTTTTGGATGCAGCGGGGGGGCGGATCGTCGCAGCCTGATTTTGCCGTTGATTGATCGCCCTCGACCCGCGTTGCTACCATGACACCATGAAGAGGCTATTGCTGATCGCTTTCGCCGGTCTGATCCTGGCGTCTGCCCTCCCCGCGGCGAAGACCCTGGACATGTGGGTCATCGATACGGAGGGGGGTAAGGCGTTGCTCATCCTCTCTCCCGAAGGGCAATCCATGCTGATTGACACCGGTTTCCCGGGGTTCAACGGCAGGGACACCGGCCGCATCCTGGAGGCATGCCGGGCGGCCGGCGTATCGAAGCTGGACTTCCTGGTCACGACGCACTACGACGGAGACCACGTTGCCAATACCCCCGACGTGGTCGCGAAGGTTCCCGTCGACACCTTTGTTGACCACGGACCGGTCTCCCCGAACGATCCCGGGACGCACAAGTACTTCCAGGCATACGAGGCCCTGCCGAAGCCCAAGCACCTGGTCGTGAAGCCCGGCGACAAGATTCCCTTCAAAGGGGTGGATGTGCTGGTGCTGACCTCCGCCATGCAGATGATCAAGACGCCTCTTAAGGGCGCTGGGTCCCCGAACGCCGGTTGCGAGGCCACCCAGGTGAAGAGCTGGACAGGGCTGAATCAGGACCTGACGGAAAACGCGTACGGCGTTGGACTGCTCTTCACTTACGGTCGTTTCCGGATGCTGGACCTGGCGGATTTGACCTGGAACCTCGAGAAGGAATTAATGTGCCCCAACGATCCGATTGGCCCGGTGGATCTTTTCATGGTCAGCCACCACGGGAACGACTGGTCCAGTTCTCCGGCTATGCTGACGCCGATTCGTCCGCGGGTCGCGATCGTGAACAACGGCGAAAGGAAGGTCGGCGCCGCTTATGTCATGAAGGCCCTGAAAGCCATGCCGGGCCTGCAAGCCCTCTACACGCTCCACTGGTCCGCGAATGCGCCGGACGACAACCCGCCGGACGAGTACATCGCCAACCTCCGTGGCAAAGATGAGGGCAAATGGGTCAAGGTCTCCGCGGGCAAGGACGGCGCCATGGTCGTCACCAACGCCCGCACTGGTGAGTCGAAGACTTACCGGCGCTGAGGGCCCGACATGTCCGGCCCCTATTTCAGGTTTTCGATCAAACCGTAGATCGGCTTCAGACTCGGGTAAAGCGCACGGTACAGTTCGTGGCCGCGGCGATAGAGCTGGGACTCGTGCGGTCGTGGCATCACCGAGTCCACTTCCTTGGTGACGGCGCGGCAGACCTCGGGTACTGAAGCGTAAGCACCGGTGCCGACCAGAGACAGCAGGGCTGCTCCGTAGGCCGAACCTTCCTGGCAGGCCAGAGTGACCACACGCTTGCCGAAGACGTCGGCGAAGAGCTGCCGCCAGAAGGGGCTCTTGGCCCCACCACCGGACAGGCGAACCGAATCGATGGTCACACCCATCTGGTCGATGATATCCAGGCAATCCCTCTGGCTGTAGCACACCCCCTCAAGTAGCGCCCTGATGAGATCGGCGCGCGTGTGCTTTGCCGTGATTCCGATCCAACCGCCGCGGGCCGTGGAATCCAGGTGCGGAGTGCGCTCTCCCATGAGGTAGGGCAGCCAGAACAGCCCCTGCGAGCCGGGTTGGGCCGTGGCCGCCTCTGCGGTGAGAGTGTCGTACGGCACTCCGGGGGCCATCTGGTTGCGGAACCATTGTAGGCTGAGGCCCGCGCCCTGGGTCACGCCCATGACGTGCCAGGCGCCCTTCACCGCATGGCAGAATGTGTGGACTCTTCCCGCCGGATCGTAGCTGGCCTTCTCCATGTGCGCGAAAACCACGCCGGACGTGCCGAGGGTGCAGGAGACAGCGCCAGGCTCCACGATCCCGTTGCCGACGGCGCTGGCGGCCTGATCGCCTCCGCCGCCCACGACAGGGGTGCCCTCCATCAAGCCCGTCGCCTTGGCTGCCGCAGCCGAGATCTGGCCCGTGACCTCGCTCGACTCGTAGACGCGCGGCAACAAGGACCGGTCCAGGCCGAGCGCGTCCAGCATCTGGTGCGACCAACGCCGGAGCACTACGTCGAACAGGGATGTGCCGGAGGCATCGGAGACCTCGGTAGCGTACTCGCCAGTCAGCTCGAAGCGGATATAGTCCTTCGGAAGCAGCACCTTGCGGGCGCGGGCGAAGGACTTCGGCTCGTTGTCTCTCACCCACAGCAGCTTGGGAAGAGTGAAACCAGTCAACACGGGATTGGCCGTGTACGTCAGGATGTTGTTCTTGCCCACGACCTGGTTGATCCGGTCCACCTGGCTCTGGCTCCTCTGGTCGCACCAGATAAGCGCGGGCCGGATGACCTGATTGGCTTCATCGAGCAGCACGAGGCCGTGCATCTGGCCGGACAGGCCGACGCCGCGAACGTCCTTTCCCGATACCCTGGCCTCCGCCAGGACCCCTTGGATGGCCGCCTGCGCGGCTTGCCACCAATCCGCCGGGCGCTGCTCCGCCCACAAGGGCTTCTCCATCCGCATGTCTTCATGGGGAGCCGTGAAGCCTGCCTTGATCACGCCCTTCTCGTCAACCAGCAGCGCGCGGCTGCCGCCGGTGCCAATGTCGATGCCTAACCAATACATGCGATTAATCCCTCAGTCCATTGATTTTGAAGTGTTAAACTCTTTCTGAAGTGCCAGGTAGGCGGCCCCGTACAGGCCCGCCTCGCTGCCCAGCGCAGCTTTCTCCACACGGGTCCGATCGGCGCGGAAGGTGAAGGAGCGCTGCCGGAGTTCGTGGAGCATCGCCGGGGCGAACATGTCCCATGCCGCCGTCACGCCCCCGCTCAGCAGGTACAGGGGGAAGTTGAAGATCTGGACCAAGGAGGCCAGACCCGTGCCCAGGGCGCTCCCCATGCTTTCGAAAACCCGCACAGCCAGCGGGTTCCCCTCCACCGCCATCCGGTAGACTTCTTCGCTCGTCAGATCTTCGCCCAGGGCCATGTGTCGTGCCATGGTCGCGATGGCGGTTGCCGAAGCGTGTTTCTCGAGGCAGCCGGTATTCCCACAGGCGCACGGTATCCCGGTCGGATTCACGGTAATGTGGCCGACCTCACCCGCCATGCCCAGGCTGCCGTGCAGTATTCGGCCGCCGGCGATGATGCCCCCGCCGATGCCTGTGCCGAGCGTGAGCAGCACCAGGTCCTCCACACCGCGTCCCGCCCCCATCCATTGCTCGCCGAGGGCTGCGGCGTTGGCGTCGTTCTCCAGGATTACGGGCGTGCCCAGGCGCGCTCCGATCTCGTCCCTCGCCGGGAAATTCTCGAAGGCCGGGATGTTGGGGGAGGAGACGATCAGCCCCTTCTCCATCTCGATGAACCCCGCCAGGGCCACTCCGATTCCCGCGAGGTCGTCCTGCGGGCGGCCACGGCGCAGTTTCTCGATTGCGGAGACAATTGCCGAGACGATGGCGTCGCGGCCGCCGGACGAATTCGTGGCGGCGGAGACTCTGTCGAGGACCCTGCCCTGCTGGTCGACGGCGGCGGCGCGGAAGTTCGTTCCGCCGAGATCCAACCCGATCGAGTAGCGAACCATGAAACCGAATGATATCAGACCGCGGGCTTAGGGCTTGGGCGGCTGTTCCGTGACCCGGTCCTCGGGCAGAGGATCGGGAGTATCGAAGCTGATGCTCGCCTCCGCGGCAAACTTGCGATACAAGCGGAATTCGACCTCGTTCTTGAAGAGCGCCCTGCCCTGTCGCATCTTCATGACGGCTCTCAGCGGCAGCATGTACTCCCGGTCGCCGATGGTGGCCGTGTCGTAATCGAGCGTGTTGCCAGCCTGCTGGATCGGGAATGACGGGGGGATGCCGTCAGCCTCCAGCGTGACGCGCGCCACGGCCCCATTCTGGCTGTCTATGTAGATCAGCCCGTGATAGCCGGGAGTAAAGCGCTCTCTCTTCTCGTATTCTATGGTCCACTTCGACGCCGGCTGGCCGACAACGTAGGAGATTACGTGCATCCTCCGGCCCCGGAGGGTGGCCCAGCGCTCCCATCGGAAGGTTGCGCCGGTTTCCGGCTCGAAGATCTCGCGCATCATTGTGCCGAACTCGCCGGAGGAGATTGCACCGCCCACCATCTGGTACGGCATGTCCGTATACCGGCCGTTCACCAGCATGAGCTTATAGTCTTCCTTCTGCTCGAAGTAACTGAGCCGGGCCGTGAGCACGTCTTCGCTCTGCCAGAACTCCAGGCCGGCGGGATCGACGAAGCGGCGCGTGACCTGAGTGCAGATAAAATCCGGCAACTGGCGACTGTAATTCAGGGCGTACTCCCGCGCTTCCTCAATGACCTTCTTCCATTGGGTGGGGCTGGGGGGCGGAATCTCTGGCGGAGCCGGCTTCTCCGCCGGCCGGGGGGCCTCCGGCAGACTGAGGGATGCCCTTTGCAGCGCACGGAGTTGCTCGACGGTGCGGGGACCCGCTCCGGCCGCCTGCAATTCGACGATGGTTCTTTCCTCCAGACGGGAGCGCAGATTCACCCCGCGCAGATACTCGGCCACCTGGCGATCGGGGTGCTTCAGCTCAACCGAGGATTTCACAAAAGACACCAGTTGATCGACGGTCAGCGTCGTCTGCGCCGCCGCGCACAGGAAGAGCAGCAGCACCCAGAGCACCAATCGTATCTTCATGGGGCTACTCTTTATCTCCGTGCACGGTACACCAAGAAGGACGTGTTCTCATAAAGCGGCGTTTCCCCATCCGGGCGGTTGGAGGCCGCCAGGACAAGGTAATCGACGCCGGGGAGCATGTAATGCCGCAGATCCCCGCGTCGGAATGGCGGCTGCATCACCGCGCGCCAGCGCTCCCGCCACTCCTTTGCCACCTCCTCACTGTAGTTGGCTTGGCCACCGCCCTTCCAGTCCACGTAAAGCGCCCGGAGAGCCAGGGCCCGAAACTCGCCGGGATAGAGAGCCCGTCCCGCATCGGGAAAGAGAAACACGGCGTCGGTTTGTGTTGAAGATCGCGCCCAGCCGGCGAGGTCGTCGACAGCCGTGCGATCCAGCTTCGGGTAATTCTCGACCCGCCCCACTGTGGGATACAGGAAGAACGGTGTCAGAAGCAGAACGGCCCAGGCGGCGACCGCCCCCTGGCGCCGCGCCGCATCGGCCCAGGCACCTGCCACGGCCAGAGCCGCCAGCAACATGACCAGAACGACACGCCGCACGATGGCAGGATTGCCCAGGTCAGGCAGCAGCAGGTCCTGAACGGCGTCGCCCGTGGGCAGCGCAAATGCCGCCAGGAACCACCCAAGTGCTTCCAACCACCGGCCGGCTTGCGCCGCTCGGATTCCGGCCACCGAGGAGAGGAGCCCCGCGGTGAGGGTCACGAAAAGCACGGCTCGCATCGGCTGAAGTTGAGGCGCCCAGACCAACCCTGAGACTTCGAGCAGAAGATAGGAAACGGGCATCGAAAGGATTCCCATGAGCGGCAGACCGGCGAGTGGGATCGCGAGATTCGGGCTCATGTCCTTCCGCAGCCTCCACAGGGCGGTGGCCGAAACGGCGGACAGAAGTGAGTAGTGCCAGTACCAGCGGGGGAACCACAGAGAGACCCAGATGTAAGTGGCTCGCAGTCGAAGCGTCTGTTCCCACCATGGCGGCAGCCGCTGGAGGAGGGGCAGGCGCTGGGCCGCATCTGCCTGGGCCATCGAGAGCGCCGCCAGGATGAGGGAGGCGGTCAACAACGGCAGCAGGCCCGCCAGGCGGCGCAGCCGGACCTGGCGCTCAGCCGGATACAAGAGCAAGCACAAGTAACACAGCCAGAAGGGAAGTGCGGTGGTCCCGTGGTAGAGGAATGACAGAGACGCAGCGGCGCCGGCAGCCAGATACCATCCCCGCGACAGAAACCCAACTGCGAGGAGCGTCAGCGGCAAGGCGAATCCCCGCGGGACGGGCTCGTATTCCATGGTCAGGACGGTCGGACCCCAGATGGTGGCTCCCAGCGAGAAGATGCCCGCCACCAACAGAGACATACGCTTGCCCAGACGAAGAGACCGGGCGATCAGATAGATGCCAAGGATCCCCAGGGCCCTGAACAGGAGCTGCTGAATTGTCAGGACTTCGCGGAAGTCGAGACCTGTCCAGCGCCGAAGGGCCAGGGCGACCTCGTCGTACACCGTGAAAGCCATGTGCGGCCGCTCGACCATGAAGTCCCGCTGGAGCACGGAGGGGTTCCAGAGCCTCTCCAGCATGGGAACGTAGATCTGAGTGTCGGACTGGAGGTAAGTGTGGCCGGGAAAGACAACATACCCCAAGGCCGTCAGGACGGCGATCGTCAGCCCGATGTAGATGCCCGCACGCATGGGATATGGCGCTTGGGGGCGCGCGACTATTTCGGTGGAGTCTTCTCCAATTGCTGCTTCGCCCAGGCGCGGTCCGGATCGAGTTCCAGCGAGCGCTTGATCGCCGCCCGCGCCTCCGCATTCTTGCCGATCTTTCTGAGTGTGATGCCGAGCCACAGATGCGCCTCAGCCAACTTCGGATTGAGCTGGGCCGCCTTCTGGAAATCCTGCGCGGCCAACTCCGGCCCGCCTCCGAAGGCCGGCGGCAAGTAATAGTTGCCGACTCCGCGACTCAAGTACGCCTGCGCCGACTTCGGATCCAGTTCCAAAGCCTTCCGGATCGAGTCGGAAGCACAGCGGCCGTATTTCAGCGCGAGCAAGAGGTTCGCCGGAATCACCTGGCCGCACAACGTGCCCAGAATCCGATGGTTTTCCGACGAGTTGGGCTGCAAAGCCACGGCCCGCTCAGCCGCACGGATGCCCTCTTCGGCGGCTTGGCGGGCTCCGGCTCTGTCTCCGAGCTCCAGGAGGACTTCAGCCTGATAGGAGCGAGCCTCGGCCAGCCGGAATTGGGTGGTGGGATCGGCAGGGGATCGCTGTACCGCCCGATCCAACTCCGCCGCCGCCGCCGCCAGCGCCACACCGTCCTGGCGGTCCCTAGCGAGCCTGAGATCGAGCCCGGACGCCGCCGCGGCCATGGCGGCCAGCGCCACCAACCCCGCGCCGGCGAGTCGGCCAAGGCAAGTCACGATGCGGCGCCTCCGGGCCACGTCATCAGTAGACCTGAAACGCGAAGACCTGGTTGGAGCCATCGGGACTAAGGCCGTACTCGCCGTTCTCGAGAGTCTCATTGGCCTCGATCCGAAAGAGCTTCCCCTCCAAGGGCTTGACAGCGAGCCGCAACGGCCGTGGAGCCTTCCTGCTCTGCTTCTTCTGGAAGACGATCTCACGGCGGCCGCCCTTCACATTGAACCTGTAAAGCTCAAGCTTCTCGGGTACTATCTTCTGGGCGTCGAGTAGAAATATCGGCTCAGCCAGCGGCGTACGGACCGGCGAACTGGCTCCCGGAACCCAATTGATCTGATCGTTGCCCTTCTCCTCCTGCTTTGCTTCCAGGCTTTCCGTCTCGATGAGGTTGTCGGCGTGCATCAAGTAGGGGACATCCGGCTTGGCTGGACGGGGTCCTCCGTATTTCTCCTCCGCACAGCGCAGGCCGCAGGCGGCCACCAGCAGCGCGAGCGTCAGGGTACGAATGAGCATAGCCTCTCCACTAATTCTATCGTCCATGCGCTGCGCCGCGCCTGCCGATCCCCTGGAGCACCTGGGCGAGTTCCTCCCGCCGGACGGGCTTACCAAGTGTCCGCGGCCCTCCGGCTCCCGGGGTGGCCGCCAGGGCCGGATCGTGGCCCCGCGTGAGCAGAACGAACGCCTGCAGGTGGTCTCGCGAGCGTTCGAAGCACTCGGCCCACGTCTCGCCCGGCAGGGAAGTGGAGCAGCACAGCACGTCAAACGGCAACCGTTTGGCCAGTTCGACTGCTTCCTCGCAGCCAGAGGCGGGCACGGCCCTGTGTCCCAGGTCACATAGCAAGGAAACCAGGGCGCGCCGGTCTTCCGCGTCGGGCTCCAGGACGAGGGCAGTGAGGGAGACAGCCTGGGGCCCCACTTCGGGGAGCGCGCTCGTGACCTCCCGGCGGGCCATCGGGAGCTCCAAATCCAGGCAAATCTCCCCTCCGCGGTGTTCCGACAGCTTGAGCTGGCCTCCCTGGCTTTGGACCAAGTCCCGGCAACTCCGCAGGCCGAGCACTCCCGCCGGCGTATCGATATCGCGGTCAAACGCATCCGTCTCCGCCGCCGGCGGCCAACTGATCTCCACGTGCGCCATGGCCGCCATGCGGAACGCACGCGCGGTGACGATCTTCGCGGGGAAAGCCTCCAGCCGCCGCTCGAGGTGCCAAATGAGACTCACCAGCACCTGCTCCAGGATCTCGGGTCGTGCCGCGACAATGATGGGTGCAGCTCCCACCAGTTTCTGCAAGCGCACGTGACGCTGCTCCCAAGTCTCCGCGCGGCTCTCCAGAAGCGCCTGCAACGTGCTCCCCAGGTCGGCCTGGCCATCCGTTTGAGCCGTCGTAAGCCTCCGGATCCTGGACAGCAGATCACTCGCCTTCTCCGCTTCCTTGGCGAGCTCGGCCATATCGGACTTGAGAGGCGTATCCTCAGTTCGGGCAAGTGAGAGTTGGGCGAGGTCCACAATACGGCCCAGGTGCCGCTTCAGTTCCTCGGCGGCAGAAGCAACCAGCCGCTGAGCCGCATTCAATCTCTCCACGCCCGATTCACTCTCCCGCAACGACTTCTGTTCCAGAAGCCTCATCCCGATCGCGAGCTGATTGGCGAGATGCTGTGCCAGCGCGCGCTCCTCCGCGCCGAAGTGCCAACACCGTTTCGCATAGGTGATGGCGAGCACCCCCAGCACGTCGTCCTGGGCGCACATGGGCAGGAACATCGCCGATCGGGGAGCCTGCTCCGCCTCGCCAAACTCAAACAGCGGGCTGCGGCGGGTATCGGGCACGGCGATCGAGCTCCGGTTGCGAAAGCAGAGCGCAACGGAGTTCCGGAGGAAACCGATCGGCTCACCGGCGAGCATGGCGGGCTGGGGCAGGCCCGAATGGGCATCCACCTCGAGTCGCTGCAACACTTTGGAGGCCCGGTCTGGGACGTAGACCTGCACATCCGTCACGCCCAGCACACCCGGCAGAACGGACTGCAGCAAACGCAGGCTCTCCGCAAGCGAACGGGCGGCGGCCAACTCCTCACCCAGCTTGTACATACGCTGCATCGTCCGGTGTTGAAGACGGCTGCGCCGCTCTCGCAACCACCCCGACGCCAGAACCGCGAGCAGCGCGACCACTGCGGCCGCGGGCGTCCACGCCAGGCTCAGAGCGAAGTGGTTTGCCGCGTCAACCATGGCTGAAGTTCCGGGGCGAGAAAATCCCTGACCACCAAATCGGCTTGAGGAAGTGAATGATGGGTGGTCGCGAGCGCGACCACCCTCGCCCCCGCCGCGAGGGCCGCTTGCACGCCCGCGAGGGAATCCTCGAACACGACGCAGTCGCGGGGCTGTACTCCCAAAAGCGAAGCCGCGCGCAGGAAAACCTCGGGATCGGGCTTGGGCCGTTCCACCTGATGACCGTCCACCACGACGGAGAAGTAACTCTTCAGGCCGGACTCCGTCAGAATGAACTCGGCGTTGGCAGGCTCGGCGTTGGTGGCGAGACCTTTCGGAATCCCCTTATTGGCTTCCAGAAACTCCCGTACGCCCGGCACCAGGCGCTCCTGAAGCTGTTCCTTCATACTCTCCCGATACAGCGCCTCTTTGGCTGCTCCGTGGAAGAAGACCGCTTCCGGGCTCAGGTCCTGCCCGAACAGGTCCCGCACGATCTCGTCGTTTCGGCGTCCGTACATGCGGGCCGCCAGCTTGCCGCTTGCCGGGATGCCCAGGCTGAGCAGATAGCGATGCCAGACCTGCTCGTGGACGGGATTGGAATCGACGATCACGCCGTCGAGGTCGAAGATGAACGCAAGTGCCACGGCCGCAACATGAGGCAGTCGATGCCCGAAGCGGATGATACCACAGAAGCGGATTCTGGGGCCCGCGCGGCGCCGGAGTACAATGCGGGGGTGAGTCTGCCGATCAGGAGAGTCCGCCGCGCCATCCTGCTGGGTCTCCCGCTGGTCCTGCTTCTCGGGTTGATCGCGCCGTACCTCAGTGCCAACCGGTTCGGCGAAAGCATCCGGCGGGCCCTGGAGACGTCGCTGCACCGTAAGGTCGAAATGCAGTCGGCGGGCTTTAGTCTGTTCCGCGGCCCGGGCTTCACACTGCGGGGCGTGGTGATTCACGAAGACCCGGCCGTCGGACTTGAGCCCTTCGCCTACGTCGGCGAGCTTGAAGCGCGAGTTCGGCTGGGGGGCCTCCTCCGGCGGCGTCTGGAGTTCTCCACGCTGCGGTTGGACGGAGCCAGCGTGAACCTGGTCAAGACTGTGCAGGGGCACTGGAACTTCCAGCCGCTCCTGAGCCCTTCGACAGCGGCCCGCCTCCCGTCCATCTCTGTTCGAGGCAGCCGCCTGAACTTCACGCTCGGCGGCGTGAAGTCCGTCTTTTACTTCAGCAATACGGACCTCGATCTGGGGCCTTCGCGGCCCCCGGGAGGTCCGCTATCCTTTGAGTTCTCCGGCGTGCCCACCCGCTCGGACCGGACGGCGCGCGGCTTCGGAGCCGTGCGCGGCCGCGGCAACTGGCGCACGTCGGAGCTTGGGGGGGGCGCTCTGGACATGCAGCTCGAACTGGAGAAGAGCTCCGTGGGCGAGCTGGTCACGCTTCTGCACGGCCACGACTTGGGCGTTCATGGGCAGCTCGCGGGGCAGGCCACCGTTCGTGGCCCTCTTTCGGAGTTGGAGGTCCGCGGAACGCTCGATCTGAGCGAGATCCACCGTTGGGATCTGCTGCCGCCATACGCCCGCGGCGGCCCGTTGAGCTTCAATGGCAGACTCAACCTGCTTTCGCAGGATCTCCAGATCGAGACGGTTCCGACCGAAGCGTCATCGCTTTCGGTTCGCTTCCGGGTGCAGGACTACATGGTTCACCCGCGCTGGGCCGTGGGGGTGACCGTCAACGGCTTTTCAATCGTGCCGCTCAGTGAAATCGCACGTCACATGGGGGTGGCTTTCCCGGATGAGCTTAAACTCGACGGCGCGGTGTCCGGCGCGCTTTCATACTCGCCATCGGGCGGGTTTCGCGGGAGCGCGTCTTTAGACAACGCGTCGATCCAGGCGCCGGGCAGCCCGCCGGTGCGTCTGGAGAGTGCCCGGCTTGTGGTGGAGGGCGAAAGGGTGCGTCTGACCCAGGCCAACATCGCGGTCGGAGACGCCGAGAAGGCGACCCTGCAAGCCGGGTTTCATCTGGCCAAGCAGGAGCTTGATCTCCGGCTGGCGACCGAAGGCATGAGCATCGCCGCGCTGCAGGCGGAGGGCGGCCCCTTGCCGGGCATCCCCAGGCCCGGCTTCCTCTCCAAGCTCCGAGGCGGCACCTGGAGCGGATGGCTGCGGTATCAGAGGCAGGCGCAGACTGCGGGGGCTTGGGCGGGCGCGCTCTCGTTGCACGAGACGGAGGTGGAGTTGCCGGGCCTGGCCCAGCCTCTTGAGGTCCCTACGGCCACGGTCACACTTCAGGATGATCGTGTCGACGCCGAGGGGGAGGCGAGAGCGGGTGAGCTGGAAGTCCGCGGGACGTATCGTGGCCGTCCCGCGGGGAGGCGGCCGCATCGGCTGACCCTGCGGCTGGACAAGCTTACGGCCTCCGCCGCGGAGCAGCTCATGGCGCCGACCCTGGCACGCCGTCGTGGCTTCCTTTCCCGGACGCTCCATCTCTCTCTCGGCCAATTGCCGGAGTGGTTGCGAAACCGGCACGTCGAGGGCACACTCGACATCGGATCCCTGCAACTGGCCGGCCAGACATTCGAGGCCGTGAAACTCGGCTTCTTCTGGGACGGTCCGGTGGTGGAAGCGCCGCGTTTCCGGGCGCGCTTCTCCGGGGGCATCGTCGAAGGGCACTTGAATCTGGATCTGAGCGGACTGACACCGATGCTGAGAGCTGCCGGCCGGCTGGACTCGGCGACCTGGAGAGGAGGACGGCTGGACGGGGATGCGGTGATCGCAACCTCTGGTACGGGCGACGAGCTCTATTGGAACTTGCGCGCGGAAGGCTCATTCAGGGCGAGGGCGGTGGAACTGGTAGAGGGCCGGCCCGTTCAAGGATTCACGGGTCTCTGGAGCTTGCGCTGGGAACGCAGGCGGCCGAAGCTGGAACTGTCCGATCTTCGGCTGGCCGACGGGCAGGAGGTGTTCATCGGCTACGGTGCAACGACGGAGGAGGATCGTCTGACGATCAATCTCGCCCGTGGTGACCGGCGCATCCACTTGGCGGGCACGCTGAAGCCGCTGCGCCTGGAGACGGCCGAGAGCCGCTGAGAGCGTATCCCGAGCCGCGTCCGGCGGCTGGTAGAATAGCCCTGTAAGCGGCGAGTTCCCGGCACACTTATGCAAAGCGAACAGATCAACTCAGTATCAAGCCCCGGCCTCCGGGGGACCCTGGAAGAGCAGCACCTGACCGCGCGCGATCAGATTGCGGCGGCCTGGCAGCTCCACGTCACCCGCCTGGAGGAGCAGATCGCAACCGGCTGGAAGGAGCACGTCGAGCACGTCATCGAAGAGCGCTTCCGGGAGACCACGACGCGCGTGGAGGAGGCGTTCGCCCGCGAGCTGGAGTCCCGCCTGTCGGACTTGCGGCTGAGGCTGCGCCGGGACCTCGGCGACCGCTTCAACCAGTTGTTGCGGCGCTTGCGCACCAGCGCGAGCGAGGCCGAGCTTCATGCCAGCCTGCTCGACGCAGCCTGCGCGTTCAGCCAGCGGGTCGCCACCTTTGCGGTGGAGGGCCAGATGCTGCGGTGCAGCGGCTCGCGCGATGTTGCCGCGGATGCCAGCGGGCAATTAGGCGAGACGGTGGTGGCGATGGCCGCCGCCCCGGCGCTGCTGAGCGCCGTCGAGGGCAAAGATACGGTGATTGCCACGAGATCGGCCGGCGAGCTCTCCGAACAACTGGCCGGCTTTTTCGGTGAGGCCTCTGCGATGAAGGTGGGCGTCTTTCCAATCGTCTGCCACGGCCGCTCTGTGGGACTTCTGTGCGCGGACAGCGGCGAAGGGGACGGTGACGTCGGGAGCCTGGAACTGTTGACGACGCTCGCCGGCGTGACCCTGGAAGCGCGCGCTGGGGCCGCCGCGCCGCCGCCCCCGCCCGCTGCCGCGGTGGAGCAGGTGGTGCGCATCGCGGACCTCGACTCGGATTGGTCCCGTGTGCCGGAAGCGGATCGCGCCCTTCATTCGCGAGCCCAGAGGTTCGCCCGCGTGCAAGTGGCCGAAATGCGTCTCTACAAGGCGCAGGCCGTCCGCGCCGGCCGGGCGCAGGGCGACCTGTATTCGGCCTTGAAGAGTGAAATCGATGCGGCGAGGGAGGCTTATCGGACCACCTTCCTCACGTCGTGCGCCTCCATGGCGGACTATCTGCACCAGGAGTTGGTCCGCACTCTGGCGAACGGTGATGTTTCTTTGCTGGGACCGGCGTATCCGGGGGCGCTTGTTTAGGCAGTTCCTGGCTGTCCTGGTTCTCCTGGCTCCGCCGGTCGAGAGGGTTGCAGCGCAGGCGGGGGCGAGCCTGGGGAGGGAGTACCGTGCCTCTCCGACGGCGGCCGGGCGTGACGCGCTACTGCGTCTGGCTGCCCGGCATACGAGCGAGTCGACCGGTGCGCTCGCCCTGCTCACGCTCGGCGTTACGGCCGTTGAGCGCGGAGAGCACGAAGAGGGCATCCGCCGCCTGGAAGAGGCAGGAAAGCGATTGCCGGGTTTGGCGGACTACGTCTCCTACTATCAGGGTTTGGCGCACCTGGGCCTCGGCCAGTCCGAGCCCGCCATCAAAAGGCTCGAGACCGTCCTGAAGGCCGACCCGGTCTCTCCGCTTGCCGGAAGAGCCGCGCTGGAATTGGCGAAAGCTTACCTGGAATCCTCTGCGCCGGATCAGGCCGTCGCCACTCTCGCAGCCCAATCGTCAAGGCTTCCCCAGCCCGAAGGCGACATGGCCATCGCGCTGGCTTCCGAGGCCGCCGGCCAGCTCGCCGCCTCCGCCTATTATGGGCAACGCGTGTTCTTCAGCTACCCGGTCTCCAAGGAGGCCGCCCAGGCTGACGAACTTCTTACCCGCCTCCGTGAGAGGCTTGGTGCGGACTACCCACCCCCTCTGCCGTCGGCGATGCTGGAAAGGGCGCAGAAGCTGCTCGACGCCCGCGAGTTCGCGAGGGCCAGAAGCGAATACCAGGCTCTGGCGCGGGAATTGGGCGGAGCCGAGAAGGAAGCGGCGCAGGTGCGCGCCGAGGTGGCCCGCTTTCTGGGAGGGTCCTCCGCACCGGCCTGCTCCTCTTTGCAGGGCTTGGCTTTGACGACGCCGCAAGCCGATGCCGAGCGCATGTACTACCTGGTGCGATGCGCCTGGTCGATGGGTGACCCGCAGGCCATGGCGGGACACCTCGAGCGCCTCAGCCTCCTCTATCCCGGTTCCGAATGGCGCCTGGAAGCCCTGGTCTGGGCCGGAAACTTCCACCTGCTCCGCAACGAGTCCGCCGCTTACGTCCCGTATTATCGAGCCTGCTATGAGGGCTTTCCCGGCTCCTCCCGCGCCGAGTATTGCCATTGGAAGGTGGCCTGGAACGCCTACATCGAGCGGAAGCCGGAAGCCGCCGCGCTCCTGGGCGATCACCTGAAGCTGTTTCCGCTGTCGGAGAAGCGTGCGGCCGCGCTTTACTTCCTCGGCCGGCTCGAAGAGGCGGCAGGGGCCACCGGGGCCGCCCATGCCAGATACCGGCAGATCCGGGACTCCTTCCCGGGCAGCTACTACGCGGCGCTCGCCGAGGAACGCCTGGGCGGGGCGCCGGCAGCGCGGCCCACCCCTCTGGACTTCGAGGCCCGAGCCCCGGACCGCCCGCGGATCGCCCGCGCGCGCCTGCTGGCCTCGGCGGGTCTGGCCGACCTTTCGGATGGCGAGCTGCGTTTCGCGGCGAGATTGGACGGCACGCCTCAAGTGCTGGCGCTGGAGCTGGCCCGGCTGGCCAGCCAGCGTGGCGCACCGGATGTCGGGCTACGGCACATCAAGGGTGTCTTCCCCGCGTACCTGTCCACGCCGCTCAGGGCTGCGCCCGCCGAATTCTGGCGTCTGGCGTTCCCCATGCCCTACCAGCAAAGCCAGCAGCGTCACGCCAAGGCCCAGCGGCTCGATCCGCATCTGGTTGCGGGATTGATCCGGCAGGAATCCGAGTTTAATCCGCGGGCGGTGTCCGCAGCCGGCGCGCGCGGGCTGATGCAGATCATGCCCGCCACCGGCAGGCTGCTGGGACTGAAGCTGAAGGTTGGCGAGGTCCGCCCCGCGTCTCTGTTCAGCCCGGACTTGAACATCCGGCTTGGGACTTACTATTTGCGGTCCCTCATTAACGATTATCAAGGGTCCGTTGAGAAGGGGCTCGCCGCTTACAACGGCGGCAAGACGCGGACCGATCTGTGGGCGACATGGGCCGAATTCCGGGAGCCGGCCGAGTTCGTAGAAACGATTCCACTTACCGAGACGCGCGGCTATGTCCAGGCCGTTTTGCGCAACGCCTGGGTATACCGGCGCATCTATGGCGAAAGGACCGCTCCGGCCGGCCCGAGAGCGGCCAAGGCAGAATAGAGCGTGTCAGGACCATCGAGCAAACCCCGCGGAATCAGTTCATTTCCCGTTGCCGCTGCGGTCCTGCTCGCCTTCTTTTTCCTTTCCATCTTCATAGACCATCTCGGTCATGATCACGACCGGCCTGGGCACTGCACGGTATGCCACCTGGCCAGCATGCCGGGTCTCCCGGCAGCCGGGGTTGCCCGGTTTGCTCCTCCCGTTTGGTTGGCTGAGATCCTGCAAGCTCTGCCTCTTGCCAGCCTGTCCCTGGGCGCCTCCCTTCCGGCGACATGCCGGGCTCCTCCTCCTTCTTTCCTGCTGTCGGCGTAGTGCAAGTAGCCGTTGTTTGACAAAGGAAAGGAGCGTATTCATGAAGAGGAACTTGTATCCATTTCTTGTGTCTGCATGGATGCTGTTGTGCGCAGGACGACCTTTGGCTGCCGCAGCCGAGGCCACCGGCGCCATCGAAGGTACGGTAAGACTCGAGGCGACCGGTGATCCGCTCGCCCACGCCAGCGTCTCGATTTCACCGCTGGGGCGGCGAACGGAAACCGACGCAAGCGGCAGGTACCGAATCACTCAGGTGCCCCCTGGGAAGTACGAAATCATGGCTCACGTGCACCCGCTTTCGGACGCGCGCCGCAGCATCGAGGTCGCCGCGGACAGCACTCTGACGGTGGATTTTGCGATGACCATCGCACCGATCCACGAGCACGTCACGGTAACCGCCTCGGGTAGAGGCCAGCTGCCGCTCGAAACCTTCCAATCCGTCAGTTCTTTGGAAGTGGCCGACCTGACGACCAAGGCCGCAGCCTCGCTCGGCGACGTGTTGGAAGGGGAACTCGGGGTAGCCAAGCGCAGCTACGGGCCGGGCAGCAGCCGCCCGGTTGTACGGGGTTTCGATGGGGACAGGTTGCTGATTCTTCAGGACGGCATGCCCACAGGCACCCTCTCCTCGCAATCGGGGGACCATGGGGAGCCGATCGACGTCGGAACCGTGGATCGTATAGAGATCGTCCGTGGTCCGGCGACCTTACTGTACGGAACGAATGCGATCGGGGGCGCCATCAATGTGATCACCGAGCACCACCAGGAACACGAGCATGCCCATGAGGGTGTGCGCGGCTTCCTGACGGGCTCGGGAGGCTCCGGCAATGGCCAGGCAGGAGGAAGCGCCGGGCTGGAAGCCGGCGTCGGAAAGTGGCTTCTGGTGGCCAACGGGGGCGGCTCGCGCACCGGCGACTACCGTACGCCGCTGGGCAAGGTCGAGAATTCGGGGACCGAGATTCGCAATAGCGCCGTCAGCGCGGGACGCTTCGGGGAGGGCGGCTTCTTCCGCGTGAACTACGGAATCCAGGACGGTCTGTACGGCATCCCCTTCGATGCCTCCCGCCACGAACACGAAGCGGACCACGAAGAAGGACCGGTGGACCTCAAGTGGCGGAGACATAACGCCAGGTTCTCGGGAGGGCTGAATGACCTTGGTCCCGCGCTTGAGAAGCTGAGCTTCAACATGGACTACAGCAACTGGAACCACCGGGAAATGGTGGGAGGACTGGTGGGCACGGAATTCTTCAACCGCCAGTTCAGCTACCGGGCGGTCTTCAGCCAGAGGCCCAGGGGGCGGGTGCTCGGCAGCTTCGGGGTGAACGGGATTCGGCGTTCCTATGACGTTCGCGGAAACGAGCAGGTAACGCCCGCCGTCACCCAGAACGGCTTCGCGGTCTTCGCCCTTGAGGAGATCGCGCTGCCTCGCGCCAGGCTGCAGCTCGGCGGCCGGCTTGAGACTAACCAATACAACCCGAAGGGCCGGACTAGCCGCTCTTTCACCGGCTTTTCAGGTTCCGCGGGGATCAATACGCGGCTGTGGCGGGATGGCGCCTTTGTGACGTCTTACAGCTACACTTACCGTGCGCCGGCAGTGGAGGAGCTGTACAACTCGGGTCCGCACCACGGGAACATGGCCTTTGAGATCGGCAATCCGCAACTGGGCAGGGAGCGCGCCAACGGGCTGGAACTCGGGCTGCGGCACCGCAGCGGGCGCGTCCACGCTGAGGCGAACTTCTTCTACTACCGGATCGGAGACTACGTCTATCTCGCGCCTACGGGAGATTTCGAGGACGGGTTGCGGGTGGCGGTGTACTCCCAGGGAGATGCCCGCTATGTCGGAGGTGAAGCGCTGCTCCACACTGGACTGCGTCCCAATTTGTGGCTGAACCTCGGAGTGGACGCGGTGGATGCTCACCTGCGGCGTTCAGGGCAGCCGTTGCCGCGCATCCCGCCGCTTCGGGGCCGGATCGGTCTCGATGCCCGGTTCGGCAACCTGAGCCTGCGGCCGGAACTCGTCCTCGCGGACAGCCAGGACCGGCTCTATGCCGGCGAGACGCGGACGGCCGGCTATGCTCTGGCAAACCTGACTTCTTCCTATACGCTCGCGCGCAAGCACGCTCTGCATATCCTCTCGGTCAACTTGTTCAACGCGGCCGACCGGCTCTACCGCAACCACGCCTCGCTCATCAAGGACTACGCACCGGAAATCGGCAGAGGCGTGCGGCTGGCCTACACGGTGCGATTCTTCTAGATTTGCGGGCACGATTGTGCGACCCTAGGGGAAGCGAGGGCGCACCGGGGAGCGCCCTCGCGGGAGGCGTTGTGTTGCCGGCTTTTCTGGTTAGAGAGTCCGTGGTTCAGGAAGAAGGCACGGGTACCGCCGTTGAGCTGGGCCCGTCGCAAGGCAAGCTGGTGCTGCTCACTCTGGGGATTACTCGGATCGTCGAACAGGAGAGCCTGGATGTGTCCGTGTGGGGCTCGGCAGGAGGGGAGCAATGGACGGCCAAGCCCCTGCTCTCGTTCCCGCAGAAGTTCTATTGCGGCACCTACCAGATGGAGCTCGATCTCACCGGGCACCCGGAGATCACTCACGTCCGCGCCAAGTGGAAGGTCAGCCGCTGGGGACGGGGTCCGTCATCTCCGCTGTTCGAGTTCTTCTTGTTTGCCCAGGAATCGGCCCGGGTTCTGACGGCGAAAAGCGCATGACACAGAAACAGGCAATGAGCGAAATCGTCATCCGGCCCAGCATGAAGTTGATCAGGGCCGGCTATACCCTGGTGTTTGCCATCGTGTTCGTCTCGGTGCTGGTCTACGCCAACTCGAGCGCGGCAGAACGTTACCCGGCATGGGTGGCGTTCCTTCCCGCTTTGTTGTTCCTGTGGCCCATTCGATGCCATTTGCAGAACCGCTTCACGCTGATGGCGCTAGCCGGAGACAAGCTGCGGTATGAGACGGGGATTCTGAGCCGCTCCAAGCGGACGATCCAGCTCGCCAAGGTGCAGGACGTCCGCGTGGATCAGACGCTCGTCCAGCGCATGCTCGGTACCGGGAACCTCTCCGTGGAGACCGCGGGTGAGACCAGCCTGTTGACCATGGGCAACGTGGACGATCCGGACCGGGTAACCGACGCCATCCTGCGGGCGGCCCACCCGGAAGCGGGGGACGGCGCCAAGCCCCAGCCAAAGTCTTAGCGGGCCTCCGGCTCACGCTCGTACTCGACGGAGACCAGGAAGAGGCCATGGGGCGGGAGCGAGGGGCCTGCCTTCCCGGCCGCAGGAGGGTCCAGAAAGGCCTTGATCTCTGCCGCGCCGAGATTCCCCTTTCCAGCTTCGATCAGCGTGCCCGCAAGGTTGCGCACCATATGCTTCAGGAAACCGCTGCCTTGCACCCGGAAGGTGAGTCTATCGGCTTCCGTCGAGACCCTTGAGAGGAAGATCGTGCGCACTTTCGAGATTCCCAGCTCGTCCCTGTCGTCGGAAGCCGCGAAGGCGGAGAAATCGTGTTCCCCCTCAAAAAGCGGAGCCACTTCCACCATCCTATTCACCTGCAACGGGTAGGGATAGTGGTAGCTGTAGAGCCGCTCAAACGGAGGGCAGACCTCCCCTCTGCAAATCCGGTACTCGTAGCTCTTCGAGCGCGCCTGAAATCGAGGGTGGAAATCGGCGGCGGCTTCGCTGGCCGACAGCACCCTGATGGCCCCCGGCAGCAGCCGGTTCATCGCCTTCTTGAGATTGGCCAGCGGAATCGGGTTCCCGATCGAGAATGCGGCGACCTGCGCCAGAGCGTGCACGCCCGCGTCGGTGCGCCCGGAGCCTTCCACCTTCACCGGGCGGCCTTCGATCTCGGAGGCCACCGCCTCCAGAGCGCCCTGGATCGTGGGAAGCCCAGGCTGGACCTGCCATCCATGGAAGCCGGTGCCGTCGTAGGCCAGGATGATCTTCACTCGGCGCATGGAGACCGGAGGATCAGGCGGGACGGGAACCTGGCTTGGTGACAGGGAGTCCCTCGCGGCAAAGGGGGCAGTCGTCCGGAGGATAAGCAACCACCTGGAGCGTCAGCAGGGCGGCCCGCGGCACGCCCACCGCCACCTGTCCTCCGCTGCGGTCGACGATGGAGCCCGCCGCCAGCACGCGCGCTCCCGAGGCCGCCAGGAGGTCCACCACTTCGCGCGTGCTGCCTCCCGTAGTCACCACGTCTTCGATCACGACGGCCGCCGCACCCGCGTCCGCCGTGAAACCGCGCCGCAGGGTCATCTTGCCGTCGCCCGCGCGCTCAGCGAACACAAAGCGCGCGCCCAGAGCCCTGGCCGCTTCGTGGCCGACGATCAGGCCGCCGATGGCTGGGGAGGCCACCAGATCCACCGGCGCGGCGCCGATGATCTCCCGCACCTTGCCGGCAAGCTCCCGCCCCAGGCGCTCCGCCAGGGCGGTGTGCTGGAGCACCAGCGCGCATTGCAGGTACTCGGGACTGTGAAGCCCGCTGGTCAGCCGGAAGTGGCCGTTCAGATATGCGCCGGTCTGCTTGAAAAGGTCCAGGACGGCGGTTTCTTGCGGCGTCATCAGTGCCTACTATACCATTGGAATATCTAGGAACAGATGAGCCTTCTTGTGCGTCTGCCCTTATCAGGAGTTCCTGTAAACAGGTCTCGGGATTGAAAGACATGACAGCCTATCATCGCGTGTGTGCAGCTCTTTGTGTTTCCCTGGCGCTCATTCCAACGCTTTCCGCTCAGTCAGGTGCGCCGGAGTCCAGGCTTCCTTCCGCCCTGCGGAGTGTGGACAGTATCTGGCGGCCGTTCCAGTTTCGGACCGAACCTCCCGTGCACCTTGGCAATTCAGGCAGAATCGATTCACTGCTCCGTGCCGGGAGGATCTACTTATCCCTCCAGGACGCCATCGCGCTGGCGCTTGAGAACAACCTCGACATCGAATTGCAGCGATATGGTCCCCGGCTGGCAAGGACGGACATCCTGCGTGCTGAGGCCGGCTCCGCCATCCGTGGGGTCTCCACTTCCGTCGCCGGGGCGACGGGCGCCTCTAGCGCCGTGGGCGCAGTCACTACCGGCACGGGCGCCCGGTCGATCAGCCTTGAACCGACCCTCACCTTCAATTACAACTGGTTGCACCAGACCACGCCGCAGACCAGTTCCTTTGTGACCGGTACCAATTCTCTCCAGACGGAAAGCACCACGGCCAACGTGGGGATTCAGAAGGCATTCACCACCGGGACCACGGTCAGCTTCGGATGGAACAACAGCTTCACCAGCAATAATTCCGGCCGAAGCGATTTCAACCCGTCCAAGTCGGCAAATTTCAACCTCTCGGTCACCCAGCCCCTACTGGACGGCTTTGGCAGGGCTGTGAACACGCGGAACATCCGCGTCGCTCGCAATAACTTGCAGGTTTCGGACCTGGTCTTCCGGCAGCAGGTGATGACCACGGTGGCATCCGTCATCAACCTCTACTGGGACCTGGTGAGCTACAACCAGAACGTGAGGGTGCAGCGCCAGGCTGTGGCCCTGGCCCAGAGGCTGTACGAGGACAACAAGAAGCAGGTTGAGATCGGGACCCTTGCACCGATTGAGATCGTGCGCGCGGAAGCCCAGGTCGCCAGCAGCCAGCAGAGCCTCACGATCGCGGAAACGCAACTCCTCCAGCAGGAGACCGTCTTGAAGAATGTTCTTAGCCGGACCGGAGTCGCCAGTCCCGTTCTCGCTGAAGCCCGGGTCGTTCCCACCGACCAGATCCGGGTCCCGGCGTCCGAGGCGATCGAGCCGATCCAGGACCTGGTTGCGAGGGCTATGGAGAACCGGCCGGAACTGGCTCAGACCCGGGTGCAGCTGGAGAACGCGAAGATCGGGCTGGCGGGAACCAAAAGCGCCCTGCGGCCGACGCTGGACTTGGTGGGCACTCTTCAAAACAACGGCTTGGCGGGGCAGGTCAACACACTTCCCGTGCCCTCGGTCACTCCCGGCGTGCCGCCTACGCCGCGCAACCCCAACGCGGTGGACCCCTACTTCCTGGGCGGCTACGGCACAGCGCTGGCCCAGCTCCTGCGGCGAAACTTCCCCAACTACTCGTTAGGCTTCCAGCTCAACTTCCCGCTCGGCAACAAGGTGGCCGAGGCTGACATGATCCGCGACCAGCTCTCCATAAGGCAGCAGGAAATCCGGCAGCAGCAGCTTACCAACCAGATACGGTTGGATGTGACGAATGCCCTGATCGCCGTTCAGCAAGCCCGCGCGCAGTACGAGGCGGCCACCAAGACCCGCGTTCTTCAAGAGCAGACCCTGGCGGCCGAAGAGAAGAAGTACGCGCTCGGTGCCTCGACGATATACTTCGTGATTCAGGCTCAGCGGGACCTGGCCCAGGCGCAATCCCAGGAAGTGACTGCCCTGAGCGCGTACAGCCGGGCCAAGGTTGCCCTGGATCAGGCAACCGGGCGGACACTGGAGACGTACGGCATCGAGATCGAGGAGGCCAAGACAGGCCGAGTCTCGCGCGGCCCGAGCCCCCTGCCGCCGGAGACTCAGCCCTAGGCGGCGGCAAGTGCTGTGCCATTTTGAAACCAAATTCTGGACGCGCCACTTTTTTGGCGCGCCGGAATACTGGCTGCCATCGGTATGTAATTGAGAACAGGCTTATTGCCGTTTGGTTCCCGAATTGCCGCGGTCCCGGGCGTGAGACACCGGACAAAGGCTCAAGGAGCGAAGGTTGAACCGCTTCGAGTCCATCCTTTGAATTCCCCGTCCGAACTCCACTCCCCGGAAACGCTGACACCCTGCATTTGAGCCCGCACAACCTGTTCCTTGAGCCTTCATCGCTTCCGGCAGAGTGAACCTCCGCTCCGCGTGATACCATCGATTCTGATGCCGGCAAAGCGCGCGTTGATCACGGGAATCACCGGCCAGGACGGTTCCTACCTCGCTGAATTCCTTCTGGAGAAGGGATACGAAGTACACGGGGTGATCCGCCGCGTGGCCCTGGAAGACCCGGAGCACAGACTCTCGCGTCTCCTTCCGATTCTCGACCGGTTAAAGCTCCATGCGGCGTCGCTGGAAAGCTACGCCAGCATTCACCAGGTGGTTGGTGCGGTGCTGCCCGATGAGTGCTATCACCTTGCGGCTCAGAGTTTTGTGAGCTACTCCTTCGACGACGAGTTCTCCACGCTCAACGCCAATATCAACGGAACGCACTTCCTTTTGGCCGGCCTCAAGCATCTGACGCCCCGCTGCCGCTTCTACTTCGCCGGCTCCAGCGAGATGTTTGGACACGCCGACCAGGTGCCTCAGAACGAGAACACCCGGTTCCACCCCAGATCCTCCTACGGGATCAGCAAGGTCGCCGGCTTTGACTTGACCCGCAACTACAGGGAGGCGTTCGGGATGCATTGCTCGAGCGGGATTTTGTTCAATCACGAATCGCCTCGCCGCGGTTACGAGTTCGTGACCCGCAAGATCTCCTCAGGCGTGGCGCGTATCAAGGCCGGGCGCGCCAGTGGACTGCGGCTGGGCAACCTGGAGGCCCGGCGCGACTGGGGTCACGCACGGGAGTACGTCACGGCGATGTGGCGGATGCTTCAGGAGCCGGAGCCGGACGATTATGTGATCGCAACCGGCGAGACGCACTCCGTGAAGGAATTCGCCCAACTGGCCTTCGAAGTCGCTGGTTTGGACTACAACGCTCATGTCGTCACCGACACCAGCCTGTTCCGGCCCGCGGAAGTGAATCTGCTACTCGGCGATTGTTCGAAGGCGCGCCAGCGGCTTGGGTGGAGCCACCGGATCGGGTTCAGGGAACTGGTTCGGGAGATGGTAGAAGCCGATTGCCGGCTGTTGGGCGTGCCCTTGGGATGAGCCATGAGTCACGAAGCTGTGCGCCCCGACTTTCAGAAGCACTGGCGGATGCTGCGACAGATAGGGCTCAACGCCTATGAGGCCCGGTCCTACCTCGTTCTGATGGGCCACCCGCGGTTCAAGGCTCTGGAGTTGGCGGCGCGCGCGCACGTTCCGCGGCAGAAGATCTACGAGGTGCTCGACAGCCTGGTGGAGAAGGGCTTTGCTCAAGTGGTGCGGGACAAGACCAAGCTGTTCTCGGCCGTGGAGCCGGAGCTTGCGCTCCCCTGCTTTGTCGCGCACCGGCGCCATCAGGCCGAACAGGCGCTCGTGGAGCAGGGACGGCTGGCCTCCAGCCTGACGGAGGAGCTGGTCGCGGCATACCCCAGGGGGGAGGGAGAGCGGGGCACGCTCGACTACCTGCAGATCATCGGGGAGCCCGCGCAATCGGCGGCCCAGTACACCCGCATGCTGGCCGCGGCCAAATCAGAATACCTGGAGTTTCTGCGGCCGCCATACGCCTTTGATCCCCTTAATGAGGAGCAGGTTCGAGCGGCGAGTGGGCGTGGCGTCGCCTGCCGGCTGCTCCTGGACACCACCGCGCTCGATGAGAAGCGCCTCCGGTGGTTTGAGGACCTGGCGGCGTCAGGCGTTCAGGTGCATAAGGCGGCGTCTCTGCCCCTGAAGATGGCGCTGTTCGACGGAGTCCGGGGTCTTATCGCGCTGCTGGACCCGGTGGTCACCAAGCCGGCCTGGACCGCTCTGGTGTTCGACCACGCTGGCCTCGGTGAGGCGATGAAGGGCCTCTTCGAGGTGTACTGGAAGCGCTCCGAGCCTCTTCAGCGGCCCGGATAGCCGTGGTCTGCTACGCCCGGTTCCCCGTACCCTTCACCGGCGGCCCCGACCGCGACAGGACCTCCCGCACGGCGTAGATGCGCCGGCCTTGACTCTCGAAGTAGGTCCGCATCAGAACCTCGCCCAGAAGCCCGGTGCTGAACATCATCAGGCCGGCCAGCAACGATATCGCCGCGGCGAGCATCAGCGGCCCGTGTTCGACCAGAATCTCGTGGCCCGTCAGTTTGCGCAAGAGCAGATACCCCAGCATTGCGCCCCCCGCCGCGGTCCCCAGCAGCCCCAGTTTGCCAAAGAAATGCATGGGGCGGGTGAAGTAGCTGAGGAGAAACTTGATGGTCACGATGTCGATGAGCACGTGGACCGTTCTTCCCAGGCCATAATGCGAGCCGCCCTGACAGCGCACCGTGTTGCGGATCGGCACCTCCGCGATCCGCGCCCCATAGAAACTGGCCAGCGCGGGGATGAAACGGTGCAACTCGCCGTAGAGGTTGACGTCTTTGAGGATCTCCGCGCGGTACGCCTTGAACGTAGTCCCGAAGTCGTGCAGGTTGACGCCGGAGACCTTGGCCATGATCCAGTTGGCCGCGCGCGATGGCAGCTTCCGGGTCAGGGCATTGTCTACGCGGTGGTGTCGCCACCCGCTTGCGATGTCGTAGCCCTCGTCGATCTTGGCGATGAGTGCGGGCAGGTCCTCGGGATCGTGCTGGAGGTCGCCGTCCATGGAGACAATCACGTCCCCCTTGGCCTCGTGAAATCCCGCCGCCAAAGCGGCTGTTTGCCCGAAGTTCCGCCGCAGGCGGACTACCTTCAGCCGGGCATCCGTTTCGACCAGATTCGCCAGCAGTTCGAAGCTGCGGTCCGACGAAGCGTCATCCACGAAGATGATCTCGTAGGGCCGTTTGACCAATTCGAGCACCTTCGTAAGCCGGTCATAGAGCGGCAGGATGGACGGCTCCTCATTGTGCACCGGGATGACGATCGATAACATGCGGCTGCTCTCAGTCTAACAGGATGCGCGGTATGCGGACGTCGGCGTCGGCCTCGAATGGTATACTCCCCTCACCTGCATGTCTACAGAACGTCTGGACTCGCGCGACAGGTTGCTGCTTGCCGCGGTGGCTCTCATAGCCACGGTCAGCATCTTCTACACGATCCTCAACTACCAGGCGGCATTCCCGGAGGCCTCCCTGGACCTGCGCTTCTCCAAGGCTCAGATCACCTCGCTGGCCGAGGGGTTTCTGAGAGAGCAGGGGCTATCGACGCGGGGATTCCGCAGCCTGACCCTATTCGATCCTGACGAGCAGGCCCGCATCTACCTGGAGCGGCAGCTTGGCCTGGCCGATGCCAACCGGCTGATGCAGGGGAGCGTGGCGGTCTGGCGCTGGAGAGCGAGGTGGTTCCGTCCGCCGGACCAGGAGGAGATGCTCGTCTATCTGAGCCCGGCGGGCGCGCTGGTCGGTTTCTCGCACGTGATTCCGGAGTCCTCGCCGGGCGCACGGCTGCCCAGGGAGGCGGCGCGCCGGGTGGCGGCGGGCTTCCTCGCCGGGCGGACCAGGGTCCCTCAGCGCCTCATCGAGGAGCAGTCGCAGGACCGGCCTGCTCGGACCGATTACACGTTCACATGGGAACAGGATGGCTTTCGTGCCGGGGATGCTACCTATCGCCGTTCGGTCGTGGTGCAGGGCGACAGAATCGGCAGCTATTCCGAGTACCTTTACGTCCCCGAGAAGTGGAAGCGCGACTTCGCCACGTTGCGGTCGAGCAACGATTTCTACTCCCAGATCGCGAGCGTGCTCTACATTCTGCTGGCCCTGGCGGCAGTGGCGGTTCTAATCCATTCGATTCGCCGGCGAGTCATCCACTGGCGGCCGCTGCTTGTTATCGCCGCGAGCGTGGGCGGCCTTATGGTCGTGAGCGAATGGAATTCCATCCCATTCGCCATCGACTCCATGCCGACCAGTTCTCCGTACTCCCAGTCCCTGCTGCGTGCCCTGTTGCTCGGGCTGGGAGCGGGCGTCGGAGTGTTCTTCTATGTGATTCTCGCCGCCGCGCCGGGAGAGCCTTTGTACAGGACTTCACAGCCCTCGCGTCTCTCGCTCGCCTCTTTCGCCAGTCTGGGCGCCATCCGGAGCAAGGAGTTCTTCGTCGCCACGGTCGTGGGCTACGGATTCGCCGCCCTCCACATCGCCTTCGTGGTTGCGTTCTATCTGGCCGGCAGGCGTTTCGGAGTGTGGAGCCCCCAGGACTACAACTACTCCGATTTCCTGTCCACGAAGTTGCCCTGGATCTATCCGCTTACCATCTCGCTGCTCGCTTCGACGAGCGAGGAATTCTGGTTCCGGCTGCTTGCTGTTCCGCTGCTGAAGAAGTATCTTCGCTCCACCTGGCTGGCGGTCTTGATCCCGGCCTTCCTCTGGGGTTTTCTGCATGCCAACTACCCTCAGCAGCCGGGCTACATTCGCGGACTGGAGGTTGGAATCATCGGCGTTGCAGCCGGCTTTCTGATGCTGCGTTTCGGCATCCTGGCCACCTTGGTATGGCACTACACGGTGGACGCCGTCCTGATCGGGATGTTCCTGTTTCAGGCGGAAAGCTGGTACTTCCGTATCAGCGGCTGGCTGGTGGGCGGCGCGGTTGTCTTCCCGTTGCTGGTTTCGATCTTCTTCTACCGCAAGTACGGCGGATTCCTGGCTTCGCCGGAACTCCTCAACTCCTGGCAGCCGCCACGCACCCTGGAGGCGGCGCCCGCGCCGCCGCAGCCCTCTCCGGTGGCGCCGGCCAAGCCGGGTTGGCCTGTTTGGTGGCTGTATGCGGCAGCGCTGCTTGTTGCGCTGAGCGCCTTGGTTGTTCCGCGCCCTAGCGAGTATGGTGATTTCATCAAGGTGCGTGTTTCGCGAGGGGAGGCCGAGGCGGCGGCAGCCGAGGCCTTGCGTTCCCGAGCAGTCGACCGCAGGCAGTGGCATCGTGCGACGGTCTTCCAGTCGAGGCTTTCCACCGCCGAGTTTGAGTACCTTCGCCGCGTGCAGGGCCGGAAAGCGAACGACACCGTCCGGGACCGCATGGACACCGGCGTCTGGATGGTCCGGTATTTCCAGCCGCTGCGTAAGGAGGAATGGCGCGTCTGGGTGGATCAGCGACGGGAAGTGGTTCGAGTGGATCACCTCCTGGACGAAAAGGCGCCGGGAGCGCGGCTGCCGGCGGAACAAGCAAGGCAAATTGCCGAAGCTTACTTGTCGCAGGGGAAGGGAATCGCATTAGCCGGATTCCGGCTGGTGGACTCGTCGATGGACGGAAGGGACCAGCGCACCGACCACACCTTTGTTTGGGAGGACCCCTCCTTCCGCGTGGCCGATGCCCGGGCTCGTATCGCGGTGGACGTGGCGGGCAGCGAGGTGTCGTCCTTTCGCCGCTTTCTCAAGCTGCCCGAGGAGTGGCTGCGTGAATTCCACAAGCCGCGGCTCATCGGCCTTGTTCTGCCTGCCGCACTGGGCGCCGCGGGAATGCTGCTCCTCGTGATCTTCATCCTGCGGTTAGGAGGCAGGGACGCCGCGGTCCCACGCCACTACCGTTGGCGCCGCTACGCGGTCTTGGGAGGGGCAGGCACTGTGGTCAGGCTACTGCTGGTGGCTAACCACTGGCCGTCGGCCCTCGCAGGCTACGGCACGACCACGCCGTTCGCCAGATACCTCACCGGCTACGTTCTGACTCAACTCGTCCTGGCGCTGGCCTTCGGATTCCTGCTGTGCGTCGCGGCGCTGGCGGCGGACGTCTTCGTTCAGGACGCGTGCGGAGGAGGGGCGCCGCCAAGCCAGTGTCTCCGGCGGTCCGCGGCCATCTTCCTTTTGCTATGGGGTGCGCTGCGAATCGATGCGTTCGTCGGCGAGAGGATGCCGGGACCTCGGCTCTCACTGCCTCTTTGGCAGCTTCCCGGGGCCGACACGTACTTGCCTGCCTTAAACCTGCTCGGGCAGAACTTCCTGCTGGCGGTGCTCATTGTCTGCGCTCTCGCCATGGCGTTGGGAGCGGCTGCGCGACATCTTGGACCCCGCGGGCGCTGGGCGCTATTGGTGGCAGCCGGCGCAGTCTTCGCGGCGGCGCGCGATCCTCTCGGCGCGCCGCAATTCACCTGGGGTCTCACGGCGGGGCTGGCCGCAGCCGGGATCATCTGGGGGTTGGTCAGGATCTGCGGAGCGGACCTCAAGACCTACACGCTGGCGCTCTTCTGGCTGTTCACGGCGGGGCCGGCGGCAACTCTGATCGGGCAGCCCGCGCCGGTCTTGCGCTGGAACGGGTTCGCGGCAGCCCTGGCGGCAATCGCGGCGGGGCTGCTCTTTGCGCGTCGGAGAGAGAGCTAGAAACGGAAGGTATAGTTGAGTTTTATGCGCGCGTGCGTCTGCGCCGCGACGAAACGGTCGAAGTCGTTCTCCTGCCATGCGTGGTTCACGACGAAGTAGATCTCGTTGCCCGGCTTGAGAATCCATCGCAGCCGGCTCTGAATGCCGATGTTCTGGGAATCTGTGTCGTACTGGACGAAGTTGGAAAGCGTGATGAGCGGCGTGAAGGAATAGTCAAGGCGATATCCCAGCAGACGCGCCGTGAAGTTCCCCTCCTTCAGACGGACCCAATTCTGCTCCACCTCGATGGAAGTGCTCATATGGCTGTTCTTCTTCCACGTAAGCTCGATGCCCGCCTGCCTGCGGGTGCCGGAGTAGAAGGAGCCGGTCTCGAGGTCGAGCTGCGCCGAGAAGGGACGGCTTCCACTGGTGAACACGTTGAGCCTGTGGAGGCCGGTCCAATACCGGCCAACCGGGATGAAAATGCCCTCGCGGATCTCGAACGGTTCGTACAGCCGCTCCAGGTTGGGGTTGTAGGAATACGACACGCGGTCGCCGCTGTTGAACTGCACTTCGAGGGGCGTCAACTGAATGCGGGTCGTTTCGTCACTCCGATGCGCCAGGTTGTAATAGTTCTGGTAGCTGGTGCCGAAGATCACCTGGCGGATGTTCCAGAACTTCGGGCGAGGACCGACCTCCACCCGGCTGGAGGTGATGCGCACGCCGCTCCGGGGGACATACCCCAGCGCCGGATCGTAGTTCTCGCCGACCGTCATCCACCGGTAATCGGCCCATAGCAGGTCATTCGGGTAGACGATGTCGGCTCCGTACGCGGTGTCCTTGCCGTTTATGCCGCTGGTCTTCGACCGTGTGCCGAACGCAGTGATGAAGAAGCTCTTGCCCCGGTTGAGGAAATTGGAGGTGGACAGCCGCAGATCCACCCCTTCTACGTGGTTGCTGACCCCTCCCTCGGGATTCCCGTTCGTGAACAACGCTCCGACGTAGGACTGTTTCCAGAAGTTGGCCTTCACCCGCCCCACCGCAAGGTTGGCGCCGGGCACGCCCTCGGCTTCTCCCGTCTGCACGTCCATCAGGCCCAGATCGAAGCGCCCGACTTTCCCCGTCAGCTTTTCGCCGACACGAATGGGGACCTCCACGGTCTCGATGTCGCCGTTCTCATCCTCGGTCTCGACCAGGCCGATCCGCCGCGAAAAAAACGGCAGCAGGTCGACACTCCTGCGGCGCATTCTGCCGCCGCCCCCGCCTCCGCCTGCCGAACCGGAACCGCTGCCGAACTCGAAGACGCCCGCATCCTCGAGGAAGAATCCCCTTCTCTCTGGAAAGAACAGCGAGAACCGCGTCAGGTTGACCTGCCGGGTATCCACCTCGGTCTCGGCGAAGTCCGTGTTAAGTGTGGTGCTCGATACCAGGTTGGGTGTGATCCGGTAGAAGATCTCCCCCCCAACTTCCCTCGCGATGAAGTTGGTATCGCTGGCGTCGATATCCCTGCTGAAACCGCCGATAGCGTAAGGCTTCATGTCGAGGCCGAGCCCCTGCGACAGTCCTTCAAGCCCGGTAATCGCGCCGGCTCTCGCGATCTGCGAAAGGCGTATGTCGAGAGATGGCGAGGCCCACCGCGACGTCTCCCTTAGCCGGCCAAGCTGCCGCGAGATGTTGAAGCCCCAGCTCCGCGAGCTCGCCTTGAAACCGAGGCTCTTGAAGGGAAACTCGAACTCGGCTGTCCAGCCCCCGTCGTCAACGCGCGTCTTTACGTTCCAGATGCCGTCCCATTCCCGGTTCGGGTAGCGGTTCTCGGTGACCCTGCCATCCACCAGCACGCCGGCGGGGTTGGTGGCGAAGTAGTAGGCGTTTCGCAGATCGTGGAAGGTGTCGATCACGAGTTCGATATTGTCGTCGCTCGTCACGAAACCGTCCCGGGCCATCTCGGTGGCGATGATTCTCCTTGGCTCGCGATCTTCGCATCGAACGGCAACATAGAGGGCATCCTTGGTATAGGCCAGCCACACTTTGGTGGCCTCGGTCGGCGCCGCTCCCTGACGCGGTTCCACTTGCACGAAATCCCCAATTGAGGGACTGTCCCGCCACACCGCCTCGTCGAGGACGCCGTCCAGCCTTATCGGCTCCGAGATCTGGTAAACCGCTGTCTGGCGCGCATCACCCCCGAGGAGGGGGATGGTAGCAACCAGTGTGGCCAACACCCTGAGCAGGCCTACAGATACAGCGTGGCTGCCGATGCGAAAGGGAAAAATCATCCGAGGACGACCCTCAGGCGGGCACACGAGCCAACTCGCGCACCCGCCCGCAAAGGCCAATCTTACGTCAGAAAGGGGGCGATGCACAACTCGCCCCCGCGAGGCGTGGTGAGGCTCAGTCCGCCGCGTTGGCCACCGGCACCAGGCCGCGAGTCCGCCGCCTGCGAAGCAGATTTTTCCCTGCGGCCAGGTAGGTGTAGTACACCGGCGTCAGATAGAGGGTGACCAATTGTGAGAAAAGCAGGCCGCCGACGACCACCAGTCCCAGCGGCTGACGGGCCTCTCCACCCGCTCCGTAGCCGACCGCGATGGGAACAGCGCCGAGCATCGCCGCCATGGTGGTCATCATGATGGGGCGAAACCGGATTACACAGCCCTGAACGATCGCCTCCATGGGGGCCTTACCCTCGTCCCGCTCCGCCGCCAGCGCAAAGTCGATCTGCATGATCGCGTTCTTCATCACGATGCCGATCAGCATGATCAGCCCCACAAAGGAGTAAATGTTCAGCTCCACCCGGAACAGCATCAGTGTCACCAGAGCGCCGAAGCCCGCAGACGGCAGCCCCGAAAAGATCGTGATTGGATGGATGTAGCTTTCGTACAGGATTCCCAGCACTATGTACACGACCATGATGGCCACCAGCAGCAGGATGTAGAGGTTCTGGAAGGAGGACTGGAAGGCTTGTGCCGTGCCCGCCGGCATGGCGCTGATCGTGTCGGGCAGCGTCGTGGCAGCCGTCTCCTGGACCGCATCCAGTGCTTGCCCCAGCGAAACCCCCGGGGGGAGGTTGAACGAGAGGGTAACCGCAGGAAGCTGGCCCATATGGTTGATCGACTGCGGACCGATGATCTGGCGCGTGCTGGCAACCGTGCTCAACGGCACCAACAACCCGTTACCGGATCGCACATAAAGCATCGAAAGGACTTCGGGATTGTCCTGATACTCCGGCAGCGCTTCCATGATCACCTGGTACTGGTTGGACGGGGTGAATATGTTGGAGACGAACCGTGTGCTGTAGGCGTTGGAGAGCGCCGTCATGATCTGGTCGACCGTCAGCCTGAGTGTCGCCGCCTTGTCCCGATTGATGTCCACCTGCACCATCGGCTTCCTCAATAAGAGGTCCGTCTGCACATCCTGAAGAACAGGCAGTTTCCTCAGTTCCCGCTCGAAGTTCTCCGCGGCGGAATACAGTTCTTCCGTGTCGGGACCCTGCAAAGTGAACTGGTACTGGGCGCGGGTCATCATGCCGCCGATGCGAAGCGGCGGCGGGTTCTGAATGAAGACCTGCACGCCCGGAACGGCGGCGAATTTGGGCCGCAGTTCGGCCATGATCTGGTCCGCGCTCAGGGTCCGCTCGGAACGCGGCTTCAGCCGAAGCTGGATCCTGCCAGTGTTCCCGCCGCCTCCTCCCCCCATGCCGCCGCCACCGCCCCCTCCGGCCGAGTAGTTAAAACGATCCACATTCGGGTCCTGCTGTGCGATCGCAGCCACGGCTCGCATGTAACGGATCATCTCCCACGGAGAGGTCCCCTGTTCAGCTTCGACCGTCACGCTAAGCGAGTTGGTATCCTCGCTGGGGACAAAGCCCTTGGGAACCCGGATGAATAGGAAGACGGTGGCCCCGATTACGATCAGTGAGATCAACATCGTTACCGGCCGGAAGCGAAGCGAGAATCGAAGAGTCCTCTCGTAGAGCCCCAACACCCACTCGAAGATGCGCTCTGTCCAGAGAAAGAGCGCGCCGTGCCCCCGCTGAGACTGCCCGCGCAAGAAGCGGCTGCACAGCATCGGGGTGAGCGTAATGGAAACCACGCCCGAGATCAGAATCGCCACGGCGATGGTCACTGCGAATTCGCGGAACAGGCGTCCAACGATGCCTCCCAGGAAGAGCACCGGAATGAAGACCGCGGTGAGGGAGACGGTCATCGACACAATCGTGAATCCGATCTCGCGAGACCCGGTCAGAGCAGCCGTCATGGGCGCCTCTCCGCGCTCCGTGTGCCGCACGATGTTTTCCAGCATCACGATCGCGTCATCCACGACGAAGCCCACCGCCAGAATTAGAGCCATCATCGAAAGGTTGTTCAGCGAGTACCCTAGCAGGTACATCACGCTGAACGTCCCTATGATCGAGAAGGGCAGCGCCAGGCTGGGAATCAAGGTCGCAGACACATTCCGAAGGAAGATGAAGATGACCAGGATCACAAGGCCAAGGCTTAGGAGCATTGTGAATTCGACGTCGTGGAAGGACTCGCGGATGGTTTGCGAGCGGTCGTACATCACTTCCATGTGGACCGAAGGCGGAAGTTGCGCTTGAAACGAGGGCAGTAGTTGCTGGATCGCGTCGACCACCTGTATCGTGTTTGTGCCGGGCTGCTTCTGTATGGAAAGAATGATCCCCCGGCGGTCACCGGCCTCTCTGTTGTAGTACCAGGCCAGGGACTTGTTGTTCTCTACGCTGTCGGAAACCTCCGCCACGTCCTCCAGGCGAACCGGCGCACCATTGCGATAGGCGATGATCATGGGCCGGTACATCTCGGCGCGGGTCAATTGGCCGCTGGCCTGAACGGTGTAGGTTCGGGTCGGACCATACAGCTCGCCAGTCGCCCTGTTCACGTTCCAACTGTTCACCGCGCTGGCGATCTCGTCGATTCCGATACCCTTGGCCGCAAGCTTCGTGGGATCCACCTGGATCCGGACGGCATAGGCGGAAGCCCCCATGACCTGCACCTGCGCGACGCCGCTCACCATCGAGATGCGCTGCGCCATCATGGTGTCGGCATACTCGTTGAGCTCGTACATCGGCAGCGTGTCTGAGGTAAGTGCCAGGAACAGGATCGGCGTCTCGGCTGGATTCACCTTCCGGAACGAAGGCGGGTAAGGCATTCCGGGCGGGAGGGACCGGGTTGTCCGGGTGATGGCGGCTTGCACGTCCTGCGCAGCCCCGTCCAAGTCCCGATCCAGCGAGAACTGGAGCGTTACGGAGGTGCTGCCCAGCGAGCTGGTGGATGTCATCGAGTCGATGCCCGGGATCGTGGAGAAATTCCGCTCCAGCGGCATGGCCACCGATGAAGCCATCGTTTCGGGGCTTCCACCGGGCAAACTGGCGGAGACCATGATCGTCGGGTAGTCGACGTTGGGCAGATCGCTGACCGGAAGCGACCGAAACGCCACCACACCGAACAGAGCAATCGCCACCATCAGCAAGCTGGTCGCAACCGGCCGGCGTATGAAGATCTCGGAGAAGTTCATATTCCGCGTCCCCCTCTGGTTCGCACTGACATCCCGGGCGCCAGCCGAAGTTGACCCTCACTGACAACCGTCTCACCCAGCGCAAGGCCCTTCTGGACTACAACCTCCTCGCCGACCCGAAGTCCAGTGGTTACCGGGCGCATCTCGACGGTCATGTCTTTACGGACCACATAGGCGTACTCGCCGTCCTGGCTCATCTGCACCACCCGCTCGGGCACCACCAGGGCGCCAGGGACCATGGTGAGCCGTAGCACGACGTTTACGAACTGGCCAGGCCACAGCCTCGCGTTGAGATTCGGGAATGTCCCCTTGAGCCGGATGGTCCCCGTAGTCGTATCCACGGAGTTGTCAATGAAGGTCAGCTTTCCGCTTTCGGGCGACCCTGTGTCACCAGGCGGGTTTGCGAAGACGGTTGCCGTCCCCGCTGCCATGTACCTCTTCACGTCGGCCAACCGGTTCTCAGGCACGGTAAAGGATACGAACACCGGGCGGATCTGCTTGATGGTCACCAATTCTGCATCGTTGACCCGGACCAGGTTTCCTTCTTTGACGAGCAGATCTCCGGCGCGGCCGTCCAAGGGCGACCGGATATCGCAGTAGCTTCTCTGAACCCGGGCGTTTTCGAGCGTGGCGGTGTCGGCGCGCGTCGCCGCCTGGTAGCTCTCGATGGCCGCCCTGTCCGCCTGCACGGCCTCCGAGCGCATGTCCGATTCGGAAGCGTACTGATCCGCCTGCTGCTTGGACATCACGCCCTCGGAAAACAACTTCAGGTAACGGGCCGCCTGCTCGCGCGCGAATCTCTCCTGTGCCTGGTCGCGTTTGAGATTCGCCTCGGCCTGCCTCAGCAGCGCGGTGTTTCGGGCCAGGTTGGCTTCCGCCTGACGGATGGTTTCGTCATAGGGACGAGGATCGATCTGGAACAGGAGGTCGCCGGCCTTTACGTCCTGGCCTTCCTGGATATAGACCTTGGTCAATTGGCCTGTGACTTGAGCCCGGACGCGAATCGTCGAGTAGGCCTCAACGTTGCCCACAACCTTGATCTCTACCGGAACCGCCTTCTGCGACACGGTGGCGGTCGTAACCAGCGCCGCTCCGCCCCTTCCTCCCGCGCCCCCCCTCCGGCCGGCTTTTGGGGCGCCGCCTTTAGGCTCTGAGACCTGACCGCCACATCCAAGAGTCCACAAAAAAACGAAGAAGGAAACAGCTATAGTGATCTGCTTCATGAGGAGAGATACCATTAACATATTACATCGAACAGAGCCACTGTTTGGTTACGGGAAATGAATGATTTGTCAGAGTTTTCTGCGGGTGTGCGCCTGCGGACTCTGCATGTGGATCTCGGGCGCGACTGGCGGGGCGGGCAGCACCAGGCGTTGCTGCTGGTCTGTGGGCTGCGGGACCGCGGGCACGAGGTGGAGGTGTTCTCCACCGCCGATTCCCCCCTGGCTCGCCGGGCTGGAGACGCAGGCATTCCTGTATGCGCCACCGTCTTCCGAGCCTCCCGGTTGCGCGCCGCCTGGGATCTTCACCAGTTGCTGAAGCGCTGCCGGTACGACGTGATCCACTGCCACGATGCTCACGGCCTGGCCGCCGCGTGGCTGGCCGGCGCGCATAGACGGGCATTGGTCGTTGCCGCCCGGCGGGTCGCCTATCCGCTTTCGCGGGGTGTTTGGGGCTTGGCCCGATACCACAGCGCCCGGCGCATCGTGGCGGTGTCGAAGTTCGTGAGGGAGAGCGTGCTGGCATGCGGCATCCCGCCGGTGAAGGTCGCCGTGGTCTACGACGGTGTCGACCTGCCGCCGCCGGTCTCCAGCCGGGACAGACTCGAAGCCCGCCGCGAGTTGGGGCTGGATGCGGAGATTCCTCTGGCCGGCTGCGTCGGTTACCTGCTCCCGGAGAAGGGCCAGGACAGGCTGATTCGGGCGCTGCCTCTCATCAGAGAGAAACATCCCGGTTGCCGCCTCCTGCTCGCCGGGGATGGGCCCTGCCGGGACCGCCTCCAGCGCCTTGCTCGCGAACTGCGCGTGCATGAGTCGGTGGCATTCGCGGGTCACGTGGAAGACGTGGCGCGCGTGTATCGCGCTCTGGACATCTTTCTCTTCCCTTCGCTGGCCGAACCGCTCGGCAGTTCGTTGCTGGCCGCGATGGCCCACGGCCTGCCTGTAGTGGCGATTTCGGCCGGTGCCGTGCCCGAGTTCATCGTGGATCAGTTCAATGGCCTTCTGACTGGCGAGCCCGAACCGGCCCGGATCGCGGCCGCCGCACTCCGACTCCTGGACGACCGCGAGCTTGCCACTCGTCTCGGAGCGGCGGCGCGCGCAACGGTTGAACAGCGCTTCACCGCAGGTGGGATGATTGATGCTACGCTTGCGCTTTACGGGAAAATCAAGTCATGACCGCACAGCTTGGGCAACTCGGGTGCCTGCTTCTACTCCTGTCCCTATCCCTGCCGGCTCAGCAGCCCGGGGCCGGCCTCAAACTCGCCGCAATTCCTGCCCGTGATCCCAGCCTGCTGGCCGACGCGGAGAGCAAGACCTACTACCTCTACACCAGCGCCGAGGCGCCGGCGGCAGGCGTGGTGGCATACAGGAGCAAGAACCTGGCTGCGTGGGAGGGTCCACTTCACATCTTTCAGGTGCCGGCCGGGACCTGGGCCAACCCGGCGCAGGGCGCCTTCGACCCGGAGGTCCACGCTTACCGGGGAAGGTACTATCTTTTCGTCACCTTGGCCAACGGCGAGAGGATTGTCAAACAGCCTCCCGAGAGCTGGCGTGTGAATTCCATGCGCGGAGTCCAGGTCTTCGTTAGCGACTCGCCGCAGGGACCATTTGCCCCCATCCCCCAGAGCGCCGACAAGCCGTACACGCCGGAGGGCTTCGTGGCATTCGACGGCACGCTCTACGTTGAGGGCGACCTTGCCTTCCTGATCTATGCGCACGACTGGACTCAGCAGGTGGACGCCAACATCGAGGCCGTTCGCTTGAAGGCGGATCTTTCCGCACCCGCGGAAGATGCCCTGTATCTGTTCAAGGGGTCCGACGCCCCCTGGCTGCGGGAACAGACCGCGACCTCCCGCGATCCGCGCTACTACCCGGCCGGAGGCCCGTTCCTGTACCGGACCAGGAACAAGAATCTGGTGATGATCTGGTCCGCACCGCGAGACGGCAAATCCGCGGTGGCACTGGCCCGGTCGTTGACCGGCAAGGTTCGCGGTCCCTGGGTGCAGGGCGCCACGCTGCTCGCCGATGACAGCGCGCAGGGGTCCATCTTCAGGACATTCGACGGCCGGCTCATGATGCTCGTGCGCCAGCCGTCCGAGGGCGCTGATTCCAGGGCCAGGCTGGTGGAACTCGAGGACACCGGCGACACGGTGCGCGTCAAGCCGCGGGCGGCCAAGTGACGAAGGGAGACTGAACGACCATGAAAGCGACGTGGCTCATTCCGGTTCTGGCTTTTCCGGTGCTTGCCCAGCCGCAAGTGAAGACGGGCATGAAGCTCGGTGACTTCTCCCTGCACGATCCCTTCGTTCTGGCGCACAAGGAAAGCAGAACCTACTACCTCTACAACAGCGCAGGAGGGAACATCACGGGCGGCAAGGGCGCCGGTGTGATGGCCTACAAGAGCAAGGATCTGGACGCTTGGGAGGGGCCCTACTTGGTGTTCGTTGTCCCTCCCGGCATGTGGGCCAACCCCGCCCACGGCGCCTGGGCTCCCGAGGTACACGAATACAAGGGCAAGTTCTACCTCTTCGTCACCCTGCATAACCGGGACAGGCTCATCCCCAGCGCACCGCCTCCGGAACTGCGGCCGATCTACCAGAAGGTCAACGCGCCGCACCACCTGCGCGCCACGCAGATTGCCGTAGCCGGCTCGCCCGACGGGCCGTTTCAGGTGCATGGACCCAAGATGCAGACACCCGAGGACTATATGACCCTGGACGGCACGCTCTTCGTCGAGGACGGCACGCCCTGGATGGTGTACGCGCACGAGTGGATTCAGATGCTCGACGGGACGATCGAAGCCGTACCGCTGAAGCCGGATCTCTCCGAGGCCGCGGGGCCGCCGATCTTCCTGTTCAAGGCCTCGGACGCTCCCTGGTTGGCGGATCAGCAGAAGGCCGCTGTGCGGCAGCGGACCTATGTCACCGACGGGCCGCAATTCTACCGCACGAAAACTGGCAAGCTGCTCATGATCTGGTCCAGCTACCGGGACGGCCTTTACGTTGAGACCCTGGCGCATTCGGCCTCGGGCACGCTGAAGGGGCCGTGGACGCAGGGCGACGTGCTGGTCGGCGAGGACAGCGGCCACGGCATGATCTTCACGAGTTTCGACAACCGGCTCATGCTGATCCTGCACCAGCCGTTCAACCGCGCCAAGGGAAAGCTGTTCGAGCTGGAAGACACCGGCGACACGGTGCGGATCAAGCGCCAGATCGTCTGGTAGCGGCCGGCCTTCCTGCGCTCAGGCTTTCGATCCGCCGCATCAGGCGGGGCCAAAGAGTAGGCGGGTCCGGGTCAAAGACCAGGCGAGTGGTGGCCGGCAGCACGTGCCACGACCCCGCCTCGACCTCCGCCGGAAGCCTGCCCGTGGTCCAGCCCGAATAGCCCAGATAGGCGCGAAACTTGTCGGGTCTTGCTCCGGCGGCGATGGTCTGGCTCAGAGGTTCTCGGTTCACAATCATGAGAACATCTGAGAAGACGAGGCCTGCGCCCGCGGGAGCGACGCTGGACCGCACCAGGCCGATCACCCCCGTTCTCCCCACAGGCCCGCCAAGGAAGACAGGATCAGAGGCGTTTGCCGGGCTAGGCAACCCCGGAAACAACTTCGAAAGCGGGATCTCGGACTGCCGATTGAGGATGAGGCCCATTGCGCCCCGGCTGTCGTGACGGATCAGCAGAACCACGGTCCCGGCAAACGCTGGATCGGACACCTTGCGGCTGGCGACAAGAAGCCTCCCGGCGGCCGGGTCTACAGCCTCCAGAGAACCGGCGGCCGAGAGGCACAAGGCGAGAACCGGAACTGCTCTTGCCGCGCTGCTCGGCCTCGCCACGGGCCAATGCCTCCGCTCAGCGGTTGGTCTGGTAGATGGTCGTGATGACCGTGCCCTCGTCGCTGGAACTGATCGAGGCGGTTACGCCGCGGCCGCTGCCCTCGTCGGTCCCGGCTATCGTCTGCACGCTGCGGTTGTCGGCCTGCATCGAATGCTTCTCGACTTTCATGCCGGCGCTTCGCATCTCGCGTTCGTAGTAGGCGGCTACCTGGCTCACCGGATCGTTGCACTTGAGCTGGAACGTGCCTCCCGCTTCGTTTCCGGCTTGCATGGCGAAGGTTCCCGCGGATTCCGCGCCAGGGTACCTGGGCACCCAACTGGGGACGCTGGAGAGGGAGCCCTGGCCGAAACGCATGGTTCCATCGCGTCCCTCTACCGTCACCGATCCCGTTGCGCCTTCCCCGTTGCCGCGGATGTCCACCCGCTCGCCGTCCTCACCCTCGAAGGAGATGCGTCCCTTCTGGATGTCCTGGAAATCCAGGGTCACGGTCTTGCCCGTCTTCTTGTCGCGCAGGGTGATCTTGCCGGTGCTCTCGTCCGCCTTTACGAGGTCGACATTTGGGTTCATCGATGCCATCATCTTGGCCGCGGCGAAGCCCGGATTCTTGCTGAACTCGGACGCCTTGCGCGAAACGAAGAAACCGAACGCGAATAGAACCAGGATGACGATCACGATCAGACCGCCGCAGCCCACCAGCACCCAGATCAGCGGGCTGGTCTTTTTGGGGGGAGCGCTCGGCGGCGGGGCTACGGGCGCTGGGGCGGCTGGCTGGACCGGCTGAGGAGCAGGCGCGCCGGCTTTGGCGCCGCAGTTGGGACAGAACTGGCCCTCCATTGAGGAGCCGCAGTTTGTGCAGAAAGCCATGATTCCTCCGTAGAGATAAGGTACTTGAATGCGCGACGCACGGCAATCTTTTTTTCGGCGGTCTGGACCGTTGAGAAAGAAGGCAAAGAGGAGGGTTTAGCGGAGTGCGCCTGAGTTTCTGGGTCCCTGCGACATTGTTGGTGTCACTGGCCTGGGAGGCGGTATCCGCTCAGCTCGTACCTAATGGCCGGGACGCGTTCACCGACTTCCGGCAGGGGAAGCCGGCGTTTGGCGCGAGATCACGGTGGCCGATCTCCCCAAGCCCGGCGAGTCGGCCGACGGAGTGAGTCTCCCCCGGCCGACCCCCAGGCCGTCGGGCGTCCTCCCTGCCGGGGATGGTCTTCTGCGACGGCCGGATGTCTCCCCCTGAGTTCCGCGGCCACGCTTTCGCCGCCGAGCATGGCTCGTGGCACCGGTCGGAGTGGCCGTCGGCAAGGGTGGGGCCTTGCTGGTCAGCGACGACGGCTCGAACTCTCTCCGGCGTGTCATCTGGCGGAAGAATTAGGCTCGACGCTCCCCTTGGCGAGGCCGGCTGCGCAACGGAGAATGATTGTCACCGCTTGCCCGAACTTGCATCTTCGTTGCAGGAGGCTTATCCCCTATGACAGATGCGAGCACCAGACTACCCCTGATCGGCGAACCGGCGCCCTCGTTCACTGCGGAGACCACTCAGGGTCCCATTCAGTTTCCGGAGGACTACAAGGGCAAGTGGGTCATCCTTTTCAGTCATCCGGCCGACTTCACTCCCGTATGCACCACGGAGTTCATGACCTTCGCCTCAATGCAGGACGAGTTCAAGAAGCTGAACTGCGAACTGGTCGGCCTTTCCATCGACAGCACTTTCAGCCACATCGCCTGGCTTCGGACCATCAAGGAGAAGGTCCAGTTTCGGAACATGAAGGACGTCGAGGTCACGTTCCCCGTAATCTCGGACCTAACGATGGAGGTCTCGCGCAGGTACGGGATGCTTCAGCCGTCTGCCAGCAACACCCAGGCGGTCCGCGCGGTGTTCTTCATTGACCCGAAGGGCACGGTCCGGGCCATTCTTTACTATCCGCTGAGCAACGGGCGGAACTTTCAGGAACTGAAGCGCCTGCTCATCGCCATGCAGACCTCCGACGCACACCAGGTCGCCACCCCGGCCGACTGGCAACCCGGCGAGGAGGTGATCGTCCCCCCGCCCGGCTCGTGCGGCGCGGCCAAAGAGCGCGTCACCGGGAAGGACCCGGCGGTTCGTTGCGTGGACTGGTTCCTCTGCTTCAAGAAGCTGGCACAGTAACAGAGTTCTTTTGGCGCGGGCGCGGGTGCCCAGCTCACCTGTGGGAAGCCATGGGCTGAGGGTTGGATGGCGATATACCATCCAATATGGTATAGTGGCAGCCAGTGAGTGAGGCTGTGTTCCCGCGTCCACAACTCGACTCCAACTCGGAAGTGCCTCTGTATAGGCAACTATTCCTCCAATACAAGGATTGGATCGCCAGCGGGCGCCTCTCCCGTGGGGAGAGGTTGCCATCCACCCGCGATATGGCTGGCCTGCTTGGCCTGAACAGATCGACCGTCTCGGCGGCCTATGAACTGCTTGAATCCGAGGGCCTGATCCAGGGTCACGTTGGAAAAGGCAGCTTCGTAGCTGGGCAGGCGCAGCTGGCCAACCCCGGGATCAATTGGGATCGTCTCCTGGAGCCTGCGGACCGGTTCTCGACTCCACTCAACCTGCCTTCCAGTGGGACTATTAGTTTCGCCACATCCCGCCCGGCGGAGAACCTGTTCCCCGTGGAAGAAGTTGAGGAAACCTGCCGGGAGGTCCTCGCCGGTCCACAGGCTGCCGCCATCCTTCAACTCGGCTCTCCCGGCGGCTACCCGTCGCTGCGCGACTACCTGTTCTCGGAGGCGAGTCGCGAGGGCATCGCCCGGCCGCAGGACGACATCCTGATCACCAATGGCTGCCAGCAGGGCCTCGACCTGGTCCAGCGCGTGCTCGTGCAAGCGGGCGACGCGGTTCTGGTGGAAGATCCCATCTATCCCGGCGTCAAGAACCTGCTGCTGCGTGCCGGGGCTCGGGTGGTAGGGATCCCCGTGGGGCCGCAGGGCATCGATCTGGACCATCTCCGGCGCGCGCTGGAGCAGGAGAAGCCGAAAGTCCTGGTGGTCACTCCGAACTTCCAGAACCCGACGGGCTCGACGATCCCGCTCGCCGCACGGCGCACGATTCTGGCCGAGGCGGGCGCGGCCGGCACCGTGATCGTCGAAAACGATGCCTACGGTGAGCTGCGATACGAAGGCCAGCCCGTGCCGTCGTTGAGGCAGTTGGACGAGTCCGGTGACACGATCCTCATGCGCAGCTTCTCGAAGATTGCCTTCCCCGGGTTGCGGGTCGGGTGGGTGACCGGGCCCCGGCAGCTCATCGGGCGGCTGGCGGAGGCCAAGCAGCTTGCGGACCTGCACACGGATCACCTCTCTCAGGCGGTCCTGTTGCGTTTCGCCCAATCGGGACGGCTCGCGGCGCACAAGCAGCGCATGATTGCAGCCGGCGCCGAGCGCCTGAGGACGGTTCTCGCCGCCTGTGAGTGCATGTTCCCGGCCGGAACTCGCTTCACCCGTCCAGAAGGCGGAATGAACCTCTGGGTGCGTCTGCCCGTGCCCCTTGATGCGGCGGAGCTTCTCGGCAGGGCGGAGCGCGCCGGCGTGACCTACGCGCCGGGACGGTACTTTGAGGTGTCCCACCACGAGCCCGGAAGCCTGCGGCTTAGCTTCGCAGGCCTCTCCGCGGACCAGATCCGGGAGGGCGTGGAGATACTAGGAAAACTGTTTTCGAGCGAGTTGGAACGGCTTCGTGCCTCGCGGCACTGGGAGCCCGCTCCGGCGATGGTTTAGTCAGGAGAAGAGCAATGTATATGGACGATAGTTTTCGGGTCAAGGTCGGCTTGGCGGAGATGCTGAAGGGCGGCGTCATCATGGACGTCACCAGCGCCGAGCAGGCGTTGATCGCGGAGCGCGCGGGGGCGGCGGCGGTGATGGCGCTGGAGCGCGTCCCCGCCGATATCCGCAAGGAAGGCGGGGTGGCGCGCATGGCCCTGGTCACCAAGATCCGCGAGATTATGCAGGCGGTCAGCATCCCCGTCATGGCCAAAGCACGCATCGGCCACTTTATGGAGGCCAGGATCCTGGAGGCTCTTGAGGTGGACTACATCGATGAGAGCGAGGTCCTCACGCCCGCCGATGAAGAGCATCACATCGACAAGCGCAGCTTCAAGGTTCCCTTCGTCTGCGGCGCGCGAAACCTGGGTGAAGCGCTGCGGCGCATTGCGGAGGGCGCGGCGATGATCCGCACCAAGGGCGAGGCCGGCTCGGGCAACATCGTCGAGGCCGTGCGCCACATGCGCACCATCCAGAAGGAGATGAAGCAGCTCACGGTGCTGGGCAAGGAGGAGCTGGTGGCCGAGTCCAAGAAGCTCCAGGCCCCGCTGGAACTGGTGGAGTACGTCGCGGTCCACGGCAAGCTGCCGGTGCCGAATTTTTCGGCCGGAGGCATCGCCACGCCCGCCGACGCTGCCCTCGTCATGCAACTCGGCGCGGAGGCGGTGTTCGTCGGCTCGGGCATCTTCAAGAGCCAAGACCCCGAGGCGCGCGCCCGCGCCATCGTCAAGGCGGCGACCTACTTCAACGACCCGGTGAAGCTGCTCGAAGCCAGCGAGGAGCTCGGGGTGGGCATGCCCGGAATCGATGTTGCTAAGCTCCAGGAATCCGAGCTTCTTCAGACCCGCGGATGGTGATGTCGCGCCCGCGTATTGGCATTCTCGCGCTGCAAGGGGACTTTGAGGCTCACCGTGCGGCCCTGGCGCGAGCCGGGGCCGATGGATTCGAGGTGCGCTCTGCGGAGGAACTGGAAAGCGCCGCTGCCCTGGTGATCCCAGGCGGGGAGAGCACCACCATGTTGAGACTTCTGAGGGAGGAGAACCTCTTTGATACTCTGCTTGCTTTCGGCCGGCGGCGGCCGATTTTCGGCACCTGCGCCGGCGCGATCCTGCTGGCCTCGCGCGTCACTCACCCCGAACAGGAGAGCCTCGGATTGATGGACATCGACGTTGAGCGTAACGGCTACGGGCGGCAGCTTGACAGCCGCGTTGCGGTGTTGGATGACGTCGAGGACGGGCCGCTGGAAGCCGTGTTCATCCGCGCGCCGATTATCCGCCGCGTGGGGCCGTCGGTGCGGGTGTTGGCTCGCTACCAGGGCGAGCCGGTCCTGGTGGAGGAAGGTCTCCATCTGGCGGCGACCTTCCATCCCGAGCTTGCCCGAGACGGCCGCATCCATCGCCGGTTTGTCGAGAAGGCCGCCTTGTGAAGCGCATCCTGTTTGTCTGCCTCGGGAACTCCTGCCGCAGCCAGATGGCGGAGGGCTTCGCGCGGGTCTATGGCGAGGGGGTGTGGGAGGTGGAGAGCGCGGGCCTGATGCCGGCCGTCATTATTGCTCCACCGGTGCGCGTGGTGATGGACGAGAGGAAGATCGACCTGGGGGATCAGTTCCCCAAGCCGTTGGAGTGGGTCCGCCTGGAGAGCTTCGACCTGATCGTCAACATGAGCGGCTATCCGCTGCCGGACGGAATCGGAGTGCCGGTTCGCGAGTGGAATGTGGACGATCCCATCGGGCGCAGCGAAAAGGTCTACCGCCGGGTCCGCGACCAGATCGAGGGCCTGGTGCGCGACCTGCTGGAGGAGTTGCGCGAGATTTGACACTGCCTGCGCGCTCGAGGACAATGAGATTGAACCCGCCTGTAATGCGGATGTGGCGGAATTGGCAGACGCGCTAGATTCAGGTTCTAGTGGGGGCAACTC